>NZ_MPZN01000141.1 GCF_002936985.1 Microterricola pindariensis | reverse complement strand
GGAAGCCGTAGAAGCGCTCGAAGCCGCGCCCGCTCGGCCAGTTCCGCCTGGTCGACGCGACATTCATCTCGTCGTCGGGGCAGAGGTGCCATTTGCCCACGATGTAGGTGTTCCAGCCCGCCTCGCCGAGGATCTCGGAGAGCATCCCGTTCGCCGGCGGTGTAGCTGCTGAACATCCGTGCCTCCTGGTCGTGCGCCGCACTGAGCCTACGCCTGCAGGCCCCGGCTGTTGGCTTCGGTCGCAGGCTCCCTCGAGCCAACGGGGTGGGTGTGCTCCCTCGAGCCAACGGGGTGGTTGGGCGCCCTAGAAGACCTTGCCGGGGTTCAGGATGCCGGCCGGGTCGAACACCCGCTTGATCTGCTGCTGCAGCTCGAAAGCGGGTACCGCCGGGGAGTGTGTCGAAGCCCGATTCGAGTCCGAGCGCTACCGCGTCGCCAACGAGCAGCTCACCCGGGTCTCCGTCAAGGTGGGCAACCTGTTCGTGCTGATGTTCCCGATCATCATG
>NZ_MPZN01000140.1 GCF_002936985.1 Microterricola pindariensis | reverse complement strand
ATGCGCCTGCAGCATCTGGGGTGCGGCGCCCGAGCCTCGTGCGGCATTGGTGCGCACACGAGCAGCCGTGTCAGGTTGTGGCTCCGGGGCTTCGCTCGTTCCTCGCTCAGCCGACGTGGGAAGAGGCGTCCAGCCGACGTGGGAAGAGGCGTCCAGCCGAAGTGGGAAGAGGCGTCCAGCCGAAGTGGGGAGGGGCGCTCGGCCGACGTGGGGAGGGCGCTCGGCCGAGGACGGACGAGCGCGAGGGGAGGTTGGCGAGGTCGGGTCGCCGGGTCTCGATACGGCGCTGGCGCGCCTACTCGACCAACGGTGGTGGCGGCAGCTTGCTCCCGCGGCCGGCCTCCGCACGTCGGCTGGAGGGGGCCGCGCCGCGAGGAAGGCGATGTAGCGCCCTTCGGCTGCAGCGATCCCGCTGTTGCGGGCCGCGCAGACCCCGGCCGCCGGCCCGCGCACGAGGTGTACCCGCGGATCGCGCTCGGAGGCGCCGTGGGGCGCCTTTCCCGCCGCGAC
>NZ_MPZN01000139.1 GCF_002936985.1 Microterricola pindariensis | reverse complement strand
GCCGCCCGGCGTCTACTGGGCGGACCTTTCTCGCCTTTAGGCCCACCGTAGTCGCTGCCCCAGTGAAAGTCATCGCCATTTCATCCGAAGGTGCCACGAGTCTCTGCCGGAGGGTTGCGCAGGCGGGTTTCGGCCAGCACCGCGACGCCGCAGACGGTGCCGCCCGCGGCCCGCAGGGCGCGGCCGAGATCGGCCTGACCCCCACCGCTCTGGAGGTGGCCGTCGCCTGTGCCCGCGGTGACATTGCCCTGCAGATCCATGAACACTCGAACTGGGGCAGCCTCGGGGAATGGAGCAGCGTCGTGAATTGCGTTCATGGCCTAGGCCGATCTCGTGTCGTTGCGTGCGGGTTACGGAAGGTTCTCTTCTGCCCTCCTTCTCGGGGGTGGTACAGCCAGGCTGTGCCCACGAGAAGGCCGAGTAGGAGACCCAATGTGCTGATGAACAAGGGGTGAGGAGAGCTTAACCGGGCCGTCGAGGTGTCTCCTTGCACACGCCCAGCATTCGTCTCCGACC
>NZ_MPZN01000138.1 GCF_002936985.1 Microterricola pindariensis | reverse complement strand
GTTCGGCTTCGGCAACTGCCGCCCAGCCACCACGGCGCGGTCTCGTAGCCGAGGCCGAGGTCGGCATCGACATCAGCCCCGACAAGATGCTCCTGCACGTGTCCGCCGATCACTCCAGCGCCACCGTGGTGAGCTGAGACACCGCGCAGAACAACTGCGCTGAACAACCGCGCCGAACAATTGCGCCGAACAACTGCGCACAAGAACCGCGCCGAAAGGAGTGGCAGCCCGAGTTCACCTTTCACGGATTCCGCTACGCCGAGGTGAGCGGCTGGCCGGGCGACTTCGACCCGGCCGACGAGGGGGCCGTCGACGCCGGTGATCACCGCGGGGCCCGCGCCGGCCGAGGCGGTGCGCGTGCCCCTCGCCGACGGATCGCTGGTGAAGGTGCCCGGCCGCGTCGACGAGGCGCTCTACCCGGCACTGCTCACGCTCTCCGACGTGTACCTCACCGGCCACCACGCCGCCCGGATGGGCCGGGTGGAGGCCGGCAAGACGGTGACCGTCCGACGCGGTGTCA
>NZ_MPZN01000137.1 GCF_002936985.1 Microterricola pindariensis | reverse complement strand
TAGTTGTAATTAACCTGTTAGTGTAGCGTTTAAATCTATCCATAATCATATGGATATCTTTATTCCTATTATTCTTCAGCCATTCTTTGGTATCTTTTAGTTTACCTTGGACTTTCCTCCTGCTGGTTTTCCGCTTTACTCGGAACTTTCCGTGTTTACTTATCCCACAATAGTGTGTGAATCCGAGGAAATCAAAGGTATCTGGTTTGCCAGTCTCGTCACGTTTTGCATTCTTTTCCGCAAACCGTCCGAAGGGAATTATTTTAGTTTTATCCTCGGCTATTTCCAGGTTAAATTTCTTTAACCTCGCTTTTAAAGAATGGAAGAATTGCTGGGCTTCACTTTTATTCTGAAAACAACAAACAAAATCATCTGCGTATCTTACTATATATGCCTGGCCTTTACATTGTTTCCTAACCACTTTTTCAAACCATAGATCAAGAACGTAATGGAGATAGACATTGGCTAATATCGGAGATATCACTCCACCTTGCGGTGTACCATTATCTGTCTTGTATTTCT
>NZ_MPZN01000136.1 GCF_002936985.1 Microterricola pindariensis | reverse complement strand
TGCCCACCTGACACTGTCTCCCGCCCCGATTAGGGGCGTGGGTTAGAATTTCAATACAGCCAGGGTAGTATCCCACCGACGCCTCCACCGAAGCTGGCGCTCCGGTTTCTCAGGCTCCTACCTATCCTGTACAAGCTGTACCAAAATTCAATATCAGGCTACAGTAAAGCTCCACGGGGTCTTTCCGTCCTGTCGCGGGTAACCTGCATCTTCACAGGTACTATAATTTCACCGAGTCTCTCGTTGAGACAGTGCCCAGATCGTTACGCCTTTCGTGCGGGTCGGAACTTACCCGACAAGGAATTTCGCTACCTTAGGACCGTTATAGTTACGGCCGCCGTTTACTGGGGCTTCGATTCAGAGCTTCGCGTGAGCTAACCCCTCCTCTTAACCTTCCAGCACCGGGCAGGCGTCAGCCCCTATACTTCGCCTTGCGGCTTCGCAGAGACCTGTGTTTTTGCTAAACAGTCGCCTGGGCCTATTCACTGCGGCTCATCCGGGCTATTCACCCAAATGAGCACCCCTTCTCCCGAAGTTACGGGGTCATTTTGC
>NZ_MPZN01000135.1 GCF_002936985.1 Microterricola pindariensis | reverse complement strand
GGCGTAAATGACCTCCTGGCTGCTGCTCTTGGTTTAAAGAACCCTCAAGTGCTGGTGCCAACTTATGAAGATGAGTTGAAAAAGCTTGTCGTTTTCGTGCCTGAGGAAGATGCTGAAACACTGAGAGGAGCATTAGGAAATGCAGGGGCAGGGGCGATTGGAAACTATAGCCATTGTTCGTTCTCCGGGCCGGGGGAAGGACGTTTCCTGCCGGGAGAAAATACGGATCCTCACATCGGTGAACAAGGAAAGCTTGAAGCAGTAAATGAAGTGCGGGTAGAAACTGTTTTTCCGCAAAGCATTGAAAAAAAGGTCATCCAGGCCATGATCAAAACCCATCCTTATGAGGAAGTCGCCTATGATATATATCGACTTGATAATACCGGGGAACAACTTGGACTTGGAAGAATCGGTCAAGTTGAAGAGACGACCCTTTCCGAATATGCCAAGGTAGTAAAGGAAGCTTTTGGAGTCGATAAAGTCCGCGTCGTCGGGGACCTGAACGCCAAGGTGAAAAAAGTAGCTGTCCTTGGCGGTGACGGAAATAAGTAT
>NZ_MPZN01000134.1 GCF_002936985.1 Microterricola pindariensis | reverse complement strand
AAGTCAACTCTTAATGGAAAAGGCTCTAATTAAAGATATAAAAGTCACTGATCAGGAAATTAAGAAGAGCTATGATGCCTACAAGCCAGAAATCAAAGCAAGACATATTCTGGTAAAGGATGAGAAGACCGCGAATGAAGTTAAAAGTAAATTGGCAAATGGTGATAAGTTTGAGAAGTTAGCAAAAGAATATTCCACCGACAAGTCTTCAGCAGAAAGTGGTGGGGATCTTGGCTGGTTTGGAATTGGAAAAATGGATCCTGCGTTCGAGAAAGCAGCTTATTCATTAGAAGTAAGACAAGTTAGCGATCCCGTTAAGTCCTCATTAGGGTATCACATCATTGAGCTAACTGATAGAAAAGAAAAAAATCCTTTGATGCGATGGCAAAAGAGTTAGAATATCAATTGAAACTTTCGAAAATTGACCAATCTAAAGCACAGGATATTTTGCAAAAGGAACTAAAAGATGCCGGATTAGTTGTGAAGGACAAAGATTTGAAAGGTATTATGTCCGATAGTTAATCCGAAACTTGCCATAATCAATAGGCTCCCTGTCCAAAACCTAACC
>NZ_MPZN01000133.1 GCF_002936985.1 Microterricola pindariensis | reverse complement strand
AGTAAACAGGGTCGTCCAACATTTTCTGAGGAAGATACAGCGCCAATTCCATATAATATTATCAACTCCTCATAAGGAGGATTGGATATGAATAAAACGGATTACGATCGGGCTCTATATTACACGCACCGATCCCAATGGGATAACCTGCTTATCCTTATGGTCAGGACAGAGGACCAGTTCCTGGCAAAAAAGATCGAACATTTTCTCCACGCTTACAACTTTGAAAAAGATTATGCTGTCATTGAAAAACGCCTGTATTCCCTGCTCAGATATATCGACCACGCAAATGAAGCCGCCGGCGATGACTACCTGGAAACCGCTGTAACCGGCTCGATTTAACAAGAGAATTCCACCAAAAAATAACACGGCCACCTATATTAAGGTGCCGTGTTTGTTATTTTTTATGCTGATTTTTACTGGTAATTATTTGGTCTGTGTTAAATCGCCGCTAGATCAGGCAATCGGGTAATTCTGTACAAGCGGGTGGATGACGATTTCATCAATCAGCATATGTTTAGGCGCTGACGCCATGTAGACAACTGCGTTCGCAATGTCCTCCACCTTTAACCAATCATGCTTTTCTGGAAGTCCTTGTTTTGAATCAGCAAAATAAGTATCAACCATCCCAGGATTGATGGTTCCAACACGAATTCCATATTCCCTCAC
>NZ_MPZN01000132.1 GCF_002936985.1 Microterricola pindariensis | reverse complement strand
GCCGAAACCAAGGTACATGAAAATCAGTCACCCCTATTCAGCATTTCAAGCTTACCAAAAATCGACACCAGTGGAATCATGACAGACTGGAAAGGAATAAGCATTGCTGCGACAAACAGCATGAAGATAATCCCGCTGGTTTTGCCGCCGCGTCTTGAAAGGGCATAAGCGGCCATTGATGAAAAAATGATGATGACAGCCACAGCCAGCACTGTAATCAGTACAGAGTTGAAAAAGGTTTTTAGAAAATCCAAACGCTCAAAGGCAACTGTGTAATTCTCAAATGAAAAAACATCCGGAAGCTTTAAGGTATCCTCAAACATTTCTCTTTTTGTTTTAAAAGAGTTGACGATCATCAAGTAAAACGGGGAAAGCCAGATCAGGGCAAGGATGATGCCGAGAATTTCAAGAATGATTCTGCTCTGCTTCTTCTTTTTCATTACATCTCGACCTCCCGTTTTTTATTGATGTAAACCTGTGTAAGCGAAATAGCCGCTACGATCAGGAAGAAAATAACCGCTTTTGCCTGTGCGAATGCCATCGCGTTTTCCACAAATGCCGTTTTGAAAATTTCCATCGCGACCATTTGTGTCGAATTGTATGGACCGCCGCCAGTGAGTGACAGGTTCTGGTCATAAAGCTTGAACGAATTGGAAAGTGTCAGGAACAAACTGACTGTG
>NZ_MPZN01000131.1 GCF_002936985.1 Microterricola pindariensis | reverse complement strand
CTCGATGGCTGTCAGAGCGCCTTCGCGCTGGAACGGGCGCGCGAGTGGGCCGCGGTGCTGAGCGCCTGGGCGCTGCCGCAGCCCCAGCTGTCGCTGTTCACGGGGCGGTGCCGGGTGCACCGGGCCGAACTCCTGCAGCTGAGCGGCACCTGGCAGGCCGCGCTCGAGGAGGCCGACACCGTCAGCGCCGACCCACGGGCGGGGCAACACGAGCGCGGGGCGGCCGGCTACCAGCGGGCCGAGGTGCACCGGCTGCGCGGCGAATTTCGGGAGGCGGAAGCCGCGTACAAGCTCGCCCACGAGTGCGGGGTCGAGCCGCACCCCGGGCTGGCCCTGCTCTGGCTCGCCCAGGGCCGGGTGAACGAGGCCTGGGCCGCCGTCTGCCGCGTGCTGGCCACGACCGGCCCGCCGCTGGCCAGGGCCCGCGTGCTGCCGGCCGCAATCGAGATCGGCCTCGCCCGCGGCAGCATGGCGGAGGCCGCCGCGGACGTCGCCGAACTCGCCGGCATCGCCGCGGCCTTCCCGAGCAGCATGCTGCGGACCCTCGCCGAGGAGGGGCGGGGACTGCTGGCGCTGGCCGAGGGTGCAGCCGGAGAGTCGCTCAGCCCGCTGCGTGCGGCGCAGGACGGCTGGTCGGAGCTGGGCGCGCCCTATCTCGCGGCGCGGCTGCGCGCCAGCATCGGCACAGCCCTGGCCGCGCTGGGCGACGA
>NZ_MPZN01000130.1 GCF_002936985.1 Microterricola pindariensis | reverse complement strand
AGGCCGAGCTGCGCCGGGTTCTCACACAGATCCTCGACCGGGCAGACGCATGAGGACCATCGAGCTCGACGTGTTCGTCGTGGGCAGAACATCGCCAACTCCCGCACAGAGGGCTACACCAGGCAGCGGCTGAACACCTCCGCCATCGGCGGGCCCCCCTTCTCCCGAAGTTACGGGGGCATTTTGCCGAGTTCCTTAACCACGATTCTCTCGATCTCCTTAGTATTCTCTACCTGACCACCTGAGTCGGTTTGGGGTACGGGCACATTGAACCTCGCGTCGATGCTTTTCTTGGCAGCATAGGATCACCGATTTCGACTTACGTCTACCCATCGAGTCTCAGCCTTATATGAGAGACGGATTTGCCTATCTCTCGGCCTACATTCTTAGACCGGGTCAACCATCGCCCGGCTCGGCTACCTTCCTGCGTCACACCTGTTAATACGCTAACCGCACCAGCATAGGGTCGTGTGCTAGGCCCACACGCATCACCCCGAAGGGATCCGTCACGGGGATTCAGACCAGCGGATTCGTCGTCGAGGAAGGTCCCGTCGAAGATATCTTCCATTCGCCTAAGCACCCGTACACTGCGGCCCTACTGCGATCAATTCCCCGCACGGATGAAATGTCGGGCACCCACGAGCTGGTTTCCATTCCGGGGTCCCCGCCGGACCTCGTGGCGCTCCCCGCCGGATGCCCGTTCTATGACCGCTGTGCG
>NZ_MPZN01000129.1 GCF_002936985.1 Microterricola pindariensis | reverse complement strand
AATAAGGAGATAAAGCCTATTCCATCCCTTTGCCTGGCATACCTGGCATATGGAGATGGAGTGGGCTTTTTATTTTGAAAAAAACTGTGAGTTCACAATGGGAGGTTCGATAAATGGAAGCTGCCTTGAAGGAAACAAAGGCTAAAACGAGTGAAGTAAGCGGTGCGGATATGCTGCTTAAAGCCCTGGAAAAGGAAAACGTCGAAGTCATTTTCGGCTACCCGGGAGGGGCTGTCCTTCCGATTTACGACAAACTCTATGATTCTAACATTCTTCATGTTTTGCCAAGGCATGAACAGGGAGGGATCCACGCGGCGGAAGGATACGCGAGAATCAGCGGGAAACCTGGAGTAGTAATCGCGACTTCTGGTCCCGGAGCGACCAATATTATTACCGGCATCGCTGATGCCATGATGGACTCATTGCCGCTGGTCGTCTTTACGGGCCAGGTTGCGACAGGAGTAATCGGTACAGACGCCTTCCAGGAAGCTGACATCCTTGGTATCACGACTCCTATTACGAAGTACAATTATCAGATTCGGGATATCAAAGACATCCCCAGAATCATCAAGGAAGCATTTTATATAGCGACAAGCGGAAGACCCGGACCAGTCGTCATAGATTTCCCTAAGGACATGGCAGCAGGCGTATCGGCAGTACCAGCGGAGGAGGAAATCCACCTTCCAGGCTATCAGCCGACAGTGGAGCCGAATTTCCTTCAAGTAAGAAAACTATCGGAAGCTGTCAGCAAGGCAAAAAGGC
>NZ_MPZN01000128.1 GCF_002936985.1 Microterricola pindariensis | reverse complement strand
ACGGGACCTGCATGACTCGGTGAACCAGCTATGTTTTCTCTCAGCCTGACAGCCAGAGCTGGAATGGAAATGACAGAGGATGAAGCTGTGAAGCAAACCTTTAGCTATATGCAGGACTTGACCCAGGAAGCACTTGGAGAAATGAGATCACTCATTTGGCAGCTGAAGCCTCAGGGTCTCGAGAATGGACTTGTCAGCGCACTAAAGAGTTATGGGGAAATGCTTGGTCTGACTATAGAAGCAAAGGTGACGGGAGCAACCAGCATGCCCGGAAAAGTTGAAGAAGCTATATGGAGAATTGGACAAGAAGCAATCGCCAATTGTAAAAAGCATTCCGGTGTCCAAGAGGTTTTTTTATCACTTCATGCTTCTGAAAATGAGGCCACTTTAACCATTAAAGATGAGGGATGCGGCTTTCATTATAATGAAAACCTTTCAATTCCTTCATTAGGCTTAAAGAATATGAAAGCAAGGACAGAAGCACTGAACGGCCTGTTTCGATTGCGAAGCCAATTGGGAAGTGGAACCGAAATAAAGATAACCATTCCACTCTAGGGGGAAAATACAATGAGTATACGCATATTAATCGCAGACGATCATCATGTCGTCCGAAGAGGCCTCGTCTTTTTTCTAAAAACTCAAAAAGACCTTGAAATTATCGGAGAAGCCGAAAATGGCAGAAAAGCGGTTGAAATGGCAAGAGAGCTCAAGCCTGATATTATCTTGATGGACTTAGCCATGCCTGAAATGGATGGAATTGAAGCTACGAAGATGATTAAAGAAGAAGACCCAGGCATTAAAATCATGATTCTCACCAGTTTCTCCGACCAGGACCATG
>NZ_MPZN01000127.1 GCF_002936985.1 Microterricola pindariensis | reverse complement strand
CCGACGGCCCGGCCGACGGCGTCTACCTGGACCCGGCCCGGCGCAGTTCCGGGCACTCGAACACGTCCAGGCTCACCCGGCCGGAGGACTACACCCCCTCGCTCGACTTCGCCTTCGGGCTCGGCGATCGCCTGCCGACCGGCGTGAAGCTCGGCCCCGGCTTCGACCGCGAGCTCATCCCCGCCGGCGCCGAGGCACAGTGGGTCTCGGTCGACGGGGCGCTGGTGGAGATGGGGCTGTGGTTCGGCGCGCTGGCCCGGCCCGGTGTGCGGCGCAGCGCCCTGCTCCTCGGCAGGGCCGGCAGCCATGAGCTCAGCGCCGCCGCAGACAGCGCCGACGCGGAGGCCGGCGCACTCGGCGCCTACATCTACGAGCCGGACGGGGCCGTCATCCGTGCCCGCCTGATCGGCGACCTGGCCCGCTCCCTCGACGCCCGGATGCTGAGCGAGGGCATCGCCTACCTCACGGCGGACGCCGCCCACGAGACGCCGTTCGCGACGTGCTTCCGCGTGCTGGAGCAGCTGCCGAACGACGAGAAGAAGCTCAAAGCGGCGCTCGCGGCCCGCGGCATCGGCACTCTGGAGATCAAGAAGCGCGGCATCGACATCGACCCGGCGACGCTCCGCACCCGGTTGAAGCTGAAGGGCAGCGCCTCCGCGACGATCGTGCTCACCCGTGCAGCCGGCAAGCACGTGACGCTGCTGGTCGAGCGCGTCTAGCGGCGCCCCGACGCAGAAGACCCCGTGCCGAGGCACGGGGTCTTCTTGTCATTCGGCCGGTGCGGCTAGTAGTTGTAGCTCACACCCGTGCTGGCGAGCACTCCGAGGAACACGACGAAGACGATCAGCGCGATGATGCCGAGCACCAGGCCGATGTAGCCGATCACCAGGCCGGCGATCGCCATGCCGCGGCCGTTCTCGCCGGTCTTCTTGATCTGGCTGAGCGAG
>NZ_MPZN01000126.1 GCF_002936985.1 Microterricola pindariensis | reverse complement strand
CGGGATGCCGCCGGCGGGGCTTTCGGCGCTGGCTGGCAGCGAGGTCGGCCGGGCGGGCGGCGTGCTGCGCTCGGGGGAGGCCGTTGGGGTCACCGGGAGCGCGGATCGCGGCTTCGCGGTGACGCTGGCCGACGGCTCGGTCGAGAATGCGCGGGCACTCCTGTTCGCCACGGGGCTGCGCGACGAGCTCCCGGAGCTGGACGGCCTGCAGGAGCGCTGGGGCTCGCTCGTCCACCACTGCCCGTACTGCCACGGCTACGAGGTGCGCGGCCAGGCCATCGCGGTGCTCGGCGGTCCCGAGCGGGCGATGTCGATCAAGCAGGCCGGCCTGCTGCGCCGGTACAGCGACCGGGTGGTGCTCATCAGTAACGGCATCGAGCTGACGGACTCCGAGCGCGGTCGACTCGAGGCGTTCGGCGTGCGGCTGGTCGCCGGAACCGTCACCCGACTGCTGGGGGAGCCGGGAGAGCTGCACGGAGTGCTCCTCGAGGACGGGCGCACGATCGCGTGTGACGCCGTCTTCATCGCCCCGCGGCCGCGCCCCAACGATGCGCTGCTCCGTTCACTCGGCTGCGCCACCGACCACGGCTCCGGTCTGGTCGCCGTCAATGCGAGCGGCCAGAGCAGCATCCCCGGGGTCTGGGCAGCCGGCAACGTCGTCACGCCGGGCGCCCAGGTCATCACGGCAGCCGGCGCCGGGAGCGCGGCGGCCATCGCGATCAACGGCTGGCTGCTCGAGAAAGACCTCGACCTGGCATCCGCCGGCTGACCGGCCGACGGCACTCCGAGCACCCCGAGAAAGGCAGACCCATGTCACAGAACGTCCCCCAGCAGACCAGAACCCAGCCGGCCGGAACCCAGCCGACCGGAACCCAGCCCGCGCGCCCGCCGTCGGTTCACGCCCGGGCGCTGATCACGTGGCTGGCGATCTTCCCGCTCGTCACGCTCGGCTTCTACGCGATCGAGCCGTTCGCGGCCGGGTGGAACCCCGTCGCCCGCGCGCTCGTTCTCTCGATCGTCGTCGTGCCGCTCGCCGTGTACCTGGTGGTGCCGCAGCT
>NZ_MPZN01000125.1 GCF_002936985.1 Microterricola pindariensis | reverse complement strand
GCCGACAGCGCCCGTCCCGTGCCGGCGTTGTTGCGGTGGCACGGCGGGCACGATCTCCGTCTGCAGGCGGAGCAGGGGCAGGAAGTCGGCGTAGTTCTTGGAGACGCCGCCGCCGACGATGAAGAGGTCGGGCGGCGCCCGATCATTCTGATCGGCCCTCGGAGCCGTGACGGCCGCCGAGCGCGCCCGCGCGGCATTGCGCGCCGCCGAGGACGCGGTCGCGCAGGCGCAGTCCACGTTCGCGGCCCTGCCCGGCGCCCCGGAGAGCACCGCCCCCGTAGAACTGGCCAGGCTCATCGAGTCGGCGACGCAGGAACAGGGCGCCGTCAACGAGACGCTGGCGCTGGAGCGCGAGCTTCCGGCGCTGCACAATGCCCAGGAGCAGCACGCCCGGGAGCACACGGCGGCCGAGACGGCCCTGGCCGAGGCCGTCGAGCGCTCCACCGCGCTGCCGGCGTTGATCGCGGCCGACACGGCGCGCCTGGGCGAGCTGCGGTTGGCGGCGGCGCGGCTCGACCCGGAGTCCGCCGAGCGGGACCGCCTGGCGGCGACGCTCGCCCAAGCCCAGCGGGTGGCCGCCCTGCAGCCCGAGCTCGCGGAGGCCCGCGCGCGGGAGTTCGGGGCCGGCCAGGAGAGCACGGCGGCATCCGCCAGGCTCGACCGGCTGCGGGCACGACGCCTGAGCGGGCATGCCGCCGAGCTCGCCCTCGAGCTGCGCTACGGCGAGCCCTGCGCCGTCTGCGGCGCCCGCGAGCACCCGCACCCGGCCGCCGCCTCCGCCGACGCGGTGGGCCCGGACGACATCGCCGCCGCCGAGGACGAGCTGGCCGAGCGCCGCGCCGTCGCCGACACGGCACGCGAGGCCGCCCACGCCCTGGACTCCGAGCTCGCCGCGGCGACGGCCCTCGCCGGCACGCTGCCCACCCAGCTGCTCGAGGCCAAGATCCTGCTCGCCGAGACATCGGTGGCGCTGGCCGCGGCCGCAGCCGCCGAATCCGACGAGCTGGCCGCCACACTCGGCGAGCACCATGCCGAGCTCGCGACGCTCACCGCGGCGGTGGCCGCGTGCCGCGAGACCCTCGCCCGCGCCGCCGCCGCCTCAACCGCGGCGCGCACCCGCAGCGAGGCGGCCGAACAGCGCGTGGCGGAGCAGCGCGCCGGCTATGTCACGATCGCGGCCCGCGCCGAGGCGCTCGCCC
>NZ_MPZN01000124.1 GCF_002936985.1 Microterricola pindariensis | reverse complement strand
GGAGGCGAGCGCGATCGTCTCGGTGGCGGCGCGCAGCGTGAACTCCTTGCGCGGCCCGGCCACGTCTGCGGGGGTGCGCAGGCTGTCCACGCCGACCGCGTCGGCGGCGCCGGCGGCGGAGGCGGGGCCCGCGGAGGCGACGGGGCCGGGGGCGGCGATCCCGTGGGTGCTGGCGTGCCCGCCGCCCGGCTGCGCCCCGGCGAAGTCGGGCGGCACCATACTCGTCATCCAGGAGAACGCGACGCCCGCCACGAGCACGAGGGCGCCGAGCCCTGCGAAGCCGATCAGCATGCGGCGGCCGGCCCGGGCGAACACGGCGTAGCCGACGCCGGTGCCCAGCAGCACCAGCGCAGCGAGCACGGCCGCGGCGCCGAGGTCCAGCGGGTAGCCGATGAGCGTGCTCGCGAGCAGCCCGGCGGCACAGGCGAGGGCGGCGCCGAGGAGCGCGGTCGGGGCGCGGGCCGGCAGGCGTGGGACGCTCGGGGCGGCGCCTTCCCGGTCGCCGCCCGCTGCGGCATCCGGTGCCGGGGCCGCCCGGCGCGCGGCCTGCAGCAGCGCGGGTACGGCGAGTGCGAGTGCCGCGGCCGTGGCGAGGCCCTGCAACGGGAGGGAGAACGCGAGCTTCTCCTGCACGAACCACCAGCCGCTGCCGGAGAGGGCGAGAACGAGCAGGACGCGTGCCAGCAGTGCGAGGGTGGCGAGGCCGGAGAAGAGGAGCGCCGGCCGTGCCCGTCTGGGGGTGACGGGTCCGGCGGCGAAACTCAGGGCGGCAAGCCACGACCCCGCGCCGACGATGGTCAGCGCGAGGTCGAGGACGAGCAGGGCAACGGTGCTCATCGGAGGTCACCGGGCATTCGGGGTGTCACGGCTTCCGGGTGTTGTGAGGTGAGCAACGGTGCCGGGCCCGCTAGAGCCGGGCCGAGAGGTTCTCGGCCGCGGGGTTCTCGGGTGCGAGCTGCTGGGATCCGCGGGATCCGGCCAGCTTCCAGCCGGCGCGGGCGAGATACAGGCTGAGCAGCACGATGGCGAGGCCGTTGACGGCGTGGAGCGAGACGAACAGGGTGGCGGCTAGCGGCGGGCTCGCGTGGGAGTCGGGTCCGACACCGAAGATCACCCCGGTCAGGATGAAGATGACGGTCTGCAGCAGGATCAAGACAAGGGGAAGGGCGCTCAGCCAGACCATCCGCTTGCCGAGCCGGGCGATGGCGGCGCAGATCAGCGTCAGCAGGGCGAGGATCGGCAGCACCATGCGGCCGTTCGTGCCGTGGATGGCGAAGAGTTCATCGTCGGGATTGCTGAAGACTCCGACAGCCGCGAAATACAGCTGCAGCATGACGGATGCCGTCAGCAGTGTGGCCACGACGGCGTAAAGCTTGCGCATGGGGAATGTGTCCTTTCGTGCCGCCCGGGTGGCGACCCATACGAGCGTGCGCCCGAGCGCGGCCCCCGGCATCCGTGGCATCCCCGAACCGCCACTGGACCCTGCCCCGATCGTGCCACCGGGGTGCGCGCCGGATGCCGTCGGCTTCGGCACGCCGCTCTCACGCCGGAGCCCGGCGGAGCGCATGCCCCCGGGAACAGCGCGGGCCGGGCCCGGTCTGCGGCGGGCCGTCAGCGCGCGGCGATGCC
>NZ_MPZN01000123.1 GCF_002936985.1 Microterricola pindariensis | reverse complement strand
CGCGGCACCGGGAAGCGGCTGGGCCTGCTCGGAGCGCGGGGCGCCGAAGACGGGCGTGAATGCGGCGCCGGCGGAGTACGCCAGCGTCCCCGCCTGGTTCGGTGTGGCCGGGGCCGGCTGCGCGGCGGCCGGTGCGGCCGGAGCTGGGGCGGCCGGTGCCTGCTGGAGAGGTGCCGGCGCGGTCGGGGCCGGCTGGACGCCGGGCACGCGGAGCGGGGCCTCGCTCGGCGCCGGTGGCGCGATGAGCGGCGGCAGCACAGCGGCCGGCGCAGCGGGCTGCTCAGCGGGCTGCTCGACCGGGGCCGGGGTGGCCGGGGCGGTCGGTTCCGCGTCCTCCGCGACGGGTGCGTCCTGCTCCGACGCGGCGGCGTCGACGTCGGACGCGACCGGGGTGGCCTCATCGGCTCCGGGCATGATCGCGGCGAACCACTCGGCGAGTACGTCATCGGAGGTCGTCGCCGACTCCTCGTTCTCGTCGCTCTCGTTCTCGTCGCTCTCGTTCTCGTCGCGCTCGGGGGCGTCGCCCGCGGGGGCGGCCGGTGCGGCAGCGAACGCGGCCGCGGGAACTGCGGCAGCGACCGGAGCGGCGGGTGCGGCATCGACGGACGGCGCGGCGTGCGCAGCCGGGGTGACCGCTGCGGGCTGCTCGGCTGGTCCGTCAACTTCCGCTGGCGCGACAGCGTCAGCGGGCACGGCAGCTTCAGCTGGCGCAGCAGCCTCCGCGGGCACGGCAGCTTCCGTTGGCGCGACAGCCTCGGTCGACGCCGCGGGCTCCGCCTGCAGGTCGGCGCCCGTGACGCGGGCGAAGAACGCGGGCACGATCGGCTCTGCGGCCTCGACCGGCGCCGCCGGGGCGACGGGTGCAGCGGGCGCGACCGGCACAGCCGGAGCGGCGGGCACGGACGCAGCAGGCACAACCGGCACGACCGGCGCCGGCGGGAGGCCGGCATCCGCTGCCGGGGCGCTGTTGGCGGCACCGGCCGTCAGGCCCCACTGGAACACCGGGCCGGCCGGTTCCTCTGGCTCTGCGTCGTCGTCGAAATCGTCGTATTCGTCGTCGTAGTGGGCATCCAGGCCGTCGGCGGGGATGAGGATCGCGGCGGTGAAGCTCTGGTCGAGCGGGGAGCCGGTGTCGGCGGGCTGCGGCGCGACAGGTGCTGCGGCGGCAGGAGCCGGCGGCGTGAGCGGCGCTGCGGGCGTCGCTGCCGGCGGCTCGACGAGCGGAGCCGGCGGGGTCTTGAACATCCGCGGGGTCGGGGATTCCGCGACGGTCGCGGCGCCGGCGAGCGACTCCGTGCCCGTGTACGGCGCGGTGTCGGCCAGGGGTGCTGCAGGCACCGAGGGCGCGGGCGGCGCCGAGTGGGGCAGCGCGGCTTCGGGCGACGCGGCGGCGACGGGGAACACCTCGGTGAACGGCTGGGTCTCACCCAGCGCGGCGGTGTCGGCAAAGTTCGAGGCAGCGGCGGGGGCGGCAGGCTCCTCGACGCGTGCGGCCGCGATGATGACCTTGAGACCGCGCTCGCGCGCCGACTTGCCGTAGGCGATCATCTTCTCCGGGGTGCGGTGCGCGGAGAGCACCTCGACCTCGAAGGGGACCCCGAACTCGCGGAGCAGCTCCGCGGCCGCCGACATGACGTTCCAGTCGGAGTCCGAGCCCATGACGACGCCGACGAGGGCACCGGTCACAGGGTCGTTGGCGGGGAGGGAGTTCGC
>NZ_MPZN01000122.1 GCF_002936985.1 Microterricola pindariensis | reverse complement strand
GCTGAGCGCCACCGTCTCCAACGCCGAGGAGTTCGGCGACTGGCTGCAGGCCGTCCGCGGCGACACCGACGTCATCGTCTCCGAGGAGCGGCCGGTGCCGTTGGAGCAGCACGTGCTGGCGCGCGGCAAGATGCTCGACCTGTTCGACTCCTCCGGCGTCGCCGCCACGAACCGCGTCAACCCGGAACTCGTGCAGCTGGCCAAGGGCGGCTCCCGCTCCATCCACGCTCGCTCCACCCGCGGTCGGCGCGGCCACGACCGCGGCGGCTGGAGCCCGCAGCCGCCGGCCGCCAAGCTCGACCGCGCAGCCGTCGTCGCCATGCTCGACGGCAAGAACCTGCTGCCGGCGATCTTCTTCATCTTCAGCAGGGTCGGCTGCGACCAGGCCGTCCGCCAGGTGCTGCGCGCCGGTGTCCGCCTCACCCAGGCGCACGAGCGCGACGAGATCCGCGCCATCGTCGAGGAACGCTGTCGCCCCCTGCTCGACGAGGACCTCGCCGTGCTCGGCTACTGGGAGTGGCTGGAAGGGCTGGAGCGCGGCGTCGCCGCCCACCACGCCGGCATGCTGCCCGCCTTCAAGGAGGTCGTCGAGGAGCTGTTCCAGCGCAAGCTCGTCAAGGCCGTCTTCGCGACGGAGACGCTCGCCCTCGGCATCAACATGCCCGCCCGCACCGTGGTGCTGGAGAAGCTGGAGAAGTTCAACGGCGAGGCCCGTGTGCCGATCACGCCGGGGGAGTACACCCAGCTCACCGGGCGCGCCGGGCGTCGCGGCATCGACGTGGAGGGGCACGCCGTCATCCACTGGCAGGACGGCCTCGACCCGCAGGCGGTCGCCGCCCTCGCCTCGCGGCGCAGCTACCCGATGAACTCCAGCTTCCGGCCGACCTACAACATGGCGGTCAACCTGATCGAGCAGTTCGGCCGGCAGCGCGCCCGCACCATCCTGGAGTCCTCCTTCGCCCAGTTCCAGGCCGACCGCTCCGTGGTGGACCTGGCCCGCACCGTGCGCCAGCAGCAGGAGTCCCTGGACGGCTATGAGGCGTCGATGCACTGCCACCTCGGCGACTTCGCCGAGTACGCCGGCATCCGCCGCGCGCTGACCGAGCTGGAACGGCGCGCCTCCCGCGCCGAGAACCAGGAGTCGCGCGCTGCGAAGGAGAAGGTGCAGCGCGAGCTCAACTCGCTGCGCAAGCAGATGCGCGCCCACCCCTGCCACAACTGCCCGGACCGGGAGGCGCACGCCCGCTGGGCCGAGCGCTGGTTCAAGCTGCGCAAGCAGAACGACGCCCTCCGCGCCCAGATCCGCTCCCGCACGGGCGCCGTCGCCCGCGTCTTCGACCGGGTGACAGAACTCCTGCTCGGCTTCGGCTACCTGGAGAAGGACGCCAGCGGCAAGCTCAGCGCCAGCGCCAGCGGGCGGATGCTCCGCCGCATCTATGGGGAGCGCGACCTGCTCGTCGCCGAGTCGCTGCGCCGTGGGCTCTGGAACGAGCTGGACGCGCCGAGCCTCGCCGCCATGGCGACAACGCTCGTCTACGAGCCGCGCCGCGACGAGGGCAACCTCTCCGAGCGCTACCTGCCCCGGGGCGCCTTCGTGCGCGCCTTCGACGCCACCGGCACGCTGTGGAGCGAGCTCGACGACCTGGAGCGCTCGCACCGGCTGCCCGGCAGTGAGCCGCCGGCCACGGGCCTGGCCCTCGCCATGTGGAAGTGGGCCAAGGGCGTGCCGCTCGGCGAGGTGCTCGCCGACGCCGACATGGCCGCAGGCGACTTCGTGCGCTGGACGAAGCAGACCATCGACCTGCTCGACCAGCTCTCCGTCGTGGCCGACAATCCGGTGGCGGCCAACGCCCGTCTGGCGATGGACTCCATCCGCCGCGGCATCGTTGCGTACTCCTCGGTCGCCTAGGCTGTACGGGTGATGGAGAAGGGGGTTGAGGGGCACTCTGCGCTGCGCCTCCCCATCTACCTGGCGGTCCCGCTCGCAGCGGCATCCGGCATCATCCTCGACGGCGCCTTCCCCGACCGGGGCTGGTGGCCGTTGGCCCCGCTGGCCGTCGCGCTGCTCTTCCTCACCCTCCTCGGGCGCGGGCCGTGGGTGGGCTGGCTGCTCGGCCTGATCGCCGGGCTCACCTTCT
>NZ_MPZN01000121.1 GCF_002936985.1 Microterricola pindariensis | reverse complement strand
GTCGATGCTGGCCCAGCGCCAGTAGCCGGTGCCTGCCTGCCCCGGCATCCGCTCGGGAGGTAAACGGCAGAACGGGAGGCCACTTTCACGTGAAAGTGGCCTCCCGTTCTCGCGTTTGCCTCCCGGCGGATGCCGCGGCTACTCGACGCGCATCGCTTGCGGTTCCCGAGATTTCCTGAGTCGGGGCTGCCGCCTTTCGCAACGCTTCGCGTTGCGCTAGTCCGGCAGCGCCTCCACCGGCAGCTCGATGCCGATCGCCGAGAGGGCGCTCTGCTCGGCGAACAGCCGCGCGTACACGCCGCCGGAGCCCAGCAGCTCTGCGTGCGTGCCGCGCTCGACCAGCCGCCCGGCCTCGATCACGAAGATGACGTCGGCGTTGACCACCGTCGAGAGCCGGTGCGCGATCGCGATCGTGGTGCGCCCGCGGGCGGCGTCGTCCAGCGCCGACTGCACGATCCGCTCCGAGATCACGTCGAGCGCGCTCGTCGCCTCGTCCAGCACGAGCACGGCCGGGTCCTTCAGCAGCACCCGCGCGATCGCGATCCGCTGCTTCTCTCCGCCGGAGAGCCGGTAGCCGCGCTCCCCCACCTGTGTGTCGTAGCCGGCCGGGAACGCCGCGATCGTGTCGTGGATGTTCGCGGCGCGGGTGGCCCGCTCCAGCTCCTCGTCGGTGGCATCCGGTTTCGCATAGCGCAGGTTCTCGGCGATGCTCGCGTGAAACAGGTAGGTCTCCTGGCTGACGATGCCGATGTTGCCGACCAGCGACTGCTGGGTGAGCTCGCGCACGTCGTGCCCGGCGAAACGCACCGCCCCCTCCGTGGCCTCGTACAGCCGCGGCACCAGGTAGGACACCGTCGTCTTGCCCGCCCCGCTCGGTCCGACGAAGGCCGCGTACTGCCCGGGCTCGACGAGGAACGAGACCGCGTCGAGGGTGGGCCGCTCGCCCGCGTCCTGGTCGGGGTAGCGGAAGCTGACCCGGTCGAACTCGACCCGGCCGAGCTCCGCGGATGCCGCGGGGCCCGCCGACTCGAGCGAGACGGCATTCGGGGCATCCACGATCGCCGGCTTGAGGTCGAGGTACTCGAAGATGCGCGCGAACAGGGCAGAGGACGTCTGCAGGTCGAGCGCGACCCGCATCAGACCCATCAGCGGGAACATGAGCCGGGCCTGCACCGTGGTGAACGCGACGATGGTGCCGGCCGTCACGTCGGTGGCGCCACCGGCGACCAGGTAGCCGGCCGCCAGGTAGACGATGGCGGGGATGCTGGAGAGGAAGATGTTGACGAGGGCGAAGAACCACTGGCCGCTCATCTGCTGGCGCACCTGCAGCGACACCTGGTTGGCGTTCTCGTCGGCGTAGCGGGAGATCTCGGCGCCCTGCCTGGTGAAGCTCTTGGAGAGCAGGATGCCGCTGACCGAGAGCGTCTCCTGGGTGATGGCCGTCATCTCCGAGAGCGACTCCTGCGTCTTGGCGGCGATGCGGGCGCGCACCTGGCCGACCCGGCGCTGGGCGATCACCATGAACGGCATCAGCACGACCGCGATGAGGGTGAGCTGCCAGTTCAGCAGGAGCATCGCGATGAAGGCCGCGATCACGGTGACGGTGTTGCCGAGCACGCTCGAAATGGTGTTGGTGAGCACGCTGGCGACGCCGCCGACGTCGTTCTGCAGGCGGGATTGGATGACGCCGGTCTTGGTGCGGGTGAAGAAGCTCAGCTCCATCGCCTGCAGGTGGGTGAACAGCCGCACCCGCAGGGCGCCCATCACCGTGTTGCCGACGGTGGCGGTGAGCCAGGTCTGCCAGACGCCGAGCAGCGCGCTGGCGACGAAGACGACGACCATGGCGCCGACCAGCCAGCCGAGCAGGGCGAGGTCGGGCCCGCCGGATGCCGGGAACAGCGCGTGGTCGAAGACGCGCTGCGTGATCAGCGGCGGGATGACGCTGAGCGCCGCCCCGACCAGCACCAGCGCGACCGTGACCACGAGGGCGGCCTTGTGCGGGGCGAACAGTGCCGCGATGCGGCTGAGCAGGTGCGGGACCCGGGGGGCCTCCGCGTTGATCGCGCGCTGCGCCCGCTCGTCGGCGGCGCTGACGCGGCCACCGCCCCGGCCCCCTCCGCCGCCTCCCCCGCTGCCGCGGCCCCCGCCGCCCATCGATCCACTCATAGCTTCACCCTAGGACCTCCCCCCGACCG
>NZ_MPZN01000120.1 GCF_002936985.1 Microterricola pindariensis | reverse complement strand
ACTCGCTCGGCTCGCTGATCAGCGCCCGCTTCGCGGCGGAGACCCGCAGCTCGTCGCACATCTCGTGCTCGGGAGGCCTCGTCGGAGCCGGCCGCGCAGGCCGAGCCGCTCGAGCAGATGATGCCGCGCCGCTCCAGCTCCAACAGCACCGCCTCTCCACTAGTCCCGGCGAAGACGAAGGAGGCGGAGCCGGGCAGGCGCTGGCTGGGGTGCCCGGTGAGGCTGGCCTGGGGCACAGCGGCCAGCACCGCCCCGATGAACGCGTCGCGGAGGGCCGCGGAAGCCTCAGCGGCGCCGGCCAGGCGCTCGGCCTCCGCCAGGCGGAGCGCGGTCGCCAGCGCGACGGCCCCGGCGACGTTCTCGGTGCCGCTGCGTCGGCCCCGCTCCTGCCCGCCGCCGTGCAGCAGCGGTTCGAGCGGCAGCCGGCCGCGCACGAACAGCGCGCCGACGCCCTTGGGAGCGCCGACCTTGTGGCCGGAGGTGCCGAGCGCGTCCACGCCGAGCGCCCGCACGTCCAGCGTCAGCCAGCCGGCGGCCTGCACGGCGTCGCTGTGCAGCGGCACCCGCGCGGCGGCCGCGACGGCGGCGAGCTCGGCGACGGGCTGCACGGTGCCGATCTCGTTGTTGGCATAGTGCACGCTGGCGAGCGTGCTGTCCGGGCGGAGCAGGGCGGCGAGCTCTGCGGGGTCGACGAGCCCTGCGGCATCCGGGTGCAGGAAATCGATCGTGAACCCGTGCAGGCGGCGCAGGTAGTCCAGCGACTCGAGCACCGCCTCGTGCTCCAGGGGCGTGCTGACAATGTGCCGGCCGAGCGGCCGGCCGAGCGCCAGCCCCTTGACGGCGAGGTTGGCCGACTCAGTGCCGCCGGACGTGAACAGCACCTCGCCGGCCCGGCAGCCGAGCACGGCGGCAACGCCGGACCTGGCCGCCTCCAGCGCGGCGGCGGCGGCCTCGCCGGCCCGGTGGTGGCTGGACGGGTTGCCGAACTCGCCGCTCAACCACGGCCACATCGCCTGCAGCGCCTCGGGGCGCACGGGGGCGCTCGCCGCGTGGTCGAGGTAGATTGCGTCGCCGTAGAGGGAACGCGGGTCGCTGCTCGGCTGGTTCATCGAAGGGCCTGTCAGTCGGCGAGGGCGTGGTGGAGCACCACGTCCAGGCCCAGGTCGAGTGCGCGCACGCTGTGGGTGAGGGCGCCGACCGAGATGATGTCGACCCCGGATGCCGCGATCGCCCGCACCGTGTCGAGGTTGACCCCGCCGCTGGCCTCGACGATGGCCCGGCCGGCGACCTGCGCGACGCCTGCGCGCAGCTGCTCCGGGCTGAAGTTGTCGAGCATGATCGTGTCGACGCCGGCGGCCAGCACGGGCTCGATCTGCTCGAGCCGGTCGACCTCCACCTCGAGGTGGGTGGTGTGCGAGAGGCGGGCGCGGAGGGCGAGCAGCGCGTCGGTGACGGAGAGGCCGCCGGCGGTGAGCACGGCCAGGTGGTTGTCCTTGGCCATGACGGCGTCGCTCAGGCTGAAGCGGTGGTTGTGGCCGCCGCCGTCGCGCACGGCCTGGCGCTCCAGCGCGCGCAGCCCCGGCGTGGTCTTGCGGGTGTCGACGATGCGCGCGTTGGTTCCCTCGGTCTCGGCGACGTAGCTGGCGGTGAGCGTGGCGATGCCGCTCATCCGCTGCACCAGGTTGAGGGCGACGCGCTCGGCCTGCAGGATGCTGCGGGCCGGGCCGCTAACCCGGGCGAGCACGGCGCCGCGCTCGAAGGCGGCGGCATCCGGCACCAGCACCTCGACGGCGATCGCCGGGTCGGTGAGCGCGAAGGCGGCCCGCACGAGGGCGGCCCCGCTGAACACGCCGGGCTCCCGGGCGACCAGCTCGGCCGTCGCGGTGGCGTCCGCGGGGATGAGCAGCTCGGAGGTGACGTCGCCCCAGGGGGCGTCCTCGAGCAGGGCGGCCGAGACGACGGCGGTGATGGCGGCAGCGGTCAGCATGCGAGGGCATCCTCTCGGGTGGCCGAGGAGTCGGCGGATTCGTCGTGGTTCTCGGCGGGTACGGCGTCGCGCCGGAAGTGGGCGCCGACCGACTCGGTGCGGGCGCTCGCCGCGGCCACCAACAGGCGGGCGAGGTCAAGCAGGTTGGCGTCCTCGACGGCGCGGCGGCTCGCCCCGGCGCCGGTGTGTGGCCGGGGGAGGGCCGCGAGTGTCGCCGCGGCCGCGGCCAGGGTCGCTCCGTCCCGCTGCAGGCCGGCCGCGTCCCAGAGCAGCGTCTGGATGCGCGCGCGCAGCCCGGCATCCGTCTCCGCCGCCCCGGGCTGCCCCGCCGCCCCGGGCTGCCCCGCGTCCCGCGGCCGGTCCGCGGATGCGGCGTGCGACACGCAGGCGCGCGTGTTCAGCGCGGTGCTCGACGACGATGCCGCGTTCAGCGCGGCGCTGACGGCCGACGACATCCGGGGCCTGCTGGCCTAGCGGTCGCGCGCCGCTCTCTGTCAAAACTCTCAGGCCGTGCCCGCCTGAACGGGCTTACA
>NZ_MPZN01000119.1 GCF_002936985.1 Microterricola pindariensis | reverse complement strand
CCCGGATGCCGCCATCGAGCGCAGCATCGCCGTCGCCGTCCGTGCCCCATCCGCCGCCGAGCCCGGCATCCGTCGCCTCGCCGCCGTCATCGAGGACGCGGCGGCCGACCGTCTCGCCGAGCGCGCCCGGCTGCGGCACTGAGCACACCCCCAGACGAAGGAGACCGCCGTGCCGAAGGAGACCGCCATGCCGATCAGCCCCCGCGCCGAACGCCTCCGCCACGCGATCTACACGCAGCTCGCCGAACACGGCACCCTGCAGACCCGCGACGCGCTCGCCGCCGAGCTCGGCCTGACCTCGGCCGAGTACAAGCTGGCACTGGCCGAGCTGGCCGATGCCCACCACGTCGTGCTGGACGGCGGCGAGGTCGTGCTGGCTCACCCCTTCGCCACCCGCTCCTTCCGCTTCTCGGTGATGGGCCCGCGCACCCTCTGGTGGGGAGGATGCGCCTGGGACGCCTTCGCGATCCCCCACCTGGTGCGGGGCTCCCCCGCGGTACTCGTCGCCACCACCTGCCCAGCCTGCGCGACGGCCCACGCCTGGACCGTCACGAACGAGGCCCCACCGGCCGGTGATCAGCTCGCCCACTTCCTCGTGCCGACAGCGCAGATCTGGCCGGATGCCGCCCACGCCTGCGCGAACCAGCAGATCTTCTGCTCCGAGCAGTGCATCGCCGAGTGGCTGGAGCGCACCGGCAACACCCGCGGCTCCGTGCTCTCGCTGACCACCCTCTGGCGCCTCGCCGCCCACTGGTACGAGGGGCGCCTCGGCACGCCGTACGAGCGCCGGGAGCCGACGCAGGCCGCCGACTACTTTCGCAGTGTCGGCCTGAGCGGCGGCTTCTGGGGGCTCGGCGCCGGCGCGGAGGGCTAGGACTGGCGAACGGGGCTGGCTCGCGCGTCTAGAGTCGAAGGCGACCTTTTCTGCGCGGCCCGACCGCGGGCCCCAACTGCTGGAGCCCCCGCATGAGCCTGATCAGGCTGCACGATGTTGCCGTCCGTTTCGAGAACACCCAGATCCTGCGCGAGGCCTTCCTCCGCCTGGAGACCGGGGAGCGGATCGGCCTGATCGGCAAGAACGGCTCCGGCAAGTCCACCATCCTCAAGCTCATCCTCGAGCAGGTGGCCCCGGACACCGGCACCGTCACGCTTGAGCAGGGTGTGAAGATCGGCTACTTCTCGCAGTTCTCCGAACTGGACGGCAGCGCCACCATCCTCGAGGTTCTCGACGGCCTGTTCGCGCACGTCACCGAGATCGAGGCCGAGCTGGCCGAGATCGACGCCGCCATCGCCGCCGGGCCGGATGCCGACGAGCTCGACCGGCTGATCCACCGCCAGGCCGCCCTGTTCGAGCAGATGGACCATGTCGACGGCTGGGACTACAAGCGCCACATCGACACCGCGCTCACCACCCTCGGCTTCAACGAGGCGCACCGCACCAGCCCGATCGACCAGCTCTCCGGCGGCTGGCGCAACCGCGCAGCCCTGGCCAAGATCCTGCTCGAGCGCCCCGACGTGCTGCTGCTGGACGAGCCGACGAACTTCCTCGACGTCGCCGGCGTGGAGTGGCTGGAATCCTGGTTCCGCGACTTCCGCGGCGCGGCGATCATCGTCTCGCACGACCGCAAGTTCCTGGACTCGGTGGTCACCCGCATCGTCGAGCTGGAGAACTTCCACCTGCACGAGTACCCCGGCAACTTCGGCGAGTACGTCGTGCAGAAGCAGTTCCGCCTGAAGAACCTGCAGTCCCAGTTCGTGCATGAGTCCGAGCTGCTCGCCTTCGAGTCCGAGGGCATTGCCGACCGGCGGGAGGCCGCGAAGGCAGGCAGCAAGGGGCTCGATCGGAAGCTGGCATCCGTCAAGAAGTCGCGCGCCCCGCGCCCCGTCGACGAGATCATCACCGAGATCTACCGCGCCCTGCATGTGAAGGACGTGCTCTGTCGGGTGGAGGGCATCGGCAAGTCCTATGGCGACCGCACTCTGTTCGAGGACCTCAGCTTCGAGATCCGGCGCGGCAACCGCTACGTCGTGCTGGGCGCGAACGGCAGCGGCAAGTCCACCCTGCTCAAGGTGCTCACCGGCGAGGAGAAGGCGGATGCCGGCAAGGTCAACTGGGCCGGCGGGGTCAGCATCGTCTCCTACAACCAGATGCTCGACGAGCTCGACCCGGAGGACACCGTCAGCCACGCCGTGAACGCGCTGCCCGGCAGCCTCGCCTTCTCCGCCACCCGCAAGTCGGTCAACCGGTTCCTCGCCATGTTCCAGTTCTCCGAGGCCGACCTCAAGCAGAAGATCGGCGCCCTCTCCGGCGGCCAGCGGGCCCGCGTCGCAATGGCGCAGTGCCTGCTCTCCGGCGCCTCCGTGCTGCTGCTGGATGAGCCGACGAACCACCTGGACATGTCCAGCACCCAGGTGATGGAGCGCGCCCTCGTGCACTTCCCCGGCGCCATCGTCACGGTCAGCCACGACCGCTTCTTCAGCGAGAAGATCGCCAACCGCTACCTGGTGTTCGGGGCGGATGCCGCGGCCCCCAGCGCGGTCGCCGTCCGGGCCGCCTAGCCGGCGGGCCCGCAGTCCGGGCCGCGTGGCCGGCGCTATCGCCGTTCGGGCCGCGTAGCCGGCGCGGGCCGCCGTCCGGGCCGCGTAGCCGGC
>NZ_MPZN01000118.1 GCF_002936985.1 Microterricola pindariensis | reverse complement strand
CGAGGGCCGGCAGGATGTGCCGATCCGGGCGCAGCGGCCCGGCGGGGGTGCGCTGCACGGGCGCTCGGAGTGGCGGGGGTGCGCCGTGCAGGTGCTCGGGGCGCCGGGCATCCGCCGACCGCGACTCTGCGCCACTTGCTGGCCCTCCGCGCCAGCTGGTGTGGCGCGGAGGGCTACGAACTGGCGCAGGGCGGACGCTGGGTGGGGCCGAGGGCCGGCGGGATGTGCCGATCCGGGCGCAGAGGCCCGGCGGGGGTGCGCCGTGCGGGCGCTCGGAGCGGCGGGGGTGCGCCGTGCAGGTGCTCGGGGCGCCGCGCATCCGCCGACCGCGCTCTGCGCCACTTGCTGGCCCTCCGCGCCAGCTGGTGTGGCGCGGAGGGCTACGAACTGGCGCAGAGCGGGACGGGTTGGACTGGGCCGCGCCGGGCTGCGGCGGGCGCGGCGCCGCTCAGGCGTCGGGGAGGGCCGAGAACATCAGCTGGGTGCCGAGCGGGCGCAGCCGGATCCGCCGGGAGGGGTGGCTCTCGTCGATCTCGACGCGGGAGTCCATCGCCTTCACGAAGTCGGTGAACGAGGAGAAGCCGAGGGCTCGCTCCTGGAACGTCGGGTCCATGCGCAGCATCTGATTCTTCACGTTGCCGCTGGCCTGCCAGTCCTCGTCGTACTTGGCGGCGCCGAGCTCCAGCGCGCGGGCGAGCAGGTCGCCGGCCTCCTCGAGGGCGGCCTTCGCCTGCCGGGAGGAGCGCGGGCGCATCGTGCGCGCAGACGCCGAGGGCTCGCCGGCATCCGGGGAGGTGTCGGCTGCGGGCTCGTCCTCCGCCTGCCGTGGCGCAGCAGTGTCCGCGGCATCCGCGGCCCCGGCTCCTGCGGAACCGTTGGCTCCAGCCTTGCGCCGGCTCGGCCGGGATTCCTGGGCGACGCTCACCCGCACGATGCCGGGCAGCGCGTCGTAGTCGACGAACTCGTCGCAGGCGGCGGCGAGGGCCTTGCTGGTTCCGCCGGCCACGCCGATGCCGACGACGTGTCGGCCGAGCAGCTTGGCCCGCTGGGCGAGCGCGATGTAGTCGGAGTCGCCCGCGACGATCACCACGTGGGTGAGGTCGGAGAGTCGGAAGAGGTCTTCGATCACGTCGACGGCGAGGCGGATGTCGGCCCCGTTCTTCATCGAGGCGACGACGGGGAACAGCTGCACCAGGTCGACGGCGCGGTCGATCAGCTGGCGGCGGTAGCTGGCGTTGATGGCGACCGACCAGTCGGCGTAGGCGCGGCTGACGCCCACGGTGCCGAAGGACGAGGCGAAGTCGAGGATGGCACCGAGGTTGACCGTGGCCTCGTCGATCCGCTGCGTGATGGCGGCCGATTCGCCCTTGCCGCCCACGGCGTCGCGGGCGTGGTCCTTCTGGAACTGGCCGCGGGTGTGCAGCTGGTTGTATCGGGAGATGACGATGTTGTCGAAGTCGATGTAGACCCCGACGCGCGTCTCGGTGGATGCGTTCATGCGATGCCCTTCGACGGTGCCGCCGTTCTCGGGTGCCAGCAGAGGTGCGGCGTGCCCGGGTGACACACCTCTATTCTGCCGTCGCGGGGGCGGCCCACGCGACCGCCTCGGCGCAGAAACACAGGAGGAGAGCGTGGCGGGCCTCGTGGGAGCGGCTCGCCCTGCCCTCCTCCTGCGTTTCTGTCGGTCAGCCTGTCGGCGGATGCCGGGGCCGGGCGCGGTCAGCGCGAAGCGCGGGTTCCCGCCACGACGGCGTTGTGCAGCCGGTCGATGTTCACGCCGCGCCGCGCGGGCTCCAGCAGATTGGTCAGCAGCGTGAAGCAGACGCCCTGCTCCGGGTAGACCCAGAACTCGCAGCCGGCCCAGCCGCTGTGGCCGAAGCCGTCGGTAGCGAGCAGGCCGGGGGCGTCCAGGCGGAGCTTGAAGCCGAGCCCCCAGAGCTCGCCCGGGCGGTGGGGCGCCGCCTCCATCAGCGGGAGCCCGCGCGTGCGCGGCCGCTGCAGCGCGGCCACGGTCGTCGGGTGCGCAACTGCGCCGTCCCCGGCGAGCAGCGAGCGTCCGATCGCCAGCAGGTCCTCGGCTCGGGCATAGCCTCCAGCGCCCGGGTGATGCAGGCGCTGCATGGCAGCGTAGTCGAGGCCGACAACGGATTCGTCGAACACCGGATGCGGCTGGCACCCCTCATCGAACGTGAAACCGTCGGCGCCGGCATCCGTCACCAGCTCGGCGACGGCCTGCTGCCAGGGCAGCCCCGTCGCGTGCTCGATCATGGCGGCGATGCCCTCGTAGGCGAGCGAGGAGTAGCGCACGGCGGCGCCGGCGGGGAACTCGGAGCCGGCGGCGAGCAGCTCGGCGCGCAGGCCAACGGCGGAGTCGAGCGGAGGCTCGCTGATCCCCGAGGTGTGGCTGAGCAGGTGGCGCAGCTCCACGGTGTCGGGGCGATCCGCGCCGAAGCCGGGCAGCGCGGCGCTCAGCGGGTCGGTGAGGGCGAGCTGGCCGCGCTCGACCGCCCGCAGCGCCGTCAGTGCGACGATCGGCTTCGTGACCGAGAACAGCGGGAAGTGGTCGCCGACGGATGCCGCGCGCTCCCCGCTGGCGCCGAACGCGGCGAGCTCCTGCACGCCATCGGCCGTCGCGATGCCCAGAACGGCGGCCGGCAGGCGGCCCTCGTCGGTCTGGCGGCGCGCCCAGTCGAGTGCGTGGCTGTAGTTGCTCATTCAATCCTCCGTCGGCATGGGGTGCGTTCGCGTCGCACTGTCGTACTCGTTCCTACCGCATAACCGAGCTCGGGGGCGGCCGGCGCCGCAACACCGCGCCGCAAAAAGCAGGAGGAGAGCGACGCGGGCACCGCCTGGGCGACCCGCATCGCTCTCCTCCTGTGTTTTGCGCGGCCGCCGCCCGCTAGAGCGCGGAGCGCGAGCGCGGCGCGTAGTGCCGG
>NZ_MPZN01000117.1 GCF_002936985.1 Microterricola pindariensis | reverse complement strand
GGTCTGCGACACGGCCTTGCGCCCCACGGTATCGGCGATGGCGAACAGCCGCGCCCAGGCGGCCGGGTCCAGCGTGTTCCACGGGGTGGGCGAGTAGACGAACATCCAGTCGTCGACGATCTCGACGTCGAAGGCGCTGCTGTGGTCGATCAGCAGTGCCATCAGGTCCGGCGTGAAGATGTACAGCGCGTCGGCCTCGTAGCCGCGCGGGCAGTACAGCGTGAAGTGCTCGTTGAAGTCGCCCTCGAGCCGAAGCACCTGCCCCCTGGCGAAAGACCCGAGGTTCGAGGCGCCGAAGAGCGCGTTGTTGGCCCGCGCGTCGACGACGCAGTGCGGGATCCGCCGGTCCAGCCGGAGCGCGAGGAACCCCCACCGGTGCACGGTGCGGTCATCGCCCGAACCGGTCGTGTAGGTGTAGTTGCCGATGTCGAGCGCCCGCCCGCTGCTGGCCCGCGCCCCGGCGTACGCGGCGCGCGCGGAGCCGCGGTCGAAGAGGAGGCCGGGGTAGCCGGGGTCCGCGATCTGCGGGTACCACTCCATGCCGTTGGCCTGCGCGAAGTGGAAGAGGCGGTACCGCCGCTCCCAGCCGCCGAACGGCGCCGCGCGCCGCACGAGGAAGACCGCCAGCAGCATGCCCGCCCCGAGCAGCAGCAACGCCGGCACGGCGACGGCCAGAACGGCCCAGCCGAGCGCCGCGGCCGCCACCAGCATGATCGACACGGCCGTCGTCACGACGGCGACGGCGATGA
The DNA here is from genome assembly GCF_002936985.1 of Microterricola pindariensis. Taxonomy (GTDB): domain Bacteria; phylum Actinomycetota; class Actinomycetes; order Actinomycetales; family Microbacteriaceae; genus Microterricola; species Microterricola pindariensis. Next base: position 2,679 of record NZ_MPZN01000117.1, on the reverse strand, counting down.
CCCCGGCGAGCACGGTGAAGATCACGACGGCCGCCTGCGAGGAGCCGGATGCGCGCAGCCAGGGCTGCCGTGTCGAACGGGCCCAACTCCGAAAGGCGGTGACGGCGCCCGGGGCCACCGGCTCGGTGAGCGGGCGGTAGTCGATCGACGCGGGGTTCATGCCGGTCAGTAAAGCACGGCGGCGGCGCGCCGGCTGGGCGCCGAGGCGCACGTGTCGGATGCCGCGGCAGCCGGCGCACGGCGCGGCATCCGTCGTCTAGCGTTAAGGGGTGACTTTCGAACCCGCTGCCCACACCGCCCCCTCCGCCTCCGACGAGCTCAAGCGCCTGCTCACCGAGATCCCGGACTTCCCGAAGCCGGGGATCCTGTTCCGCGATGTGGCACCGGTTTTCGCCGATGGGCCCGCGTTCAAGGTCATCGTCGACGAGCTGGTGACGCGCTTCGCCGGCCGCTTCGACGCCGTCGCCGGAGTCGAGGCCCGCGGCTTCGTGCTCGCCGCGGCAGCCGCCTACGCCACCGGGACCGGACTGCTCGTCGTGCGCAAGGCGGGCAAGCTGCCCGGCGAGGTGATCGCCGAGAGCTACGATCTCGAGTACGGCACGGCGACGCTCGAGCTCGAGCCGAACCAGCTGGCGCCCGGCGCCCGCGTGCTGGTGCTCGACGACATCCTCGCCACCGGCGGCACCCTGAGCGCCGCCGCCCGGCTGATCGAGCGGGCCGGCTACGCGGTCGCCGGCATCGGCGTGCTGTTCGAGCTGGCCGAGCTGGACGGCCGCGAGCAGCTCGCCGGCTACGACACCCAGGTTTTGCTCGCCGAATGACGCGGTGGGCGGCTCACTTCGGGCAGGATGACCAGATGACGTCGATGTCGCCGAGCAACACGCACGCGTTCGCCCCCACGGTGACGAGCCTGTTGAAGCCGCTGCCCGCCTTCGCACCGTTCCTGGCGCTCTCCGCCCTGCACCTGGTTCTCCAGTTCCTGCATCTCGGCGCCGCGGCGAACTTCTCGAAGTGGCTGCTGATGCCGGCGCTCGTGTTCGCCGTCCTCGCCGCGACGCCGGCCCGGCGCTCCACCGCCACGGCGCTCCTGCTTGCCGCGATCACGCTGTCCTGGCTGGGCGACATCACCCCGCTCTACGCGAACGACTTCTTCTTCGTGCTCGGGCTCAGCTTCTTCCTGCTCGCCCACGTCGCCTACCTGCTGCTGTTCGTGCGCGGCCTCGGCTACGCCCGGCCGCGCGCCTGGGCGCTGGTCTACCTGCTCTGGTGGCTCGCCTTCGTCGCGCTGCTCGGCCCCTCCCTCGGCAGCCTGCTGATCCCCGTCGCGCTGTACGGCCTGGTGCTCGGGGCGATGGCGGCCGCGGCGAGCCGAGGCACCCTGGCGATCGCCTGCGGCGGCGCGCTGTTCCTCATCTCGGACACCCTGCTTGGCAGCAACAAGTTCCTGGCCACCCTCGACCTCTGGCAGTCCGGCTTCCTGATCATGGTCACCTACCTGGCCGGCCAGGGGCTGATCGCCTGGGGCGTCGTCACTGTGCAGCGCCGGGCTGCCGCCGGGTCGGCGACGGAGGCACTTCCCGCTGCACGCGGGTGACGAGCTCGCGCCACGGGCCCTCGAGTTGCGGCTCGCTGAGGGTGGCCGTCTGGTCGGCGCAGCGAATCGTGTACACGTAGCGGTCGGGTTCCGGCGCGCGCGCGGTGATCTCGGTCCACGGCAGTTCGGCGATGAGCGCCAACCAGTCGGAGGCGTCCGGCCTGTCATCGAGGCGCAGCTGCCAGGTGAGCCGGATGCCGGCGAAGCCCCCGCTGCGCGAGATCACCACGATCACCGTCCTGCTCCTTCCGTTGCGGTCAGCACGCCGACCTCGATCCAGCCTGCGCGCACTGCCCGCTGCTCGGCCGAGCCCGGTCCGAACAGCCCGGCCGCCGCGTCGAGGGTGGCGCGGGCGAAGCGCTCGAAGCCGGCATCCGGCTCGATGCCGCCGCTCGTGAGCGCCCGGTACCAGATGAGCCCTGCACCATTCCAGGCCGCGCCGCCGATCGCGAGGGCGGCCAGGGTGAACGCCCGGTTGGGGATGCCGGAGTTCAGGTGCACCCCGCCGTTGTCCTCGAGGGTCGTGATGTAGCCGCGCATGTGGGCCGGCTGCGGGTCGCTGCCGAGCACGTCGTCGTCGTAGGCGGTGCCGGGGTTGTGCATGTCGCGCAGCGCCCTGCCCTGCACAGCCGGCGTGAAGATCTCGGATCCGATCAACCAGCTGGCCTGGCCCGCACCCTGATCGCTGCTGTGCTGTTCGGTGAGCGCGCCGAAGACGTCGGAGATGTGCTCGTTCAGGGCGCCCGACTGCCCCTGGTAGGCCAGCCCGGCGGTGCGCTCGGTGACGCCGTGCGCCAGTTCGTGGCCGATCACGCTGAGCGAGCCGGTGAACCCCCGGAAGACCTCGCCGTCGCCGTCTCCGAAGACCATGCGGCTGCCGTTCCAGAACGCGTTGTCGTAGGCGGTGCCGTAGTGCACCGTGGCCTCGAGCGGCAGGTTCGCGCCGTCGATCGAATCGCGGCCGTACGCCTGCCAGAACAACGCGTAGCCGCTGCCGAGCCCGTCGTAAGCCTGGTCGGTGCTCTGGTCGGTGCTGGGTGGGTCTCCCTCGGTGCGCACGGTCTCGCCGGGCAGGGTCTCGACCC
>NZ_MPZN01000116.1 GCF_002936985.1 Microterricola pindariensis | reverse complement strand
GAGCTGATCCCGCCTCCGCCCTCAGCCCGCAGTCGGAGGCCGGTCAGACCGGGGTCGTGGTCGCCCTCTCCGGCGACATCGCCGCCGCGGTCGCGCCCGGGGCGCCGGTCGACCTCTGGGCGGCGGAACAGCTCGAGCACGGCCGCTTCGGGCCGCCGGCCGTCATCCTCTCCGCCGCCGAGGTGGTGCGCGTGATCGACGGCGGGGGAATCCTGGCGGGCAGGGGCGCTCGGTCGAGCTGCGATTGCCGACCGCGACACGCCGCGGAAACCGCCCGAAACGCCGGTTCCGGGCGCGCTCATCCGCCGACTGGCAGCAGCGGCCGGGTGCCGACCGGCCCAACCGGCCCAACCGGCGCCGAGCGGCGGCGCCGCTAGATCCAGCCCTGCTGCCACGCCTTCTCCGCGGCCTCATGCCGGGACACCGCGTTGAGCTTCGTCATCGCCGAGGAGAGGTAGTTGCGCACGGTGCCGGCGGCGAGGTGCAGCTGCTCGGCGATCTGCTGCACGCCGACCGCGCTGCGGCTGACCCGCAGCACGTCCAGTTCGCGGTCGGTGAGCGGGCAACGCTCGGCCGACAGCGCCGAGGCGGCGATCTCGTGGTCGATGTAGCGCTTGCCCGCCGCCACGTCGCGGATCACCGCGGCCAGCTCGCCGGCCGGCGTCGACTTCGGCACGAAGCCGGACACCCGCGCCTCGAGCGCACGGCGCAGCACGCCGGGGCGGGCGTGCCGGGTGACGATGATGACGCGGGTGCTCACCGTCGACAGGATGCGGACCGCCGCCTCGATGCCGTCGGCGTGAGGCATCTCGAGGTCGAGCAGGCAGATGTCCGGCCGGGTCTGCAGCGCGAGCTCCGCGGCGGTGACGCCGTTGTCGGCGCTGGCCACCACCTCGATGTCCGGCTCCAGCCCGAGCAGCGCCTCGAGGGCGCCGCGGATCAGGTGCTCGTCGTCGGCGATGAGCAGGCGGATGACGCGCCGCTCGGCCTGCGCGATGCCCGCGACCGTGTCGGCGCCGGTCCCGGCCCCGACCTCGCTGAGCGCGCTCATGCCCGGGCCCCCACCCGGGTCGGCACGGAGACCGTCAGCGTGAACTGGCCGGCATCCGGGTCGAAGGAGGTCTCGAGCTCGCCGCCGACCGGCAGGAGCCGCTCACGCAGCCCGGCCAGGCCCGAGCCGGAGGTGCCCGCGCTGGAAGCCGCGCCGACGCCGTCGTTGCCGATCTCCAGCGTGTACGCCTCGGCCGTGGACCGGAAGCGGATGCCGACCCGGCCGGCCTCGCTGTGCCTGAGGATGTTCGTCGTCGCCTCGCGCACCGTCATCGCCAGGGCGCGGCGCAGGTCGGTGCCGGCCGGCAGCGGGTCCACGTCGAGCATGCACGTGGCGCCGGCCGCCGTGAGCACCTCGCGCGCGTTCTGCAGCTCGTCGTCGAGGGCCACCTCGCGGTAGCCCGCCACCAGCGAGCGCGTCTCCTCGAGCGCCTGCTTGGCGATCAGCCGCATCTCGTGCACATGCACCCTGGCGGCCTCGGCATCGACGGCCAGCAGCCGCTCGGCCAGCTCCGACTTGAGCGCGATCACCTGCAGGTGGTGGCCCTGGATGTCGTGCAGGTCGGCGGCGAACCGCAGCCGCTCCTGGGCGACGGCGAGCTCGGCCGCGGTGTGCCGGTTGCGGTCGAGGGTCACCACGATCTCCCACCACCACAGACTGGTGAGCAGCATGACGGGCAACGCCAGCACGTACACCGCCAGCAGCCATCCCGAGTAGCGGTCCATGAACGTGGCCTCGCTGCCCGTGAGCGCGTCGCTGACGAAGGGGTGCATCACGAGCAGCCCTGCGCCGACGGCGAGCAGCAGCCAGCGCGCGCGCTTGGGCAGCAGGCAGGCGATGAGGCAGAGCGCCATCCAGAGCGGGATCGCCCCGATCAGGGCCGCGTTGGGGGCGAAGAGGCCGACCACCCAGACGGATGCCGCCGGCGCCAGCAGCGCGAGCGTCCACGCGGTCCGCGGCAGCCCTCCCCCGCGACCCACGCGCAGAAACCAGCAGTAGCGCACGTTCACGCCCGCCGCAGCCAGCGTCAGCATCAGCACGACGGCATCGAGGGCGTCGCCGGCCGTGGCGACCTCCTGCAGCACCATCAGCGCAACGCACGCGTACAGGAACACGGAGAAGAAGACCATCGAGCCCAGCGTGAACAGCCAGGTCGTCTGCACGCTGCGCACGGGGGTGGGCGTGCCGGCCGTCTGGCCGGTCTCGCCACCGGCTGCATCGCCGATTGCATCGCCGGCTGCATCTGTGGCAACCGGGGCGGTGACGGGCGCCGTCATCGGGCCGGGAGAGTGTGTTGGCTGCTCATGCCCCTCAGCGTAGAGCAGTGACATTTGTCACGGTTTCGCGGGTGGAATCCGCACGAATGCCGTGACAGTGCGGCACTACTGCGGCGGATGCCGCGGCGAAAAGATGGAGTCATCGCCGCAGCAGCCCGGGACACACCCGGCCCGACGCGGCATCCGCCCCTCACCAGGACCCACCGAAAGGCCCACCATGATCCAGACCCTCCAGGACTTCACCGACTCACTCCCCACCGTGCTGCAGTGGGCGGGTGTGATGCTGGCCGCCGCGATCCCGTTCGTGGAGTCCTACTTCGGTTCGGTCATCGGGGTGGTCGTCGGGCTGAACCCGGCCGTCGCGATCACCGCGGCCGTCGTCGGAAACATCGTGTCGATGCTGGTCTTCGTGCTGAGCGCCCACCGGGTGCGCTCCGGCGTCGTCGCCCGCACCGGCGAGAAGGAGCTGTCGCCGCGCCGCGCCCGCCTCAAGGAGAACTTCGACAAGTACGGCGTCGCCGGCGTGAGCCTGCTCGGCCAGGCGATCCTGCCCAGCCAGATCACCTCGGCCGCGATGGTCTCCTTCGGCGCCCCGAAGAACACCGTCATCCTCTGGCAGGTCATCTCGATCATCCTGTGGGGCGTGCTGTTCGGCGTGCTCGCCACCCTCGGCGTCTCGCTGATGCGCTAGCCCGCCGGCCCGTCAGTCGCCTCGCGGCCCCCGTTTTCTCTCGCGGCACTGGGTATGTCCAGTGCCGCGAGCCGAAACGAGGGCCGCGAGCGCGTTTCCGGCCCGCGGATGCCGGAGCGTGGGCGGCCGCGCCAACGAGAGAGGGACTCCCCCGGCAGACGCCGGAGGAGCCCCTCGCGCGGGTTGCCCTAGTGGTTCTGCGGGAAGCCCAGGTTCAGGCCGCCGTGGCTCGGGTCGAGCCAGCGCGAGGTGACGGCCTTCTCGCGGGTGAAGAAGGCGATGCCGGCCGGGCCGTACGCCTTCGCGTCACCGAAGGCCGAGTTCTTCCAGCCACCGAAGGAGTGGTAGGCCACCGGCACGGGGATCGGCACGTTGATGCCGATCATGCCGACGGTCACCTCGTTCTGGAAGCGCCGGGCTGCACCACCATCGTTGGTGAAGATGGCGGTTCCGTTGCCGTACTGGCTCGAGTTGATGATGTCGAGGCCCTGCTCGTAGCCCTCGACGCGCACGATCGACAGCACCGGGCCGAAGATCTCGTCGGTGTAGGCGGCGGAGCTGAGCGGCACCCGGTCGAGCAGGGTCGGGCCGAGCCAGAAGCCGTCGGCGTCGCCGTCGACCTCGATGCCGCGGCCGTCCACGACAACGGTCGCGCCGTCGGCCGCGGCGATGTCGATGTAGCTGGACACCTTGTCGCGGTGCACCTCGGTGATGAGCGGGCCCATGTCGCAGCCGCGGGTTCCGTCACCGGTCTTCAGCGTCGCCATGCGCTCGCTGATCTTGGCGATCAGCTCGTCGGCGACGGCGTCGACGGCGAGGATCACGCTGATCGCCATGCAGCGCTCACCGGCCGAGCCGAAGCCCGCGTTGACGGCGGCATCGGCGGCCAGGTCGAGGTCGGCATCCGGAAGCACCAACATGTGGTTCTTCGCGCCGCCGAGGGCCTGCACGCGCTTGCCGTGCGCGCTGGCCGTCTCGTAGATGTACTTGGCGATGGGGGTCGAGCCGACGAAGGAGATCGAGCCGACATCCGGGTTGACGAGGAGAGCGTC
>NZ_MPZN01000115.1 GCF_002936985.1 Microterricola pindariensis | reverse complement strand
GCAGGCGGGGTCGCTGGCGCAGGCCGCCGACGCCCGGGCTCTGCTCACCCGCACGCTGCTCCTCAGCGCCGGGCTCGTCCTCCTGCTCAGCCTCCCGCTGCTCAGCCGCACCGGGCTGCGGGCGGGGAGGCGTCATCGGGCGCGGACGGGCGGCGGCGTGCAACCGCTCTGGCAGGATCTCGCCGACACGCTGACGGACTGCGGCCATCCCGTCTCCGACACCGAGACGCCCCGTGCGCGGGCCGCGCAGCTGGCGGGCGTGCTGGGCAGTGCCGAGCGCGCCGACCCGGCCGCCTGGCGCCCCGCCCTGGATCGACTCCTCGCCGAGGTTGAACGGGAGAGCTATGCCCGGCCCGGCGCCACGGAGCCGGGCGCTGCGGACGCCGCGCACCGGGCGCGCGCGGAGCTGCACGACGCCGCGCTGCTCGATTCCGCGATCAGATCCGCCACCCCATTCGGCCGCCGCGTGCGGGCCAGGCTGCTGCCGGCCTCGCTGTTCGGGCGCCTGCGCGGCGCCTGGGGCGCCGGCGCGGAGGGAGCCCCCAGCAATACTCGCTAGGATCTCGTGGTGAGTAATTTCAGCAAGACGCCCTACACCGTGCACGTGCGCGACCTTCTTCGTCGAGCAGGCGAGATGCGCGAGGTGGAGCTCGAGATTCCCGTCCCTGCCCAGCTGGGAGAAGGCCTCGTCGCCGTTCGCGAGGGCGAGATCATTGACGTCGACGTGCGTCTGGAGGCCGTTCACGAGGGCGTTTTGGTCAGCGCGAGCATCGAGGCGACGGCATCCGGAATCTGCGGACGGTGCCTGATTGACATCGAACTGCCAGTCGAAGTCGAGTTTCAGGAACTTTTCGCGTATTCTTCTGATGAAGCTTTTGAGTATGAGGTTCAAAATGACCACGTGGATCTTGAACCGCTGATCAGGGATGCGGTTGTGCTTGCACTTCCGTTCCAGCCGGTTTGCCGGCCGGATTGCCCAGGTCTCAATCCTGAGACCGGGGAGCGGCTTGCCGAAAAACCCGAACTCACCGTAGAAGAGCCGCGCGACTTGCGCTGGGCTGCGCTTGCGGACTTGCAGGTTTCCACAGACAACGAAGCAGGCGGAAACGCCGGCATCGACACGAAGAAAGAGAGATAGTCATGGCTGTTCCCAAGCGGAAGATGTCACGCTCCAACACGCGCGCCCGCCGTTCGCAGTGGAAGGCTGAGGTCCCCAACCTCGTCAAGACCGTCGAAAACGGCAAGGTCACCTACAGCCTCCCGCACCGCGCCAAGGTTGTCACCGACTCGGCCGGCACCGAACTCTTCATGGAGTACAAGGGCCGTAAGGTCGCCGACGTTTAATTCGGCACTCGTTGCCGACGTACGCCGTCTGAAGGGCATCTTGCATGGCTTCTCTTCCTGAGCAGCCGCGGGATGCCCTTGCGGCGTCTCTCGGCATCGATATCGACGATGCGCTGCTGGAGCTTGCTCTCACGCATCGCTCTTTTGCGTACGAGAACGGTGGCATTCCCACCAACGAGCGCCTGGAGTTTCTCGGCGACTCGATTCTCGGGCAGGCCGTCACGGTCATGCTCTACCGCAGCTTCCCGGATCTGGACGAGGGACACCTCGCAAAGAGACGCGCCAGCCTGGTGAGCAGTGTCGCGCTGGCCGAGGTCGCCCGTGCGATCGGGCTGGGTCAGTACATCCGGCTCGGCCGCGGTGAGATCCTGACCGGCGGTCGCGACAAGGCCTCCATCCTCGCCGACACGGTCGAGGCGATCATCGGCGCCGTCTACCTCGACAAGGGTGGCGACGTGGCGACACCGTTCGTGCTGCGCCTGATCGAGCCGTTGCTGGCCGACCCGGACCGTTTCGGGGTCACCATGGACCCGAAGACGAGCCTGCAGGAGATCGCCGCGCACCGCGGCGGCGGCGTGCCCGTCTACGAGATCACCGAGAGCGGACCTGACCACGACAAGCGTTTCGTGGCGACGGTCACCGTCGGCGACGTCACCGCGAGCGGCGACGGCACCAGCAAGAAGCACGCCGAGATGGCCGCGGCCCTCGAGGCGTGGTCGCGCCTCACCGGGCGCAAGTAGCGCCCCGGCGTCCCGTAGAGCTGCCCGATGCGTGAGCTGCCCGATGCCTGAGCTGCCCGAGGTCGAGGTCGTCCGCGCCGGGCTGGCCCCGGCCATCGGCGGCGCGCTCGTGCGCGGCGTCGAGGTGTTTGACGAGCGATCGCTGAAACGCCACGACGCGGCATCCGGCAGCTTTGAGGGTCTGCTCCTCGAGCAGCGAATGCTGGCCGCCGTGCGCCGCGGCAAGTTCCTCTGGATCCCTCTCGCCAGCGGCCGCGCGCTCGTCACCCACCTGGGCATGAGCGGGCAGGTTCTGCTGCGCAGCCCCGGCTTCGAGGAGTCTGGCCTGCTGCGCATCCGGCTGGCCATCGAGCACCCGGAGCACGGCGAGTTCTGGGTGAACTTCGTCGACCAGCGGATCTTCGGCTCGATGGCCGTCGACCGCATGGTGCCGACCCCGGATGGCGTCCCTGCCGGCTTCGCCGGCCCGGCAGCGATCGACGGTGCGAGCTCGTGGCGGCTGAGCCTGCCGAGTCAGGTCGCCCACATCGCCCGCGACCCGCTGGACCCCGCCTTCTCCGACGCGGCCTTCTTCGCCGCGCTCGCCCGCAAGAACACCGGCATCAAGCGCGCCCTGCTCGACCAGGGCCTGATCAGCGGCATCGGCAACATCTACGCCGACGAGGCGCTCTGGGCGGCGCGGCTGCACTACGAGCAGCCGGCATCCTCGCTGTCGACGCAGAAGAAGCGCACCCTGCTCGCCGAAGTGCGCCACGTGCTCGAGAAGGCCCTCGCCGAGGGCGGCACCAGCTTCGACGCGCAGTACGTCAATGTGAACGGGGCCTCCGGCTACTTCGCGCACTCGCTCAACGCCTACGGCCAGCAGGGCAAGCCGTGCCCGCGCTGCGGCACTCCCATCCAGCGCGAGCAGTTCATGAACCGCGGCTCGCACTTCTGCCCGAAGTGTCAGCGGCTGCGCGCGCTGCGCGCCTGACGCCCCGCGCCTCACGCCTGACGCCTCGCGCCCGGGCCCCCGCCACTGCCCGCGCCCGTACGATGCGCGCCCTGCACCACTTCGTAGGCCTCCGCGCCACATGAGCGGGCGCTAAGGCCTACCAACTGGCGCAGAGGGCGGCGCGGCTCGGCGGCGGCGGGGCGGCGCGGCGGCGAGGCTGCGAGTGGGCGCGCGGCGCTGTGCCGCCTCGGCCGGCCGAGGCTGGAGAAACACCGTGAGCCGGAATACCGCCGCGCCTCCAGCGTTGAACTTGAGCGAACTGCACTCAACTTTACCTGAGGAGGATTGGTGCCCGAAGATTTCACAGAGCCCGGAGCCAACTCGTTCGACGAGTTCCTCTCCCGCTACCTTGCGGGCGAGCAGGCACGGCAGGCCAGGTCGATCGACCTCAGCCGCTTCCTGACCGCACGCACCCAGAGCATCCTGCGCCAGGCTGGACGCTTCGCGCTCGAGCGCGGCCAGACCGAACTCGACGCCCTGCACATCCTGCGCGTGATCGTCGAGGACGAGAGCGTCTCGCAGGCGATCGCCCGCATCGGCGTGGCGCCGGAGCACATCATCACCGCGACCGAGGCGCGCCTGCCCGCCGCGACGGATGTCGCAGACATCGACGCCGCAACCATCACGCCCAGCGCCTCCCGCGCGCTGTTCCACAGCTACCAGGTGGCCCGCTCGAGCGGATCCACGTACATCGACCCGGAGCACCTGTTCTTCGCGCTCGTGCTGGGGCAGGACGCCCCCGCCGGCCAGGTGCTCGCCCGTGCCGGGGTCACCGCCGAGGCGCTGACACAGCAGATCCGCGAGCCGGTGACGGCGGGTGAGCCCGGCGACGCCGGACTCGGTGACAGGGAGAAGGCAGGGGGCGCCGCGGCGTCCGCGACCCCCATGCTCGACGCCTTCGGCACCGACCTGACACAGCGCGCCGCCGACGGCGAGCTCGACCCCGTCATCGGCCGTGCCGACGAGATCGAGCAGACCATCGAGATCCTCAGCCGCCGCACCAAGAACAACCCCGTGCTCGTCGGCGAGGCCGGCG
>NZ_MPZN01000114.1 GCF_002936985.1 Microterricola pindariensis | reverse complement strand
CATGGCTCAGTTCTACTCCGGGCCACCGACGGCCGCCACCCCCGGCGCCCGTCGGCTACAGCGCGGCGAGCGCCTGCTCGAGGTCGGCGAGCAGGTCGGCGACGTCCTCGATGCCGACGGAGAGCCGCACGATGTTCGGCGCCACCTCGAGCTCGGTGCCGCGCACGGACGCGTGCGTCATCGCGCTCGGGTAGTTCACCAGCGACTCGACGCCGCCGAGCGACTCCGCCAGCTGGAACAGCCGCATCGACTCGGCGAAGCGGCGGGCCGCCGCCTCTCCCCCGCGAAGCGCCAGCGCGATCATGCCGCCGAAGGCCGACATCTGCCGGGCGGCCAGCTCATGGCCGGGATGCGTGGGCAGCCCCGGGTAGTAGACCCGTTCCACGGCGGGGTGGGCGTGCAGCCGCTCGGCGATGGCCTGGGCGTTGGCGCTGTGCCGCTGCATCCGCACGTCGAGGGTCTTGATGCCGCGGGCGGTGAGGAAAGCGTCCATCGGGGCGGAGACCGCGCCGGCCGCGAACTGCAGGAAGCGGACCTTCTCGTGCAGCTCGTCGTCGTTCAGTATGACGGCGCCGCCGATCACGTCGGAGTGTCCACCCAGGTACTTGGTGGTCGAGTGCACGACGACGTCCGCCCCCAGCGCCAGCGGCTGCTGCAGCGCCGGCGAGGCGAAGGTGTTGTCGACGACGACGAGCAGGCCGCGCCGGTGGCCGAGCTCGGCGAGCGCCGCGATGTCGCTGACCGCCATCAGCGGGTTGCTCGGCGTCTCGATCCACAGCACCCGGGTGGCGGGCAGGAGCGCCGCTTCGACCGCGGCGAGGTCGCCGAGGTCGACGGGGGTGTTGCGGATGCCCCAGGCCCCGTGCACCCGGTTGATCAGGCGGTAGGTTCCGCCGTACGCGTCGTTGCCGAGCACGACGTGGTCGCCGGGGCTCAGCACGGCGCGCAGCAGGGCGTCCTCGGCGGCGAGGCCGCTCGCGAAGGAGAGCCCGTGGGCGCCGCCCTCGAGCGCGGCGAGCTGGGTCTCCAGCGCGGTGCGCGTCGGGTTGCCGCCGCGGGAGTACTCGTAGCCGCCGCGCAGCCCGCCGATGCCGTCTTGCACGAAGGTCGAGCTCTGGTAGATCGGCGGGATCACGGCGCCCGTCGTCGGGTCGAAGTGCTGACCGGCGTGGATGGCGCGGGTGGCGAAGCCGTCGGCGGGGGCACCGGCGGGGGTCTCGGAGTTGGTCATCAGTGCTTCTCTCTGTGTGCGTCGCGTGTGGGGTTCGGATGCCGCGGGGCGGGGCCGGGGTTCTCGTTGCCGAGGTAGCGCAGCAGGTCGTGCCGGGTGATGACGCCGCGCGCCTTGCCGCCGTCGGCCACCAGCAGCGCGGGCGCACTGCCGAGTGCAGCCTGTGCTGCGGCGATGGGCTCGTGCATGCCGATCAGCGGCACCTGCGCGCCGGCGAGCGGCCCGACCGGGTCGGCGGGCCCTGCCTGCCCGGAGGAGAGCCGTTCGAGCAGCCGCTCCTCGTCGATCGCGCCGAGCACCTCGCCGAGCGCGACCGGCGGTTCGGCGCTGAGCACGAGCAGGTGCGACAGCCCGGATGCCGCCATCTGCGCGATGGCGTCGCGCACGGAGTCGCCCGGGCGCACGTGGGGAAGCGCCGGCATCCGCTCGCCCTGCAGGGCCAGCAGTCGCGCCACGGTGTCGCCGGCCTCGGCCGCACTGAACCCGTGGTGCCGCATCCAGTCGTCGTTGAAGATCTTGCCGAGGTAGCCGCGCCCGCCGTCCGGCAGCAGCACCACCACGACGGCGTCCGGCCCGAGCGTCGCGGCGGCGCGCAGCGCGGCGACGACGGCCATGCCGCTGGAGCCGCCGACCAGGATCCCTTCTTCCCGCGCCAGCCGCCTGGTCATCGCGAAGGCGTCGGCGTCGCTGACGGCGAGCACCTCGTGCGGCACGGTGGGGTCGTAGACGCCCGGCCAGAAGTCCTCGCCGACGCCTTCGACCAGGTACGGCCGCCCGGTGCCGCCGGAGTACACCGAGCCCTCCGGGTCGGCGCCGATGATGCGCACCGTGTCGCCGGAGACCTCGCGCAGATACCGCCCGGTGCCGGTGATGGTGCCGCCCGTGCCGACCCCGGCGACGAAGTGCGTGACGCGGCCGGCGGTGTCGCGCCAGATCTCGGGCCCGGTGCTCTCGTAGTGGCTGCGCGGCCCGTTCTGGTTCGAGAACTGGTCGGGCTTGAACGCGCCTGGCGTCTCGCGCACCAGCCGGTCGGCGACGCCGTAATAGGACTCCGGGCTGTCCGGGGCGACGGCGGTCGGCGTCACGACCACCTCGGCGCCGTAGGCGGTGAGCACGTCGATCTTGTCCTGGCCGACCTTGTCCGGCACGACGAAGATGCTGCGGTAGCCGCGCTGCAGGGCGACGAGGGAGAGGCCGACGCCGGTGTTGCCGCTGGTCGGCTCGACGATCGTGCCGCCTGGCTCCAGCTGCCCCGCCTGCTCGGCGGCGTCGATGATGCGCTCGGCGATGCGGTCCTTCGCCGAGCCGCCCGGGTTCAGGTACTCGAGCTTGACCAGAACGGTGGCGGCGAGCCCGTCGGTCACGTGGTGGAGCCTGACCAGCGGGGTGTCGCCGATTAGCTCAACGACGGAATCCGCGTACGTCATGTCTGCGTGGGTGCGTGTGGGGTGCGTCATGGCTGTGTCCTTCACGAGCTGTCATCGAATGACGGATGTCGCGGCACCACTGCGCGCGGGCCTCACTCAGAGGTCTCAGGCTGTGGGAGTGCTGCCGCGCACGAGGGTGAGTCTGGTTGTGGGCGCGTCGATCAGCGACAACGACAACAGGACTTCACAGTGGACACGGCATCACTGTAGGCCAGCGTTCGCCCGCTGTCACGCTTTCGGCGTCACGTGACGTCGCGGATTCGGTGCGGATTCGTCGCGGCCCGGTCGTGCCGCGCTGCGGCATCCGCCCGTCCATTCAGCGCCTGTCCAGCGATTCCCGATACATTCGTATGGTTCGGGGCAGAGGCTGCGCCCCGCTCAGGTCCTTTGCACCCACCCGCACTCAGCTTTCGAGAGGCCGAGAATGTCTTCTTCCCCGACCCCGCCCGTTCCCCCTGCCGCCAAGGCGCAGGCGAAGGCGCTCAGCGTCAAGGAGCAGCGTGCAGCGGCACGTGCCCACAAGCTCGAGGAGTACCGCAAGCGCGAGGCCCGCGCCCGCCGCAACCGCACCATCGGCATCTGGTCGGCCGTCGCCGGCGCCGTCGTCGTGGTCGCCCTCGTCGTCTCCGCCGTGGTGTTGACCCCGCAGCGCGCCAGCTACACCGCCGGCAGCGATGGCGCGAAGATCAATGGCGTCGAGACGTTTAACAACGGCGCCGGCCACGTCGAGGGAACCGTCGACTACCCGCAGAACCCGCCGGCCGGTGGCGAGCACAACCAGATGTGGCTCAACTGCGGCGTCTACGAGAAGCCCGTCCCCAACGAGAACGCGGTGCACTCGCTCGAGCACGGCGCGGTCTGGGTCACCTATGACCCCTCCCTCTCCGACGAGCAGCTGAAGGCACTGAAGCTCAAGCTGCCCGGCAGCTACATCATCCTCTCCCCGAAGGAAGACCTGCCCTCGCAGATCGTGCTGAGCGGCTGGAACTCCCAGCTCCAGGTCGACTCGGTCGATGACGAGCGCATCGGCGAGTTCCTCGAGGAGTACTGGAAGAGCCAGTTCGTGCCCGAGCCCGGCGCCCTCTGCTCCGGCGCCCTCGACGCCGACGGCAAGGTGTCCTAGTTGGCGGATGTCCTGACTGAGGCTTCGCTCGAGACCGGCGAGCCCGCGGCACCCGCCCGCCCCCGCCTGGCCGGCCGTGCCGTCGTCGCCATCATCGCGGTGGTGGCGCTCGTCGTCGTCGCTCTCGTGTCGTTCTCGATCGGCCGCCTGAGCACCATCGGGGCGACCCCGGGAGACACCAGCGCGGAGGCCGGCTTCGCCCGCGACATGCAGGCGCACCACGTGCAGGGCGTCGAGATGGCGATGATCATCCGCGACCGCACCGACGACCCGGCGACCCGACTGCTCGGCTACGACATCGCGACCACGCAGGGGCAGCAGTCCGGCCAGCTGTACGGCTGGCTGAGTGAGTGGGGCCTCGGCCAGTTCGGCTCGGAGCCGTCGATGACGTGGATGACGCGCCCCGCGCTGAACGGCACCGCCGGGCACGTGCACGGCGGCACGGATGCGGCGAGCACCGACCACGTTCCCGGCGGTCCGATGCCCGGCATGGCGACGTCGGAGCAGCTCGCCGAGCTGCAGGCGGCCAGCGGCGTCGAGGCCGAGCGCCTGTTCTTGACGCTGATGATCGCGCACCACAAGGGCGCGCTGGAGATGGCGGAGTCGGTGCTGGAGCGCAGCACCAACTCGGTGATCGTGCCGTTCGCGAACTCGGTGCTGGCCAGCCAGCAGTCCGAGATCGAGCTGATGGA
>NZ_MPZN01000113.1 GCF_002936985.1 Microterricola pindariensis | reverse complement strand
TCCCCGCCCCGTGTCAAACCGAGCGAATCAGACACTCATGGCATGAAAACCAGAGCCGACTCAAACTCGAACACGAGGAGAAGAAGAGGAGAGTTATAATCTTAGGCGTGAAACCCGGGCTTCGCAAATGCGGGAACCCGAAGATTTGTGGCTAAGATCTTGTCCCGCTTGAGGCCGGCAGCTGAACCAGCTGGCCGCACCTGTGGGGTGACAAGAGACAACAATACGTGCGCCCCCGACACCGCGCAAAGCGGCGCCACCACCGGGCGTGTCGGGCTGCACTGCCCCTTGAGCCCCCGTCTTTAGTTGACGTCGTCGGGGTTGGCCGAGACCCGGCCCTCGCGCTCCAGCCCGGTGATCGCCTGCTGCTCGGCTTCCGTCAGCTCGAAGTCGAAGACGTCGAGGTTCTCGGCCATGCGCGCGCGTCGGGTGGACTTGGGGAAAAGGATGTGGCCCTGCTGCAGGTGCCAGCGGATGACGACCTGGGCCGGCGTCTTGCCGTGCGCCTCGGCGGGCGCCGTCACCTCGGGCAGCTCGAAGAGGTTGTATTTGCCCTGGCCGAGCGGGCCCCAGGCCTCGAGCTTGATTCCGTTGGTCGCAGTGCGCGCTGCGGTCGCCGGCTGCTGGTGCGCCGGGTGCAGTTCGATCTGGTTGACGGCGGGAACGACATCCGTCTCGGCGAGCAGGCGGGTCAGGTACGGGACGGTGAAGTTGGAGACTCCGATGGACCGGGCGCGGCCGGTCTCGCGGATCTTCTCGAGCGCCCTCCACGCCTCGACGAAGCGGTCGTTCGCCGGGGCGGGCCAGTGGATCAGGTAGAGGTCGACCTCGTCGAGGCCGAGCTGCTCGAGGCTGCGCTCAAACGCGTCGAAGGCGGACTGGGTTCCCTGGTCGTCGTTCCACAGCTTGGTGGTGATGAAGAGGTCCTCGCGGGCGATGCCCGAATCGGCGATGGCCCGGCCGACGCCGGCCTCGTTGCCGTAGATGCGGGCCGTGTCGATGTGCCGGTATCCGACCTCGAGGGCGTCAGTGACGATGCGCTCGGTCTCGGCCGGCTCCACCTTGAAGACGCCGAACCCCAGCTGCGGGATCGTGTGGCCGTCGTTCAGGGTGATCGTGGGGACTGCACTGGTGCCGGCTTCGTTGCTCATGGATCCATTCCATCATGGATGCCGCCACTGTGACGTTGAGTGGCGGCGGCGACGCTTAGTGGTAGCGGCGGCCCTCGTCGCGGCGGAAGAGGAGCAGTGCGCCGGCGAAGCCGACCACGGTCCAGACGAGGATGCCGACCCACACCCACCATTCCAGCTGCCCGCCCTGCACCGCCCAGATCACGAGCTCGCGGGCCTGCCGGGACGGCATGAACTTGGAGAGCGTGTTCAGCCAGTCGGCGAACAGCATCGGCGGCAGGAACAACCCGCCGGCGAAGGCCATGCCGAACATGACGATCTGCACGACGGCGATCGCGGCCTTGGACGGCATTGAGTAGCCGATGCAGATGCCGATGAGCATGAACGGCAGCGAGGAGACCGCCAGCGCGATGAAGCCGGCCAGCACGCGCGGCGGCGAGGCCTCGGCGGCGGTGAACAGCCCGCCGACAACGATGACGGGGATGATCGCCGCCAGGCCGAGCGTGCCGGTGGCGAAGATCTGCGCCAGCACGCGGGCAATGCCGGGCGCCGGCAGGGTGCGCAGGTACGGGTCCCACGGCTTCTCCCTGTTCTCGGAGATGGTCAGCCCGAAGCTGAACAGCGCGTTCGACATCACGGCGAACACCGCGAGCGAGATCACGGCCTGGGTCGCGTACAGCGCATTGCCGGCGACGACCTGCTGGGGCACGACGAAGAACAGCAGGGCGAGCGTCGGGAACGCGAGCGCGCTGATGATCGCGATCGGCACGCGGGCGGTCTCGATCAGGTTGTACTTGGTGTGCAGCACGGTGAGGGACAGGGTGCTCATCGCGAGACCTCCGTTGCATAGGGTGCGGATGCCGCGTCGGCCTCGACGGACGCCGCCCGGCTGGAGTGTGCCCGCCCGGAGTCGGTGAGCGTGAGGAAGGCCTCCTCGAGCGTCGCCCCGCGCACGGCGAGGTCGGCGAACGGAAGACCGGAGCGCACCAGCTCGCGGATGAGCTGGTCGGAGTCGGCCGCGTAGAGCACGAGGCCGGCGGCATCCGCGCCCTCGCCCGCGGTCTCGGCGCGCGCAACGCCGGGGAGCGCGCTGACCGCGGCGACCTCAGGGGTGCGCAAGCGGATCTGCCGCACGCCGACCTGGCCGACGATGGCCTGCAGGCTGTCGTCGGCGATGACCCGCCCGCCCTCCATGACGACGACGCGCTCGGCGAGCGCCTCGATCTCCTCGAGGTAGTGGCTGGTGACGACGACGGTGGCACCCGCCTCGTGCTGGCGGCGCACCGCCGCCCAGAGCGCGTGCCGGCCGTCGATGTCGAGCCCGGTGGTCGGCTCGTCGAGCAGCACGAGCTTCGGGCGGCCGACGAAGGCGAGCGCGACGCTGAGCCGGCGCTTCTGGCCGCCGGAGAGCGCGCCGGTCTGGCGGCCCAGCAGGGTGGTGAGGCCGAACTCCTCGGCGAGCGCCTCGGTGGGCTGGCGGTCCTCGAAGTGCCTGCCGACGAAATCGATCACCTCGCCGACCTTGAGCGTCGGCGGCAGCGCCGTCTCCTGCGGCGTGCTGCCGAGGCTCTGCCGGGAGCGCACGTCCTGCGGCGAGCGGCCGAGCAGGGTGACCGTTCCGGTTGTCGGCCGGCGCAGCCCGTTGATGAGCGAGATCAGGCTGGTCTTGCCCGCCCCGTTCGGGCCGAGCAGGCCGACCATGCTGCCGGCCTCAATGGTGAGGGTGACGTCGTCGACGGCGACGACGTCACCGAAGCGGCGGGTCACGCGGTGGAGCTGGGCGAGGGTGCTCATGCTGTTCCTCCCAAGAGTTGTCTGAGTGCGTCGGTGTAATCCTCGAAGGCGCGGCGGCCGGCCTTCGTCAGGGCGATGTAGGTGACGGGGGTTCGCCCCTGGTGCTCTTTGTCGACGAGAACGTACTCGGCGTCCTCGAGCTTGCGCAGGTGGGTCGAGAGGTTGCCCGGCGTCATGTCCAGCAGCTCCTGCAGTCGGGGGAACGTGATGCGGTCCCCGACCGGGAGCGTGGCGAGCGTCGCGGTGATCTTCAGGCGGGCCGCGGCGTGGATGACCGGGTCGAGCTCGCCCTGCTGGGTGGGTGACATGCCGGTCACCGCCCCTGGCGCAGTCGCACGGCGAAGATGATGGCGGCGATGAGCAGCGCGCCGCCGCCGAAGACGGCCATCACAATGTTGTTGGTGGGCGCACCGAAGAACGGGGCGATGGCGCCGACCACGAGCATGATGATGCCGAGCACCAGCATGCTCACCTGTCGCCAGAGTGCGGCGCCGGCCAGGTAGAGGGTGCCGCACATCAGGGCGAAGCCGGAGGGAAAGTAGATGCTGGCCAGCTCGGAGGAGAGGCCGTTGGCGATGAGGCCCATGCCGAGCGCCGCGAAGGCCATGCCGCAGAGCGACCAGGACACCCCGTAGACAGCGCCGGCGAAGGTGGATACGCCCTTGACCCCGCGGCCGAGGCGGATGCCGATGATGATCGACGCGACGATCGCCCCGGCGATCAGGATGCCGAAGATGGGTGCGGCCACGGACATCGGGATGCGGAACCACGGGTTGCCGCCCTCGTACGCCGACCAGAGCAGCGTGAAGCCGACGAGCCACGCGACGCCCCAGAGGCCGAGCATCCAGGGGATCGGCCGCAGCATCATCCGGTCGACCCGGCGCTGCTGCGCCGCGATCACGGCCAGCATCTCGGCGGCGTCGTCGGTGCGCTGGGGTTCGGTGTTGTTCGTCATATCTACTTTGTAATGCAAAGTGCTTTGCGGTGTCAAGCATTTTTCGGATCAGGTTCGCTCTGCGCCATTTTGTTGCCCTCTGCGCCACGTGAAGTGGCGCAGAGGGCAACAAAGTGGCGCGGGCCGCCGATGCCGGGCGGGCAGGGCAACCGCGTACGATTGAGGGCTGATGACTGACACCGCGATCCCCGAGATTACGTACCCGCCCGAGCTGCCGGTGAGTGCGATGCGCGACGAGATCGCCGACGCCATCCGCGACAACCAGGTGGTGATCGTGGCCGGCGCGACCGGTTCCGGCAAGACCACGCAGATCCCCAAGATCTGCCTCGAGCTCGGCCGCACCAGCATCGGTCACACCCAGCCGCGCCGACTGGCCGCCCGCACCATTGCGGAGCGCATCGCCGAGGAGCTCGGCCAGGAGGTCGGCGGGCTCGTCGGCTACCAGGTGCGCTTCACCGACAAGGCCACGGCGAGCACCCGCGTGAAGCTGATGACCGACGGCATCCTGCTCAACGAGATGCACCGCGACCGCCTGCTGCGCCGCTACGACACGATCATCATCGACGAGGCGCACGAGCGCAGCCTCAACATCGACTTCCTGCTCGGCTACCTCAAGGAGCTGCTGCCCAAGCGGCCAGACCTCAAGGTGATCGTCACCTCGGCAACGATCGACCCGGAGAGCTTCGCCAAGCACTTCGCGGATGCCGACGGCACCCCGGCGAAGATCATCGAGGTCTCCGGTCGCACCTACCCGGTCGAGATCCGCTACCGGCCCTTGGTCGCCGAGGAGTCGTTGGATGAGGACGACGAGGAGCAGACCGGCGCGGCCAACCCCGCCGACGACAAGGACTACCTGCAGGGAATCCTCGAAGCCCTCGACGAGTTGAACCGCGAGTCCAGCGGCGATGTTCTCGTATTCCTCTCCGGCGAGAACGAGATCCGGGATGCCGA
>NZ_MPZN01000112.1 GCF_002936985.1 Microterricola pindariensis | reverse complement strand
CCTAGCGTCGCCCTCGGCCGGCGGCGGCGATGCCGACCGCCGCCAGGATGATGACTCCGGTGACCATGTCCTTCAGCTGCGGGTTGAGGTTGAGCAGGTCGAAGCCGTTGCCGATCAGGGCGATGAGGAACACGCCGGCGATGGAGCGCCAGACGGCCCCGACCCCGCCGTAGATGCTCGTCCCGCCGAGGATCACGGCGGCGATCGCGCTGAGCTCGAGGCCGGCACCGGCCAGCGGCTGTCCAGACGAGATGCGCGAGACGCCGATGGCCGCGGCGGTTCCCGCGGCGAGGCCGCTCAGGACGAACACGATCACCCGGGTGCGATTGATGTTGATGCCGGAGAGCTCTGCGGCCTCGTCGTTGCCGCCGACGGCGTAGACGTGGCGACCGAAGATCGTGCGCGAGAGAAGCAGCCAGAAGATGGCGGCGACGACGATCATGATGAACACCGCGATGAAGACGCCGCCGACGCGTTCCCGGCCGAGCGTCGAGAAACCGGGCGTCGTCACCGTGATGAGGCTTCCGCCGGTGATCAGCACGGCGATGGTCGTGAAGATCATCGAGGAGGCCAGTGTCGCCAGGAACGAGTGCACCCTGAGCTTGGTGATCACGATGCCGTTGAAGGCACCGAGGACGACGCCGGCGACGGGTGCCGCCAGCAGGGCGAGCCACACGTTCTCCGTCGCGACCGCGATCCACGCCGCGATCACGCCGGCGACACCGTAGACGGCGCCGCTGGACAGGTCGAAGTTGCCCGAGATGATCACGAAGGTGCCGGCCGCGGCGATGATCACGAGCGGTGCGTTCTGGTTCAGGATGTTGACGATGTTGCCGAAGGTGAAGAACGACGGCGAGAGGATCGCGAGCGCGATCAGCACGGCGCCGAGCAGGAAGAGCACGGCGTACTCGATCGCCAGCTCCTTGACGGCGAAGCGCTTCCGCGACCGGATCTGGGTGACGGTGGTGTTGATGGCCTCACTCATGCTGCCGGCTCCTCGTTTGGGGTGACGTTGAAGAGCTGGAACAGCACCTTCTCAACGGTGGTCTCCTCGGGAACGATCTCCCCGAAGGTGCGGCCCTCCGAGACCAGGTAGGCCCGGTGTGCGAGCTCCATGATCTCTTCGTGCTCCGAGGAGATCAGGACGACGCCGATCCCCTCCTGTGCGAGCCTCACGATGAGCTCGTAGATGGTGCGCTTCGCACCGACATCCACCCCGCGCGTCGGCTCGTCGAGGATGATGACCTTCGGGTCTGCCGCGAGTGCCTTGCTGAGCAGCGCCTTCTGCTGGTTGCCTCCGGAGAACCAGCCGACGGGCAGCTCGATGTCGAGCGGGCGCATCTGCAGGGCGCTCGCGAACCCGAGTGCGACGCTCTTCTCGGCACGGGTGCTGATGACGCCGGCGGCGGCGCGTTTGCCGAGGCTGGCCAGCGCGATGTTCTCGCGCACGGAGCGTTCGAGAACGAGCCCGTCCCGGTGCCGGTCCTCCGAGACAAAGATGAGGCCGGCCGCGATCGAGTCCCTCGGGCGCTTCCGCGCCCAGTCGACGCCCCGGTAGACGACCTCGCCACCGCTCAGCTCGTCCACGCCGAAGACCGCGCGGAGACACTCGGTCCGGCCGCTGCCGACCAGGCCGAGCAGGCCGACGATCTCGCCGGGCCGGACCTCGAACGACATGCCTTCCACACCGGTGGACGTGCGCGCGTTCCCGACCCGCAGGAGCGGGGCAGCCGTGCGGTCGGGCGCGGGCGGGCGCTCGGGGTAGGCCCCGTCCAGCTCGCGTCCGAGCATCGCGGTCACCAGCTCGTGCTTGGTGACCTCGGAGGTGGCGACCGTGCTGACCCGGCGGCCGTCGCGCATCACGGTGATGCGGTCGGCGACGCTCAGCACGGAGTCGAGGAAGTGGGACACGTAGACGACGCAGCATCCCCGGTCGCGCAGGGTGCGCATGAGCGCCTCGAGCTGCGCCATCTCCTTGGCCGCGAGCGAGGAGGTGGGTTCGTCCATCACGATGACGCGCGCATCCCGGGCGAGCGAGCGCAGGATCTCCACCTTCTGCTGGTCGGCGATGCGGAGCTCACGCACCTTCGCCCGGGGGTCGAGCCCGAAGCCGACCTCGGCGTCGAGGGCCAGGAGCCGCTCGCTCAGGTTGCGGCGCTCGAACCCGAATCGCTGCTCCTCCGCACCGAGGAAGACGTTCTGGGCCACAGTCAGATCGGGCACGAGCGCAAGCTCCTGCGCGATCATGGCGACGCCGTGCCGCTGAGCCAGTGCCGGGTTCCACCGCTCGACCGAGACGTCGTCGACGAGGACCTCGCCCTGGTCTGCCGCATAGATGCCCGCGATGACCTTTCCGAGGGTCGACTTGCCTGCACCGTTCTCTCCGACGAAGGCATGGATCTCGCCCGCGCGCACCTCGAGGGAGACGTTGTCGAGCGCCTGCGTGCCGCCGAAACGCTTGCTCACGTTGCGCAGCTCGATCAGAGTGGCCCCGATCACTGGCTCAGCCATGGTGGGCTATCCGTTCCACTCGCCGGTGTAGTCCGGGTGCTCCAGCAGGTCCTTCTGGGTGATGAAGGGGCCGAAGTCGCCCAGCGAGTCGGCATCGACGACGGCCTCCACCGGCTCGCCGCGCAGCTGGTTGACGATCTGCTCGAGCGCCTTCCCGCCCATGGTGACCGGGTAGTTCAGGTAGCCGTTGCTCCAGGTGCCCGCGCGGACGGCTTCGACGGCCTCCTTGGTGCCGCCGCCACCGGTGAGGAACACCGTGGACGGGTCGATTCCGGCATCCTCCAGCGCGATCTGCGCGCCCATCGTCTGCTGATCGGCGTTGCTCAGGATGCCGTTGATGTCCTTGTTGCCCTGCAACAGGTTGCTGACCGCGGTCAGTGACTTGTCGCGGTCGTAGGCACCCTCGACGGTGCCGACGATGGTGATGTTCTTGTGCTTGTCGAGGACCTGGTGCCACGCGTCGACGCGGGCAACGTCGAGCGGCGAGTTCAGCAGGCCGGCGAGAAGGCCCAGCTTGCAGGGGTCGATGTCCTTGCAGTACTCGACGGCCTGCTCGGCCTGCCCGGTCGCACCGATCGAGGGGGGCGAGGCGACCGTGCTGATGACGCCGTCGGTCTGCTGTTCCATCTTCTCGATGTCCGGGCCGATGGGGTTGAGCACCGTGGCGACGGGAACGTCGTTGCCGAGCGGGAATGCCGCGGCGAGGCCGGGGCCGTCGTTGGGAACGACGATGATGCCGTCGGCCTGGCCGGTGGTGCCGGCGTTCTGCATCTGCGAGAGCTGCGTGTTCGCGTCGAACTGGCCGTCCTGGATCTTGGTGGTGATCGTGATGCCCAGCTCAGCGGAGAGCTCTGCGGCACGCGTCTCGATGCCCTCGTAGACGGCCTGGCTGTAGCCGTTCTGCGACGACGCGGCGAGAAACACGATGTTGTACGACTCGCCATCGGCGTTGCCGGCGGGCCCGGCGGAGCTGCAGCCGGCGAGGGAGGCGCCGAGCGCTAGAACACCAGCGCCTGCGATTACTCGGAGAAGAGGCTTCATTGCTTTCTACTTTCTTCAGTGATTGCGGAATCAGGGGGTGCGGAGGGGAGAACGATTGTCACTGCGGCTCGGAGTTCTTGCTCACTCCGTGGTCGACGCGGTAGAGCCGGCCCACGCCGATCTCGGCGTCGGCGAGCAGCTCTTTCAGCGCGGGAGCCGTCCGGCCGCGGTTCGGGTGGTCGATCCACTCCTGGTAGGCAGCCTCGTCTGGCCAGAGCGCGGTGACGATGATCTCGCCCGAGCCGTCGACGGCCGCGGAGATCTCGGATGCGACCGCGCGAGTGAGGGTGAGCGACTCCCGCAGAATCTGCTCTGTGCGGTAGATCTCGAAGATGGGCTCGACCTTCTCCGGTGTCGAGCGAAGGCTGAGCACTGAACGAATCATCTGACCGAAAACTCCCTTGTCTTGGTGGTGATCACACGCGAGCGGAACGCTGTCGCGGATGTGAGGAGAAGCTATCCGTCGCGCTCGGGGCGGCAGTGTGCAGAATGCACAAGCCCAACGGCTTGTGCTGGGCATTGGCAATTCTCAGCGCCGAGAAGACGCTGTTCTCTGGGCGTCGAATCTCTCGGAAAAAAGCTTGCGGGGGTCTCTTCCGTGCCGCTGGCATCGGCTCCGAGCGGTGCCTCAGGCGCGGCCGGGCACGCGTGGGGCGCCGCGCCGACGGGCGAGCGCGGCCAGGATCATGTGAGCGGGGAGGATCTCACCGGGGTCGTTGAGTGCGACGCCCAACTCCTCCGCACGGCGCAGTCGCGACTGGACGGTGTTGCGGTGAACGCCCAACGCGCTCGCCGTGTGCGAGATCGATCCGCGCGCCGACAGGTAGGCGAGCAGCGTCTCGATGATCTCGCCGGAAGCGGCGTCCGTGAGCAGCAGCGGGAATATCTCGTTGGCCACCTGTTCGGCCAGCTCGGGCGGCAGCAGTCGGTGCAGCAGGTGCGAACGGATGTCGTCGAACACGACAAGCGCGTCATCCGAGGCACCGTCGGTGCCAGCCAGCCTGGCTGCCAGCCACGCCTTTCGCACGCTGTTCGGGGCCGCCGCCGAGCCGCTGAAGATCGGCGAGACACCGACCATGAGGCCGAGGACGCACAACTGTTCGAGCTGCTCGCGCAGCCGATCGATGATGAGCTGTTGGCTGTCCTCGTCGCGCAACGGCACAAATGCCAGCCAACCGTCGGTGAAGCGCCCGAGCGGGACCTCGGGCACTTCCGCGTTCCAGAGCTGGTGCACGGCGCCACCGAGGCGTCCCGGGTCGTTGCTCAGGATACACAGGGCCATGTGGCTTCCGTCGAGCGGCCAGGTCAGGGCGGCTGCGGCTCCCAGGTCGAAGGGATCGTCGTAGCCGCCGACGCGTGAGGTGCCGGTGAGCGCGGTCATGGTGACCATCGGCAGGGACGCCCGGATCGCGCGCAGCCGCGTCTCGCTGAGGAGCGCCCGTATCGCGGGCACCGCCGCGAGCAGCACGTGTTCGGTGAAGGAACCCGCATGCTCGGTGACGTCGGCGACGAGCACGTCGGCCTCACTGCCTCGCCGTGAGACGCGAACGGTGACCGGCGTGACGTGCTCACCGGGCGAGAGGGCCGGCCGCGTGGGAGCGGACGAGCCCCCGGCCTCGGCGATGGCGACTCCGCCGGTCGACACGACCCGCACCCGCACCCCGCCGAGTTCACCGGAGACCAGCGCGACGAGCGAGACGAGGTCCTCGGCGTCCGCCAGCCGAGCGCTGAGCGCCTGGATCCTCGCGACGGACCCGGCCCGAGCGACTCCCAGCTGTATCGCAACGTCCAGCGCCAGCCTGGTCACGTCGCGATTCGTGGTGAGCAGTGTGACACCGAGGCGGCGGG
>NZ_MPZN01000111.1 GCF_002936985.1 Microterricola pindariensis | reverse complement strand
TCTGGTAAGTTAGACAAGTTGCCTCGGAGCGACACCCGCGAGAAAGCGGGAGAATCCGGGTGCATCCGATCCTTGAGAACTCAACAGCGTGCACAATGTCAAATGCCAAAAACCCCAGATCACTTCGGTGATCGGGATTCCTTTGGAAAACATTTAAACAACAAAGCAAGTCAGTAATGATTTGTTCTGTCAGTTTCAAACTTGCTGAGATGTCCGCCTTTTTCCGGTGGCTTCGAAGCGCAAAATGTGACGCCAGCTTGCTGGTTAGTCGTATAAACATTTACGGAGAGTTTGATCCTGGCTCAGGACGAACGCTGGCGGCGTGCTTAACACATGCAAGTCGAACGATGAAGCCGGGTGCTTGCACCTGGTGGATTAGTGGCGAACGGGTGAGTAACACGTGAGTAACCTGCCCTTGACTCTGGGATAAGCGTTGGAAACGACGTCTAATACCGGATACGACCCTCGGAGGCATCTCCTGGGGGTGGAAAGAATTTCGGTCAAGGATGGACTCGCGGCCTATCAGCTAGTTGGTGAGGTAATGGCTCACCAAGGCGACGACGGGTAGCCGGCCTGAGAGGGTGACCGGCCACACTGGGACTGAGACACGGCCCAGACTCCTACGGGAGGCAGCAGTGGGGAATATTGCACAATGGGCGCAAGCCTGATGCAGCAACGCCGCGTGAGGGATGACGGCCTTCGGGTTGTAAACCTCTTTTAGTAGGGAAGAAGCGAAAGTGACGGTACCTGCAGAAAAAGCACCGGCTAACTACGTGCCAGCAGCCGCGGTAATACGTAGGGTGCAAGCGTTGTCCGGAATTATTGGGCGTAAAGAGCTCGTAGGCGGTTTGTCGCGTCTGCTGTGAAATCTGGGGGCTCAACCCCCAGCCTGCAGTGGGTACGGGCAGACTAGAGTGCGGTAGGGGAGATTGGAATTCCTGGTGTAGCGGTGGAATGCGCAGATATCAGGAGGAACACCGATGGCGAAGGCAGATCTCTGGGCCGTAACTGACGCTGAGGAGCGAAAGCATGGGGAGCGAACAGGATTAGATACCCTGGTAGTCCATGCCGTAAACGTTGGGAACTAGATGTGGGGGCCATTCCACGGTCTCCGTGTCGCAGCTAACGCATTAAGTTCCCCGCCTGGGGAGTACGGCCGCAAGGCTAAAACTCAAAGGAATTGACGGGGGCCCGCACAAGCGGCGGAGCATGCGGATTAATTCGATGCAACGCGAAGAACCTTACCAAGACTTGACATATACGAGAACGGGCCAGAAATGGTCAACTCTTTGGACACTCGTAAACAGGTGGTGCATGGTTGTCGTCAGCTCGTGTCGTGAGATGTTGGGTTAAGTCCCGCAACGAGCGCAACCCTCGTCCTATGTTGCCAGCACGTAATGGTGGGAACTCATGGGATACTGCCGGGGTCAACTCGGAGGAAGGTGGGGATGACGTCAAATCATCATGCCCCTTATGTCTTGGGCTTCACGCATGCTACAATGGCCGGTACAAAGGGCTGCGATACCGCAAGGTGGAGCGAATCCCAAAAAGCCGGTCTCAGTTCGGATTGAGGTCTGCAACTCGACCTCATGAAGTCGGAGTCGCTAGTAATCGCAGATCAGCAACGCTGCGGTGAATACGTTCCCGGGCCTTGTACACACCGCCCGTCAAGTCATGAAAGTCGGTAACACCCGAAGCCGGTGGCCCAACCCCTTGTGGGAGGGAGCTGTCGAAGGTGGGATCGGTGATTAGGACTAAGTCGTAACAAGGTAGCCGTACCGGAAGGTGCGGCTGGATCACCTCCTTTCTAAGGAGCACGTGCAGTCCGCCTCTGTATACAGGGCGATCAGACACTGCCAGCCATTACGGGAACACATGTTTCCCGGTGGCGCTCATGGGTGGAACATTGACATTGCAACAACATCAGATTCCCTGGTTCCAGTACGCCGCTTCGGTGGAAGGAACGAGTCGGGGGGTGGAGGGTTGTTGGAGCACGCTGTTGGGTCCTGAAGGACCGGGTCACGTTTGGACGTGGACGACCTTCTGGACTTCGGTCAGGTAGGGCATAGGCGTAAAGCCGGCGCTGCCTGGGGGAGTACCGCCCGTACTTTGAGAACTACACAGTGGACGCGAGCATCTTAGATTGACACTTCGGTGTCAATCACAAAGATTTTTAGGACAACGGGCTTTGCCTGTTGTTCGACTAATCATTGGTCAATTTTTCTGAACGAAAGATCGATTCAAACTCATGTGATTTCAAGATTCTAAGAGCAAACGGTGAATGCCTTGGCATGTAGAGCCGAAGAAGGACGTAGTAATCTGCGATAAGCCTCGGGGAGTTGATAAACGAACCCTGATCCGAGGATTTCCGAATGGGGAAACCCCGCCGGGCCCTTTGGGTGACCCGGTGACTCCCGCCTGAATATATAGGGCGGGTAGAGGGAACGTGGGGAAGTGAAACATCTCAGTACCCACAGGAAGAGAAAACAACAGTGATTCCGTTAGTAGTGGCGAGCGAACCCGGAAGAGGCTAAACCGATCATGTGTGATAGCCGGCAGGCGTTGCATGGTCGGGGTTGCGGGACTTTTCTGCTGATTCTGCCGAACAGTGAGCGTTACAAAGGGATATAGACGAATGCGTTTGAAAGCGCAGCCATAGACGGTGCCAGCCCGGTAGTCGAAATGTTCCAATGGCGCGAAGAGTATCCCAAGTAGCACGGGGCCCGAGAAATCCCGTGTGAATCTGTCAGGACCACCTGATAAGCCTAAATACTCCTACATGACCGATAGTGAACAAGTACCGTGAGGGAAAGGTGAAAAGTACCCCGGGAGGGGAGTGAAATAGTACCTGAAACCGTTTGCTTACAAACCGTTGGAGCCAGTCTGATTCTGGTGACAGCGTGCCTTTTGAAGAATGAGCCTGCGAGTTAGTGATCAGTGGCGAGCTTAACCCGTGAGGGGAATGCGTAGCGAAAGCGAGTCTTAATAGGGCGAATGAGTCGCTGGTCCTAGACCCGAAGCGAAGTGATCTATCCATGGCCAGGTTGAAGCGCGTGTAAGAGCGCGTGGAGGACCGAACCCACTTAGGTTGAAAACTGAGGGGATGAGCTGTGGATAGGGGTGAAAGGCCAATCAAACTTCGTGATAGCTGGTTCTCTCCGAAATGCATTTAGGTGCAGCGTTGCGTGTTTCTTGCCGGAGGTAGAGCTACTGGATAGCCGATGGGCCCTACAAGGTTACTGACGTTAGCCAAACTCCGAATGCCGGTAAGTGAGAGCGCAGCAGTGAGACAGTGGGGGATAAGCTTCATTGTCGAGAGGGAAACAACCCAGACCACCAACTAAGGTCCCAAAGCGCGTGCTAAGTGGGAAAGGATGTGGAGTTGCACAGACAACCAGGAGGTTGGCTTAGAAGCAGCCACCCTTGAAAGAGTGCGTAATAGCTCACTGGTCAAGTGATTCCGCGCCGACAATGTAACGGGGCTCAAGCACGCCACCGAAGTTGTGGCATTGATATTTTTGGTAGGCCTTCGTGGTCCAGCCGTATTGATGGGTAGGAGAGCGTCGTGTGGCCAGTGAAGCGGCGGTGTAAACCAGCCGTGGAGGCCACACGAGTGAGAATGCAGGCATGAGTAGCGAAAGACGGGTGAGAAACCCGTCCTCCGGAAGACCAAGGTTTCCAGGGTCAAGCTAATCTTCCCTGGGTAAGTCGGGACCTAAGGCGAGGCCGACAGGCGTAGTCGATGGACAACGGGTAGATATTCCCGTACCGCAGAAGAACCGCCCAAGCTAATCCAGTGATGCTAAGTGTCTGAATCCCCGTGACGGATCCCTTCGGGGTGATGCGTGTGGGCCTAGCACACGACCCTATGCTGGTGCGGTTAGCGTATTAACAGGTGTGACGCAGGAAGGTAGCCGAGCCGGGCGATGGTTGACCCGGTCTAAGAATGTAGGCCGAGAGATAGGCAAATCCGTCTCTCATATAAGGCTGAGACTCGATGGGTAGACGTAAGTCGAAATCGGTGATCCTATGCTGCCAAGAAAAGCATCGACGCGAGGTTCAATGTGCCCGTACCCCAAACCGACTCAGGTGGTCAGGTAGAGAATACTAAGGAGATCGAGAGAATCGTGGTTAAGGAACTCGGCAAAATGCCCCCGTAACTTCGGGAGAAGGGGGGCCTGATGGGTGAAGGGATTTACTCCTGGAGCTTTTGAAGGCCGCAGAGACCAGTGGGAAGCGACTGTTTACTAAAAACACAGGTCCGTGCTAAGTCGCAAGACGATGTATACGGACTGACGCCTGCCCGGTGCTGGAAGGTTAAGAGGAACGGTTAGCCGCAAGGCGAAGCTGAGAATTTAAGCCCCAGTAAACGGCGGTGGTAACTATAACCATCCTAAGGTAGCGAAATTCCTTGTCGGGTAAGTTCCGACCTGCACGAATGGCGTAACGACTTCCCAGCTGTCTCAACCGCGAACTCGGCGAAATTGCACTACGAGTAAAGATGCTCGTTACGCGCAGCAGGACGGAAAGACCCCGTGACCTTTACTACAGCTTGGTATTGGTGTTCGGTGTGACTTGTGTAGGATAGGTGGGAGACTGTGAAGCTCGGACGCTAGTTCGGGTGGAGTCATTGTTGAAATACCACTCTGGTCATATTGGACATCTAACTTCGAACCGTGATCCGGTTCAGGGACAGTGCCTGGTGGGTAGTTTAACTGGGGCGGTTGCCTCCTAAAATGTAACGGAGGCGCCCAAAGGTTCCCTCAACCTGGTTGGCAATCAGGTGTCGAGTGTAAGTGCACAAGGGAGCTTGACTGTGAGACTGACAAGTCGAGCAGGGACGAAAGTCGGGACTAGTGATCCGGCAGTGGCTTGTGGAAGCGCTGTCGCTCAACGGATAAAAGGTACCTCGGGGATAACAGGCTGATCTTGCCCAAGAGTCCATATCGACGGCATGGTTTGGCACCTCGATGTCGGCTCGTCGCATCCTGGGGCTGGAGTAGGTCCCAAGGGTTGGGCTGTTCGCCCATTAAAGCGGTACGCGAGCTGGGTTTAGAACGTCGTGAGACAGTTCGGTCCCTATCCGCTGCGCGCGCAGGAAATTTGAGAGGATCTGACCCTAGTACGAGAGGACCGGGTTGGACGAACCTCTGGTGTGTCAGTTGTTCCGCCAGGAGCACCGCTGATTAGCTACGTTCGGAATGGATAACCGCTGAAAGCATCTAAGCGGGAAGCCGGCCTCGAGATGAGATTTCCATCCCTTTTGGGGAGAGGCTCCCAGTAGACGACTGGGTTGATAGGCTGGATGTGGAAGCGAGGACTAAAGACTCGTGGAGCTGACCAGTACTAATAAGCCGATATCTTGAAAAACACTACACACACACCGTTGTAAGGCTGGTGTGTGCGGCACGGTGAGAGTCCGTGAGAAGCTTGCGTCCACTATGTGGTTCTCGATGTACGGTCGAGAAC
>NZ_MPZN01000110.1 GCF_002936985.1 Microterricola pindariensis | reverse complement strand
CCCGAAGCGGCCAGGGGTCAAGCCCATCCGCTGGATCCTCCATGCCTTCGCGCGCCCCTGAGCGCCTGCGCACCCGGCTGGGCGCCCTGCCGCTGCTGGCCGTGCTGGCCGCCGCGTTCGTCTCCCGCGCCGGCAACGCGATCACCGCGATCGCTGTGCCGCTCTACGTCTTCGCCGACACCGGCTCGGCGCTCGCCACCGGCACCGCCGGGGTCTTCGCGACGCTGCCCGTGGTCATCGGCGGCTCCCTCGGCGGCGCGCTGATCGACCGGCTCGGCTACCGTCTCTCCAGCATCGCCGCCGACCTGGCCAGCGGCCTCACTGTGCTGGCGCTGCCGATCCTGGCGGCGACCACCGGCCTGCCGTTCTGGCTGCTGCTCCTGCTCGTCTTCCTCAGCGGGCTGCTCGACGCCCCCGGTGACACGGCGAAGACTGTCATGCTGCCCGAGCTCGCCGAGCGGGCGGCGGTGCCGCTGGCCCGGGCCGCCGGCGCGCAGGCGGCCGTGCAGCGCAGCGCCTCCATGGTGGGAGCCGCGCTGGCCGGCATCCTGATCGGCGTCCTCGGCGCCCCCGGCGCGCTCTATGTGAACGCGGCCACCTTCGCCGTGTCGGCCGTGCTCGTGGCCGCACTGATCCCGCGGATGTCGCTGGCCGCGGCCTCCACCGACGACCCCGTCGCCGCAGACGGCGACCCAGACGGCTACTGGCGCGGCTTCGCAGCTGGGCTGCGCTTCCTCTGGTCGAACGCGCTGCTGCGCGGGATCGTGCTGCTGGTCATGCTCACCAACGCCATCGACACCGCCGGATTGACGGTGCTCTTCCCGGTCTACGCCACGGAGCGCCTCGGCTCGGCCTCCGCGCTGGGCTTCCTCGTCGCCAGCTTCATGGGCGGGGCGCTGCTCGGCGCCGTCGTCTTCGCCGCCGTCGGCCACCGCGTCGCCGGGCGGGGGCTCTTCGTGCTGTTCTTCGTGCTCGCGGGTCTGCCGCCCTATCTCGCCATGGCGTTCGAGGTGCCATTCCCGGTGCTGCTCGGCGTGCTCGCCTTCTCGGGGCTGGCGGCCGGCGGCATCAACCCGATGGTGTCCACGGCGCTGTTCGGCCTCATCCCCGCGCCGATGCGGGCCAGGGTCTTCGGGTCGATGACCGCCGGGGTCGCCGCGGCGATGCCGCTCGGCGCGTTCCTCGGCGGCGTGGGCGTCACCGCGCTGGGGCTCGTGCCGACACTCCTCATCGCGGCCGGCGCCTACGCGCTCGCGGCGCTGAGCCCGCTGTTCGGGCAGCACTGGCGCGGGCTCGCCGCGCTACCGCAGGCTGCATCGGCGGAGCGCCCCTGATAGATCGTTCAGAAATGTCAGGGAATCCACTGGCCTGTTGCTCAGGATCGGCGCTTAGGCTGCGCGACGTGCCCGCGGCCGCGGGCCCCGACCGTGCAGAAAAGCAGCTGCCATGTCACGACTGTTCCGCAAGCCGGGTGACGGCGTCGCCAGCGTTGCCACGCCGCTCGAGCGCGACTTCTCGCAGCGGCCGCGCACGCTCATCGTCGGGTTCGTGCTGTTGCACGCCGTCTTCCTGCTCGCCCTCCTGCCCTCCTTCCTCGGCGGCATCGCAATCGGCGATCTCTCGCTGTACCGGGCCTGGGTCGAGACCTCGCTGACCACGGGCCTCTGGCGCGGGATCCAGATTCCCTGGGTGTACCCCATCGGGGCGGTGGCCCCGATGGGGTTGGCGGACTCCCTCGGCCCGATGCTCTTCCCCTTCCTCTGGTTCCTCCTCACGACGGTGCTGAACGGCCTGTCGATCGCCGTGCTCACCGACTTCGGTCGCAAGGCGAGCGGCTTCACCGCCGCCTGGTGGTGGCTGCTCGTGATCTTCATCCTCAGCCCGGTCGGGCTGTTCCGGTTGGAGGGCATCGTCGCCCCGATCGTCATCATCGCCCTGGTGCTGCTGGCCCGCCGCCCGGCGCTGGCCGGGGTGCTGCTCGCCGTCGCGACCTGGATCAAGGTGTGGCCCGTCGCCGTGTTCCTCGCGGTGCTCGGGGTGGGGAGGCAGTGGCTGGCCGTGGCCGCCGGCGGCGCTCTCATCACGCTCGGAGTCGTCGGGGCGGCGATCGGCCTGGGCGGCTCGCCCGAGACCCTGCTGAGCTTCGTCTCTGACCAGTCCGACCGCGGGCTCCAGCTCGAGGCGCCGATCTCGACCCCCTGGGTGTGGATGGCGGCGCTGGACCGGCCCGGCAGTTACATCTTCCAGAACTCCGCGCTGGCCACGCGGGAGGTGGCGGGCGAGGGGGCCGCCTCGGCGGCGGCTGCGACGACCCCGCTGATGCTCCTCGCGATGGCACTGATCTTCGCCCTGCTCCTGCGTGCACGCCGGCAGGAGACGGATGCCGAGAACCTCCTCGTGCACGGGGCGCTGGCGCTGACCTGCGCGCTCGTGGTGTTCAACAAGGTCGGCTCGCCGCAGTACATGCTCTGGATCGCGCCGGTCGTCGTCGTCGGGCTGTTCCACGACGCACAGCGCTGGCGCACACCCTCGTACCTGGTGCTGGTGATCTCCGTGCTCACGACGTTCATCTTCCCCGTCTTCTACATGCCGCTCGCCGCGGGCAACATCGCCGCGGTGCTGCTGCTGACGGTGCGCAATGTGCTGCTCGTCGTGCTGTTCGCCTGGTCGGTCTGGCGGCTCTGGCGACTGGCCACCCCGCCGGACTCCGTGCCGGACGGAGTTGCCTCCGCGCGCAGCTGGGGGCGGCTGAGCAGGCCCGGTGTGCCGGTGCCGCCGACATCCGGCCCTCATGTCAGCCCGGGCAAGTAGCATGGCAGGGTGGTCACCGCTCTCTATCGCCGATACCGGCCCGAAAACTTTGCCGAGATGATCGGTCAGTCGCAGGTGACCGATCCGTTGATGACGGCCCTGCGCACCAACCGTGTTAATCACGCCTACCTCTTCAGCGGCCCGCGCGGCTGCGGCAAGACGACGTCTGCCCGCATCCTGGCGCGCTGCCTGAACTGCGCGGAGGGCCCGACGGACACCCCGTGCGGCGTCTGCCCGAGCTGTGTGGAGCTCTCCCGCGATGGCGGCGGCTCGCTCGACGTCGTCGAGATCGACGCGGCCAGCCACGGCGGCGTCGACGACGCCCGCGATCTGCGCGAGCGCGCGATCTTCGCCCCGGCCCGCGACCGCTACAAGATCTTCATCATGGACGAGGCGCACATGGTGACCTCGAGCGGATTCAACGCGCTGCTGAAGATCGTCGAAGAGCCGCCGGAGCACGTCAAGTTCATCTTCGCGACGACCGAGCCGGAGAAGGTCATCGGCACGATCCGCTCGCGCACCCACCACTACCCGTTCCGGCTGGTGCCGCCCGGCCCGATGCTCGAATACGTGCAGACCCTCTGCGAGGCGGAGGGCGTCACCGTCGCCCCCGGCGTTCTGCCGCTCGTCGTGCGCGCCGGCGGCGGCTCGCCGCGCGACACGCTCTCCCTGCTCGACCAGCTGATGGCCGGCTCCGAGGCGTCCACCGTCGACTACGAGCGCGCCGTCGCGCTGCTCGGCTACACCCACGGCGCCCTGCTCGACGAGGTCATCGACGCGATCGGCGCCCGCGAGGCCGGTGCCGCCTTCGAGGCCGTCG
Organism: Microterricola pindariensis; assembly: GCF_002936985.1. Lineage (GTDB taxonomy): Bacteria > Actinomycetota > Actinomycetes > Actinomycetales > Microbacteriaceae > Microterricola > Microterricola pindariensis. The sequence goes on along the minus strand of NZ_MPZN01000110.1, from coordinate 2,330 downwards.
ACCGCGTCATCCAGACCGGCCAGGATCCGCGCCGCTTCGTCGAGGACCTGCTCGAACGGCTGCGCGACCTGATCGTCGTCGCCGCGAGCACGCCGGCCGCTGCGGCATCCGTGCTGCGCGGTGTGCCGCAGGAGGAGCTGGATGCCATGGGCGCCCAGGCCACCCGCTACGGCCAGGCGGAGCTCTCGCGCACCGCCGACATCGTGAACGCCGCACTGACCGAGATGACCGGGGCCACCTCGCCGCGGCTGCACCTCGAGCTGATGATCGCGCGCGCCCTGGTGCCCTCCAGCGACGACACGGAGCGCGGTGCTCTGGCCCGCGTCGAGCGGCTTGAGCGCCGGGTCGGGGTGACGGACGCCGCAGGCGACCGCCCCGCCCCGCCCGCAGTGCCCGCTGCCGCGGCCGTTGCCCCGCCTGCCGAGGTGCCCGCCGCGGCGCCTGCCGAGGTGCCCGCTGCTGTCGTCGCCGCCGCCGAGTTCATCGACCGGGCGAAGAACGACCGTGCCCAGACGCCGGCGGCCTCCGGCCCGGTTGGGCCCGTCACGTGGGCCACTCCCGGTGTGACCGGGGCCCCGCCTGCACCGGCACCGGCCCCCGCCGCGGCGCCCGCTGCTGCGCCTGCCGCAGCTGCGGCCGCCGCGCCCGTCAACTCCTCGCTGCCCGGCGGGGCCACGATCCCGGCCTCCGCGATGCCGGTTCCGGTCGGCCCGATCTCGCTGCAGCAGATGCGCGACGCCTGGCCACAGGTGCTTGAGGTCGTCAAGACCGCGAACATGAACGCCTGGGTGGTGCTGCTCACCGCCGTGGTGCGCGAGTACCGCGAGGACGGCACTCTGCTGCTGGCCTTCCCGAGCGAGAACGACGTCGCCGCACTGAAGAAGCCCGCGGCCCCCGGCCAGGGCGTCGGCGACCACCTGAAGAAGGCCGTCAGCACGGTCCTCGGGGTGACGCCGAAGCTGCTGGCGCGCGCGGAGAGCGGCGAACAGCGCGGCTCCAAGCCGGCCCAGGCCGCGGCACCGACGCCCCCGTCGGCGCCGGATGCCGCAGACGCGGAGCCCGACCGAGCACGTTCAGCCGCGGCGCCCGCACCCGTTCAGTCGGCGCCCGTTCACTCGGCACCCGTCCGGTCCGCGCCCGCGCAGGCTGCCTCCGCGCAGCAGGCTCCGGCGCCGGCTGCGCAGTCGCGACCGGCTCCGGTCGTGAACGCCGGCGGCTGGTCGGTCGTGCAGATTCCACAGTCCGACCCGGAACCGGTCGCAGAGCCAGCAGCCACGCCCGCCGCACCCGTCGAGCGGGCGACACCGCCGGCCGCTCCCGCTGCCGCGCCGGCCGCGGACGGATGGGCGCCCGCAGAGGAGCCGCCGTTCGCCGACGAGCCCCCCTACGACGACGAGCCGCCGTTCGACCCGAACTTTGACGCCGCCCCGCCGGACCAAGGCTTCCGCTCCGGGCCCTCGGTCCCGACACGGGCCGCAGGCGGCTCTCCTCGCCCAGCTGGAGCGTCGGCTGCTCCGACCGCGGCAGCGCCTCCGGCAGCGCCTCCCGCAGCGGCATCCGCCCCCGCCCCGGCCGCGAAGGCCCCGCAGCGCCAGGCGCCGCAACGGCCGGCGCAGGCGCCCAGCCGCGGCGACGGCGTGCAGCGCTACGGCGAATCGGTGGTCCGCGAGATTCTCGGCGCGACCTTCATCGAGGAACAACAACACAACCCATCGCCGCGCGCGACGATGAGAGACGGCCAAGGCTAAGACGTGTACGAAGGAATCGTTCAGGACCTCATCGACGAGCTCGGTCGGCTGCCCGGAATCGGGCCGAAGTCTGCCCAGCGCATCGCGTTCCACATTCTGCAGACCGAGAACTTCGACGTCTCGCACCTGGCCGAGATCCTCACCACCGTGCGCGAGAAGGTGAAGTTCTGCAGCATCTGCGGCAACATCTCCGAGCAGGAGACGTGCGCGATCTGCCGCGACCCGCGCCGCGACCCGGCGCTGATCTGCGTGGTCGAGGAGGCCAAGGATGTCGTGGCGATCGAGCGCACGCGCGAGTTCCGCGGGCTCTACCACGTGCTCGGCGGTGCGATCAGCCCCATCGACGGCATCGGTCCAGACCAGCTCCGCATCCGCGAGCTGATGCAGCGCCTCGCCGACGGCACCGTCACCGAGGTGATTCTGGCCACAGACCCCAACCTGGAGGGGGAGGCGACCGCGACCTACCTGTCGCGGCTGCTCACGACCCTCGAGATCCGGGTCACCCGCCTCGCCTCCGGCCTGCCCGTCGGCGGAGACCTCGAGTACGCCGACGAGGTCACCCTCGGTCGGGCCTTCGAGGGG
>NZ_MPZN01000109.1 GCF_002936985.1 Microterricola pindariensis | reverse complement strand
GGGGAACCCAGCGACGATCCCGAGAACGACGCAGAGCCGCTCGAGCACGCCGATCGCGGCTCCGCCGCGCAGCACCTCCCGGGTGGCCGGCGCGCCGTCCTCGCCGGTCGGCGCCGGGGTGCCGGCTGGCGTGGCCGGGGTCGGCACCATGATGCCGCCGTGCGCGCCGGGCGCCACGGAGCCGCGGGTGGCCAACGAGAGGGCAAGCTGCGCGGCCGGGCCGCCGCCGAAGACCGCCAGCGCCGCGCCCACGAGGGCGATCAGGGCACCGACCGCCCCGCCGGCGGGCGCCCAGCCGGTCGGCCAGAACGAGGTGGTGGCGCTCAGGGTGAGGAGCAGGGCGAGCGCGAGCGCGCCGCCGGCCACCCAGATGGCGTAGGGGAACTTCCGCAGCACGGCGAAGACCGCGAAGGTCAGGGCGGTGGCGAGCAGCCCGAGCAAGAACAGCCAGAACAGCACGGGGAGGAATCCGGCCAGGTGCGGGGGAAAGATCATGACGGCGTGCTCCGATCGAGTTCTGCCAGTAATCCTACGAGCGCGGGCACCGCATTCGCCTCGACGGCGAGCTGCGCGGCCTTGGCGCGCGAACTCGCCGCCGGCGCGCTGATGCCCAGTCGCTCGGCGGCCTCCTTGTAGCTCAGGCCCGCCGAGACGAGGTCGTAGAGCTCCCACCCGGGCGCGGTGCGGCGCTGCCGCAGCGCCAGCGCCAGGTCGATCAGGGCCTCTGTGCTCTCGGCCGGCGTGCTGCTCGCATCCGCCGCCCCCTGCCGGTGCAGCGCGAACCGCGTGCCCCGCTTCTTGGCGCGGGTGACGGCGTCGCGGGCGGCGTAGAAGGCCGGCCCGCTGGCCTCCCGCGTCGCGGCTGGCAGCGGAAGCCCGACGGCGCCGACGCCGAGGCCGACGCTCCACTGCTCCCCACGGGTCAGCTCGAGCACGATGCGCACCATGGCGGCGGCATCCGCGCTCACGAGCTGGATCTCATCGCCCGCCGTGCGGTCAGGGGGAAGCATCAGCGCCGCGCCGTGGTCGCGCTGCAGGCGCTCGATCGTCGGCGCGGCGACGTCGGCACGGGTGCGGCTGGCGATCTGATCGGCGGTGATGACGAACATGGGGACCTCCGAGTTCAGGCTACACGCTTAACTTGTCATTACTAAAGCCTCAACACTTATTTTACGGCCGATGTTGCCTGCACGCTTCTGTCGGAGCGGTCGGCGTCCGGCCGCTGATACTCTGGGGTGCGTGTCTGACCCAGTAATCCTCAACGCCCAGCGCAACGATCCGTCCTTCCCCGATATCTGGGAGGAGATCAACTGGCGCGGCCTCGTGCACGTCTCCACCGATGCCAGCGAGCTCAAAGAGCTGCTCGCGGGGGAGTCGATCACCTATTACTGCGGCTTCGACCCGACTGCTCCGAGCCTGCACCTCGGCAACCTCGTGCAGCTGCTCCTCATGCGCCGCCTGCAGCTGGCCGGCCACCGCCCGCTCGGCCTCGTCGGCGGCTCCACCGGCCTGATCGGCGACCCGCGGCCCACGGCCGAGCGCACCTTGAACACTAAGGACACGGTCGAGGAGTGGGTCGGCTACCTGCAGGCGCAGGTGAGCCGCTTCCTCAGCCGCGAGGGCGAGAACGCGATGACCCTCGTCAACAACCTCGACTGGACGGCCCCGCTGTCGGCCATCGACTTCCTGCGCGAGATCGGCAAGCACTACCGCGTCGGCACCATGCTGAAGAAGGACGCCGTCGCCGCCCGCCTCAACTCCGACGCCGGCATCAGCTACACCGAGTTCAGCTACCAGATCCTGCAGGGCCTGGACTACCTCGAGCTCTACCGCCAGTACGAGTGCGTGCTGCAGACCGGTGGCAGCGACCAGTGGGGCAACCTCACGAGCGGCACCGACCTCATCCGCCGCACAGAGGGCACGAGCGTGCACGCGATCGGCACGCCGCTGATCACCAACAGCGACGGCACCAAGTTCGGCAAGAGCGAGGGCAACGCCGTCTGGCTCGACTCGAGCCTGACCAGCCCGTACGCCTTCTACCAGTTCTGGCTGAACACCGACGACGCCGACGTGGTCGCCCGCCTCAAGATCTTCACCTTCCTCGAGCGGGCCGAGATCGAGCGCCTCGAGGCCGCCGTCGCGGCCGAGCCGTTCCGCCGCGAGGCGCAGCGCGCCCTGGCCTTCGAGGTGACGAGCCTGGTGCACGGGGAGACGGCGACGGCCAACGCCATCGCCGCCACCAGCGCGCTCTTCGGGCAGGGCGACCTGGCCGAGCTCGACGCCGAAACCCTGGAAGCCGCGCTGCGGGAGCTGCCGAACACCACGACCGCCCCGGATGCCGGCATCGCCCAGCTCCTCTGCGACACCGCGCTCTGCGACAGCCTGAGCGACGCCCGCCGCGCCATCAAGCAGGGCGGCGTCTCGGTGAACAACGTCAAGATCACCGATGAGGCCGAGACGATCTCCGGCCACGTGCTCGCCTCGGGAGTCGCCGTGCTGCGCCGCGGCAAGAAGACCCTCGCCGGAATCTTCGTCGAGTAGCCCCCGGCACGCCGCCGCGCTACCCCAGTGAGGGTGTGCGCGGCGGCGGCACGCGCCGCGACCCGGTGGCCTCGAATGCCGCCGCGAGTGTGAGCAGGGTGTTGTCGTCGTAGGCCCGCCCGGCGAACGTCAAGCCGACCGGCATGCCGATGTCGGCGAGGGCGCCCATCGGCACGGTCACCGTCGGGATGCCGAGATGGCGGATCGCGAGGTTGCCGTTGGACACCCAGACGCCGTTGCGCCAGCCGAGCTCGGCGGACGCCTCGCTCACATCCATGTCGGCGGGGCCGACATCCGCCGCCGCCGGGAAGACGACGGCATCGAGGCCGAGCCCGTCCATCCACGCCTCCAGGTCGACCCGTCGCGTCTCCTCCAAACCCCGCAGCCCCGACTCCAGGTCCGGGATGGCGGTGAACTCCCTGACCGGGTGCTCGCGCACCTGCTCCGGGTACCCGGAGACGTGGTCTTCGAAGCCGTCGTAGCGATCGGGGAGCGCGCCGGCCGGCTCCGGGAAGATCAGCGCGCCGTCCACGCCGTCCACGCCGTCGAGCCGGTTCAGTGCCGGGTCGCCATTCGCCCGCAGGAAGTCATCCCAGGACCACGCCGAGAGGTCGACGATCTCCCGGTGCAGGAACTCGGGGCTGACGAGCCCGCGGCTCGCGATCGTCGGGGCGCCCGGCCGGTCGCCCTCATAGTTGGACACCACCGGGAAGTCGACGAGCACGACCTCCGCCCCGGCCGCCTCGAGGGCGCGCCGCGCCTCCTCCCAGAGCGCGATGACGCTCGGCCGCGTGTCAATCCGCTGACCCAGCTGGCCGCCCAGGCTCGGCAGCGGCGAGGTGCCCGCGGCCGGATCCGCATTCACGTACATCCGGGGCAGTCCGAGGCGGGTGCCTGCGAGTGCCGCCGTTCCGCCCGCGGCGAGGTCCGGGTAGCGTGCCGGGCGCACCGCGGATGCCGCAGGCAGCGGGATCCAGGGCTGGGCCCGCCAGAAGTCACCCCGGGATTCGGCGTCGTCGGCGACGATGACGTCCAGAACCTCGAGCAGGTCGGCCATCGTGCGCGCATGGGGCACGACGACATCCATCGTCGGCACCAGCGGCCAATTGCCGCGGGTCGAGATCACGCCGCGGGAGGGCGTGTAGGCGCACAGGGAGTTGTTCGAGGCGGGAGCACGCCCACTCGACCACGTCTCCTCGGCGAGCCCGAACGCGGCGAAACTGGCCGCGGTTGCGGTGCCGGAGCCGTTCGACGAGCCGGAGCCGAACGCGGCCGTCAGGTAGGCGGCGTTGTACGGGCTCTCGGCGCGGCCGTACAGGCCGCGCTGCATTCCGCCGTTCGCCATCGGCGGCATGTTGGTGAGCCCGATGAGCACGGCCCCGGCCTCGCGCAGGCGCGCGATTGTGAAGGCATCCCACTGGGCGACGAGATCAGCGAACGCGGGGGAGCCGGCGGCAGCGGTGAGGCCGGCAACGAGGTAGCTGTCCTTCGCGGTGTACGGGATGCCGTCGAGGTTGCCGAGCGACTCACCCCTGGCCCGACGCTCATCGGACGCCCGGGCCTCGTCCGCCGCGGCGGGGTTGGGCACGACGATCGAGTTCAGGGTCGGACCGCTCTGGTCGTAGGCCGCGATGCGGTCGAGGTAGGCGGTGAGCAGCTGAACACTGGACACCTGGCCCGACTGCAGCGCGTCGCGCAGCCCGGCGATGCTGGCCTCCGTGACGTCGAACTGCTTCGGTGTGGGGCTGCCGGTCATGAGTGATCTCCGTTGAACCTCGAGCCGTTGTTGATCATGCGATCAACAGTCCGCCGAATGTATCCGGAGCGACCGCCTGCTGTCAAGATCGGCGTCTCCAGTGCCGTGCCCGACCCCGGCCACGCGCTAGCGTGTCCGGAGCAGCAATTCTGAGGAGGTAGTGATGGCCGGCACCATCGGGGGCATCGTGTTCATGGGCATCGTGACGATCGTGTTCATGGTCATCGTCGCTCGTGTCACCCGACGGATCCTCGGCGTCCCCGTCGGGGTGACGCGCCTCGTCCTGGCCGGGATCATCGGGCTTGCCGCGGAGCTGGGGTTCGAGTCCCAGTTTGTCTGGGGCAAGCAGGAATACAGCCTGGCCCTCGTCCCGCTGCAGCTGTCGATTGTGCTCTTTGGGGCGGTGGCATCCCTGGTGCTCGCCGAGATCCTCGTCCCGACCGGATCGATTCCGCGGCCAGACCAGTGGTTGCCCTTGCTGAAGGCCCGCTCGGAACGTACACGCCGTTACGCCGAGATCTCGCGGATCGCGCTGAAGCAGGGCCTGGTGCCGTTCCGGGCGAACGCCGACCCGACCGCGGCCGGCCATGCCGAGCGTGTTCGCCAGGCGCGCGCCCTGCGCGGCGCACTCGAGCAGGCGGGCGGTGCGTTCGTGAAACTCGGGCAGTTGCTCTCCACCCGCAGCGACATCCTCCCGCCGGAGTTCCTCGCCGAGCTGGCGCAGTTGCAGCAGCGGGTCCCGGCCGCGGACTGGGCAGAGATCCACGCGCTTCTCGAGGTCGAGTTGAACGGCCCGCTCGAGGCCCACTTCGCCTCCTTCGACGAGACTCCGATCGCGGCGGCGTCGATCGGCCAGGTGCACAGGGCCACGCTGACCACGGGGGAGCCCGTCGCCGTGAAAGTGCAGCGCCCGCACATCGTGCCGCTGGTCGACCGCGACCTCGACATCCTGCTCCGGCTGGCCGCCCAGCTCGAGCGCACCACCGCGTGGGGGAGCGACCTCGGCGTGCTCGGCCTGGCGGAGAGCTTCGCCAGGAGCCTGCGCGACGAACTCGACTTCCGGCGCGAGGCCGGCAACATGTCGGCGATGGCAACGACCCAGGCTCGGCACGCCGATTCCGAGCGGGTGGGGATTCCGCGGCACTTCCCGGCGCTCTGCACCGACAAGGTCCTGGTGATGGAGTTCGTCGGGGGCGACACACTGAGCGATGCGCGCACATTCCGCGAGCACTCCGCCGCGGAGCGAGAGGAGCAGGCCGGCCGCCTGTTGCGCTCGACGCTCACCCAGATCATCGACGACGGCGTGTTCCACGCAGACCTGCACCCGGGCAACATCATCCTGCGGCCAGACGGTGAGATCGTGCTGCTCGACTTCGGTTCGGTCGGCCGCCTCGATTCCCAGCTGCGCGCCCAGATCGGCGAGGTGCTGTTGGCCTTCTACCGGGGGGACGCCGCCGCCTTCACGGATGCGCTGCTCGGCTTCGTCGAGCTGCCGGACGACATCGACGAGACGGCGCTGCGCCGCCAGATCGGCGTCTTCGTTGCCACCAGGCTGGGCGCGGGCGCCTCGCTCGACGTCACCGTCTTCACCGAGATGGTCCGGATGCTCACCGACAACCGCATCGCCGTTCCGTCCGAACTCGCCACCGCGTTCCGCGCGGTCGCCAGTCTCGAGGGGACGCTGCGGCAGCTGAGCCCCGGCTTCGAGATGCTCACGGCGGCGCGCGACTACGCGCAGGAACGCATCAGACACGGGTTCGCGCCGTTCGCCGTCTACACGAGCATGCGCGATGAGCTCCTGTCCGTCGCGCCGCTGCTGCGCCGGCTTCCCACCCGGATCGACCGCATCACCGGCGCCCTCGTCGACGGCCGACTCGGCGTCAACGTTCGGCTCTTCGCCGACCAGCGCGACCGCACGCTCCTGCAGGGGGTCGTCAACCTCCTCGTGGTGAGCTTCCTCGCCGGCGCGTTCGGCATCATGGCGTCGATGCTGCTCATCAGCGATGGGGGACCGGCGGTCACGCCCGACCTCACCCTGTTCCAGATCTTCGGCTACATGCTCACGGTGCTCTCCGGCCTGCTCACCCTGCGGGCGCTCTTCGACGTCTTCCGGCTGCGACAGAGGGAATAG
>NZ_MPZN01000108.1 GCF_002936985.1 Microterricola pindariensis | reverse complement strand
CTGCGAGATGGCGGCGGACCACTGCGCCAGGTTCGGCGCGGGCAGGTCGCAGATCTCGGCCGAGCGGGCGAGCCTGGCCAGGTGCGGCTGCACCTCCTGGGCGTGGCCGTTGACCACCGACAGCGTCTCGAAGACGCCGTCGCCGCGTTGCGTGCTGAGCTCGCTGACCCGCAGGGCGGGCTCGGAGGCATCCACCTCCGTGAAGGTCTCGGTGAACCAGCTCCCGTCATCCGGGGCGTCGGCGGGCAGCGGCGTGATCAGGAGCGTGTAGGGCAGCGACATGCTCCGATGCTACGCCGCCCGGTCGCCCCGCGGCAGTCGCACTCTGCGGATTGGGGCCTAGCTCGCGATCTGCACGATGGGGGCGCTGGTCGGCTCGGTCGACCCGCCGGCCGGTTCCACCGTCACGCCGACGACGTCGCCCGCGCTCATCTGTCCCTCGAGCACGTGCCAGGTGGTGCCGCTGCTGCTCGCCTCGAAGGTGCCGGCCGAGACCGGGCCCTCCGCCCCGATGTACCAGAGCTGGTAGGTCTGGTCCTGCGGCAGCGGGGCCAGCCCGTCGGCCAGGAGCGCGGACCGGCCGAGCTCCCCGGACCAGACCAGGGTCGCCGTCCCCCCGCCGGCGACCTCCGCGGCCGCGCGCTGGGCGTCCGGCGCGGCGGCGATGTCGGCCAGCTGCTCGGCCTGGGTCTGCCCGGTCGAGGGCGTGGAGTCCTGGAGCTGCCCGATGGCCAGACCGCCGAAGAAGAACGCGGCGGCTGCGGCCACGGCCACGAGCACGCCGACGGGGCGCCGCCAGCGTGCGGCCGCCCGGCGCTCGGCGGGGCCGGCGTGGCTCGGCTGGCTCGGTCCGCTCGGCTCGCTCGGCTTCTCGGCTGTGGGGACGGCGGGCGCCGCCGGCACGGCGAGGGTCGGGGTGGCCGCCGTTGCGGCATCCGCGCCCTCCTCGAGCCGGGGCAGCTGCGGGGTCAGCGCGATGCGCGCCATCAGGTCCGCGCGCAGAGACGCGGGCGGCTGCACCGGCGTTGCGGCGAGGCCGAGCTCGGTCGCCGTCTCAGCGAACCCCGCGGGTGCGGGCGCCACGGCATCCGGCTGCGGCTCGTCGAAGGCGTGCAGGGCCTCGGATGCCGCCCGGCTCAGTTCGTCGTCTCGATCGCTCATGACGCCACCCCCAATTCTTCTCTCAGGCGGATCATGCCGTCGCGCAGCCGCGTCTTCACCGTTCCGATCGGCACCTCGAGGTAGCTCGCGAGCTCGCTGTGGGAGAGCCCGCCGTAATAGGCCAGGCTCAGCGCCTCACGCTGCAGCTCGGTCAATCGGGTCATCGCCCTCGCCACCCTCTCATGCTCGATCGTGATCTCTACTCTCTCTGCAACGTCGTCGTAGTCCACGGTGATGTCGCGGCGGCCGATGCGCTGGTCGCGGTCGCGGCCCGCCTGCGACGCCCGGATGCGGTCGACCGCGCGGCGGTGTGCCATCGTCATCATCCACGACATCGCCCCGCCGCGGCTGGCGTCGAATCGCGGCGCCGTCTGCCAGATCTCCAGGTACACCTCTTGGGTGACCTCCTCCGACTGCGCGTGGTCGACGAGCAGCCTGCGCACCAGGCCGAAGATGCGCGCGGCGGTGAGGTCGTAGAGCTCACCGAAGGCGAGCTGGTCGCCGTCGGCGACCCGCTCCAGGACGGCGGTCAGTTCAGCGTTCGCGGGAGAACTCTGTGACACGGGGATTTCGCTCACGACACCTAGCATGTCAGCAGTCCTCCCTTGTCACACTCAGGGTTCGGCGCGGCGGCCAGATTGGATTGCCGCGCAGGCTGGGAGAATGCGGGGCGCTGCCGCCGGGCGCGGGATCGCGCGTGTCGGCGGGAGGCACCGGGGACGAATATGGCCGGGCCGCAGAACGCCTCTCGGCGCGAGGCCGCTCGTGGCGGCTAATTTTGGAGCCCGGGGTTACTGCGGCCCGACCGACATCTATTGTAATCGAGATCGCTGGGCGCGGTTTCCGCCGCGTTCGCGTCAGTCCAGCGAATCGGTGCGCCAGAGCCGCGCGCAGGCTGTCAGCTCCGCCGCCATCTCGGTGAAGCGCAACCCCCGGCGGGTCAGCTCGCTGGCCCGGTCGGGCTCTGCGGCATCCGCGTCGTCGGCCAGACTGGTCGCCCCGGCCGACATGACCCGGCAGAACGCGGCGGCCCGGTCGAGGGCGACGGCGAAGTCACCGGTGTAGATGCCGCGGAGGATGGCATCGGCGAGCACGATGATCTCGTCCGGGCCGGTCGGGTGGGCGGCGCCGGCGATGACGGGGTCGATCGTGCGGGCGACCTCGACCCCGCGCTGGAACAGGAAACTCGTGCCGGTCGGGTCCTGGCGGATCAGCATCCGGAGCAGGTAGATGCGCCAGAGTGCGCCGGGCAGGCTGCGCGGTGTGGCGCGCGACCACAGCTCGGCCACGGCGTCGATGCCGTTCTCGTCGGTGTACGCGACGAGGCGCTCCACGACGCCGGGGTCGGGATCGGCCCGCACCCGCGACAGCAGGGCGTGCGCGGTCTCGTGGGCCACGCGGCTGATCGCGGCGGGGTCCTCCCCGCCCTGGAACGCCTCGAAGATGCGGTTGGGAAACTTCGTGGGCTTGTGGATGTGCTCGGCCATGTCGTCTCCTCACGATTCCGGGCTGCGCGCCGGCCGGATCTGGCGGCGCGCGTGCGACACCAACGTTACGCGCGAAAACTCTGCGCGTTCAGCCTGTACATTGGTACGTGCCCCTATAGCTCAGTTGGTTAGAGCAACAGACTTTTAATCTGTGGGTCCAGGGTTCGAGTCCCTGTGGGGGCACCATATCTGGTTTCCGCGTCTCGAAGCCGAATTGCTCGTCTGTCCTCGACGGGGCCCGCTTCATGGCCTGGCTCTGGGCGATCCCGTTTCTGCCTCTCGCTGTGCCCGGGGCGCGGGTTCCGCGGCCCGGGCACCCTGCTCGCCGAGCGGCGGGCAGGGCGCCGGGCCGGCACTGGGCTAGCCGCGCGGCAGTGTGACGGCGCCGGAGCGCACGGCCGCGACGGTGCCGCCGTCGACGAGCAGGTCAGTGCCGGAGATGAAGGACGCATCCGCGCTGAGCAGGAACGCCGCCGCATTGGCGATGTCGTTCGGCGTGCCGAGCCGGCCCGTGGCCGAGCCCTCGACCATGGCGCGCATCGAGGCGCCGGACTCGCCGGCGAGCTCCTGCTGGCCCATCGGGGTGGAGATGACGCCGGGGCTGATCGTGTTGACGCGGGCTCCGCGCTTGCCCCAGGCGAGGCTCGCCGTCTGCACGCGCAGCTGGTTGCCGCGCTTGGCGATGCTGTACGCGGCGCCCGCGTGCGGCAGCGCGCCGTCGGCGAGGAACGGCAGCGAGAGCAGCTGGTCGCTGGGGGTGGATGCCAGCGCGGCCTCCAACTCGGCCGGGAACTGGCCCGCGGCGAAGCTGCCGGCCATGCTCGCGATGTAGACGCCGGCGCCGCCCGGCGCGATCACGCGGGCGAACTCGTCGAGGCTGAACGCGAAGCCGGCGAGGTCGACGCGGAGCACGGCATCCGTCGGCGCCTGCACGGGCGAGAGCCCGGCGGTGTGCACGACCAGGCGCACCGGGCCGAGGGCGGCCGCCGCATCGGCGAGCGCCGTGACGGAGGCGTGCGAGGAGACGTCGACGACCTGGGTGGCCACGTCGAAGCCGTCGCCGCTCAGCCCGGCAGCGACTCGCCCCAGCAGCTCCTCGTTGAAGTCGGCGAGCAGCACCGTGTGCCCTGCCCCGACGCGACGGGCGATGGCCTCGCCCATTCCACCGACGCCGACGACTACCAGAATGCTGTTCGACATGATGCACCTTCCCATATCCGAGACAATCTGTCTCATTATGTGGCGAGCCTATACCTGCTCGCTACGCTGAGTAAATGCCTGAGCCCATCCCCCGCGGCCGCCCCCGCAGCGAGCAGTCTCGTCGCGCCACCCTCGAGGCCACGCGCGAGCTGCTGCACTCCGTCGGGTACGACCGCTTGACGATTGAGGGGATCGCCAGCGCGGCCGGCGTGAGCCGCCAGACGGTGTACCGCTGGTGGCGCGCCAAGTCGGCCATCGTCGCCGAGGCGGTGCTCGACGGCGTCATCATCCTGCCGGGCGCGGCTGCCGCCGGCGGCTCCATCGCCGGCATCCTGAACGCGATGGGCGCCTCGCTGGGCTCGCCGGAGAACGCGGGGCTGGTCCGGGCCCTCGCGGCAGCAGCGGCGGATGACCCCGCCGCCTCCGAGGCGCTGTACGAGCGGATGACGGGGCCAACGCATGCCGCCCTGGCCCGTTCAATCGCCGACGGAGTGGCGCGCGGGGCACTCCGCCCCGACATCGACCCCGAGGTCGCGGCCGACGCCCTGATCGGGGCGGTGCTCTACCGGGTGCTCACCCGGCAGGACTCCCCGCCCGGCTACGGCGACGACCTGGCCGCCACCGTGCTCGGAGCCACGCCGGGCACTGCATGAGGCGAGGCCCGGCGCCGGCCTAGAGCGGGCGCGGCCCCTCGTCGATGAGCTCCGGGTCGACGACCTTGGCATCCTGCGCCGGGAAGACGACCTTCTGGATGATGATCATTCCGGATGCGGCGACCGGGATGGCCACGAGGGCGCCGAGCACGCCGCCGATGGTTCCACCGGCGACAGCCGCGATCACGACGATCGAGCCGGGCACGTCCACCGCCTTGTTCATGATGCGCGGGCTGAGCACATACGCCTCGACCTGCATGTAGATCAGGTAGTAGATCGCGGCCACCAGCGCCGTCAAAGGCGACGCGAGCAGGCAGATCAGCGAGATCAGGATGGCCCCGATCAGGGTTCCCACCATCGGGATCAGCGAGCCGATGAAGGCGATCAGCGCCAGCAGTGCCGGCAGCGGGGCACCGATGATGGTCAAGAAGATGAGGCTCAGCACGCCGTTGATCAGGGCGAGGCTGAACTGGCCGATGACATAGCGGCCAACGGCGCCGGAGACATCGTTGGTGATCTCGGTGAAGCCCTCACGCTGGTAGGCAGGCACGAAGCGGGCGGCCAGCTTCTTCATCGACGGCAGCGCGGCGAGGAAGTACAGCGTGAGGATCAACACGATCACCACGCCGGTGATGCCACCGGCGACCCCGGCGCCCACGGCCACGATTCCGCCGCCGATCGAGGCGAGGTTGCCCGGGTCTTGCAGGAAGTGCAGCGCGCTGTTGAGCGCTTCCTCCACCGTCGAGCCGAACTGCGCCTGGATGTCTTGGTACCAGCCGGCCGCGGTCAGGTCCTTGATCATGCGCGGAAGGTCATTGATCAGGTTGGTGCCCTGCTCGACGAGCACCGGCACGATCGCCACGACGATGCCGGCGAAGGCGAGCAACACGACGCCCACCACGATCGCGATGGCGCCGGGCCGGGGCAGCTTGCGCTCGAGCAGGGAGACGACCGGGTCGAGGCCGAGCGCGAGGAAGAGGGCGAGACCGATGTACACCAGCACGGTGGAGAGCTGGCCGATGACGGCACCGATGAGCAGCGCGAGCAGCACGCCGAGGGTGCCGACGAGGCCAATCATGAACGGTCTGATCCGCGGCGGCGTGACAACTGCCCCGCGGGCGGGCCTGGCGCTGCGCACGGCGGTGCCCTCTGTGACGGTGCGTTTGCGCATCATTGTCCTCCTCTGCCGGGCGCTCTGTGTGGTGTGCCCGCCCCTCATCCTTGCACCGTCACAGACGATTCAGCACGAATAGGCTTGCCCCATGACTGCTCTTCCTGCCGTGCGCGGCGCCCACCTCGTCGGATCGATCAACCAGCCCACCGCGGCTGCCACCCTGCGCATCGTCGCGGAGAACCTCGGCACCGACGCCGCCCGCATCCCCGACGGCGAGGTCGGCGAGCGCTTCCACTGGATCCTGTTCCAGGGCGCCGCATTCGACGCCGTTGCCGGCCTGGAGCGCCTGCCGATCGATCCGATCATCATTGCCGGCTTCGACGTGCGGCCGTTCCGCCTCGACGGCACTGTGCCGGCGGACGAGCTGGAGTTCGGCCCCCTCGGCTATGCGGATGCCGCGATCGCCGGGTTCGGCGATTTCTCCGCCCTCCGCGACGCCGGCGTGATCGCGCCGGGAACCCGCTTCCAGGTGAGCTTGCCGAGCCCGCTCGCCCCGCACACCACCTTCGTCGCGCAGGACGACAAGCCGGCCGTGTACCCGGCGTACGCCGCCGCGATGGAGCGGGAGATCGCCGCCATCGCCGCCGCGATCCCGGCCGAGGACCTGGCGATCCAGATCGACATGGCCACCGAGTTCAGCTTCGTCGAGCAGATCAGCATCGGCGGCAAGCAACCGGTGACCTGGTTCACGGCCACCCCGGGCGACACCTCGACCGCGGAGATCATTGCGGCCGTCGGCGCGATGGCCGCGTCGGTCGCCAACCAGGTGCCGGAGGGCGTCGAGTTCGGCTTCCACCTCTGCTACGGCGACATCGCCG
>NZ_MPZN01000107.1 GCF_002936985.1 Microterricola pindariensis | reverse complement strand
AATCACGCCGGATTCCGGGCTTCGGGAGCTGCGCTGCTCCTTCGTCGCGGCGCGGCGCCCTCGAGCCGACGCGGAAGGACGTGAGCCGACGCGGAGGGACGTGGGCAGACGACGTGCCGACGTCGGCTAGATCGGTCTACTCTTCCCCAGGTGGCGGTGCGCGGGCCCCGCAGGCCAAGCCTGCAAGGAGTGAACTGTCTGACTGCTCGAACCAGGCGATGCGGTGAATTCGACAGGCACAACCAACTGGATCAATAGCCACTCGCCGAGGTCGTGGAGAGCCCGCGGCCGAAGCCAACATCGTCGGAGAGCGGGCCGCCGAATCACGCTGGCTCCAGTGCTTCGGGATCCGTGTTGCCCCCTTCGTCCTGGCGTGGCTCGCTCGAGCGTTTCACGTGAAACATTTGAGCGGAGACAGCGAAAGGGCGCCCGATGGGCGCCCTTTCGTGAGTGTGCTGTGCCGACTGCGGCGCTAGTGCCGCGCAGCGGCCGCCAGAGCCCCGTAGACGGCCCCAAGCTCCTGGCCTGAGGCCTCGATCGCCTGGGGCAGCAACGACGTCTCTGTGAGGCCGGGGAGCACGTTTGCCTCCAGGAACCAGAGCGTTCCGTCCGCGTCGAGGATGAAGTCGATGCGGGAGACGTGGCGCAGGCCGAGCAGCTCGTGCACGGCGACGGCGGTCTCGGCGACCAACTCGGCGGCCTCCTCCGAGATCCGCGCGGGGGCGAAGAAGGTGGTCTCCCCCGCGTTGTAGCGAGCGTCGAAGCTGTAGACGCCGCTGCTGGCCTGGATCTCGACGGCGGGAAGAGCCTCTGGCCCGTCGCCGGTGTCGATGACGCCGACAGCCAACTCGACGCCACTGACGCGCTGCTCGATGAGGGCGACATCCGAGTAGGTGTACGCCTCGACGACAGCGCGGGGAAGCTCGGCAGCCTCCGAGACGATCGAGACGCCCTGCGCCGATCCCCCGGCGGACGGCTTCACGACGAGGTCGGTGCCGAGGCGCTCGATGACGCGGCTCAGCACGTTGGCGGCGCCGAGGTCGCGGAACGTCTCCTTGGCCAGCGTGATGGAGGCCGGGGTCGCGATGCCCGCGCGGGCAACGAGAGTCTTCGCGGTGGGCTTGGACCAGGCCAGTGCCGCGTCGTCGCCGCGGGAACCGACGAAGGACAGGCCGGCTGCCTCGAGCAGGCTGAGCAGCGCGCCGTCCTCTCCGCTGGCTCCGTGCAGCGCCGGCCAGACGACGTCCGGCTTGTGCGCCGCGAGGGCGTCGAGCAGGCCGGCGTCGGGGTCGAGCACGGTCACGCGGTGGCCGGCACCGGTGAGCGCGTCGGCCACGCGGCGACCCGAGCGCAGCGAAACATCGCGCTCGTGCGAAATTCCACCGGCGAGGACGACGATGTCCAGCGGGGCCACCGTTGCGGCGGCATCCGAGGCTGCAGGCGTGTTCTCTGCTGCAATGTTTTCAGTCATTATCAGGACTTTCTTAGATTTCAGTTGTGCAGAACGCGTTCTCTGGTGGGCGTTGATTCAGAGTGGCTGGACACTACGAAACATTGGGCGGCGGCGAGGTGAATTGCGTCGTTCCGAGAGCCGCCCCGAGCTTGCCGGTGCCGGCGAAGGTCTCGAGCAGGTCGAGCTCCCCGTCGATGACGGTTGCGAGCCGGCGGATGCCGAGGCGAATCTGGTCCGGCGTCGGATAGCAGAAAGAGAGCCGGATGTTCTGGCGCCCGTTGCCGTCACCGTAGAACGCGGTGCCGGGGGTGTACGCGACGAGCTCCTTGACGGCGCGCGGGAGCATCGCCTTCGAGTCGAGCGGCTCGGGCAGGGTGACCCAGACGTAGAAGCCGCCGTTCGGGTTCGTCCACTCGAGCTGGGGCAGGTGCTCCCCCAGCGCTGAGAGCATCGCCTCTTTGCGCTCCCGGTAGACGCCGCGGAAGGTGTTGATCTGTTCCTTCCAGTCGGCGGTCGCCAGATACTCGGAGATGACCAGCTGGCTGAAGGAGCTCGGCGAGAGCACGGCCGCCTCGTTGGCCAGCACGAGCTTCTCGCGGATCGCGTGCGGGGCGAGCGCCCAGCCGGTGCGGAACCCGGGGGCGAGGGTCTTGGAGAAGGTGCCCAGGTAGATGACGCCCTCCTCTTCGACCGAGCGCATGGCATCCGGTGCCGGCTTGTCGAAGTAGAGCAGCCCGTAGGGATTGTCCTCGAGGACGAGGATGTTGTGCTCCTTGGCGATCGCCAGGATCTCGAGCCGGCGCTCCCAGCTCAGCGTGACGCCGGCCGGGTTGTGGAAGCTCGGGATCGTGTAGAGCAGCTTGATGGTGCGCCCGGCGGCCTTCAGGCGCGTGATGTGCTCGCGCAGCGCCTCGGGGATCATGCCGTGCTCGTCCATCGGCACGTGGTCGACGTCGGCCTGGTAGGAGCGGAAGATCACCATGGCCGTGACGTAGCTCGGGCCCTCGGAGATAACGACATCGCCCGGGTCGAGGAAGAGCTTGCTGACCAGCTCCAGGGCGTGCTGGGAGCCGGTCGTGACGACGACATCGTCGGCGTTGGCCTGGATTCCCTCCAGTGCCATGACCTCGAGGATCTGCTCGCGGAGCGCGGGAACACCCTGACCAGAGCCGTATTGCAGAGCCGTGGGGCCCTGCTTGACCATGACCTGGTCCATGGCGTTGATCACCAGGTCCTGCGGCAGCGCCGACACGAATGGCATACCGCCGGCGAGGCTGACCACCTCCGGTCGGGAGGCCACCGCGAACAGCGCGCGCACCTCGGAGGCTCGGAGGCCCGCGGCTCGCTCGGCATAGTGCGAGTACCACGGGTCGAGGTTGTTGCCGGGCTGGTTATTTTCAGTCACTCGTCATCCATTCTCGTGCGCTTCAATGCTATCGAATTGGGGTATCGCGAAATTCGGCCCGTTAATGCACGAAACCCCCGGCCAGAAGGCCGAGGGTTCAGTGGAGGACCGGTCGGCTACGCGAGGTAGGCGGCCAGGTCGGCTTCGAGGGCGGGCTTCGGCTTGGCGCCGATGACGGTCTTGACGACCTCTCCGCCCTGGTACACCTTCATCGCCGGGATGCTGGTGATCTGGTACTTCATCGCCAGCTGCGGGTTCTCGTCGACGTTCACCTTGACGATGTCCAGCTTCTCGGAGTGCTCGGTGGCGATCTGGTCGAGGATGGGGCTGACGGCACGGCAGGGGCCACACCATTCGGCCCAGAAGTCGACCAGAACGGTCTTCTCATTGTTGAGAACCTCAGCTTCAAAGGTGGCTTCGGTCACTGCACGTGCGGTCATTGCGTTCTCCTTCGGTGAAAGCGGTCTGTGGTGGGGGGCGGATGTCGGCGCTGCCGGCATCCGCGAGCCAGCTGGCCCTTAGACGGACGCCGTGGCGGGCTCACCGGCGGCTGCGGCGGCCAGGTCGGCCGGCAGCGAGGCCAGGTAGTGCTCGGCGTCCAGCGCGGCGACGCAGCCGGAACCGGCGGCCGTGATGGCCTGGCGGTAGCTCGGGTCGATGACGTCGCCCGCGGCGAAGACACCGGTCTGAGACGTCTTGGAGGAGCGGCCGGCGACGGCGATGGTGCCCTCGGAGGTGAGGTCCAGCTGGCCGTGGATGAGGTGGGTGCGCGGGTCGTTGCCGATCGCGATGAACAGGCCGTCGAGGGCGAGCTCGGAGGCCTCACCGGTTGCGGTGTCGCGCAGGCTCACGCCGGCCAGGGCGCTCTCGCCGTTGATCGCGGTGACTTCGGAGTTCCAGATGAACTCGATCTTCGGGTCGTTGAACGCGCGCTCCTGCATGATCTTGGAGGCGCGCAGGCTGTCCTTGCGGTGGATGACGTACACCTTGGAGGCGAAGCGGGTGAGGAAGGTGGCCTCCTCCATGGCGGAGTCGCCGCCGCCGACGACGGCGATCGTCTTCTCGCGGAAGAAGAAGCCGTCGCAGGTCGCGCACCAGGAGACGCCGTGGCCGGAGAGCTTCTCTTCGCCCTCGACGCCCAGCTTGCGGTAGGCGGAGCCCGTCGCGAAGATCACGGAGAGGGCCTCGTGGGTCTCGCCGGACCCGAGCGTGACGGTCTTGATGTCGCCGCTGAGGTCGAGGCTGGTGACGTCGTCGTAGACGACCTCGGTGCCGAAGCGCTCAGCCTGCTGCTGCATCTGCGTCATGAGCTCCGGGCCCTGGATGCCCTCGGGGAAGCCGGGGAAGTTCTCGACATCCGTCGTGTTCATCAGCTCGCCGCCGGCCTCGACGGAACTGGCGATCAGCAGCGGCTGGAGGTTGGCGCGGGCGGCGTAGATGGCAGCGGTGTAGCCCGAGGGGCCGGAGCCGATGATGATGACCTGACGCACGAATACTCCCTGAATGGTGTGGCGGTTGTGGTGCCTGAGTGTTGAGGCCCTGTGGGGCCTGCTCAGTGTGAAACACAGTCTAGGTGAGGAGTATTCCGAGGCAGCTGGGCACGCGGTAACCGGTCAGGCAGGTTAGTGCTCCGGATGCCGTGTGGAGCCGCCCGCTCACCCGCCGGTCGTGGCGAAGACGTAGAGCTCCGAGCCGTTCTCCTCGCAGGCCAGCCGGATCGGCTCGAAGAGAGCGCGGAACTCCCCCGAGTCCGGGTCGAACGGGGCGAGCGAGTCGGTCGGCGTCGCGGATGCGAGGTAGCTCGCGACCGCGTCGATCTCGGCCCTGAGCCCGCGCTGGCTGGCCGGAACGACCTGCAGGGAGCGATAGGTCACGATGACCGAGTCGAGGAGGGCTGTGTGCTGCTCCCCCGTGATG
This sequence comes from Microterricola pindariensis, assembly GCF_002936985.1. GTDB lineage: Bacteria > Actinomycetota > Actinomycetes > Actinomycetales > Microbacteriaceae > Microterricola > Microterricola pindariensis. The sequence continues at coordinate 2,273 of NZ_MPZN01000107.1, read as the reverse complement.
GTTCCGAGGTCGAGGTCGGTTCGCGCGTTGTGCAGCAGTGTGTCGGTGGTCGCCACCGCGGCGCAGGTCGCCGCGATCGCCGCATCCTGTGGGGCTCCGTCGATGTCAGCCACCCGCTCGGGTTGGCTCAACGCAGTCGTCTCGGGCGCGGGCGCCGCTGCCGCCGTGCAGCCGGTCAGCGTGGCCGCCAGCAGCGCAAGCCCGAGCAGCCCGCTGGCCACGGAAGCCACGCCTGCGCGTCGTTCAGGGAACCCCATGCGATATCCCCCATCCGAGCCGTGCGCCCCCTGAGCCGCGGCTGTCAGGCCACAGCATAGGGCGTGAGCGGCTAGCGGCGGCGGATGCGGGCCAACATCGGGTCGAGCACGACCTTCAGCTCTGGGGTGCGCAGTAGTAGCAACGTGCCGAAGTACAGCGTGAGCATGACGGCGCCGACGGTGACCATCGAAACGATGGCTCCGAAAGCTCCAGAGACGGCAAATCCGCCGTCTTCGAATGCGCCGAACTGCACCATCAAGAACAGGCCGAGAGCCGTGGGGACGATGGCCGCGGCGAGGTAGCTCAGCAGGCTCCGGGCGAGGCGGCGCCCATCGATGCTGCCGAGCTTGCGCCGAAGCAGGATGCCGGCCAGGACCGCCTGTGCGGTGCCGGCGACGCTCACGACGAGCGCAATCCCGAATGCGATCCACTCCAGCGGCAGGAACTGGCATCCGATCACGCCGATCGTGACGAGGATGACCTGGAACAGGGTGAAGAAGAACGGAGTGCGGGTGTCGCCGAGCGCGTAGAAGGTGCGTTGGAAGACGAACAGCACGCAGAAGGCGACGAGCCCGACGATGTAGGCGATGATCACATTGCCGAGTGCCTGAATCTGCTCAAACGGCTCCACGAAGAAGGTCGAGAAGGGGTAGGCGCAGACGGCGATGACGGCAGAGGCCAGCACGATGATGAGCGAGGTTCCGCGCACGGCCGACGAGGCGTCAGTGAGAACCGCGGAGAGCTTGGACACGGAGGCGTGCTCGCTCATGCGCGTGAAGTAGGCGGTCGCAATGGACACCGTGATGATGGAATGCGGGAGCATGAAGACGAGCCAGGCCGTCGAGAGCACCGAGACCGAGGCATCGCTGCCGGACGCCGCCGAGACGACCCGCGTTTCGATGATGCCCGCGAATGTGGTGAGCAGCAGCATGCCGAAGGTCCAGCTGGCCATCTTGCCCGCTGCCCCAAGGCCGACACCGCGCCAGTGGAAATCGGGGCGGTAGCTGAGCCCGATGCGCTTCCAGAAGAAGAGCAGCGATGTTGCCTGCACGACGACGCCGAGGGTGGCGCTGCCAGCGAGCACCACGATCATGGCGGTTGTGTAGTCACTGGCCGATCGTGCGCCGGTGGGGTCGGCCCCGAACATGATGGAGAAGGCCGCGAGGCCGGCAATGGCGACGACGTTGTTGAAGACGGGAACCCAGGTAAACGGCCCGAAGGATTTGCGTGCGTTGAGTACCTCGCCGAGCACGGTGTAGAGCCCGTAGAAGAAGATCTGGGGCAGGCACCAATACGCAAAGGTGATGGCCAAGGACATCTGATTGGCCGGGAAGTTGTCTCCGACGACGAGCTGGGTGAGTGCCGGCGCGAAGAGCGTGGCGGCGATGGTGGTCGTGCCCAGGATGACGAGCGCCAGCGTCACGAGCTTATTGATGTACCCCGCTCCGCCGTCCTTGTGCAGCGCCGAGCGCACGATCTGCGGAACGAGCACAGCGCTCAAGACTCCGCCGGCGACGATGACGTAAACCTGGTTGGGTAGCTGGTTTGCGACGTTGAAGGCGTCGGCGCCGGCACCGAACTGGCCGATGATGCGCGCGAAGATGATGACCTTGACGAAGCCGAGAACGCGCGAAACCAGGGTGCCGGATGCCAGTACGGCGCTGGCCCGGCCGATGCCGCTAGCCACGCGGCTGCTCGCTCTCGCCGGCATCCGTCGCCGTAACCTCTTCATCAGGTTTCACGGTGTCGTCACTCCCCTGTTCAGCGGCGGACTGTTCGCCCACGGCCCGCTCGCGCCGCCGACGGCGGATGTTGCGGAACACGCCGAAGCCGAAGAATAGCAAGATCGCGCCGCCGAGCAAGGCTGCGCCGAGGCCTTCCCAGTCGGCCTGCACGTTGACCGGGATGGTCACGCTGGTGCCGAGCTGCACGCCGGCCGCCGTGGTGAGTGTGACCGTCACGTTGACCGGACCGTTGCCGACGTGCGCGCTCACGGGCACCAGCACGGTGCTGCT
>NZ_MPZN01000106.1 GCF_002936985.1 Microterricola pindariensis | reverse complement strand
GCACGGCGCGGTGCCGCGGCTCCGGGGCGGCGCTCATGCGGCTCCCTTGGGCGCGCGCGGCTTCTTCGGCGGCGGCGTCGGCAGGGCGTCCGCCGTGGCCTGGACGGCCTCCTGCAGCCAGTCCCGGTCCTCCAGCGCCTCGCCGGGCACGCGGCGGTAGAGCTTCGCCCCCGGGTAGGGCGGGGCCGGCTCGGTGCGCGCGAAGAGCTCGGCCGCGGCGCCCGACGGCTTGATGAACAGCGTGTCGTCGCAGATCAGGCCGACGATCTTCTCGTCGCAGTAGATGCCGTACTCGCCGAACATGGCGGCCGTGCGAATCGCGAGCGGGCCGAGCTGGTCTTCGATGAACTGGACGGTCCCCGGGCTAGTCGACATCGTGGAAGCTCTCTGCCAGCCGGGCCACGTAGGGGTGGCTCGGGTCGTCGAACACCTCGTCGATGGTGCCGAGCCCCACCAGCACGCCCTGCTGCAGCACCGCGATGCGGTCGGCGACCGCGCGCAGGACGGCGACGTCGTGGCTGATGACGAGCGCGGTGAATGCGCGGTCCCGCTGCAGCTCGGCGAAGAGTTCGCTGATGGCCGCGCGCACCGTGACGTCGACGCCGGCGGTCGGCTCGTCGGCGATGAGCAGGGTCGGCTCGAGGATGAGGGCGCGGGCCAGGGCGACGCGCTGCCGCTGGCCGCTGCTCAGCTCGTAGGGGAACTTGCTCAGGATGCTGAGCGGCAGGCGCACGGCGTCGATCATGGTGACGACCATGCCCTCGAGCTCGCGCCGGTCGAAGTGCTTCTCGCGCCGCAGGACCGGCTCGGCGACCAGCTCGGCCACGGTCGAGCCGGAGTCCAGGGTGCTGCCGGCATCCTGTGCCAGGAACCCGACGTTGAAGCTCAGCTTGGCGGCCTTGCGCCGGCTCAGGCCGCGCAGCGACACCCCGAAGAGCAGGGCGTCGCCGCCGGTGATGACGGGGCGCAGCTCGGGCCCCGGATCAACGAAGGCCGCGGAGAGCACGCGGGCGACGGTGCTCTTGCCGGAGCCGCTCTCGCCGAGGAGCCCCAGCACCTCGCCGGGGGCCACCCGCAGGCTCAGCCCGCGCACGGCCACGTGCGCGGGGCTCGCGCCGTGCGGCGGGTACTCGATCGTGAGATCGCTCGTCGCGATCGGGTACCCATGCGCCACAGTGCCTGCCATGTCTCCTAGTCTGCCCCACGCAGACGGGCCAGCGCCTCACGGCGCTCGGCCTGCTCCCTCGGGTCCGGCACAGGCAGCGAGGCCAGCAGGCGCTGGGTGTACGGATGCCGGGGCGCCCCGAGCACCTCCAGGCCGGTGCCCTCCTCGACCAGCTTGCCCTTGTACAGCACGGCGATCCGGTCGGCGACGAGGTCGACGACGGCCAGGTCGTGGCTGATGAACAGGGCGGCGAAGCCGAACTCCCTCTGCAGCTCGGCGAACAGCTCGAGCACCCGCGCCTGCACCGAGACGTCGAGCGCCGAGGTGGGCTCATCGGCGATGAGCAGCGACGGCTTCAGCGCGAGCGCACGGGCGAGGCTGGCGCGCTGGCGCTGGCCGCCGGAGAGCTCGTGCGGGTAGCGGTCCCCGTAGGCGCTCGGCAGCTGCACCGCCTCCAGCAGCTCGTTCACGCGCGCCCGGGCATCCGCCGCCGAGGAGGCGTAGTGGTGGATGATGAGCGGCTCCGCCACGCAGTCGGCGATCGTGAGCAGCGGGTTGAAGCTCGACGCCGGGTCTTGGAAGACGAAGCCGATCTCGCTGCGCACCGGCTTGAAGTGGCGCTCCTTCATGCCGCGCATCTCGTGCCCGAGCACGGAGAGCGAGCCGCCGGTGACCCGGGTGAGGCCGGCGATGGCCCGCCCGATCGTGGTCTTGCCCGAGCCGCTCTCCCCCACGAGGCCGAGCACCTCGCCGGCGCGGATCTCCAGGTCGACGCCGTCGACGGCGACGAAGGCGGGCCGGCCGAGCCGGCCGGGGTAGGAGATGTGCAGCCCCTCGGCGAGCACGACCGGCTTCTGCTCCGCCCAGTCCAGCGCGCGCCCCTCCGCCCGGCTGGCGGCGTGCACGGTGCCCTGCCCGACGTGCGGCACGGCGGCGAGGAGGCGCTTGGTGTACTCGTCCTGCGGGTTGCTGAACAGGGTGATCGCGTCGGCCTCCTCGACGACCTTGCCCTCGTACATGACGGCGACCCGGTCGGCGAGGTCGGCGACGACGCCCATGTTGTGGGTGATCAGCACGATGGCGGTGCCGAACTCGTCGCGGCAGCGGCGCAGCAGGTCGAGGATCTCGGCCTGCACCGTCACGTCGAGGGCGGTCGTCGGCTCGTCGGCGACGATCAGCCCGGGGTCGAGCACGAGGGCCATGGCGATCACGACCCGCTGCTTCTGGCCGCCGGAGAACTGGTGCGGGTAGTAGTCGACCCGGCTGGCGGGGTCGGGGATGCCGACCCGGCCGAGGATGTCGATGGCCTTCGCCCTGGCCTGCCGCTTGCTGTAGGTGCCGTGCGCGCGCAGCCCCTCCGCGATCTGCCAGCCGACCGTGTACACGGGGTTCAGGGCCGTGGACGGCTCCTGGAACACCATGGCGACATCGCGGCCGCGCACCGCGCGCAGCTGCCGCTTGTCCAGGGTGATGACGTTGCTCTCGCCGCTGCCGTCGCGCGTGCCGAGGTAGACGGCGCCGTCGGCGGTCGCCGTCTCCGGCAGCAGGCCGAGGATCGTCTTCGCCGTGACGGTCTTGCCGCTGCCGGACTCCCCCACGATGGCCAGCACCTCGCCGCGGGCGACGGAGAGGCTGACGCCGTCGACGGCGGTGACGTCGCCGGCATCCGTGGCGAAGGTCACGGCCAGGTTCTCGATGCTCACCACGGTGTCGCTCATGCCTGGGCCTCCCGTCCCTCGTCGCCGAGCATGGCGGTGGGCTCCAGGCCGCCCAGCCCTCCGGGGCCGGCCGTGAGCGCGCCGCCGGGCACGACGGAGATCTCTGCGACCGTTCCCGGCGCCTGCTCGGAGGCGCGCCGGCCGCGCAGGCGCGGGTCGGCGAGGTCGTTGAGGCTCTCGCCGACGAGCGTGATGCCGAGCACGACGAGCACGATGGCCAGGCCGGGGAACAGGGCCGTCCACCAGATGCCGCTCGTCACGTCGGAGAGCGACTTGTTGAGGTCGTAGCCCCACTCCGCGGCGGAGGTGGGCTCGATGCCGAAGCCGAGGAAGCCGAGCCCGGCCAGGGTGAGGATCGCCTCGGAGGCGTTCAGGGTGAAGATCAGCGGCAGCGTGCGGGTCGCGTTCCGCAGCACGTGGCGGAACATGACGCGGGCGTTGGAGGCGCCGAGCACCTTGGCCGACTCGACGTAGGCCTCCGCCTTGATCCGCACCGTCTCGGCCCGGATGACGCGGAAGTACTGCGGGATGAAGACGACCGTGATCGAGATCGCCGCGGCGAGCACGCCGCCGATCAGGTTGGACTCGCCGCCGGAGATCACGATCGACATGACGATCGCCAGCAGCAGGGACGGGAAGGCGTAGATGGCGTCGCAGACCACGACGAGGATCCGGTCGAGGGTGCCGCCGAAGTAGCCGGAGACGAGGCCGAGCAGCACACCGGCGAAGATCGACAGCAGCACGGCGACGACGATGACGAAGATCGCCGTCTGGGCGCCCCAGATCACCCGGGAGAGCACGTCGTAGCCCCCGACGGTGGTGCCGAGCGGGTGGGCGGATGACGGCGGCTGCTGTGCCCCGAACGCAACGCCGTCTGCGCGCAGCTGGCCGAAGCCGTACGGTGCGAGCAGCGGCGCGAGCAGCGCGGTCAGCAGGAAGACGCCGGTGATGACGAGGCCGGTGACGAGCATGCCGCGCTGCAGCCCGACGCTCTGGCGGAGTTGGTGGATGACCGGCAGCCGGCCCCAGAATTCGCGCATCTCAGTACCTCACTCGCGGGTCGATCAGCGCGGCGATGACGTCGACAATGAAGTTGGTGATCGCGACGATCACCGCCAGCAGCACGACGATGCCCTGCACCGCGACGAAGTCGCGGGCCTGCAGGAACTGGGTGAGCATGAAGCCGAGGCCCTTCCACTCGAAAGTCTTCTCGGTGAGCACCGCACCGCCGAGAAGCAGCGCGATCTGCAGCCCGATGACGGTGATGATGGGGATGAGCGCCGGGCGGTAGGCGTGCTTGCGCACCAGGCGCAGCTCGCTGACCCCGCGGGAGCGCGCCGCGTCGACGTACTCGGTGGAGAGCGTTCCGATCACGTTGGTGCGCACCAGTCGCAGGAAGATCCCGGCGGTGAGCAGGCCGAGCGCGAGGCCGGGCAGCACGGCGTGCGCAAGCACGTCGCCGAGCACGGCCGGGTCGCCGGTCATGATGGCGTCGATCGTGTAGAAGCCGGTCTTGTTGGGCAGCAGCTGCATCTGCAGCTCGGCGCCGGTGGAGGCGCGGCCGGCGACGGGCAGCCAGCCCAGCCAGACGGAGAACACCAGCTTGAGCATCAGCCCGGCGAAGAACACCGGGGTGGCGTACCAGAGGATCGCGGTCACGCGGAAGGTGGCATCCGGGGCCTTGTCGCGGAAGTAGGCCGCGATCATGCCGAGCGGGATGCCGACGACGAAGGCCACCAACAGGGCGTAGAAGGCGAGCTCGGCGGTGGCGGCGCCGTAGGTGGTGAGGATGTCGATGACGGGCCGACCGCTGCTGATCGTCGTGCCGAAGTCGCCGGTGAACACCTGGCCGAGGTATTCGAGGTACTGCACGATGAGCGGCCGGTCGTAGCCGGCCTCGTGGATGCGCTCGGCGAGCTGCGCCGGGCCGAGCTTGCCGCCGAGCGATGCCGTGATCGGGTCGCCCGTGCTGCGCATCAGCACGAAGACCGTCGTGACGAGGATGAAGATGGTCGGGAAGATAAGCAGGAACCTGACGACCAGATAGCTGCCGAGGCTGCCGTGGCCGCGATCTGCCTTGGGCGCTGGGCGCGCCGCGGGTGGGGGCCCTGACTCTGCCGGTGGGTGAAGCGTTGCCTGACTCATGCCTGCCTAACGTTCGGGATGACCACGGAGGCGACTCGAATGCGAGTCGCCTCCGTGGCTGGCCGGAAATGTGCTCCGGGCGGGCGCTTAGCCCTTCGCGAACGCTGCGTAGCGGAACTTGAAGGACGGGTCGAGGGCATCCTCGGCACCGGTGATGTCGGTTCCGACCACGGCCACCTGGGAGCCCTGCAGGATCGGCAGCGTCGACAGGTCGGCCGCCACCTTCTGCTGGATCTCCTCGATCAGCGCGGTGCGCGCCGCCGGGTCGGTCGTCACGGCCTGCTCGAGGATCATGTCGTTGACCTCGGGGTTGTCGTAGTGGTTGGACAGGAAGTTCTCCGTGAGGAAGAACGGCGTCAGGTAGTTGTCGGCGTCGGAGTAGTCCGGGAACCAGCCCAGCTGGTAGGCCGGGAACAGGTCGGCGACACGGTCCTTGGAGTACTGCACCCACTCGGTCGACTGGATGTTGACGGTGAACAGGCCGCTCGACTCCAGCTGGTCCTTGATCAGGGCGTACGCGTCACCCCAAGACGGGCCGTAGCGCTCGGAGACGTACTGCAGGTTCAGCTCGACCGGGGTGGTCACGCCGGCTGTGGTCAGCGTGGCCGCGGCCTTGTCGGCATCCGGTGCGCCGTTGCCGTCGCCGTAGAGCGACTTGAGCGGCTCGATGGCGCCGGTCAGGCCGGTCGGCACGTAGGAGTACAGCGGCGTGTAGGTGTCCTTGAAGACCTGGGTTGCGATCTCCTGGCGGTCGACGAGGTCGGCCATGGCCTGGCGCACGGCGAGGGCCTTGGCCGGGTCGGCCTCCGCTGTCGTCGCGCCGTACGGCTGCGTGTTGAAGTTGAACACGACGTAGGAGATCTCGCCGCCGGGGCCGTCGACGACCTTGACGGTGTCCTTGCTGCGCAGGTCCTCGATGTCGGTGGCGGAGAGGCTGCGGAACGCCACGTCGATGTCGCCCTCCTGCACCGAGAGTTTGAGGTTGGAGGCGTCCGTGAAGTACTTGACGTTGACCACGTCGGTCTTCGGTGCCCCCAGCAGGCCCTGGTAGTCGGGGTAGGCCTTGTAGGAGATGAGGTTGTTGAAGTCGTAGGACGTGATCACGTACTGGCCGGCGAAGGCGTTGCCCGCGACGATCTCGTCGTCGGTGGTGAGCGCGTCCGCCGAGAAGACATCCTCGTCGACGATCGGCCCGGCTGGGCTGGAGAGGATCTGCGGGAAGATCTGGTCGTTGGCGAGCTTCAGGTTGAAGACCACCGTGGTGTCGTCGACCGCGTCGGTGCTGTCCAGGTTGTAGAGCAGCGAGGCCGGCCCGTTGGCGTCGTTGATGGCCAGCTGCCGGTCAAAGGTGAACTTCACATCGGAGGCGGTGAGGTCGTTGCCGTTGGCGAACTTGAGGCCCGGCTTCAGCTTGACCGTGTACTCGGTCGGGGCGGTGAACTCCGCGGACTCGGCGATGTCCGGCTCCACGTCCGGGCTGCCGTACGGGGTGTTCAGCAGGAACGGGTACACCTGGTTCATCACGGCGAAGGAGCCGTTGTCGTAGGAGCCGGCCGGGTCGAGCTTGGTGACCTGCTCGGTGGTGCCGATCGTGATCGTGCCACCGGCGGCGTTGTCGGTGTTGCCACCGCTCCCCCCGCCGCCCGAGCAGCCCACCAGAATCAATGCGGTCACCGATCCCACTGCTGCGGCGGCGAGAACCCGCTTGCCCTTCGTGGATGCGCTTGTCATGTGCCTCTCCCTCTTCCTGGTGCGGAATGAACTGCACCGAGGAGTGAACGAACCTCACGATGCAGCGTGCTGCACAAGATTTAGCACAGGAACACACCCGGGCGGCAGGGGCATGGCAATTCTTTACCGAGCCGAAACCATCGGCGCACGGAGCCGCTGGCCCCGCGCAACATTCGGGCGGAATCCGCCCGTGACCGCAACTATTCGGCGCGGAGGGCGTTGCGCTCGGCGTCGATGGCCATGAGCGCGCGCTGCAGGGTCACCGAGGTGTCCCGGTCGGCCGGGTCGTTGCGCTGCAGCCGGCCGAGGAGCTCGGCCTTGTGCCGCAACAGGTCGCGGTCGATCAGCGCGATGACGATGCCGCGCACGTACACGGTGAGCTCGCGCTCGCTGCGCTCCGGGATCGGCGCGACGAGCAGCTGCTGGGCCAGCGGCACGACGCCCTCCGGCAACTCGCTGAGCACGGCTCCCGCCCATGCCGCGGTGTCCAGGGGCTGGTCGGCGTCGAAGTTCACCAGGGCGGCGGCCATGGCGTTGCAGACGATCGCGAGCGACGGGTTGCTCATGCTGCTCTGGGTGGCGCGGCTGAGCAGCGGGCGGCCGGCCAGCTCGGGGTGCTGCAGCATGGCC
>NZ_MPZN01000105.1 GCF_002936985.1 Microterricola pindariensis | reverse complement strand
CCGTCGCGACCCGCGAGGGCGCCCAGGCGCTCGTCGACGCGGGCGCGGACGCCGTCAAGGTCGGCGTCGGCCGGGCTCCATCTGCACCACGCGCATCGTCGCCGGTGTCGGTGTGCCCCAGGTCACCGCCGTCTACGAGGCGTCCAAGGCGACCAAGCCGGCCGGCGTGCCGCTGATCGCCGACGGCGGCCGGGGCTGCCGGGGCCGCGCCGGCGCAGCGGGCGCGCGGCCGGCTGAATCCATGCGTTTGGATGCTTTGCCCAGCCAAAAATGAGCTTTCGTCCATTTTCGTCGACCAGCCTTGATGCTTTGCGCCTGACGGCGCCCCGCCGAACGAAGGATCACCGCTCAAGTTATGCTTCACCACTCGCTTGCCCCCACAGCCGCCCCGAGCCGCCCCGACACCGTCGAAGAATCCGCCCGCTCGCGGCGCCGCTTGAAGGCCACGCGCGTAGCCCGCCGCCGTTTGCTCGTCGCCGGCGGCGTGCTCGCCACCTGCGCGATCGTCGGCTCGACCTTTGCGATCAGCGCCGCCTCCGAGAGCCAGGCCGCCCAGCGCGAGACCGAGATGCTGAACGCCAGCGCGTCGCTCAACGACGAGGGCCGTGACGTCTACGGCAACCTCATCGCCGCGCACGCCAAGAAGGATGCCGCGGCCACGATCGATGCCGCCGGCGTCACCCTGGCCGGCGCAGAGGGCAAGGTCGACACGGCCCCGCTGGCGGCATCCGTCGCCTCGCTCGAGGGCTTCGAGCTGCTCGCCGTCGACGAGGTCACCGGGCTCATCGAGCAGACCCAGGCGCAGATCGGCAGCGTGCAGGCCGCCGTCGCCGAGCACGAGCGTGCCGCAGCCGAGGCTGCAGCCGCGCAGGCCGCCGCCGCCGACCGGGCATACGCGAACACCCCGGAGGGCGCCCGGACGGTCGCCCGCTCCATGGCCGCCGAGAAGTACGGCTGGGGCGACGACCAGTTCGCCGCGCTCGAGAAGCTCTGGCAGAAGGAGTCCGGCTGGTCGTACACCGCGTACAACGCGTCGAGCGGCGCCACCGGCATCCCGCAGTCGCTGCCCGGCAGCAAGATGGCCAGCGCGGGCTCCGACTGGGAGAGCAACGCCGCCACCCAGATCGCCTGGGGCCTGGAGTACATCGCCAGCGTCTACGGCACCCCCGCCTCGGCCTGGTCGCACTCACAGTCCGTCAACTGGTACTAAGCCCGCACCACAAGACAGCGCCCGGAGATACTCCGGGCGCTGTTTTTGCACTCCGGGCAATTTCGTGCATAATTGCACTTTGTGTCTGAGAGTGCAAAAAGCCCAACGGATGCCGCAACGCCAGGCCCGCGTGAGCGGCGCATGGGCCGCACCCGCCGCGAGCTCACCGGCAACGCCCGCCGGCTCACCGTCGAGCACGGCCTGAATGGATTCACCGTCGAGGAGCTCTGCGAGATCGTCGGCGTCTCCCGCCGCACCTTCTTCAACTATTTCCCCTCGAAGGAAGACGCCGTCATCGGCCACCGCGACGATGGCCTCGACGCCGAGGCGCTCACCGACTTCATCAACGCCCGGCCCGCCGACTGCGTCGGCCTCTCCCCGACGCTGCTGGACGACCTGCTCGAGATGGTCATCGTCACCCTCGGGCAGTTCCGCGACAAGGGCGCCGACATCACGCCGCCGGAGGCGGTGATCGCCCGCGAGCCGCAGCTGCTCGGCAAGTTCCTCCGCGAGGGCGCCGAGATGGAGCGCCTGCTCGTCGGCGTCATCGCCGCCCGCGAGGGGCTGCCGGAGGGCGACGCGGTGGCCGAGATGGCCGTCGCCGTGCTCACCGCCATCGTGCGCCGCGCCGCCGCGCTCTACTTCCTGCCCGGCAACGACACCTCATTCATCGAACACCTGACACGCTCGGCGGACGCCGCGACCGCGCTCTTCGCTGCCGCGCTCCGCCGCTAGCCTGCCACCCCAGCCTCCCTCTGCACGACACGACGAAAGAAGCGCATGACCGCCGCATCAACCGAGCAACCGCTGCTGCTCACGCAACGACGAATCTGGATCATCTTCGGCGCCCTCATTGCCGGCATGATGCTCTCCAGCCTCGACCAGACCATCGTCTCCACCGCCATGCCGACGATCGTCGGCCAGCTCGGCGGCGTTGAGCACCAGGCCTGGATCACCACCGCCTACCTGCTGGCGACCACCATCGTCATGCCGATCTACGGCAAGTTCGGCGACGTGCTTGGCCGTCGCAACCTGTTCCTCATCGCGATCGCGCTGTTCACCCTGGCCTCCGTCGGCGCCGCGTTCGCGCCCGACTTCTGGACCTTCGTCGTCTTCCGCGCCATGCAGGGCCTCGGCGGCGGCGGTCTGATGATCCTCTCCCAGGCGATCATCGCCGACATCGTGCCCGCGTCCCAGCGCGGCAAGTACCTCGGCCCGCTCGGCGCCATCTTCGGCCTCTCGGCCATCGCCGGCCCGCTGCTGGGCGGCTTCTTCGTCGACCACCTCACCTGGCAGTGGGCGTTCTACATCAACATCCCGATCGGCATCGCCGCGTTCGCCATCGCCTGGTTCACGCTGACCCTGCCGAGCAAGAAGGCGACCAAGCGCGTCGACGTCGCCGGCGTCGTCACCCTCTCGCTGGCCACCACCCTGCTCATCTTCTTCACCGACTTCGGCGGCAAGTCCGACTTCGGCTGGGGCGCCCTGGAGACGTGGATGCTCGGCGCCGGCTTCCTCGCCGCAGTCTCCGCCTTCGTCTGGGTGGAGTCGCGCGCCCAGGACCCGATCATCCCGCTCGGCCTGTTCCGCAACCCAATCTTCATCAACGCCACCGCCATCGGCTTCACCCTCGGCCTCGGCATGTTCTCGGCGATCGCCTTCGTGCCGACGTTCCTGCAGATGTCCTCCGGCACGTCTGCTGCGGCATCCGGCCTGCTCATGCTGCCGATGATGGTCGGCATGATGGGCACCTCGATCTGGTCGGGCCTGGCCATCACCAAGACGGGCAAGTACAAGCTCTACCCGATCGCCGGTGCGCTCGTCACCGCCGCGGCGATGGTCGCCATGACGTCGCTGGCCGCCTCCACCCCGATCTGGCTGATCTGCGTCTACCTGTTCGTGTTCGGCGCCGGCCTCGGCCTGATCATGCAGGTCGTCGTGCTCGTGGTGCAGAACGCCGTCGACCCCGAGATGGTCGGCACCGCCACCAGCACGAACAACTACTTCCGCGAGGTGGGCGCCTCCCTGGGCGTCGCCATCTTCGGTGCCATGTTCGCCTCGCGCCTGTCCGAGAAGCTCACCGACATCTTCGCCGGCTCGGGGGCGGCGGATGCCGGCGGCGCCGCGGCCTCGCTCGACCCGCAGACGCTCGCGAAGCTGCCGGAGCCCGTGCGCGATGCCATCGTCACGGCCTACGCCGACTCGCTGGCGCCGGTGTTCTGGTACCTGATCCCGTTCATCCTGATCGCCTTCGTCTTCGCGCTGTTCCTCAAGCAGGTTCCGCTCTCCGACCAGGCCGGAATGGTCGCCCGCGGCGAGGCCATCGGCGGGGCAGAGGCCGAGGCCCTCGAGGCCGCCCAGCGTGCCGGTGCCGCGGCGGATGCCGGTGCGGACGCCGACCCGGACCCCGCAGCGGAGCCCGTCGGAGTGAGCACCGGCTCCATCGCCACCGGCCCCGGTGCACCGGGTGAGGCAGCCGAGGCCGACGCCCCGCGCGCCTAGCCCGCCCCGCGCCCCGCGCGCCGAAATGACAGTTGAGCGTGTTCCCGATGCCCGGGAACACGCTCAACTGTCAGCTGGAGGCAGAGGCCGATGCGGGCAGCGGATGCCGGCGCGGCACCCAACAGGCGACCGCGCGCCGGTAGGCGTCGAACTCCGCGCCGAAGCGCGCCTCCAGGTCGGCCTCCTCGAGCGGGCGCACCAGATAGTTCCAGACCACGGAGCCGCTGAGCGCGTAGAGCACGACCAGCCAGGAGCCGGAGAGCAGCCCGACGGCGACGCCCTGCGCGATGCCCGCGACGGCCATGGGGTTGCGCACGAGACGGTACGGCCCGGCGATCACGAGCTTGCGGGGCATCGCCGAGGGCAGCGGCGTACCCTCGCCCCGGGTGGACATGGTGAACGCCGCCCAGAGCCCGAGTGCGCTCGCGGCGGCGAGCAGCGCACCACCGGCGAACCGCACCGCGATCGGGGCATCCACTCCCAGCTGCCAGCGCCCCTCCACGAAGACGATCACGGCGGGGATCACCCCGAGGAACAGCCCCCAGAACACGACGATCTGGCCGGCCGTGCGGCCGACCTGCACCCGCGGTGCCGCGGGGCGTGCCAGCCGGAAGCCGAGCGGTCCCGCAACCAGGCGCGCGGCCGGAATCCAGCCCGTCGTGACGAGAAAGCCGGCAGCTGCCGTGCCGAGCAGCGCGGCGAGCATGAGCAGCACGCCCCAGCCGGCCAGCCCGGTCACCGTGGCGTAGAGCACCATCCCGGCGGTCACGATCGCCGTCCAGGGCACGAGCACCCAGAGCACCGCGCGGATGCCGGCCGCGACGAGGGCGGATGCCGCCACGAACAGCGGCACGTCCAGGGCGGCGACGGCGACGGCATCCAGCCCGCCGAGGGTCGCCGTGCGCACCGCATCAGAGCTGAAGACCCCGATCCACCAGAGCGCCCCGGCGGCGGCCTGCGCCGCGAAGTAGGCCCGGCCGAGGCGCGCGCCCCCGCGGAACCCCGGCGTGAACGGGCTCAACCTGGAGCGGCCGGGTGCTGGCATGGGCCCAGCCTAGGGGCGGCCGCGCGCGGGCGTGCGCGCTGACACACAGACGTTCGGGCAGGCAGACGTGCGGACAGACAGAGACCCGGGGCGGATGCCATGCGGCATCCGCCCCGGGTCTCGACATGTGTTGGGGCGGCGCTGGGGTCAGTGCCCCTTGCGCTGCTTGAGGAATCCGGTGTCGGCCTTGACCTCGCGCTTTGCTGCGCGCTTGTCCTTCAGCGAGGCCTGCGGGGCCTTCTTGGCGTTGTTGGCCTTGGGTGACTTGTCTGCCATGAGACATCTCTCCTTCTTCTCGCTCGATGAGCTTCCGAAGACCATAGCCCATTCCCTGTACGAAAGCATCTTGTATCTGACCAGCAAAAAAGCCACTGAAAGTTGCTATGGTAGGCCGTTACGGTTCACGAGAGAGGAGTACGTTGTGGACGCATTTTTGAAACGAGTGGAGTCGCTCACCAGTGAGGAGATTGCGCTGATCGCATCAGCACAAGCCGCAGCGCAGCGCACCGCTCGCGGCCAGGCCTACCGGCAGGGGCGGCAGAACGTCGCCCGCCTCGACGAGGGTGGCGCCGTGGCGGCGCGCATCGAGGAGAGTTTCCTCAACGCCGTGCGCGAATCCGGCTTCACGGGCGAGAAGGTGCGCGCCCAGTCGGCCGTGCGCTGGGCGGGGTTGGCCGCGGCGTTCCGCGCCGAGCTCAGCGCCGACGAGTGCGAGGCCCTCGAATCCGCGTGGCTGTCCGGCCTTGAGCAGGCCGCCAGCGAGCTCGCCGCGGCCGTCTAGCCGCGCAGGCCGACAGCACGCCCAGCAGATCCCCGTCGGCGCTATCCGTCGGAGGCGCAGCAGAGCTATCATCATCGTGCGCGGGCCCAACGCCCGCGCACGATGACGCGTTAACGCTCCGCCCGCACGGTCGGTGCGCGAAGCCGCTGTCGCCGACCCGAAAGGCACGCAGGCTATGGAGCCCGAACTCCAGAAGTCAGTACGCGCGTTGACGGCGCATGCCCGCCTCCCGCAGCCCTGCGTCGCACCGTCCAGACCTCGACGACGCCCGCTGCCCGCGGCAGCCCGCCACACGGCCGGGCACCCTCTGCGCGTGACGCGTGGGTGCATCGCGACTCACCTGGCAATGTTCGGGTTGCCTGTGTGAGGGGCATCCCGCGAGGGAATGCCGCGGTGGGGCGGGGGGTAGGGCCTTCGCCCCACTGTCATGCCCGGGGAGGGGCCATCGGGTATGACCGCACCGGATCGCCCGGCTCAGGCCGCGCCGTTGCCGCGCAGCTTGTCGCAGAGGGCGGTCAGCTGCCGCAGCTCGTCGTCGTCCAGTGCGCCGCCGACCCGGCGGGTGATGGAGTCCATGTGTGAGACGGCCACCCGGCGGAACAGCTCGAAGCCGGCATCCGTCAGCACAATCACGGTGCCGCGGCCGTCGTTGGGGTCATGCTCCTTCTCGAGCAGGCCACGGGCGCTCATGCGATCGACGAGGCGGCTCACGCTCGGCTGGGTGAGCAGCATCTGGCGGTTGAGCTCGCGCAGCCGCAGCCGCCGCTCGGGGTGCAGCGAGAGGGTGAACATGACGTCGTACTCGTTCAGCGAGATCTCGCGCGAGGGAAACTCGGCCGCGAGTGTGCGCATGACAGTGACCTGCGCACGGAACAGTGACTCCCATGCGGCGACCGCTTCTGCCCTGTGGCTCATTTCGCCTCCCCAGCATAAGGATAGGCAGTCGGGGCGATCAGTACACAACCGGGGCGCCGCGAGCGGCATTTAACGGACTGAGGGCCGGTCGTTGAGGCTAACGACCGGCCCTCTCCCTTTGCACCAAGAGTGTCCTGCAATCACATTCTGCGCCAGCTGCCACAGCAAACAACTGGCGCTCTCTGAATATATAACGAAGCGGTAACGAATGCTAGTTATCGGATCGTTATTTTCCCTATGAGTTTTCTGAACGCCGCTGTGGGCGTGTTCGAAGCCCGAGAATCCGGCGATCTCGGCAGCTCTCCTCGGGCGAAGCGCCGGCTGCCGCTACCCCGCGGGCGCGGCGGTGCTGCGCGCGCGGAGGTGGATGCGCTCACCCTGTTTCCCGAACATGCTCAGGATCTCGACGGCGCCGGCGCCGGTCGACCCAAACCAGTGCGGGTTCCGGGTGTCGAACTCGGCGGCCTCGCCGGGGCCGAGCACGATGTCGTGCTCGCCGAGCACGAGGCGGAGGCGACCGGAGAGCACATACAGCCACTCGTGCCCGGTGTGCGTCTTGAGGTCGACCGCCTGTTCGGATGCTGGGATGACCACCTTGTAGGCCTGCGGCTCGGCCCGGTTCGCCGAGAGCGGGGTGAGGATGCGGCCGTCGGCGCGCGTCGTCGCGCGCTGCACGCGGGGATCCTCGATGCGCGGAGCCGTGACGATTCGGTCGAGCGGCACGCCCAGCGCCGCGGCGATCGGAAGCAACAGTTCGAGGCTCGGCTTGCGTTGGCCGGATTCCAGCCGGGAGAGCGTGCTCTTGGAAATGCCGGTCGCGGCAGCGAGCTCGTCCAGGGTGAGGTCGCCCTGCTGGCGGATGCGGCGGAGTCGCGGGGCGATCTGCTCCAGCTCGGCGGCGACTCTGAGGGTGGCGCTCATCTGCCCATCCAAGCACCGTGTTGCCATTTCAGCAACAAGAGTCCCTGTTCTGCCCCTCGTGGTGCGAGCCTGATGCCGGAGGTGGTGACAATGACAGACAAGACCAACCACGACGTGATCATTCTCGGGGCGGGCGCGGCCGGGCTGAGCGCCGGACTCGTGCTGGCCCGGGCCCAGGCGGACGTGCTGCTCATCGATGCGGGCGCACCCCGCAACGCGGCGGCGGCGGCCATGCACGGATTCCTCTCGCGGGA
>NZ_MPZN01000104.1 GCF_002936985.1 Microterricola pindariensis | reverse complement strand
GCCGTCGCCCGCATCCCCAGCCAGGGCGAGCTGGCGATCAAACTGGTGCTCAGCCGCGGCGTCGAGCACGGCCCGAGCCCGACCGCCTGGCTTCACGCCAGCGCGGCGAGCGACTTCGGCCCGGTGCGGCAGAGCGGGGTGCGCGTCATCACCCTGGACCGCGGCTACGACCGCGGCGTCGCGGAGCGCGCCCCCTGGCTGCTGCTCGGCGCCAAGACGCTCAGCTACGCCGTGAACATGGCCGCCCTGCGCGAGGCGCACCGGCGCGGCGCCGACGACACCATCTTCGTCACCAGCGACGGCTACGTGATGGAGGGCCCGACGTCATCCGTCATCATCCGGCACGGCGACGTGTTCTCAACGCCCGCCCCGAGCGGCGCGATCCTGCACGGCACCACCCAGCGCAGCCTGTTCGACTACCTGGAGCGCCACGGGCACGCCGTGAGCTACCGCGACATCAGCATCGAGGAGCTGCGCACGGCGGATGCCGTCTGGCTGGTCTCCAGCGTGCGCCTGGCCGTGGCCGTCATCGAGCTCGACGGCGTGCAGATGCCGGTGGACGCCCCGCTCACGGAGCTCTTCACCGAGTACCTGCTCTCGCCGCGGGACTAGCCCAGCGGATCAGGCGGGGACGATCAACCGAAGCGGCCGGAGACGTAGTCCTCGGTCGCCTGCACGCTCGGGTTCGAGAAGATCGTCGTCGTGTCGTTGTACTCGATGAGCTTGCCCGGCTTGCCTGTGCCGGCGATGTTGAAGAAGGCGGTGCGGTCGGAGACGCGCGAGGCCTGCTGCATGTTGTGGGTCACGATCACGATCGTGTACTCATTCTTGAGCTCTTCGATCAGGTCCTCGATGGCGAGCGTCGAGATCGGGTCGAGGGCGGAGCAGGGCTCGTCCATCAGCAGCACGTCGGGCTGAACGGCGATGGCGCGGGCGATGCAGAGGCGCTGCTGCTGGCCGCCGGAGAGGCCGGATCCCGGCTGGTTCAGGCGGTCCTTGACCTCGTTCCACAGGTTGGCGCCGCGCAGCGAGCGCTCGATCAGGTCGTCGGAGTCGCTCTTGCTCATCCGGGTGTTATTGAGCTTGACGCCGGCCAGCACGTTGTCGCCGATCGACATCGTCGGGAACGGGTTGGGCCGCTGGAACACCATGCCGACCTGGCGGCGCACCAGCACGGGGTCGACGCCGGGGCCGTAGAGGTTGTTGCCGTCGATGAGCACCTCGCCCTCGACGCGGGCACCGGGGATCACCTCGTGCATGCGGTTCAGCGTGCGCAGGAAGGTGGACTTGCCGCATCCGGAGGGCCCGATGAACGCCGTCACGGTGCGCGGCTCGATGGTGAGGGTGACGTCTTCGACGGCGAGGAACTTGCTGTAGTAGACGTTGAGGTCGTTGACTTCGATGCGCTTGGACATTGATTCCTTGGATGCTTGTGGCGACGGGAGCGGGGGCTAGCGCGCGATCTTCGGCGTGAAGAACTTGGCGATGAGTCTGGCGATGATGTTGAGCAGGGCGACGATGAGGATCAGCGTGAGAGCGCCGGCCCAGGCCCTGTCGATGTAGGCCTGCATGTCGGAGCCCTGGTTCATGTACTGCGTGTACACGAACACGGGCAGGGTCATCATGCGCTCGCTGAACAGGTCGTAGTTCATGCTCGAGGTGAAGCCGGCGATGATCAGCAGCGGGGCCGTCTCGCCGATCACGCGGGCGATGGAGAGCATGATGCCGGTGATGATTCCGGCGATGGATGTCGGCAGCACGACCTTCAGCACGGTGAGCCACTTCGGCACGCCGAGGGCGAAGGCCGCCTCGCGCAGCTCGTTCGGCACCAGCTTGAGCATCTCCTCGCTCGAGCGCACCACAACCGGGATCATGAGCACGCTGAGGGCGACGGCGCCGCCGATGCCGAAGCGGATGCCGGGGTCGTTGGTGATCAGCGCGAACAGCGCGAACGCGAACAGGCCGGCGACGATCGAGGGGATGCCGGTCATCACGTCGACGAAGAAGGTGATGCCGCGGGCCAGGCTGCCGCGGCCGTACTCGACGAGGTAGATCGCGGTGAGCAGGCCGATCGGCACCGAGATGAGGGCGGCCGCTCCGGTAATGAGCAGGGTGCCCGTGATGGCGTGCAGCGCGCCGCCGCCCGGGCCGACCACGTTGCGCATCGAGTGGGTGAAGAACTCCATGTCGAAGCGGGGGAGGCCGTTTACGATGGTGGTGAACGTCACCGAGATCAGCGGCAGCAGGGCGATCGTGAAGGCGAGCGCGACGAGCGCCGTGACGAGGCGGTCCTTCGCCTTGCGGGAGCCCTCGACGGCGCGAGAGACGCTCCAGATCAGCAGGCAGAACAGCAGCACGCCGAAGAAGACGGTGCCGACGATGTTGAAGTCGTTGGTGATGCCGGCGGCGAAGAGCACGCCGAAGAAGGCGCCGGTCACGGCGAAGCTGGTCAGCAACAGCCAGAGGCTCGCGCGCCGGGGCAGCATGCCCGCGGTGAGCGAGTTCGTGATGGGGGCCGCGGTGAGGGTGGTGCTCATCAGTTCGCTCCCGAGAAGGCCTTGCGGCGGTTGATCACGAAGCGGGCCACCATGTTGACGGCCAGCGTGATGAGGAACAGGATCAGGCCGGTCGCGATCAGGACGTTCACGCCCACGCCGTGCGCCTCGGGGAAGTTCAGGGCGATGTTGGCGGCGATCGTGGAGGGGTTCTGCGACTGCAGCAGGGCGAAGCTGATCACGGATGCCGGCGAGAGCACCATGGCGACGGCCATCGTCTCGCCGAGCGCGCGGCCGAGGCCGAGCATCGCGGCCGAGATGATGCCGGGGCGGCCGAAGGGCAGCACGGCCATGGTGATCATTTCCCAGCGGGTCGCGCCGAGGGCCAGGGCGGCCTCCTCGTGCAGGCGCGGCGTCTGCAGGAACACCTCGCGGCAGAGCGCGGTCATGATCGGCAGGATCATGACGGCGAGCACCACGGCGACGGTGAGGATGGTGCGGCCGGTGCCGGAGACCGGGCCGGCGAAGAGGGGGAACCAGCCGAACCACTCGACCAGCTGGGAGTAGAGCGGCTGCAGGGCCGGGGCGAGCACGGTGATGCCCCAGAGGCCGAAGACGACGGAGGGCACGGCGGCCAGCAGGTCGACGACGTAGCCGAGCGACTGCGCGAGCTTGCGCGGAGCGTAGTGCGAGATGAAGAGGGCGATGCCGATCGCGACGGGCACGGCCATGAGCAGGGCGAGGGCGGCGGCCCAGACGGTGCCGAACGCCAGCGGCCAGACGTAATCCCAGAAATTGGTGATGCCGCCCTTGAACGCGGACTCGTCGGCGGTGAATGCCGGGAGCGACTGGGCGACGAGGAAGATCGCCACTGCGGCGAGCACGACAAGGATCAGGCTTCCCGCCACCACGGTGGCGGTGGAGAAGATGCGGTCGCCTGGGCGCTGTTTGGCCTTGATCGGCGGGGCGACGGCTGTCGTCATGCGGGCTGGATCCCTCTTCTTCGTAGTTCGGTGTGACTGTGCTGCGGGGGAGGGAAGCCGTGTGCCCGGCCGCTTCGGCATGACTGCCGAGACGGCCGGGCGAGCGGCATCCCGTGTTACTTGATCGAGGCGATCACATCGGCAACCTTGGTCTGCAGCTCCGCGGAGAGCGGGGCGGCACCGGCGGAGGCTGCGGCCTCCTTCTGGCCTTCATCGCTGGCCATGAAGCCGACGTAGCTCTTGACGAGCTCGCCCACCTTGGCGTCTGCGTAGTCGGTGCAGACGATCGCGTAGCTGACCAGCACCAGCGGGTAGTGGGTCGGGTCGGTCGTCTTGCGGTTCAGCGAGATCGCGAGGTCGTCGGCCGCGCGGCCCTCGACCATCGGCGACTCGGCGACGACGGCGGCCGCAGCCTCGGCCGTGTACTGGACGAACTCGTCGCCGACCTTGATCTTGGCGACGCCGAGGTCACCGGCGCGCGAGGCGTCCGCGTAGCCGATGGTGCCGACGCCGGTGGTGACGGCGGAGACGACGCCCGAGGTGCCCTGGGCGCCCTCGCCTGTCTGGAACGGGAAGGTGTCGGCCGGCTTCTCGGTCCAGACGTCCGGTGCGACCTGGTTGAGGTAGTCGGCGAAGTTCTTGGTGGTGCCCGAGTCGTCGGAGCGGTGCACGGCGGTGATGTTGGTGGCCGGCAGCGTGGCGTCGGGGTTCAGGGCGACGATGGCCGGGTCGTTCCAGACGGTGATGTCGCCCTTGAAGATCTGGGCGAGCGTCGCCGCGTCGAGGTTCAGCTCGGTGACGCCCTCGATGTTGAAGATCACGGCGATCGGGGAGATGTACACCGGGAGGTCGACGGCGGTGGTGCCGGGGGCGCACATGGCGAACTCGCCGGCGAGCTCCTCGTCCTTGAGGTAGGAGTCGGAGCCGGCGAAGGCGGCGCCGCCGGCGAAGAAGCTCTCGCGGCCCGCGCCGGAACCGGTCGGGTCGTAGTTGATGGTGACATCGGGGTTCGCGGTCTGGAACGACGCGGTCCACGTCTCCTGGGCGGAGCCCTGCGAGGAGGCGCCGGCGGCGTTGAGCGTACCGGAGAGGGCGGTCGCCGTCTCGGTGGGGGCGTCGCCGGCGGGGGCGGTGCCCTCGTTCGCGGCGCACGAGGAAAGTACAAGAGCAGCGGCAACAGCTACGACCGCGGGGCGGCCGAGACGCTTGATGTTCACGTGAGTCCCTTTCAGGGGGTTCGGATGCTTGACACAGGCCGGTGCTGGCCTGGTGTCGAAGCTAGGCTCCTCGGTTAACGAGCATCCCCCCGGTCGGTGAACGCGAGGTTAACGCGGGGCGACATGTGCGCATGCGGGTGCCGATTCCCGGCGTTCTCGCAGGCACCACGGCGGATGCCGCAGACCCCGCTGGTCGAGTAGCGAGGAACGAGCGTATCGAGACCTCGCACGCGGAACGGTCCCGCCCTGTCACGGTCTCGATACGGCCCTGGCGGGCCTCCTCGACCAGCGGGGAGGGCGCCAGCGACTGATGCCAGCGGGGCGAGGCCGGCTAGACGCGTGGGGAGTGCGTCTCGATCGCGATGATGCCGGAGCTGGGGTTGCTGCGGGAGAGGTGCACGATCGAGAAGGCTCCGGTCTCCAGCGCCGCGGCATCCGAGAGGTAGGAGCCCTGGGTGGTGCCGGTGGCCAGCGCGATCTCGCGCAGGATGTCGGGCAGCACCGGGCCGTGGCTGCACAGCACGGCCGTCTTGCGGGCGCGCACGCGCTTGCCGACGACGGCGCGCACGTCGCTGGTGCCGTCCTCCCAGGCGTCCTGGCTGATCAGCTCGGTGCGGCGGATCTCCTGGCCGAGCGCGACGGCCAGCGGAGTCACGGTGGTCACGCAGCGGGTGGCCGTGCTCGAGACGATCCTGCGCGGGCGCCAGGCGGCGAGCGTCGGCACGTTGCCGGCCGCCTGCTGCACGCCTCGCTCTGTCAGCGGCCGGGTGGCATCCGGGCCGTCCCACGCCGACGGCGCGACGGCTTTGCCGTGGCGGAGCGCGATGATGGCGAACGTCGAGGTGACGCCCGCATCGACCAGCGCGGCGAAGTGCTCGAGGATCTCGACGTCGGTCGGGTAGCTCAGGTAGCCGCGGGCGCGCTTGATGGTGACCCACTCCAGCGCGGCGACCTCGCCATTGGGCACGAAGGTGGAGCGCTGGATGGCCTCGTCGCTGACCTCGGCCGCCCAGTAGTGCACGATCTTCTCGCGGCCGTTGCCGAGCGGGTAGTTGGCGATGCCGACGGGGACGCCGAGCGCGATGGCCAGGCCGGTCTCCTCGAGGATCTCGCGCACGGCGGTCTGTGGCAGCGTCTCGCCGGGGTCGACCTTGCCCTTGGGGATGGTGACGTCGCCATGCACCGTGCGGTGAATGACGAGAACCATGACCTTGCCGTCGACGATCCGCCAGCAGACGGCACCTGCCGCGTAGATGGCGGTTGTCACCGGCGGCCCCCTGGGCGCTTCCTCTGGGCGATTTGCTGCATCAGCCTATTCTGCAGGTCATCGAGCGGATGCCCCGCATCGTCCAGGTGGTGCCGGATCCAGACGCCGTCGGCGCCAAGCTCCCACGCGCTGGTGCGCGGGTTGAACGCGCGCTCGAACAGGGCGTCGATCTGGGCCAGGTGCTCGGGTGCGACCAGCCGCACCAGCGCCTCGACGCGGCGGTCGAGGTTGCGGTGCATCATGTCGGCGCTGCCGATGTACGCCTGCGGGTCGCCGTCGTTCAGGAAGCTGAAGATGCGGGAGTGCTCGAGGTAGCGGCCGAGGATCGAGCGCACGCGGATGTTCGCGCTCATCCCCTCGACGCCCGGCTTGAGGCTGCAGATGCCGCGCACCCAGATGTCCACGGGCACGCCGGCATTGCTGGCCCGGTAGAGCGCGTCGATGATGGCCTCGTCGACCATCGAGTTGACCTTGATCCGGATGCCGGCCGGCCGCCCGGCGAGCGCGTTCGCCGTCTCGTCGTCGATGCGCTTGAGCAGCCCCTTGCGCAGGTGCAGCGGCGCGACGAGCAGGCGCTTGAACTTCTTCTCGATCGCGTAGCCGCTCAACTCGTTGAACAGCCGGGTCAGGTCCTTGCCGACCTGGTCGTCGGCGGTGAAGAGCCCGAGGTCCTCGTAGATGCGGCTCGTCTTCGGGTTGTAGTTGCCGGTGCCGATGTGGCTGTAGTGGCGCAGCTCGCCCTGCTCCTGGCGGATGACGAGGGCTAGCTTGCAGTGCGTCTTCAGCCCGACCAAGCCGTAGACGACGTGCACGCCGGCCTTCTCGAGCTTGCGCGCCCAGCTGATGTTGGCCTGCTCGTCGAAGCGGGCCATGATCTCGACCAGGGCCAGCACCTGCTTGCCGGACTCGGCGGCATCGATGAGCGCCTCCACGATCGGGCTGTCGCCCGAGGTGCGGTAGAGCGTCTGCTTGATGGCGAGCACGTCCGGGTCGGCGGCGGCCTGCTCGATGAACGCCTGCACGCTGGTGGCGAAGGACTCGTAGGGGTGGTGCACGAGGATGTCGTCGCGGGAGATGGAGGCGAAGACATCCGGTTTCGCGTTCGGCTCGATCGGCTGCAGCTGCACGCTCGTCGTCGGCACGTGCTTGGGGAAGCGCAGGTCGGGGCGGTCGATGCGGCCGAGGTCGAACAGCCCTCCGAGGTCGAGCGGGGAGGGCAGCCGGTACACCTCCTGCTCGCTGACATCCAGCTCGCGCACGAGCAGGCCGAGGGTGACGTCATCCATGTCGTCGGTGACCTCGAGCCGGATGGGCGGGCCGAAGCGACGTCTCAGCAACTCCTTCTCGAGCGCTTGGATCAGGTTCTCTGTCTCGTCCTCGTCGACGACGACGTCTTCGTTGCGGGTGACGCGGAAGACGTGGTGGGCGACGATCTCCATGCCGGGGAACAGGTCGCCGAGGTGGTTGGCGATCAGGTCCTCGAGCGTGATGAAGCGCTGCCGGGTCGGATCCTCCGAGGTGATCTCGAGGAAGCGGGGCAGCATCTGCGGCACCTTGAGGCGGGCGAACTCCTGCCGGCCGGTGCGGGTGTTGCGCACGCGCACAGAGAGGTTGAGCGAGAGCCCGGAGATGTAGGGGAACGGGTGGGCCGGGTCGACGGCCAGCGGCATCAGCACGGGGAAGATCTGCCGGGAGAAGTAGTCGTCCAGGCGCTCCTGCTCGGCGGCGTCCAGCGCCTCCCAGCGCACGATGTCAATGCCGGCATCCGCCAGCGCC
>NZ_MPZN01000103.1 GCF_002936985.1 Microterricola pindariensis | reverse complement strand
GGCGGCGCCGCGCTCCCGTGGAAGCTCGAACTGTTCCGCCAGATCGTGGAGGGCGCGGTGAAGGCAGCAGGCGACATCCCCCTGACGGTGAAGATGCGCAAGGGCATCGACCCCGACCACCTCACCTACCTCGAGGCAGCGAGGGCCGCAGCGGGCGCCGGCGTCGCCTCCATCGCGCTGCACGGCCGCACCGCCAGCGAGTTCTACTCCGGCCAGGCGGACTGGACCGCGATCGAGAAGCTCAAGAACACGATCACCGACACCCCGGTCCTCGGCAACGGCGACATCTGGTCGGCCGCCGACGCCCTGCGCATGATGGAGGAGACCGGCTGCGACGGCGTCGTCGTCGGCCGCGGCTGCCTCGGCCGGCCCTGGCTGTTCGGCGACCTGGCCGCCGCCTTCCGCGGCGAGGACACCAGGCACGAGCCGACCCTCGGCCAGGTCGCGGAGGCGTTCCGCCGCCACGCCGAGCTGCTCGTCGAGTTCTTCGAGGACGAGGACCGCGGATGCCGCGACATCCGCAAGCACGTCGCCTGGTACTTCAAGGGCTACCCGGTCGGCGGCGAGCTGCGCGCCAAGATGGCCACCGTGCAGTCGCTGCAGTCGCTGGACGACCTGCTCGGCACGCTCGACTGGGACCAGCCGTACCCCGGGGAGGGCGTCGAGGGCCCGCGCGGCCGCGCCGGCACCCCGAAGAAGCCCGCGCTGCCGGACGGCTGGCTGAACTCCCGCGATCTCGACGGCATCGAGCGGAACAACCTCACCGAGGGGGAGGGCGACACCAGTGGCGGTTGAGCACGCGTTCGGAGCCAGCCTGTTCGGCGGCTACAGCGACTACGACGCCGAGCGCTGGCTGCCCGAGAAGCACTCCTCCCGCCGCAGCGACTTCGCCAGGGACCGCGCCCGCCTGCTGCACTCCAGCGCGCTGCGCCGGCTGGCGGCCAAGACGCAGGTGCTCAGCCCGACCGCCGGCCTCGACTTCGCCCGCAACCGGCTGACCCACTCGCTCGAGGTGGCGCAGGTCGGCCGCGAGCTGGCGTCCAGCCTCGGCCTGGACCCGGATGTCGTGGACACTGCCTGCCTCGCCCACGACCTCGGCCACCCGCCGTTCGGCCACAACGGCGAGAAGGCCCTCAACGCCTGGTCCGACGACATCGGCGGCTTCGAGGGCAACGCCCAGACGCTGCGCCTGCTCACCCGGCTGGAGCCGAAGGTGTTCGGGCCGGACGGGCAGAGCTACGGGCTGAACCTCACCCGGGCCAGCCTCGACGCCAGCTGCAAATACCCCTGGCCGGACACCAGCTCCGTCGCCGACCCGAGCGGCCGCGCCAAGTTCGGCTTCTACAAGGACGACATCGGCGTGTTCACCTGGATGCGCGCCGGGGCGCCGGAGCGCCGCCTCTCCATCGAGGCCCAGGTGATGGACCTCTCCGACGACATCGGCTACTCGGTGCACGACTTCGAGGACGCCATCGTCAACGGCTACATCGACGTCGCCGCCCTCGGTGACCGGGTCGACCACGACGCGCTCGTCACCTCCATGTACGAGTGGATCGGCGGCGCGCACTCCCACGCCGAACTGATCGCCGCCTTCGACCGGCTCGACTCCCTCGAGGGCTGGCCGAGCACCTGGGACGGCAGCCGCCGCGACCAGGGCCGCCTGAAGAACCTGACCAGCCAGCTGATCGGGCGCTTCGCGCAGGCCGCGACGCATGCCACCCGCGCAGCCTTCCCGCTGGCCAGCCTGATCCGCTTCGACGCCGACGTCGTCGTGCCGCGCGAGATCCAGGCCGAGATCGCCGTGCTCAAGGGTATCGTCGCCGCCTTCGTGATGTCGCACAACGCCCGCCAGCCGATCTACGCCGAGCAGCGCGAGGTGCTCACCGAGCTGGCCACCGTGCTGCACGAGAGCGGCGCGGCACACCTCGACCCCGGCTTCGCCGAGGATTGGCGCGCGGCATCCGACGACACCGCCCGCAAGCGCGTCATCGTCGACCAGGTCGCCAGCCTCACCGACCAGTCGGCGCTGGCCTGGCACGAGCGGCTGGTGCGGCGCGCCTAGCCCGCGGCGAGCCTAGGCCGCGGCGAGCATGTGCTCGCCGTCTGCCGGGAGCCCGGCGGTGGGCCCGCTGTCGGGCGTGCCGCTCAGGCGGATGCCGGTGAACTCGATTGGGATGCCAGCAGCAGTCCAGGGGCTGGCGGAGTCCATCAGCTGGGCGTGCACGTGCGGCTCGCTGCTGTTGCCCGAGTTGCCGCACGAGGCAATCTGCGCGCCGGCCCGCACCTCGTCGCCCACCCGCACGAGCACCGATCCGCGGCGCAGGTGCGCGACGAGCGCGTAGTGACCGTCCTCCGAGCGGATCGTCACGTGGTTGCCGATGATGCACCCCGGGCCGCCGAGCTCCCGTACGGCCGCCTCCACCATCATGTAGATCACCGCGAGCACGCTGGAGCGGCTGCGGTGATCGCGATGCCACTGGGTCACCGACACCACCACGCCGTCGCACATCGCGAACACCGGCTGGCCGAAGGCGGGGAAGTCCTCCGGCGGACGCATCGCCGCGCCCGCTCCGAACGTCGGCCGGGCGCCGGCATCCGGTTCATGCACCAGATCGAGCGCGAACGCCTGGCCGTAGGCGCGCACGCCGTGGCTCGGGGTCTTCGTGGCCGGGCTGTTCATGGCCAGCCAGCGCCCGGCGACGGGGGACCGGAGCGCGATGCGCCGCCCGTCGCCCCGATGCCCGCGCCCGCCCACCCAGGCCGTGACCCCGCCGATCGCCATCCCGGCGAGGCCGAGCAGGGGGAGGAGCCCCGCGACGGCAGTGACGGCGGCGCCGGGAGGGAGCAGCAGTCCGGCCAGCGTGCCGAGGGCGATGAGCAGGATCGAGGCGCCGATGAGCACGACCCGCCAGCGGTAGAGCCGCCCGAGGCTGCCGCTCATTCGCCGACCGCCGCGAGGCAGACGAGCAGCGGCACGACGCGGCTGGCCGGCACCTCGTAGCTGCCCCTGGCGCTCTGCCGCAGCCAGCCGGCGCCCAGGAGCTGCCGCAGGTGGTGGTGCAGCTGCCCCGTTGTGCCGAGCGACTCGATCGCGGCGAGCTCGGCCGTGCCGCGCACCCCGTTCAGGACGTGCCGCAGCAGCTCCACCCTGACCGGGTGGCCCAGCGCGGCGAAGGCGGCGGAGCGCTCGCCCCACTCGGAGGCGAGCAGCTCGGCACTCGACGCGCCCTGCTGCCACTCCACCGGGGTGCCGTCCGGCAGGGTGACGCTCCCGCTGAGCAGCACCGCCCCCTCGGCCGTCGAGGGGTGCTGCGCGCGCCGCCTGCGCAGCTCGTCGAGCGCCCACAGGGACGAGGCGGGCGGCGCGGCCCGTGCACCCTCCAGGCTGTCGACCCGCCGCGAGAGGGCGGCGAGCGCGGCGCGGAGGTCGGTGGCCTCAGACAGGGGCTCAGCAGTGGGCTCAGAGGTGGGTTCAGGGGTGGTTTCGGACTTGTCGGGCATGCCCCCATGCTACGCTAAAACGTTCTAGCGTACGAGTGGGTCGTGCAGATCAGGACGCCTGGTGCACCGTGACCCCGCCGAGCACCGTCTCCAGCACCGGGATGTCGGCGATCGAGCCGGCGCTCAGGTCGGCGCTGAGCGGCGAGCGGGCGAGCACGACGAGGTCGGCCAGCTTGCCCGGCGTGATCGAGCCGAACTCGTGGTCGGAGAACAGCTGGTAAGCGCTGTCGATGGTCTCCGCCCTGAGCGCCCGCGCGACGCTGATGCGCTGCTCCGGCGCGAGCACCGTGCCGGAACGGCTCCGCCTGGTCGCGGCGATCTCGATGTTGCGCAGCGGCTCGGCCGGCGTGACCTGGCCGTCGTTGTGGAACGAGAAGCGGATGCCGGATTCCGCGGCCGAGCCGGCCGCGGCCCAGACGGCGCCGTGCTCCGGCCCGAACAGGTCGTCGACGAGCACGTCGCCCCAGTAGTACAGGTGGTCGATGAAGATGCCGGCCGTGATGCCGAGCGCGGCCGCGCGCTCGAACTGGGCGGCCGTCATCGAGCCGACGTGCTCCAGGCGCAGCCGGTGGTCCTCCCGCGGGTGGCGCATCAGCAGCGCCTCCCACTGGTCCAGCACCATGTCGACGGCGGCGTCGCCGTGCACGTGGCAGGCCAGCTGCCAGCCGGCGGTGAAGTACGCCTCGGAGATCTCGGCGATCTGCTCCGGCGTGTAGTTGGCGTGGCCGCGGTGGCCGGGCTCCAGCCCGAGGGAGCGGGTCGCCGGCGTGTCGAGGTAGGGGAAGCTGGTCGCGATGTTGCCGACCCAGGGGGAGCCGTCGGCCCAGAGCTTGATGCCGGTGTGCCGCACGGCGGCATCCCCGTCCCCGGGGCGCGACGCGCTCGACCGGGCCGGGGAGGACATCTCGTACAGGCGCAGTCGCACCGTGAGCGCGCCGGCCTCCCGCGCGGCGGCCAGGGCCGGCGCGATGTTCGGGTCGTAGCCGAGCTCGCCGACGGAGGTGATCCCGGCCCGGTTCAGCCGCCCGGACTCGGCCGTGAGCGCGTCGACGTACTCGGCCGGCGTCGGTTGGAGTGCCGGGCCGAAGATCATCGCTGCGGCGGCCGTCTCCCGGAGCGTCCCGTCGAGGTTGCCGTCGGCGTCGCGGCCGAAGGAGGCGCCGACCGGGTCGGGGGTGTCGCGGCTCACCCCGGTGGCGCGGGCGGCGGCCGTGTTGAAGTACGCGGAGTGGCCGGAGTTGTGCAAGATCGCCAGCGGGCGATCGGGGGAGAGCTGGTTCAGCCAGGCCAGCGTGGGCTCCGGCAGGCCGGTCTGCAGCAGCGCGTCCCAGCCGTTCGCATAGACGCCGGCCGGGTCGCCCTGGGCGATGGCGTCGGTGAGCCGGTGCAGCACCTCGGCCGCGGTGGCCGCGACGACGGGGCGGATGTCGACGACCTTCGGCCCGAGGAAGATCGCCTCGGTGAGCGGATGCCCGTGCGCCTCGACGAAGCCGGGCAGCAGCACCGCCTCACCCAGTTCGGTGACGACCGTGTCCGGCCCGACGAGTTCCTCGACGTCGGCCCGGCTGCCCACCGCGACGATGCGCCCGGCCTGGACGGCGACCGCCTCGGCATCCGGCATCTCCTCGTCCATGGTCAGCACGGTTCCGAAGAACACGCGGTCGGCGAAGCGGGCTGAAAAGTCGTCGGCGACACTCATAGCGGTCAGTCTAGGCAGCCAGCGCTTTGGGAGGCCAGTTGCCCCAGCCCAGCCGCCGCGGCGAGTTGAGCGCCCGGTCGGGAGGCCGACGGAAGATGCGGAGGCAGCTTCTGGCCGGAAACCGCCGCCCGATCCGCCGAAAGCCGCCCGATCCGGTTCGCGCACGTGTGCACAGGCGTCCCTCGCGGGCCGCTTGTCCACAGCGCGAGCGCTGCTCAGAGCCAGCCGGGTGGCGGCCCGCAGACGGGCGGCATGTCCCTCGCACACTGGCTGACCGAACACGACGGCATCGCTCACTCGCAGCAGGCGCTCCGCGCCGGGTTCACCCGCTACGCCATCCGCGCCGCGGTCGACACGGGCGTCATCGGGCGGGTGCGTCGCGATTGGATTGCGTTGCCGGACGCCCCGGCGGAGCTGCGTGCCGCGGCCGAGCTCGGCGGCCGCGTTGCCTGCCTCAGCGCGGCGAAACGGCTGGGCCTCTGGCACCTCGCTGACGGCCAGCAGCACTGCAGCGCCGGCCACGGCTCCGGCCACACCGCCGTGGGGCCTGGCCAACGCGTGCACTGGAGCATCGGCCCCGTCGCCGTCACCCGCCACGCGCTCGTCGAGCCCGTCGAGAATGCGCTCGTGCACATCGCCGACTGCCAGCCGTTCGTGAACGCACTCGCCGTGTGGGATTCCGCCCTCAACACGAAGCTGGTCACACCGCACCATCTGGCGCGGCTGCCGCTGCGCACGCGGGCGGCCCGGGCCGTTCGCGACGCGATGTCCAGCCTCTCCGATTCGGGCATCGAGACGATTCCGGTCGCGCGACTGGCCGCGCTCGGCATCACGGTGAAGCAACAGGTGGTGCTCGCCGGTCATCGTGTCGACGGGCTCATCGGGCAGCGGCTGGTGCTGCAGATCGACGGCTACACACACCATTCCTCGGCCGCACAACGCGGCGCCGACATCGCGCACGACCGGGCGCTGACCCTGCTCGGGTACACCGTGCTGCGCGTCGACTACCGCCAGGTGCTCTTCGACTGGCCGAGCGTCGAAGCCGACATCCTGCGCGCCCTGGCACAGCGGCTGCACGAGGCGCGCTGATGCGGCTCCCGCGGCCCCCGCATCCGATCGGGAGGCCGACAGGGGATCGGGAGGCAGCGTGGGGCCGGAATCCGCCGCCTGATCTTCCGATTGCCTCCCAATCCGGCGCCCAGTCCGGCGCCCAGTCCGGTGCCCAGTCTGGCGCTCCGGGCCCGGACGGAGGCCAGTTGCCCGCGACACGTGCCGCCCGGCCCGGGTACCGCCCCCGCTCGCCTAGGATTGAACAATGGCCGGACGAATTCGACAAGCAGACGTTGAAGAGGTCAAGGCACGCATAAACATCGCCGACGTGGTCGGGGAGTACGTCACCCTGAAGTCCGCCGGCGTCGGCTCCATGAAGGGCCTCTGCCCCTTCCACGACGAGCGCAGCCCCAGCTTCCACGTGCGCCCGCAGGTCGGTTTCTACCACTGCTTCGGCTGCGGCGAGTCGGGCGACGTCTACTCCTTCGTGCAGAAGATGGACCACGTCACCTTCGCCGAGTCGGTCGAGCGCCTCGCCGCCCGGGTCGGCCTCGAGCTGCACTACGAGGACGGCGGCGCCGCCACCGACCACGGCAACCGCGCCCGGCTGCTGGCCGCCAACCAGGCCGCCGCCGAGTTCTTCACCGAGCAGCTCGGCTCGCCGGGCGCCGACCCCGGCCGCCGCTTCCTCGGAGAGCGCGGCTTCGACGCCCTCGCCGCCGAACGCTTCGGCATCGGCTTCGCCCCGAAGAGCTGGGACGAGCTGACCAACCACCTGCGCGGCCGCGGCTTCAGCACCGAGGAGCTCACCACCGCCGGGCTCGTCTCCAGCCGCGAGGGGTCCAGCGGCGTCTACGACCGATTCCGCGGCCGCCTGGTCTGGCCGATCCGCGACATCACCGGGCAGACGGTCGGCTTCGGCGCGCGCAAGCTGCTCGAGGACGACAAGGGCCCCAAGTACCTGAACACCCCCGAGACGCCGATCTACCACAAGAGCCAGGTGCTCTACGGGCTCGACCTGGCCAAGCGTGACATCTCGCGCAGCAGGCAGGTCGTCGTGGTCGAGGGCTACACCGACGTGATGGCCTGCCACCTCGCCGGGGTCACCACCGCCGTCGCCACCTGTGGCACCGCCTTCGGCGTCGACCACATCAAGGTGCTGCGCCGCGTGCTGGGAGACGCGGCCGGCGTCGGCGAAGTCGTGTTCACCTTCGACCCGGATGCCGCAGGCCAGAAGGCCGCGATGCGCGCCTTCAGCGAGGAGCAGCGCTTCTCCGCCCAGACCTACGTCGCCGTCGCGCCCGACGGCCTCGACCCCTGCGACCTGCGCCTGCACAAGGGCGACGCCGCGGTTCGGGCGATCATCGACGGCAAGAAGCCGATGTTCGAGTTCATGATCAAGCAGCTGCTCTCCCAGTTCAACCTCGACACCGTGGAGGGACGCGTCGGCGCACTCAGGGCCGGGGCCCCGGTCGTCGCCGACATCCGCGACCCCTCGATCCGGCCCGGCTACACCCGGGAGCTGGCCCGGCTGCTCGGTATGGAGCTGCACGAGGTGACCCGCGCCGTCTCGGCCGCCAGCGGCCGCGCCCAGCGCGAGGCCGCCGCGCCGGCCC
>NZ_MPZN01000102.1 GCF_002936985.1 Microterricola pindariensis | reverse complement strand
CCCGCGTGTTCGAGCTGCCGCGGCACTCCGTCAAGGTGACGGCCGACCTCTACGGCGAGCTGAAGAGCCTGCTCGGCCCGAACTGCCTGCTCTAGTCGCCCCGCCCGCCCGCGCGCACATGCCCACCCAGTTGCCGCAAATTGCCGGTTACGCCTCGCTGCACCGCCGATTTGCGGCAACTGGGCGCGCGTGGGGTGCGCGGGGCGCGGGCGCGCATGGGCCTCAGACGATCTCGCCTGGCGTGCGGTAGGCGCCCTCGTGGTAGATCAGCGGGGCGTCCTCCCGGCCCAGCTCGCCCTCCTCGACCTGCACGATGACGACCGCGTTGTTGTGCGCGGAGACGCGCTCCAGGATGCGCCCGCTCATCCACGCGGTGACATCGTTCAGCACGGGCAGGCCGTGCGGCCCCGTGTGCCAGTGGTCGCCGATGAAGCGCTCGGAGGCGTCGCGGGCCATGATCTGCGCGGTGGCGCGGTTGCGGGCGCCGAGCATGTGGATGACGACCCGATCGGTTTCGGCGATCGCCCTCCACGCGCTGGCGGAGCGGGCCATGTTGAACGTGGCCAGCGGCGGCACGGCGGCCAGCGAGGCCAGGGAGGTGGCCGTGAAGCCGACCGGCCGCCCGTCCGGGTCGAGGGCGGTGACGACGGCCACGCCCGCGGCATGCCGGCGGAACGCCTGCTTGAAGGCGTGCAGATCCTCCGGCATGGCCCCGGGGGAGGCGGGGGAGTCGGGGGAGTCGGCGGGAATTGCGGCGGAAGCGTTCATACGCCTTCTCTCAAGCGTGGAAGCATGGCGCGTATTCCACGGCGCCCGGAGACCGTGCGAATCAGGCCGTGCGGATAAACTGGGCAGATCATGATCCAGACGATTGACCTGCGCGGTCTCCAGCCTACCCCCGCCGAACTCCTCGCCCTCGTGCCCCGCGCGAGCACCGACGTGAGCGTTGCGCTGGAGGTGGCGGCCGAACTCATCGACGATGTTCGGGCCCGCGGCGAGCATGCCCTGCTCGACCAGGCGGAGCGGCTGGACCGGGTGCGCCCTGAGTCGATCCGCGTGCCGCAGTCGCACATCGACGAGGCCGTCGCGGGCCTCGACCCGGACGTGCACGAGGCGATCCTCGAGACCATCCGCCGGGTGCGGCTGGCCAGCGCCGCCCAGGTTCCGCCCGCCGCCACGACCGTGCTCGCCCCCGGCGCCGAGATCATCCAGCGCTGGCAGCCCGTCGGCCGGGTCGGCCTGTACGTGCCCGGCGGCAAGGCCGTCTACCCCTCCAGCGTCGTCATGAACGTCGTGCCGGCCCAGACCGCCGGCGTGCGCTCGATCGCGCTCGCCTCGCCGCCCCAGGCGGCCTTCGGCGGGCGTGTGCACCCGACCATCCTCGCCGTCGCCGGACTGCTCGGAATCACCGAGGTGTACGGCATGGGCGGCGCCGGAGCCGTCGGCGCCCTCGCCTACGGCGTGGCCGGCATCGGCCTGGACCCCGTGCAGATGGTCACCGGCCCCGGCAACGTGTACGTCGCCGCCGCCAAGCGCCTGATCCGCGGCCAGGCCGGCATCGACGCGGAGGCCGGCCCGACCGACATCCTCGTGATCGCCGACGCCATGGCGGATGCCGCCCTGATCGCCGCCGACCTGGTCAGCCAGGCCGAGCACGACGAGCTGGCCGCCACCGTGCTGGTCACCGACGACACCGCCCTCGCCGACGCCGTCGAGGCCGAGCTGGGGCGCCTGGCCCAGACGACCACCCACAGCGCCCGGGTCACCGCGGCCCTCAGCGGGCCGCAGTCCGCGCTCGTGCTCGTCGACGACATCGAGGAGGCGGCGGCGTTCAGCAACGCCTTCGGCCCGGAGCACCTCGAGATCCAGACCGAGGATCCGGAGGCCGTGCTCGAGCTCATCGAGAACGCCGGGGCGATCTTCCTCGGCCCGAACTCGCCGGTGAGCCTCGGCGACTACTCGGCCGGGTCGAACCACGTGCTGCCCACCGGCGGCCAGGCCCGGTTCTCCGCCGGCCTCGGCGCCTCGACCTTCTTGCGGCCGCAGCAGGTCGTGCGCTACAGCCGGGAGGCGCTGGCCGAGGTGCACCAGAACGTGCTCGCGCTCAGCAACGCCGAGGCGCTGCCCGCCCACGGGGACGCGATCAGCGCCCGCTTCCTCTAACTGCTGCGCCCCGCGGGGGAAGCCGGCGCTACTCGAGCAGCAGCGTCAAGTCTGAGATCACGACCGCCAGCAGGGCGACACCGGAGACGAGCGCGGTCGCCGTCAACAGCCCGGGGTGGGCGAGCCCGATCGTCACCGTGCGCAGTCGCGGCCGGCGCAGCAGCATGCGGGCGGGCACCACGGTGCTGCCCGGGCTCTGCCGCCAGCCGCGCACTCTCGCCAGGAACCAGGCGCAGCGCAGCAGGAAGACGACCCAGAGCACCGCGATGGTCGGGAGCACGATGCCGAGCACGAGGCTGAAGCCGATGCCCAGCACCTCGCGCTCCCGGCCCTCGGCCAGGAGCGTCAGCGAGGTCGAGATGGTGGCGCCCAGCACGATCGACGCCGTCCAGGCCAGGAAGCCGGCGATGATGACCAGGTAGCGGGTGAGGAAGTGCCCGAGCACCGAGCCGTGGGTCTCCAGTGTGCGCCGCGGCGTCTCCCGCAGCACGACGATCATGGCCGTGACCGGCGGCAGCACCAACAGCGCGACCACGAGCAGGGATGCCGCGACGCTCCAGTCGAGCACCCCGGCGACGAGGCCGAGCGCGCCGAAGACGGCCAGCCAGAGCCAGCCGGCGGTGAGCGGGTGGGCGACCAGCCAGTCGGGGAGCGCCGCATCGGCGCGCCGCCCTGCGTTGCCCGTCGCGGTCATGGTCACACTGTAGCGGCCGCGCGGCGGCCAGGGCACAGCAGCAGTATCGGCCGAGCGGCCGGCGGAGCCGCTAGGCTGGGATCACGATGTATTGCCCGTTCTGCCGCCACCCCGACTCCCGGGTCATCGATTCGCGCACCAGCGATGACGGGCTCTCCATCCGCCGCCGACGGCAGTGTCCAGAGTGCGGGCGTCGTTTCAGCACCACGGAGACCGCCACCCTCGCCGTCATCAAGCGCAACGGCGTCGTCGAGCTGTTCAGCCGCGAGAAGGTCGTCGCCGGCGTGCGCAAGGCCTGCCAGGGCCGCCCGGTCACCGACTCCGACCTCGCCGTCCTGGCCCAGAAGGTCGAGGAGACGATCCGCTCCACCGGCGCGTCGCAGATCGAGGCCAACGACATCGGCCTCGCGATCCTCGCCCCGCTGCGCGAGCTGGACGAGGTGGCGTACCTCCGCTTCGCCAGCGTCTACCAGGCCTTCGAATCGCTCGAGGACTTCGAGGCCGCCATCGCACAGCTGCGCAAGGAGCACGGGCGCAAGCCCGCCCTGCCCGTCGACTAGGCCGGCCGGCCCGCCGACGCGTCCGCGCGGTCCGGGCAGGGGCGCGCCTGCCGGTATTCTTGAGCAGGCATGTACCCTCTACTCTTCTCCCTCGTCCTGTCCAAGCTCGACCCCGAGCGCGCCCACCACCTCGCCTTCGGCGTGATCAAGGCGCTGCCGACCGCGGGCTTCGGCCGGCTCGTGCACCGCTACACGCGCCCCCGCACCGACCTCTCGGTGCAGGCGCTCGGCCTGCACTTCGACACCCCGTTCGGCGTCGCGGCGGGCTTCGACAAGGACGCGCAGGCGGTCATCGGCCTCGGACAGCTCGGCTTCGGCCACATCGAGGTCGGCACCCTCACGGCGCACGCACAGCCCGGCAACGAGCAGCCGCGGCTGTTCCGCCTCGTGCCCGACCGTGCCGTGATCAACCGCATGGGCTTCAACAACGGGGGAGCGGACGGCGCCCGCGAGCGCCTCCGGAAGGCCCGCGCCACGGCCGGCCGCCCCGTCATCGGCGTCAACATCGGCAAGAGCCGCGTCACCGCGGTCGAGGACGCCACCGCGGACTACCTGATCTCCGCCCGCGCTCTGGCCCCGCTGGCCGACTACCTCGTCGTCAACGTCAGCTCGCCCAACACGCCGGGCCTGCGCGGCCTGCAGGAGCTGGAGTTGCTCCGCCCCCTGCTCAGCGCCGTCAAGGAGGCCTGCGGGCCGACCCCGCTGCTGGTGAAGATCGCCCCCGACCTCCTCGACGAGGAGGTGGTGAAGATCGCCGGGCTCGTCGTCGAGCTCGGCCTGGACGGCATCATCGCCACGAACACGACGATCTCCCGCGAGGGCCTGGCGACGCCGGCATCCGTCGTCGAGGCCGCCGGTGCCGGTGGGCTCTCCGGCGCCCCGCTCGCCGCCCGCTCGCTCGCCGTGCTGCGGCTCATCCGCCAGAACGTGCCCGCCACGCTCTGCGTCATCTCCGCCGGCGGCGTCGAGACCGCCGCGGACGTCGCCGAACGACTGGATGCCGGGGCGACCCTGGTGCAGGGCTACACCGCGTTCCTCTACCGCGGCCCGCTCTGGGCGCGCCAGATCAACCGCGGCCTGGACCGCATCCGCGGGACGCGCTAGCCGCCGGGGGCCCAGGCTGGGGGCCCAGGGCCTCGGGACTAGGGCTTGAGGATGCCGAGCTCGGTGAGCTGGTCGGCCAGGCCGGAGCCGTCCGGGGCGTACGCCCAGGGCACCCCGCCGTAGCCGTCCTCGATCTTGGAGCGGCCGCCGGCCAGCACCGCCTCGCCCGGGGAGAGCTCGCGGATCGCGATCGCCGCCACGTTGTCCGGGTGGGCGAGGGCGAACTGGCGGTAGTGCTCCTCGTCGTGCTGGCCGTCGTCGCCGACCAGCAGCCAGCGGATGTTCGGGAACTCGGCCGCCAGGCGGTTGAGGTTGTCCCGCTTGTGCTCCCTGCCGCTCCGGAACAGCCGGTCGTGCGTCGGGCCCCAGTCGGTCAGGAGCAGCACGCCGCTCGGGTACAGGTTGCGGGAGAGGAAGCGGGTGAGCGTCGGCGCGACGTTCCACGCCCCGGTGGAGAGGTAGATCACCGGCGTTCCGGGGCGGGAGTTGGCCAGCTTGTCCAGCAGCACGGCCATGCCGGGCGTCGGGATGCGGGCGTGCTCGTCGAGCACGAAGGTGTTCCAGGCGGCCAGGAGCGGCCGGGGCAGCATGGTGACCATCACGGTGTCATCGACATCCGAGAGCACGCCGAAGGTCACCGCGGGGTCGACGACGTTGAGCGGGGCCTCGACCGCCGCCGACTCGGCGGTGCGCAGCGTCGCCGTGTGCCAGCCGGGGGTCAGGCCCACCTGCACGACGGTGTCGACGACGCCGCCGCGGTCGGCCACCAGCTCGAAGCTCTGCCCGCCGACGTCGACGCTCACCCGGGCGTAGCCGACGGGGACGCTCGTGAAGCTGCGCCAGCCGCGCATGCCTGCGCCGCGGCGCTCGGCGCGGCGCCTGGCGCGGGCGGATGCCGGCTGCGGCTCGGCCGGGCGCGAGAGCAGCACGCGGCAGAGGATGCGCACCCAGCCGTCGCCGCCGTAGCCGGAGTAGGGGATCACCGTCTCCCGGTGCCCCCTCTTGCGGGCGGCACGATCGCGCCGGGCGTGCGCCCAGTCCTCGATGCGGGCGGCCCGGTGCGCGGGCGGGGCCGAGCTCT
The DNA here is from genome assembly GCF_002936985.1 of Microterricola pindariensis. Classification (GTDB taxonomy): domain Bacteria; phylum Actinomycetota; class Actinomycetes; order Actinomycetales; family Microbacteriaceae; genus Microterricola; species Microterricola pindariensis. The sequence goes on along the minus strand of NZ_MPZN01000102.1, from coordinate 2,274 downwards.
GGGGTGCATTGCACGCTTCGCTGGAGTCGACCACGAGTCCAGTCTTTCACGCCCAGGAGGCCCGTCCTGCACGCGCGGGGTACATGAGACTTGCTCCGCGCCACTAAAGTAGACCGAAGTTCGCTAAGGAGGAGAAGTGCCACTAGCTAAATTAGCCGGAACAAGCGATCTTGGGGCGGGGCGCGCGGTGCGCACCGAGCCCATCCAGCAGCGCAGCGCTGAGCGGCTGGACGCCCTACTGGACTCTGCCGCCTATGTGGTGGACCAGGTGGGGTTCGACAGGATCACGACCGCCATGATCGCCGACCACGCCGGCGCATCCATCGGCACCGTCTACCGCTACTTTCCCGACCGTGTCGCGGTGCTCTCCGCGCTGCGCGACCGGTCAATGGCGCGTTTTCGGGCGCGGGTCGCCTTCGACATCCAAGATTCTTCCCCCCAGAACTGGTGGCAGGCCATCGACCTGGCGATTACCGCCTTCGTCGACCTGTACCGCACGGAGCCCGGCTTCCACATCGTGCACTTCACCGAGCGGCAGAGCGTGGCGGGCGGCCCGGTCGCCGGCGCCGACGCCGAGCAGGAGCTCGTGGCGCACTCCGGCGATGACTCGTTCCCGGTGCGCCTGGCCGCCGTGCTGAGCGACGAGTTCGGCCTCGACGGCGGGCCGGAGCTCCTGTTCCGCCTGGAGGTCGCGATCGAGATAGCCGACGGCCTGCTCTCCCGCGCCTTCCGCGACGACCCCGACGGCGACAGCCGGTTCATCGCGGAATGCCGCGCCGTGGCGCACGGATACCTCGTGTCCTACTACGGCGGTCCCGAAACGGCATAGGGCAGAACAGGCGGCCGCACGATGATCGAGTTCCGCTCCGTGGGCAAGACGTTCGACGACGGCACCGTGGCCGTGCGCGACTTCAGCCTCGTCCTGCCCTCGCACAGCACGACCGTCCTGCTCGGCTCCTCCGGGTCGGGCAAGACGACGCTGCTGCGCATGATCAACCGCATGGTCGACCCGACCTCCGGCAGCGTGCTCATCGACGGGGCGGATGTCGCCGGGAGGCGGCCCGTCGAACTGCGGCGCAGCATCGGCTACGTGATGCAGAACTCCGGGCTGCTGCCGCACCGCACCGTGATCGACAACGTCGCGACGGTGCCGGTGCTGCGCGGCGTGCGCAAGCGCGACGCCCGGGCGCGGGCGCTGGAACTGCTGGACACGGTGGGCCTGGACCGGGCGTTGGCCGACCGCTACCCCAGCCAGCTCTCCGGCGGGCAGCAGCAGCGCGTCGGCGTGGCCCGCGGGCTCGCGGCCGACCCCAACATCCTGCTGATGGACGAGCCGTTCGGCGCCGTCGACCCGCTCGTGCGCGCCGAGCTGCAACAGGAGCTCCTCCGCCTGCAGGGCGAGCTGGGCAAGACCGTCGTGTTCGTCACCCACGACGTCGACGAGGCCTTCCTGCTCGCCGACCAGGTGGTCATCATGCGCGAGGGCGGCGAGGTCGCCCAGCGCGGCACCCCGGCCGAGATCCTCGCGGGCCCCGCGGATGACTTCGTCGCCGGCTTCATCGGCGCCGACCGCGGCAGCCGGCGGCTGCACGTGCGCGAGGTCAACGGGGCCCGGGTCGTCGTCGACGCCCAGGGGCGTGCGGCGGGAGTGCTCGAGCCGTGACCTGGCTCCTCGCCAACCTCGGCTTGGTGTGGCAGCTCACGCTGGCTCACATCGGGCTGAGCATCCTGCCCATCCTGTTCGGGCTGGCGGCCTCGCTGCCGCTCGGCCTGCTGGCGAACCGGGTGCGCGCGACGCGCGGCATCCTGCTCATCCTGGCCACCATCGCCTTCACCATCCCCTCTCTGCCCCTGTTCATCGCCCTGCCGGCCGTGCTCGGCACGGGCTTCACCAGCCCGGTCAACATCGTGGTGGGGCTCAGCCTGTACGCCCTGGCGCTGATGCTGCGCTCCAGCGCCGACGCCTTCGACTCGATCGACGACGACGTGCGCCTGGCCGGCCGGGGCGTCGGCTTCTCCAGCTGGCAGCTGTTCTGGCGGCTCGAGCTGCCGCTGGCCGGACCGGTGTTGGTGGCGGGGCTCCGCGTCGTCTCGGCGACGACGGTGAGTCTGGTGACGGTTGGCTCGCTCGTCGGCGTGACCAGCCTCGGCTACCTCTTCATCAACGGCTTCCAACGCAACATCGCCGCCGAGGTGCTGAGCGGAATCGTCGCAACGCTCATCGTCGCCGTGCTCTTCGACGCGGTCATCGTTCTCGGCGGGCGCCTGCTGATG
>NZ_MPZN01000101.1 GCF_002936985.1 Microterricola pindariensis | reverse complement strand
GCCGCCGCGGTGCTCCGCGGCATCCGCCGGCGCGAGGTGCTGCGGCTGGCCTTCGCCGCCACCCTGGACCTCTGCACCGTGGAGGAGCTCGGTCAGGGCCTGAGCGATGTGACCGAGAACCTGATCGACGGCCTCGTGCGCGCCATCCGCGGCCCCGTCACCGCCACCGAGAGCGGGGAGGCGCACGACGGCATCGAGTTCGCGGTCATCGCCATGGGCCGCTTCGGCGGGCAGGAGCTCGGTTTCGGCTCGGACGCCGACGTCATGTACGTCTACCGGCCGGCCGGGCTGGAGCCGGAGCTGGCGCAGAAGCGCTCCCAGGCCATCGTCGCTGCCCTGAACAGGCTGAGCGAGGACAGCCGGCTGCCGCTCGACCTCGACATCGGCCTGCGGCCGGAGGGCAAGAACGGCCCCGTCACGCGCTCCCTCGACTCCTACAAGGCGTACTACGCGCGCTGGTCGCTGACCTGGGAGGCGCAGGCGTTGCTGCGCGCCCGCGGCGCCGTCGGCGACCCCGCCCTGCTGGCCGATTTCATGGCCGCCGCCGACGTCGTGCGCTACCCGGAGGAGATCGCCGACAGCGCGGTGCGCGAGGTCAAGCGCATCAAGGCCAGGGTCGAGAGCGAGCGGCTGCCGCAGGGCGCGGACCCGCTGCGCCACCTCAAGCTCGGCCGCGGCTCGCTCAGCGACGTGGAGTGGTTCGTGCAGCTGCTGCAGCTGCAGCACGGCGCCTCCGTGGAGGGGCTCCGCACCCCGTCGACACTCCGTGCGCTGCAGGCCGCGGTGGATGCCGGCCTGGTCGACGACGCCGACGCCGAGACGTTGCGCGCCGCCTGGCTGTTGGCGTCCCGGGCCCGCTCGGCGATGACCCTGTGGATCAACAAGACCGGCGACATCCTGCCCAGGGATCGCATCCAGCTGGGCGGCGTCGCCCGGCTGCTGAACTACCCGCCGGGCGCGGCCAACCTGCTCGAAGAGGACTACCTCGCCGTCACGCGGCGGGCGCGTGCCGTCTTCGAGCGCGAGTTCTATGGCTTGCCCGAGCGGGGCACGCCGAGCACCGGCTGAGCCGGCGACGCCGCTACTTGTTCTTGTTCACCGCGTCGGACGCGGAGTTCATGTCCAGCATGGGGTCATGGAGTTTCGCGTGCTTCGCTGCGCGTTTCTCCTTGAGCGTCTTAGCCGGCGGCTTCTTGCCGTGGTGGTCGTGAGGCGACTTGTCAGGCATGATTCTCTCCGATTCGGTCGATCTTCCCTCAGGTCTACACCCGGTTCGGGGCACTCGCAACGGATGCGCCGGCTTCACAGCGGGTTGAGACGATCAACGACGGCAGGGCCAATTTAGGGCACTCGTCGTTCCCGAATGCGCCGCCCCGTGGATAGAGTGGGCGCGACGCCCGCCTGCGCGTCTGAAGCTGATCAGTCGAAGGAACCCGAATGACCGTGCCATCCGTTTCTGCCCCATCCACCGCTGCATCAGCCGCTCCCGCCCCGGCCAGGGGTGCGCGGCTTGCCCTCCTTGTCGGCGGCCTCGCCGCCGTCGGCTTCGGCATCGCGGTGCTCGCGTGGCCGACGAAGGCCGCCGTCGCGCTGACCGGGCTCATCGCCCTCTACGCGATCATCGCGGGAATCGTCTACGTCGCGCTGGGGATCTTCTCGAAGTCTCTCGGGGCGGGCGGCCGGATCGGGCACGTGCTCCTCGGCGTCCTCTATGTCATCGCCGGCGTGTACGCCTTCAGCTCGCTGCAGCAGTCGGCCGCATTCCTCGCCCTCTTCCTCACCATCATGGTCGGCGTCATGTGGGTCATCGAGGGATTCACGTCGTTGTTCACGCTGGGGCAGTCCGGATCGAAGGCACTCACCGTGCTCTTCGCGATCCTCTCGGTGATCGCCGGTCTCACGCTGCTGAGCAGCCCGCTGTGGGGCGCCGTCTTCCTCTGGTGGTTCCTCGCCATCGCGCTGATCGTCCTCGGCGCGCTCAACGTCGGTCGTGCCGTCACCGGACGGAAGGGCTAGCCGTGGCCACCGAGGAATTCTCCGGCCCCGTCGCCTACCTCGTCTTCGCTGGTGAGGATGGCGCAGATTTCGGCCCCGGGTTGAGCGCCGTGCTCGAGCGCGTGCAGCAGGGCATCATCGAGGTGCTCGACATCGAGCTCGTCGGGCTGGGCGTGGACGGTGCCCCGGTGAAACGGGCCCTGGCCGACCTCACCGGGACGACGGGCCTGGACCTCGCGGTGTTCGACGGGGCAGAGTCCGGCATCCTCGACGCCGAGGACTTAGCGGCCGCCGCCGCCGACCTCGCCGACGGCCAGACGGCCATCGTGATCGTCTATGAGGACCGCTCGCTCGCCGCCGCCGCGGCCGCCTGGGCCAGCGCCGGCGTCACCGAGATGCTCGCCGGCGGGGTCGACATCGCCGACCTGGAGCACGCGCTCGAGGAAGGGAGCCCCTCATGAGCCTCTTGCGCACCGCGGTCCGGGCGTCGGTCGCCACCCGGGTGATCGGCAGCACACACCGTCGCCAGCAGCAGCGCTGGGCAGCCGAGGATGCCGCAGCAGCGCAGGCGGCTCCGCCTGCAGCGCAGCCCACGGCACCCGCAGCCCACTGCACCCGCCGCCCCCGCGGCGGGCATGGCGTCCGTGATCGAGCAGCTCACGCAGCTGGGCCAGCTCCGCGACACCGGCGTCCTCACGGACGCCGAGTTCGAGGCGCAGAAGCAGCGCATCCTCGCCGCCTAGTTCGGCTCCGGCACGCAGAAAGGCCCGCACCGGGAGGTGCGGGCCTTTCTGCGTTTCAGCTCCAGTTCGGCGGGTTAGACGCCGTAGTAGAGCTCGAACTCGAACGGGTGCGGGCGTGCCTGCAGCGGCTTGATCTCGTGCTCGCGCTTGTAGTCGAGCCACGTCTCGATCAGCTCGGGCGTGAACACATTGCCCTGCAGCAGGAAGTCGTGGTCGGCCTCGAGCGCGTCGAGGGCCGCCTCGAGCGATCCGGGCAGCTGCGGGATCGACTTGGCCTCCTCGGGCGGCAGCTCGTAGAGGTCCTTGTCGACGGGCTCGTGCGGCTCGATGCGGTTCTTGATGCCGTCGATGCCGGCCATCAGCTGGGCCGCGAACGCCAGGTACGGGTTGCTCGCGCCATCCGGAACGCGGAACTCGATGCGCTTGGCCTTCGGGTTGGAGCCGGTGATCGGGATGCGGATGCAGGCGGAGCGGTTGCCGGCCGAGTAGACGAGGTTGACGGGCGCCTCGAAGCCGGGCACCAGGCGGCGGAACGAGTTCACACTCGGGTTGGTGAAGGCCAGAACGGCGGGGGCGTGCTTGAGCAGGCCGCCGATGTACCAGCGGGCGATGTCGGAGAGGCCGGCGTAGCCGTTCTCGTCGTAGAACAGCGGCTTGCCGTCGTTCCACAGCGACTGGTGGGTGTGCATGCCAGAGCCGTTGTCGCCGAACAGCGGCTTCGGCATGAAGGTGGCCGTCTTGCCCCACTGGTTGGCGGTGTTCTTGACGATGTACTTGAACTTCAGGATGTCGTCGGCCGCGTGCACCATGGTGTCGAAGCGGTAGTTGATCTCGCCCTGGCCGGCGGTGCCGACCTCGTGGTGGCTGCGCTCGAGCTGCAGGCCGGCGTCGATCAGCTTGAGGCTGATGTCGTCGCGGAGGTCGGCGTGCTGGTCGACGGGGCTGACGGGGAAGTAGCCGCCCTTGTAGGGGGTCGTGTTGGCGAGGTTGCCGCCCTCGACCTGCTTGCCCGAGTTCCAGGCGCCCTCGCTGGAGTCAACGGAGTAGAAGCTGGTGTGCTGGTTGACCTCGTAGCGCACGTCGTCGAAGATGTAGAACTCCGCCTCCGGGGCGAAGAAGGCGGTGTCGGCGATGCCGGTCGATGCCAGGTACTTCTCGGCCTTGCGGGCGACCTGGCGCGGGTCCTTCGAGTAGATCTCGCCGTTGCGCGGGTTGTAGATGTCGAACAGCATCACCAGGGTGCGCTCCTTGCGGAACACGTCGATGTAGGCGGTGCTCACATCGGGGATCAGCTGCAGGTCTGACTCGTGGATCGTCGCGAAGCCGCGGATCGAGGAGCCGTCGAACATCTGGCCGACGGTGAAGAACTCCTCGTCGACGGTGGCCGCGGGGATGTTGAAGTGCTGCTGCACGCCGGGCAGGTCGGTGAACCGGATGTCAAGGAACTTGACGTCGGTCTCCTTGATGAAGCTGAGCACCTCAGATGAATCGCTAAACATGTCGGAATTCTCCCAGATCTGGAACCGGTACGGCTACTCCGCGCAACCTGCCCCGAGGTTATGACCGGTGAATTACTCGTGAATGTCGCGAATGTTTCGAGCATGTTACGTCGCCGGGCGATCGGTAGACTGGGCTGCGATGTCTGCTTCCCGAACTCCCCGCCCCACCGGCCGAAACGTCGCCGCCAAGCAAACCTTCGGCCAGCTCCCCCCGAGCAAGTGGCCGGGGGAGCGCCTCGGCCTGCCGAACGAGGGATCCCACTCCGTCGCCCGCGCCGGGCGCCGCATCGGCGGCATCGCGGTGGACTGGGCCATCGCCATGGGCCTTGCCCTGCTCCTCGCGCCCTACGAGTCGCTCGCGTACTCCTTCTACACGCTGGGCCTCTTCGCCGTGCTGCAGATCCTCGCGATCGCAGCGCTCGGCGCCAGCATCGGGCACCGCGTGTTCGGCATGCGCCTCATCGGCCTCGACGGGCACAGCCCCGCGTTCTGGCGGGTGCTGGTGCGCACGCTGTTGCTGGTCGTCGTCGTCCCCGCCCTGGTCTGGGACTCGGATCAGCGCGGCTTCCACGACAAGGTCGCCGGCACGGTGCTGATCCGCGCCTAGGCGCCACAGGGCCCGCGACTCCGCCCCGCACTAGCATGGGCGCATGGTGACGCCGATCTTGGCCACGAAGCTCTTCGCGCCCTCGCCGCGCGCCCAGGCGATTGCCCGGCCGCACCTGGTGGATGCGCTGGATGCCGGCATCCGCGGCGGACGACGCCTGAGCCTCGTCTCTGCCCCAGCCGGCTTCGGCAAGAGCACCCTGCTCAGCGCGTGGGTCGCCGCGCTCCGTGCCCGGTCCGGAGTGCGGGCGGCCTGGCTCTCGCTCGACGAGGGCGACAACGACCCCGCGCGATTCCTGGCCTATCTGAGCGCCGCGCTCCGCTCCGCCGATCCGGCCATCGGCGTCCACGCGCACGCGGGCCAACCGAGCCTGGAGGCAGGGCTCGCCCTGCTGATCAACGAGGTCGCGCACAGCGGGCAGGAGATCGTCCTCGTCCTCGACGACTTCCAGGTGATCGAGGATGCCGCGATCCTCGACGCGCTCGGCTTCCTGCTCGAGCGTCTGCCCGCCAGCCTGCACATCGCCATTGCCAGCCGCTCTGACCCGCTGCTGCCCGTTGCGCGACTGCGCGCCCGGGGCGAGCTGACCGAGCTGCGCGCCGACGGGCTGCGCTTCACGCCCGCCGAGGCGGCCGAGTTCCTCAACACCGCGATGGGACTCACGCTCTCGCACGAGGACGTGGCAGCGCTCGAGACGCGCACGGAGGGCTGGATTGCCGGCCTGCAGCTGGCCGCACTGTCGATGCGGGACCGTGCCGACGCCTCCGCCTTCATCGCCGGCTTCGCCGGCAGCAACCGCTTCGTCATTGACTACCTCATCGAGGAGGTGCTCGAGCGGGCGCCAGAGGAGACGCGCGACTTCCTCCGGGACACGGCCATCCTGGAACGGCTGAGCGGCCCCCTCTGCGACGCTGTCACCGGGGGCACCGGCGGCGGCGCGACGCTGGCCGCGCTGGAGCGGGCGAACCTGTTCGTCGTCCCGCTGGACGAGGCGCGCGAGTGGTATCGCTACCACCACCTCTTCGCCGACGTGCTCCGGTCCCGGCTGCTCGGCCACGGCGCGGAGCGGGCCGCGGTGCTGCACGCGCGCGCCAGCGCGTGGTTCGAGCACCACGACGCGCTGGAGGAGGCGGTCCGGTATGCGCTGGCGGCCGGCGACCTGACCAGGGCCGCGCGGCTGATCGAGGCCAGCATCCCCGGCGTCCGGAAGAGCAGGCAGGACGCGACGCTGCTCCGCTGGCTCTCGATGTTGCCGGCTGAAACGATGGCCCGCCGCCCCGTGCTGCTGGTCTTCTCCGCCTGGTCTGCGCTCGTCGCCGGTGATATCGCGGCCGTCGAGCCCCGGCTGGAGGCCGCCGAGCGGCTGGTGGCGCCGGGCGCACCCGCACACGAGTCGGAGCCCGGCGCCGAGCTGGACACACTGCCGATCACCATCGCGCTCTACCGCGCCGCCGTCGCCCTGGCCGCCGGCGACGTGCCCGGCGTCACCCGGCATGCGAGCCGCGCACTCCGGCTGGCGGGCCCGGACGAACACCTGGGGCGGGGCGCTGCGGCGGGGCTGCTCGGGCTCGGGCTCTGGGCCGGCGGCGACCTGGAGGGCGGGCTGGGTGCGTTCGCGGATGCCGGCCACAGCCTCCGACTGGCCGGAAACCTGACCGACGCGCTCAGCACGACGATGGTGTGCGCAGACATGCTGGTTCCCCTCGGGCGGCTGGGGGAGGCGCGCCGCGCCTACGAGTCCGCGCTCGGCGAGGCCCGCGCGCGGCTGGGGGGTGGGCCGCCCACCGCCGATCTCCACGGCGGCTTCGCCGAGGTGCTGATCGAGCTGGGCGATCTGGCCGCGGCGGAGGAGCAGCTCTCCGCGGCGGAGGCGCTCGGGGCCGGCGCATTCTCCGCTGAGCACCACTACCGCTGGTTCGTGTCGAAGGCGCTCCTCCGCCGGGCGCAGGGTCAGCCGGAGGCAGCCCTCGCCCTCCTGGAGGAGGCGGAGCGCTCCTACCGGCGCGGCTTCTTCGCGGAGGCGCGCCCGATCGGCGCCATGAAGGCGCGCATCCGGATCGAGCAGGGCCGCCTGCCGGAGGCGCGGGCCTGGCTGGACGCGCAGGGCCTGACGCCCCTGGACGAGCTCGGCTACCTGCGCGAGTACTCCCACCTCACCCTGGCGCGGCTGTTGCTCGCGCAGGGCGACGCTGCGGCCGACCCGCTGCTCTGGCGGCTCCACGACGCGGCCCTGGCCGGCGGGCGACTCGGCGTCGTCGCCGAGATCCGGCAGCTGCAGCGGCAGCCCGTCGCACCGGCGGGGGAGCAGGGGCCGCGCCTGAGCGAGCGCGAGCTGCAGGTGCTCACCCTGCTCGCCTCGGAGCTCAGCGGCCCCGAGATCGCCCGGGCGCTCTTCGTCTCGGTGAACACCCTGCGCACCCACACCCGGCACATCTTCGAGAAGCTCGCGGTCGGCACCCGCCAGGCGGCCGTCCGGAGGGCGCGCGAGCGGGGGCTGCTCTAGTCGAATCACCACCCCGCTCACCAGATGTGGTGATGCCCGCTCACCCCGCGCCTCCGTAGATTGCGCGTATGACCATCAACACGCACACCTACCAGGTCCGCTTGCGCGGACGGCTCGACGAGCGCTGGGCCGAGTGGTTCGTCGGGTTCACGCTGGCGGGCGATGCCGACGGCACGACCGTCCTCACCGGCCCGGTGGCCGACCAGGCAGCGCTGCACGGCCTGCTGCGCCGGCTCGGCGCCCTCGGCGCCACCCTGATATCCGTGAACGAGCTACACAGTGAACCGCAGGGAGAAGAGTCGCCATGACCACCACCATCGCCGCCGTGGCGGCCACCCGGGCCAGTCGGCGACAGTGGCTCGCCCCCGTCGGGCTCCTTCTGCTCAGCCTCATCCCCGTCCTCGCGGGCGCGGCCAGGCTCAGCGAGATCACCGGTGGGGCGCTCGAGACGGCGCAGAACGCGCGCTTCCTCGACTCGCCGATCCCGGTGGTGACCCACATCGTGAGCGTGACCGTGTTCAGCCTGCTGGGGGCGTTCCAATTCGTCCCCGCACTCCGTCGTGGCCGTGCCCGCT
>NZ_MPZN01000100.1 GCF_002936985.1 Microterricola pindariensis | reverse complement strand
ACAGAGAATTCTCCCCCGGCTGCCGAAGCCTGGCAGCCGGGGGAGAAGTGGTGGGCCGGGAGGGTGTCAGGCGTCCCGGCGCTTGAGGGAGAGCGCGGCGCCGACGACGGCCGCGGCGACCCAGGCCAGCACGATGAGCAGGTTCTTCAGCAGGGCGTCGGGCTCCCCGACGCCGACGCTGGGGTCGAACAGGCCCATTCCGGCGACGGAGAGCAGGGAGGGGATCAGATCGCTCGCCCACTCGGCCGGGATCATCTGCAGCACGGTCGGCAGCAGCAGCAGGATGCCGAGCGCCGCCGCGATGCCGCCTGCGCTGTTGCGCAGGATGGTGCCGAGGCCGAGCGCGAACAGGGAGATCAGTGCGAGGTAGAGCGCGCCGCCGAGCAGCGGCAGGAACACCTCGGGCTCCGCGAGGCTCGCGGTCACCCCGTGGGAGGCGAAGACCGCCGAGGCGATGAGGAACGCGCCGAGACTGCCGAGCAGGCCGACGACGAAGGTCGACACGAACAGCACGATGGCCTTGGCCGCCAGGGCGGGCAGGCGCCGCGGCACCGCCGTCAGGGTGGAGCGGATCATGCCGGTGGTGTACTCGCCGCTGATGACGAGCACGCCGAGCACGGCCACGACGAGCTGGCCGAAGAACACGCCGAAGGTCGAGGCCATGAGCAGCATCCCGCGCTGCTCGTCGGCCGATCCCGATGCGGCCTGGTCGATGTAGTCGGTCATGCTGGTCGACATGACGAGGGCCATGCCGAGCGAGATCGCGAACACGAGCAGGTAGGACCAGACCGTGGAGCGGAGGCTGCGCAGCTTGATCCACTCCGAGCGGATGACGCCGCCGAAGCGGAGTGTCCCGTCCACGGTGGACCGAGCGGTCGTCTGGCTGAGGGTGGCGGTGCTCATCGGGTGGCCTCCGTGCGGTATTCGACGGCATCCTGGGTCAGGGCCATGTAGGCCTCCTCGAGGGAGGCGTTCTGCGGGGTGAGCTCGTGCAGCACGAGGGAGTGGGCGGCGGCGAGCTCGCCGATCTGCGCGGCGGCGACGCCGGTGACCTGGAGCAGGCCGTTCTCGGAGCGGAGCACCGCGACATCCGGGGCGGAGAGCAGCTCGGCCAGCTGGCTGGCGTGCGGGGTGCGCACCGTGACGCTGGCGAGCGACGCCCCGGCGACGATGTCGGCGACGGGCGCGTCGGCGATGATCTGGCCGCGGCCGAGCACGATGATGTGGTCGGCGGTCTGCGCCATCTCGCTCATCAGGTGCGAGGAGAGGAAGACGGTGCGGCCCTCGGCGGCGAGGCTGCGCACCAGCTGGCGCACCCAGAGCACGCCCTCCGGGTCGAGCCCGTTCACCGGCTCGTCGAGGATGAGGGTGGCCGGGTCGCCGAGCAGCGCGGCGGCGATGCCGAGGCGCTGGCCCATGCCGAGGGAGAAGCCGCCGACGCGCTTCTTCGCCACGGACTGCAGGCCGGTCAGCTCGATGACCTCTTTCACGCGCTTCGCGCCGATGCCGTGCGTCGCGGCCATCGCGAGCAGGTGGTTCTCGGCGCTGCGGCCGGTGTGCACCGCCTTGGCGTCGAGCAGGGCGCCGACCTCGCGCAGCGGCGCGGCGTGCGCGGCGTACGGCTTGCCGTTGACGCTCACGCTGCCAGCGCTCGGCCGGTCGAGGCCGACGATCATGCGCATGGTGGTGGACTTGCCGGCGCCGTTCGGGCCGAGGAACCCGGTGACCTGCCCGGGGCGCACGGTGAAGGAGATGTCGTTGACGGCCGTCTTGGCGCCGTAGCGCTTGCTCAGGCCTTCTGCTGTGATCATGTCTCAACGCTAGGCGGCGGGGGATGCCGGCCGCATCGGTCCACGGAATGGTGCCGTGTACTCCCGAGGGATGACATCCGGCTGTGGTGGCGCCGTGGCATCCGCCGTATCCGGAGGCAAAACGCGGATCGGGAGGCCGCATTCGTGCGAAACCGGCCTCCGCAACTTCCGAGGGCCTCCCAAGCGCGCGCGGGGTGGCTTCGGTCGCTGGCGCTCCCTCGAGCCACCGAGGGAGCGCCAACAGGTGCCGGCTAGGCGGGGTCGCGTTCCTGCGCGGCGAGGGCGCGCTCCACGCGGGAGAGCTCCTCCACCACGATGCGGCGGAGCGCGGGCGGGCCGTCGTGGGCGGCCAGCCACGCCTGGGAGGCTGCCACCAGCTCCGCGTTGGCCAGCGGCGCCGGGTAGAGTCCGCGGATGATCGCCGCCGCCATGTTGTAGCTGCGGGTCGACCACACCTCCTGGAGCATCGCGAAGTACGGCTCCAGCTGCGGCGCGAGCAGCTCGCTCGGCCGCGCCCGGCGCCAGCCCAGCGCGTAGGCGCGCACGTAGTCGTTGGACAGGCTGGTGTCGGTGGCGGCCGCCGTCCACGCGGCGAGCTTGCCGGCGGCATCCGGCATCGCGGCCTTCGCCGTGATCGCCGACTGCCGACCCTTGGCGGTGTCGTCGGTGGCGAGCACGTCGTCGATGTCCTCGGCTGCGGCCCGGCCGCCGGCCGCGAGCGAGATGATGATCTCCCAGCGCAGCTCGGTGTCCACGGCGAGGCCGGGCAGCAGCGCCTCGCCGGCCAACAGTTCGACGAGGACGTCGAGCTGGCCCGGTGCGGAGGCGATGGCGATGAAGGCCCGCAGCAGCTGCAGCTGGGCGTCCGAGCCGGCGTCGGCCGACTGGGTGAGCGCCCAGAGGGCGTCCCCGGCCTCCACAGCGGTCTCGGCCCGGTGCTCCGGCGCGACGTACTGGCCGAGCACCAGCTCGAGCAGGCGCAGCGACAGCGCGCGCTGCGCCGACTGCGTCTCCGCCGAGATGTTGCGCAGCACCAGCTTCACGAAGTCGCGCGGGCTGGCCTCGGCGTCGCGGGTGGCGTCCCAGACGGCGCCCCAGATCACGGCGCGGGCCAACGGGTCGGCGATCTCGGCGAGACGGTCGATGGCGACCGCGTGCGAGGCGGCGTCCAGCCGGATCTTGGCGTAGGCGAGGTCGTCGTCGTTCAGCAGCACGAGCTCGGGGCGGGCCAGCCCGACGAGCTCGCCCACCTCGGTGCGCGCGCCGTCGACGTCCCGTTCGACGCGGTGGGTGCGCACCAGCGCGCCGTCGACCGTGTTGTAGAAGCCGATGGCGAGACGGTGCGGGCGGATCGTGGGCTGTTCGGATGCCGCCGACTGCAGCACCGCGAAGCCGGTGATGGTGCCGTCATCCGCCGTCTGGATCTCGGGCCGCAGCGTGTTCACCCCGGCCGTCTCCAGCCAGAGCCTCGACCACTCGGTGAGCTCGCGGCCGCTCGTGACCTCGAGCTCGTCGAGCAGGTCGCGCAGCGTGGCGTTGCCGCCGGCGTGCTTCTGCAGGTAGGCCGAGATGCCCGCGTAGAAGGCGTCGAGGCCCACCCAGGCGACGAGCTGCTTGATGACGGAGGCGCCCTTCGAGTAGGTGATGCCGTCGAAGTTCACCTCCACGTCCTCCAGGTCGTTGATCGTGGCGACGATCGGGTGGGTGGAGGGCAGCTGGTCCTGCTCGTAGGCGTGCGTCTTCTCGGTGGAGGCGAACGTCGCCCAGGAGTCGGCGTACTCGGTGGCGCTGGCGGCCGCGATCGTCGACGTCCAGGTGGCGAAGGACTCGTTCAGCCAGAGGTCGTTCCACCACTTCATGGTGACGAGGTTGCCGAACCACATGTGCGAGAGCTCGTGCAGCACGACGAGTGCGCGCTGCTCCTTGCGGGCATCCGGCACCTTGGAGCGGAACAGGTAGCCCTCGTTGAACGTGACCGCGCCGACGTTCTCCATCGCGCCCCAGTTGTACTCGGGCACGAAGATCTGGTCGTACTTCTCATACGGGAAGCCGACGCCGTAGCTGGCCTCGTAGTAGGCGAGGCCCTGCCGGGTCTTCTCGAACATCACCTCGGGCTCGACGGCCTCGGCGAGGGAGGCCCGGGCGAAGAGGCCGAGCGGGATGGTGCGGCCGTCGGCGGTCACCGCCTCGCTGTGCCACTCTGTGTACGGTCCGGCGATGAGCGCGGCGATGTACGTGGAGATGTGCGGGCTGGGCGGGAAGGCCCACTCTGCAGCGTCCTCACGCGGGGACGGGACCGGCGTCGTCGAGTTGCTGATCACGTGCCAGTCGGCCGGCGCGACGACCGTGAACCGGTAGCTCGCCTTGAGGTCGGGCTGGTCGAAGCAGGCGAACACGCGGTTGGCCTCGGCCACCGCGAACTCCGTGTACAGGTAGGGCTTGCCGTCCACCGGGTCGGTGAAGCGGTGCAGGCCCTCGCCCGTGTTCGTGTATGCAGAATCTGCTACAACGTGAAGTTCATTCACGGCTTGCAGGTCGTCCAGGCGGATGCGGAGGCCGTCGCTGACGGCCGCCGGGTCCAGGGCGACGCCGTTCAGCGTCACGCTGTGCACCGCGCGGGTGTTGGCCTCGATGAAGCTCGAGGAGCCCGGCTCCGCCGCGAAGCGCACCGTGGTCGCACTGCCGAAGAGCTCCTCGCCCCGGGTCAGGTCGATCTCGATCTCGTAGTTCGGCTCGCGGATGACGGCGGCGCGCTCGACGGCCTCGACGCGGGTGAGGTTCGACTCGGCCACGGCTAGACCGCCGCCGCTGCGTCGACCGCCTGCGCGGCGAGGGCCCGCTCGACGCCGGCCAGGTTCTCGCCGACGAGGCGGCGGAGAGCCGGCACATCGGGGTTCGCGTCCAGCCAGGCGCGGGTGGCCCCGGCCAGCTCGGCGCTGGCCAGCGGTGCCGGGTAGAAGTCGACGACGAGGGTCTCGGCGATGGCGTAGGAGCGCTCCTGCCAGAGCGACGCGATCGCCGCGAAGTACGGCGCGACGAGGGCCTCCAGCGGGGCGGGGTCGTTCGTGTGCAGCAGGCCGAGGCCGGTGTGGCGCACGATCATGTTCGGTGCGGAGTCGCTCTCGACGAGGGCGTTGAACGCGGCGAGCTTGGCCGCGGCGGTCGGCACGGTGGCGCGGGCACGGGCGGCGGCCTGGGCGCCGTTGGCGGTGTTGTCGACGGCCAGGGCCGCGTCGATCTCGTCGGCGCCGGCCGCGCCGTTCAGCACGAGGCCCTCCAGCAGCTCCCAGCCGAGGTCGGTGTCGATCTCCAGCCCGGCGAGGGCGATGCTGCCGTCCCGCAGGCCGGACAGCGCCTGCACGTGCGCGGGCGTCGAGGCGAGGCTGGCGAAGGCCTTGACGAGCTGGAACTGCAGGTCGCTGCCGGCTGCGGCATCCTGCGCCAGGCTCCAAAGGGCGTCGCCGACGCTCTCCAGGGTCGCGGCGCGCTTCGCCGGGGCCACGTACTGCTTGGTGGCGAGTGCCAGCTGGCCGAGCACGGTGCGCACCGTGGTCGACTCGGTCTCGGCGCCGATGTTGCCGAGCACGAGGCGCACGAAGTCGCTCGCCGGGCTCTCACCGTCGCGGGTGGCGTCCCACACCGAGCCCCAGACCAGCGAGCGGGCCAGGCCGCTCTCGAAGGCGGAGAGGTGCGCCAGGGCGACCGCGTGTGAGTCTGCGTCGAGGCGGATCTTCGCGTAGGCGAGGTCGTCATCGTTCAGCAGCACGAGGTCGGGGCGGGTCAGGCCGACGAGCTCGGCGACCTCGGTGCGCTCCCCGGCGACGTCGAGCTCGACCCGGTGCGTGCGGCGGAGCACGCCGCCCTCGAGGGTGTAGAAGCCGATGGCGAGGCGGTGCGGGCGGATGGTCGGGTAGTCGGCTGCCGCGGACTGCAGCACGGCGAAGCCGGTGATGGTGCCGTCATCCGTCGTCTGGATCTCGGGCCGCAGCGTGTTGACGCCAGCCGTCTCCAGCCAGAGCGTGGACCACTCGGAGAGGTCGCGGCCGCTGGCCGTCTCCAGCTCGCCGAGCAGGTCGACGAGCTCGGTGTTGCCCCAGGCGTTCTTCTTGAAGTAGGCGGCGACGCCGGTGAAGAAGGCGTCGATGCCGACCCAGGCGACGAGCTGCTTGAGCACCGAGCCGCCCTTGGCGTAGGTGATGCCGTCGAAGTTGACGAGCACGTCCTCGAGGTCGTTGATGGTGGCCACGATGGGGTGTGTGGAGGGCAGCTGGTCCTGGCGGTACGCCCAGCTCTTCTCCATGACGGCGAAGGTGGTCCACGCCTCGGTCCACTCGGTGGCCTCGGCGGTGGCGATGGTCGACGCCCACTCGGCGAAGGACTCGTTCAGCCAGAGGTCGTTCCACCACTTCATCGTGACCAGGTCGCCGAACCACATGTGGGCCAGCTCGTGCAGGATCGTGACGACGCGGCGCTCCTTGATGGCGTCGGTCACCTTGGAGCGGAACACGTAGCTCTCGGTGAAGGTCACCGCGCCGGCGTTCTCCATCGCGCCCGCGTTGAACTCGGGCACGAACATCTGGTCGTACTTCTCGAACGGGTAGGCGTAGTCGAACTTCTCCTCGAAGTAGGCGAAGCCCTGGCGGGTCTTCTCGAAGATGTAGTCGGCGTCGAGGAACTCAGACAGCGAGGCGCGGCTGAACACGCCGAGCGGGATGACGCGGCCGTCGCGGCTGGTCAGCTCGGAGCGGACGACGCTGTACGGGCCGGCCACGAGGGCGGTGATGTAGCTGGAGATGCGCGGGGTGGGTGCGAAGGTCCAGGTGGCGGCATCCGTGCCCTCGACGGCCACGGGCTCCGGCGTGGGGGAGTTGCTGATCATCTGCCACCTCGCCGGAGCGGTCACGGTGAAGAGGAAGCTCGCCTTGAGGTCGGGCTGCTCGAACACCGCGAACATGCGGCGGGAGTCGGGCACCTCGAACTGCGTGTACAGGTAGACCTCGCCGTCGACGGGGTCGACGAAGCGGTGCAGGCCCTCTCCGGTGTTCGTGTAGAGCGCGTCGGCGACGACGGTCAGCACGTTCTCTGCGGCCAGGTCGTCGAGTTGGATCCGGATGCCGTCGCTCACCGCGGCCGGGTCGAGGGCGACGCCGTTCAGCGTCACCGAGTGCACGGCGGCCGTGATCGCGTCGATGAAGGTGGAGGTGCCGGCCGTGGCACTGAAGGCGACGGTGGTCTCGCTGCGGAAGCGCTCCGGCCCGGTGGTGAGGTCGAGGGTGACGTCATAGCTCTCGACGCGAACGAGCGCTGCGCGCTCCTGTGCTTCGACGCGGGTCAGGTTTTCTCCGGGCAACGGTGCCTCCTGGGGCATATCGGGTGAGACGGATCTTTGTCTCGAATGTGGTGGATTGTGTCCAGCAAACAAGCCTAGTAGCGGGGCGCGCTCGGTGGCCATCAACCGCTTGACGCTGGACGGCGCGCGGCGCACACTGGGCGTGAACGACCGCCTGGCCGCTCGTCCCCACAGCCCAGATCAAGACAACATCGTCTGCAAGGGAAGAGTCATGCCCACCATCGAGGAGAGCGTCTTCATCGCTCGTCCACCTCAGGAAGTCTTTGACTTCGTTGCCACGCCAGCCAACAACGTTGTCTGGGATTCGTCCATCGTCGCGTCTGAACAACAGGGCGACGGCCCCGTGCAGACGGGAACCCGCACCCGCGGGGCCAGCAAGATCATGGGAAGACGCTTCGACTGGACGACCGAGGTGACCGAGCTGGAGCCGCCGAACCGATTCACGCTCAGATCTGTCGAGGGCAAGATGACCTTCGTCGTCACGAGTTCCTTCGAACCCGTCGACGGTGGCACCCGGTTCACCTATCGGATCGACGCGGAGTCTGGCCTGGGGGGAGTCTTCGGCAAGATGGCCGATCCGCTCATCCAGAGGGCGCAAGCGCGCACCGTGCGGGCGAACCTGGAGTCACTGGCCGAACTCCTCGTCGAGCACCCCGCCGGGTGAGAGCGCGCCGCTCAGGGTTCCGCGCGCGGGCGCCGGCGGGGCGGGGCGGGCGGAACCTCTTTCGCGGCGACGACGGCATCCAGCGGCACCGTTTTCAGGCCGTCGCGCGTCTCGATCACACACTCCTCGGCGGTGCGCGAGCGGAGGAAACCGAGCGCGTCGGTCAGCTTGCCGTCGTCGATGCTGCGGCGCACGACGACGCGCGTGCCGAGCGGAGCGGTCGTCAAGAAGTGCACCGGGTCAGCCATGCTGCCACTCTACGTGGAGGTCCCCAATAGGCTGAGCGCATGAGCTTCCCCACCGTCGACGGTCTCCGCACCATGGAGCTCGGCTTTCCCGGACCCTCCCGCACCTTCCTGAACGACTGCGTGCTGAACGGCACGAAGCGGGCGACCGCCGGTCTGCTGAGCGAGTACGTCGAGGAGGGCGAGCCGTGGGAACACGTCGGTGAACGCATGGTTCTGGTGGATGACGACACGCAGCCGCTCGGCGAGATCGAGATCACCCGGGTCGAGGAGACGACGTTCGCCGCCGTGACGTGGGAGTTCGCCGACGCCGAGGGCGAGGGCTACGCCGACCTCGCAGAGTGGCGGCAGACGCACCTCGAATTCTGGGCGCGTGGTGGAGACGTCGTCACCGACGACACCCCCGTGCTCTGCATCTACTTCGATCTGGTCTCCCGCGGCGGCTAGCGACCGCGTCGGCGTCCGAGGCGCCCGCGCGCTGTGCGCCACTTCGGCGGCTTCTGCGCCACACTAGCTGGCGCAGAGCCCGCTCAAATGGCGCAGAGCTGCCCGATGGCTACCAGTTGGAGGGCTTGTAGTCCTTGAGGAAGACGCCGAACAGCTCCTCGCCGGCCTCGCCCCGCACGATCGGGTCGTACACGCGGGCCGCGCCATCGACGAGGTCGAGCGGGGCGTGGAAGCCCTCCTCGGCCAGGCGCACCTTTGTCGGGTGTGGGCGCTCGTCGGTGATCCAGCCGGTGTCGACGCTGGTCATGTAGATGCCGTCCTCGGTCATCTCGCGGGCGCTGGTGCGGGTGAGCATGTTCACGGCCGCCTTGG
>NZ_MPZN01000099.1 GCF_002936985.1 Microterricola pindariensis | reverse complement strand
CGGTGCCGCCGCGGGTGAGTTTCAGCCGCACCTCGTTCTCGCCGGCGTGCCGGGTGAGGATCTCGTCGAGGGCCGTCACCGTGTCCGGGGTGGCGCGGATGTCGGGCATCGAGATGTTGACGGTGCCCTCGACCTCGTCCTGGCCCATGTCCGGCATCATCATGCTGAAGGCGTGCAGGTTCATGCCGTCGTCGCGCATGCTGACCCGGCCTCGGACGACCGCGATGGAGTCGGCGACCAGCATCGGGGCGAACTCCTGGTAGCCCTTGCCCATGAACATGATCGTGATCTCGCCGCCGAAGTCCTCGACGGTGATCATGCCGTACTGGTTGCCGGAGTTCTTCGCGGTGCGGTGCTGCACGCTGGTGACGAGCCCGGCGACGGTGACGGTCTCGCCGTCCTCGATCGACTCTGAGGCCATCAGCTCGGCGATGGAGATGCTGGCGTGCTTGGCCAGGGGCACCTCGAGGCCGGCCAGCGGATGGTCGGAGACGTAGAGGCCGAGCATCTCCCGCTCGAAGGCGAGCTTGTCCTTCTTCGCCCACTCCGGGCGTTCTGGCACGTCGGAGGATGGCGCCTCGCCGACCTCCTCGAACAGGCTGTCGAAGTCGAAGCCGACGTTGCCGTTCTCCTCGTCGCGCTTGATCTTGACGGCCGACTCGACGGCCGACTCGTGGATCTCGATCAGGGCGCGGCGAGTGGAGCCGAGCGAGTCGAACGCCCCGGCCTTGATCAGCGACTCGACGGTGCGCTTGTTGGTGGCGTGGATCGGCACCTTGCGCAGGTAGTCGTGGAAGCCCTCGAAGCGGCCCTTCGCCTCGCGTGCGGCACGGATGCCCTCGACGACGTTGGAGCCGACGTTGCGCACGGCGCCGAGCCCGAAGCGGATGTCGGTGCCGACGGCGGCGAAGAAGCCGATCGACTCGTTGACGTCCGGCGGCAGCACCTTGATGCCCATGCGGCGGCACTCGTTGAGGTAGATGGCCATCTTGTCTTTGGAGTCGCCGACGCTGGTCAGCAGCGCTGCCATGTACTCGGCCGGGTAGTGCGCTTTGAGGTACGCCGTCCAGTAGGAGACGACGCCGTAGGCGGCCGAGTGGGCCTTGTTGAAGGCGTAGTCGGAGAAGGGCAGCAGGATGTCCCAGAGCGCCTTCACCGCGGCGTCCGTGAAGCCGTTCGCGTGCATGCCGGCGCGGAAGCCCTCGTACTGCTTGTCGAGCTCCGACTTCTTCTTCTTGCCCATGGCGCGGCGCAGGATGTCGGCCTGGCCGAGCGAGAAGCCGGCGACCTTCTGCGCGATCGACATCACCTGCTCCTGGTAGATGATGAGGCCGTAGGTGCCGCCGAGCACGTCTTCGAGGGCGTCGGCCAGCTCGGGGTGGATCGGCGTGATCGGCTGCAGGCCGTTCTTGCGCAGGGCGTAGTTGGTGTGCGAGTCCGCGCCCATCGGGCCCGGGCGGTACAGCGCCAGCACGGCCGAGATGTCCTCGAAGTTGTCGGGCTTCATCAGGCGCAGCAGGCCGCGCATGGGCCCGCCGTCGAGCTGGAACACGCCGAGGGTGTCGCCGCGGGCGAGCAGCTCGTATGCACCCACGTCGTCGAGGGCCAGGTCTTCCAGCACGAGCCGGTGGCCGCGGTTCAGCTCGATGTTGTCGAGGGCGTCCGAGACGATGGTGAGGTTGCGGAGGCCGAGGAAGTCCATCTTGATCAGCCCGAGCGCCTCGGCGGCCGGGTAGTCGAACTGGGTGACGATCTGGCCGTCCTGCTCCCGCTTCATGATCGGGATGATGTCGATCAGGGGGTCGCTGGACATGATCACGCCGGCGGCGTGCACGCCCCACTGGCGCTTGAGGTTCTCGAGGCCGAGGGCCGTCTCGAAGACGGTCTTGGCCTCGTGGTCGGTCTCGACGACCGCGCGGATGTCGGCGGCCTCCTTGTAGCGCGGGTGCGACTTGTCGAAGATGCCGGTGAGCGGGATGTCCTTGCCCATGACGGGCGGCGGCATCGCCTTGGTGAGCTTGTCGCCCATGCCGAAGGGGAAGCCGAGCACGCGGGAGGAGTCCTTCAGCGCCTGCTTGGCCTTGATGGTTCCGTAGGTGACGATCTGGGCGACGCGCTCCGAGCCGTACTTCTCCGTCACGTACTTGATGACCTCGCCGCGGCGACGATCATCGAAGTCGACGTCGAAGTCGGGCATGGAGACGCGCTCCGGGTTGAGGAAGCGCTCGAAGATGAGGCCGTGCACCAGCGGGTCCAGGTCCGTGATGCCCATGGCGTAGGCGGCCATCGAGCCGGCGCCCGAGCCGCGGCCGGGGCCGACGCGGATGCCGTTGCGCTTGGACCAGTTGATGAAGTCGGCGACGACGAGGAAGTAGCCGGGGAAGCCCATCTGCAGGATGACGCCGGTCTCGTAGTCGGCCTGCTTGCGCACGGGGTCAGGGATCCCGTTCGGGTAGCGCACGGCGAGGCCGGCGTCGACCTCCTTGGCGAACCAGGTGTCCTCCGTCTCGCCCTCCGGCACCGGGAAGCGGGGCATGTAGCTGGTGGTGGTGTCGAACTTGACGTCGCAGCGCTCGGCGATCAGCAGCGTGTTGTCGCAGGCCTCGATGTTGTCGCGGAACAGGTGCCGCATCTGCGCGGCGCTCTTGAGGTAGAACTCATCGGCGTCGAACTTGAAGCGGTTCGGGTCGTCCAGCGTGGAGCCGGACTGTACGCAGAGCAGCGCCGCGTGCGCGGTGGCGTCGTGGGCGTGCGTGTAGTGCAGGTCGTTCGTGGCCACCAGCGGCAGGTCGAGCTCCTTGGCCAGCCGCAGCAGCTCGCTGATGGTGCGCCGCTCGACGTCGATGCCGTGGTCCATCACCTCGACGAAGAAGTTCTCCTTGCCGAAGATGTCGCGGAAGTCGCCCGCGGCCTTCTTGGCCTCCTCGTACTGGCCGAGCCGGAGCCGCGTCTGCACCTCGCCACCGGCGCAGCCGGTGGTGGCGATGACGCCCTTGGCGTACTCGGAGAGCAGCTCCCTGTCCATGCGCGGCTTGAAGTAGTAGCCCTCGATGGAGGCCTTGGACGACATCCGGAACAGGTTGTGCATGCCCTCGGTGGTCTCCGAGAGCAGCGTCATGTGGGTGTACGCGCCGGAGCCGGAGACGTCGTCCTCGCCCTGCGCGCCGGTGCCCCACTTGACGCGGGTGCGGTCCCCGCGCGCGGTTCCGGGGGTGACGTAGGCCTCGGTGCCGATGATCGGCTTCACCCCGGCCGCGGTGGCCTGATTCCAGAAGTCGAATGCGCCGAACATGTTGCCGTGGTCGGTGACGGCGATGGCCGGCATCTTCTCGGCGACGACGGCTTCCATCAGCGGCTTGATGTGCGCGGCGCCGTCCAGCATCGAGTACTCGCTGTGCACGTGGAGGTGTACGAAGGAGTCGTTTGCTGCTGTCACGTGTGTCTCCGACTGATTCGAAAGCGGGTGGTGCTGGGTGGTGCGCCGGGTGGTGGCCTAGGCGGAGAGCACGGCGAGGGCGTGCTGCAGGTCCGGGGAGTACTCGGTGCGGAAGCTGACCCACTCCCCCGTCGCCGGGTGGGTGAAGCCGAGCTGCACGGCGTGCAGCCACTGGCGCTCCAGGCCGAGGCGGGCCGAGAGCGTCGGGTCGGCGCCGTACATGGAGTCCCCGACGCAGGGGTGGCGCTGGGCGGCCATGTGCACGCGGATCTGGTGGGTGCGCCCGGTCTCCAGGTGGATCTCGAGCAGGGAGGCGTAGGGGAAGGCCTCGAGCGTCTCGTAGTGGGTGATCGAGTGCTTGCCGTCGCCGGTCACGGCGAACTTCCACTCGGCCCGCGGATGCCGGCCGATGGGCGCGTCGATGGTGCCCGCCAGCGGGTCGGGGTGGCCCTGCACGACGGCGTGGTAGATCTTCTCGACCTCGCGGTCGTGGAAGGCGCGCTTGAGCTCGGTGTAGGCCCGCTCTGACTTCGCGACGACCATCAGGCCGCTGGTGCCGGCGTCGAGGCGGTGCACGACGCCCGCGCGCTCGGCCGCGCCGGAGGTGGAGATGCGGAAGCCGGCGGCGGCGAGGGCGCCGACGACGGTGGGGCCCTCCCAGCCGACGCTGGGGTGCGCGGCGACGCCGGCCGGCTTGTTGATCACGACGATGTCGTCGTCGTCGTGGACGATCGTCAGGTCCGGAACGGGGATCGGCACGATCTCCAGCGGGGACTTGCTCTGCCAGCTGACCTCGAGCCAGGCGCCGGCGCGCAGCTTGTCGGACTTGCCGGCGGCGGCGCCGTCCTGGCTGACGCCGCCCGCCTCGATGACCTCGGTGGCGAAGGTGCGCGAGAAGCCGAGCAGCTTGGCCAGGCCGGCGTCGACGCGGAGGCCGGCGAGGCCGTCAGGGACGGGGAGTGAACGTGATTCCATGGCTATGCTGCTGTCGCTTCGTCGGGGCCGCGGGTCGCTGTCGCGTCGTCCGCCGGCTTCTGCTTCTTCTCTGACACGGTGCGGCTGCCATCGAGGTTGATGCCGCGCAGCGTGAGGATCATGAACAGGCCCATGCTGGTGACGATGGCGATGTCGGCCACGTTGTAGATGGCCGGCAGCATCCACGGGGTGTAGATGAAGTCGATCACGTGCCCCTCCGGGAACCCGGGGGCGCGGAGGTAGCGGTCGGTGAGGTTGCCGAGCACCCCGCCGAGCAGGAGCCCGAACACGATCGCCCAGGAGATGGAGCGGATGCGGCGGGCGAACCAGACGATGAACACGATCACCGCGCTGGCGATGATGGTGAAGATCCAGGTCTGGCCGCTGGCCAGGGAGAAGGCGGCCCCGGGGTTTCGGACGAACTGCAGTTGCAGGACGTTGCCGAGTACCGGGACCACCTCACCTTCTGTCAGGTTTGAGACGACGAGGAACTTGCTGAACTGGTCGAGCCCGTAGGCGCAGAGAGCAACGAGGGCCAGGACAACAAGCGCAACGGCGCTGACCTTCCCTCGGGTCTTAGACCCCAAAGCCCTGGAAGCTCGGGGCAGCGTCGCTGTTGGCGGCCTGGTTGCCGAAGCCGGCGGACGGTGCCGCGGTGACCTCGAGCTCGTGCAGCTGGCCCTCGATGTAGCTCTTCAGCTTGGCGCGGTACTCGCGCTCGAAGGTGCGCAGGCCGTCGATCTTCGCCTCGAGAGCGGAGCGCTCCTTCTCGAGCGCGCCGATCTGGGCGCGCTGCTTGGCCTCGGACTCGGCCACGACGCGGGCGGCGGTGGCGTGGCCCTCTGCGATGAGCGCGTCACGCTTCTCTGCGCCCTCGCGCACGTGCTCCTCGTGCAGGCGGCGGGCCAGCTGCAGGAGGTTGGTGGTGCTGGCCTGCTCGTCGGCCTCGGCGGTGGCCGAGGGCACGGGGGCTGCGACCACGGGCGCGACGACGGTGGCCGGTGCGGGCTCCGGTGCGGTGAAAGCGGGTGCCGGCGCGGCGGCGGCCGGGGCCGCACCGCTCTCGGCGGCGGCGAGGCGCTGACGCAGCTCCTCGTTCTCGCTGCCCAGTCGACGCAGCTCGACCACGACCTCGTCGAGGAAGTCGTCAACCTCGTCCTGGTCGTATCCCTCGCGGAACTTGGTCGGCTGGAACCGCTTGTTGACTACATCTTCCGGAGTTAGCGCCATGGCTTTCCACCCTTAGAACTTGGTTGTGAACAGAAGGTAACGATTGACCAACGGTAACAAATCCCGCTGCTCGCACGTACGATGCACCGTCGCACGGTGTCACCGATTCAGGATACCTGCCAGAGCGCCGGAGGCGTTGAGCGGGCACACAGTGTTGGATGCATCAGGAACGTTGCCCCGATACAGCGCGGTACGCGTGTTGAGTTGTGGTTGCATGCAGTGTTGGCGGCATTACGAGCCGCCGATGTAGCGGATCTGGCCGACGATCGGCATCAGGATGATGACGATCAGCATGGTCAGGCTCCAGCCGAAGTCGAAGGCCACGGCGCCGAGGCGCAGCGGCGGCAGAATCCGGCGGAAGAACTTGATGGGCGGATCGGTGATCGTGTACACGAATTCCACCGCGATCAGGGCGAAGCCGCGCGGCCGCCAGGATCGGTTGAAATTGCGCACGAGGTCGAGAACGAACCGCGCCCACATCGCAAAGAAGTAGAGCAACAGAAAGAAATACAGGATCCCCGCGATCAGGGCAACGATGGTCACAGACTAATTATGACTGAGCGAAGAAGGAGGCATCGACGTCGGCGTCCGTCTCGCCGTTCTCACCGCTGACCACAATGTGCTCCGGAGAGAGCAGGAACACCTTGTTGGTGACCCGCTCGATCTTGCCGTAGAGGCCCTGGGAGAGGCCGCTGGCGAAGTCGATCAGGCGGCGGGCGTCGCCCTCGCTCATCTGCGAGAGGTTGATGATCACCGGGATGCCGTCGCGGAAGCTCTCAGCGATGAGCTGTGCGTCGCGGTACTGCCGCGGGTGCACCGTGAGGATCTCGTTCATCTCTGCCGCCTGGGTGTTGGTCTTGGGGACGGGGGCCTTGCGCAGCGGCGTGACCGGTGCGGCGTTCTTGGTCGGGGCCGCGGCGGGCGCCGGCGTGACCGGGGCAGCAGCGGCAGCCGGCTCCTCGTACTCGAGCTCCTCGTCTGCCAGTCCCAGATAGACCATGGTCTTCTTGAGCGGGTTGGACATTACTACCTCCGTGTCAGGATCCGTCGTATTCGAGGTTATTCGGGCTGCGGGCGATTCCCGGTAATGGCGGTGCCAATCCGGAGGTGTGTCGCCCCTTCGGCGATCGCGGCCGCAAAATCTTGCGACATGCCCATGGACAGGGCGGTCGCTTCCGGGGCGGCGCCCCGGATGGACTCGGAGAGCTCGCGGACGCGGGCGAAGGCGCGCCGCGGCTCCTCGCCGAGCGGGGCGACGGCCATCAGGCCGAGCAGCCGGAGCCCCGGCGTGGCCAGCGTCTGGTCGACCAGGGCGTCCAGGGCGGCCGGGGCCACCCCGCCGCGCTCCGGATTGTCGGTCAGGTTGACCTGCAGGAAGCAGTCGATGACCTTCTCGCCGGAGAGCGCGGCCAGCAGCGCCGGCCGGTCGATCGAGTGGATGACGTCGGCGTAGGCCCGCACCTGCTTGGCCTTCTTGCTCTGCAGCTGCCCGACGAAGTGCCAGCGCAGCGGCAGGCCGGCCAGTTCTGCGGCCTTCGCCTGCGCCTCCTGGTGCCGGTTCTCGCCGACGTCGCGCACGCCGAGCTCGGACAGCGCGCGGACGAGGGAGGCCGGGTGGAACTTGGTCACGACGATGGTCGTGATCTCGCTCGGTTGCCGCCCGCTCGCGCGCGCGGCATCCGCGATGCCCTCCTGCACCGACCCCAGCCTCTCGGCCAGCGTCGGGTGCAGGGCCCCCGCCTCACTCATCTGTGCTGCCTGTGCCTTGCTACTTGAGGAAGTCGGGGATGTCGAGGTCGTTCTCCTCGTCGAAGCCCGGGTCGATGGCGGCCGGGGCAGGGGTGGCGTCCTGGCTGCCCCAGGCGGACTCGACGAGGGCGTCGATGTCGCTGGCGGAGGGCTCCTCGGCCACGGCCGTGGCGCTGGCGCCGGCAACCGGTGCGCCGCCCCCGGCGGACACGAAGTTGCTGCGCCGGCCGTCGGCCTGCTTGCTCTGGGGCTCTCCCCCGTCGAAGCCGGCCGCGATGACGGTGACGCGCACCTCGTCGCCGAGGGTGTCGTCGATGACGGCACCGAAGATGATGTTGGCCTCGGGGTGCACGGCCTCCTGGACCAGGCGGGCCGCGTCGTTGATCTCGAAGATGCCGAGGTTGGAGCCGCCCTGGATGGAGAGCAGCACGCCGTGGGCGCCGTCGATGGATGCCTCGAGCAGCGGGCTGGCCACGGCCAGCTCGGCAGCCTTGATGGCGCGGTCGGCGCCGCGGGACGAGCCGATGCCCATGAGCGCGGAGCCGGCGCCCTGCATGACCGATTTGACGTCGGCGAAGTCGAGGTTGATCAGGCCGGGGGTGGTGATCAGGTCGGTGATGCCCTGCACACCGGCCAGGAGCACCTGGTCGGCGGTCGCGAAGGCGTCGAGCATGCTGATGCCGCGGTCGCTGATCTCCAGCAGGCGGTCGTTCGGCACGACGATGAGGGTGTCGACCTCTTCCTTGAGGGTGCTGACACCGGTCTCGGCCTGGGCCTGACGGCGCTTGCCCTCGAAGCCGAACGGCTTGGTGACGACACCGATGGTGAGCGCGCCGATCGACTTGGCGATGCGGGCAACGACGGGGGCGCCGCCCGTGCCCGTTCCGCCGCCTTCGCCCGCGGTCACGAAGACCATGTCGGCGCCGGCGAGGGCTTCCTCGATCTCCTCGGCGTGGTCCTCGGCCGCACGACGGCCCACCTCGGGGTCGGCGCCTGCGCCGAGACCGCGGGTGAGGTCGCGGCCGACGTCGAGCTTGACGTCGGCGTCGCTCATCAGCAGCGCCTGCGCGTCGGTGTTGATGGCGATGAACTCGACGCCGCGGAGGCCGAGCTCGATCATACGGTTGACGGCGTTGACGCCGCCGCCGCCGATGCCGACGACCTTGATCACTGCAAGGTAGTTCTGATTAGTTGACACGTCCGGCCTCCGGTGGAAACTCTCAACTTCTAGTCGAAGCTTAAAGTTATGCTGAGTATGCAATTCCTACCTCGAAGTTATGCGCAGCCGCAGTTTCGCGTGGAAGGCGCGCCCGCGTGTCGCAAACTCCGCCGGCGATCCTCCGGTTCGGCGGCGTGTCGCCGCCTCCGGGCCCCCCGGAGCGGGGCTCAGCGCATCACGGGGCTGGCCGGCGAGGAGACGTCGTAGACGGTGGAGGGCCCGGGCGGGGCCGCCGCCATCAGCTTGCCCAGCACGAGCGCCTTGAGGGTTGACTCCTCAGCGCTGCCCCAGGCCACCCCGGCACCGCCGGCCAGCACCAGGCTCACATCGTCGGTGCTGGCGGCCCGCACGACGTCCAGCTGCGCGCGGATCTCGGCCGGGAGCGCCTGCACGACGCTGCCGGCCGCGGCGAGGCCGTCGTCGCCGACGGCCTCCAGGATCGGGAACCCGGGCGGCCGCTCCGGGGTCGTCTGGATCACGACGCCGGCGGGATCGACCAGCGCGAAGCCGCCCTCCCCCGCGACGGCGCCGATCGGGTCGCGCTCGACGACGCGCACGACGAGCGTGTTCGGCGGCCGGCTCTCGGTCGAGAAGCTCTGGATCAGTGCGAAGCCGGCCAGCCCGTCGTGGATCGCGCCCTGGTCAACCAGCGGCAGCGGCGTGCCGATCTGCCCGCCGAGCGCGGTCGCGACCTCGTCCGCGGCCAGCCGGTTTGTGCCCTCCACCTGGATGGTCGTGAGCGCCATCAGCGGAGAGAAGGTGCCGACGGCCACGAACAGGGCCAGCGCGAGCACGGCCCCGATTCCGGTCAGCCACGCGGCGCGGCGGCGGCGCAGGTGCCGGGTGAAGCGGCGCACCTCGGAGCGCTCGTAGGCCTTCCGCGCCTTGGTCGCGGCGCGCAGCCGGGCGCGGGCGCTGCCCGGGGTGAGTGGC
>NZ_MPZN01000098.1 GCF_002936985.1 Microterricola pindariensis | reverse complement strand
CCAGCGGGTAGAGCTCCCCGTCCAGACGGGCGGCGCTGAGCTCGGCGATGGAGAGCCCGGCCGGACCGGGAAGGGGAGCGGCGGTGGACGAATGCATGCCCCCAGACTGAAGCGGCGCGCCCCGTCGAAACGAGGCGCGCCGCAATCTGTGGAGCGTTGCCATCCCGCGTCCTGCTGTGCACAACTCGGGGGAGGCGGGAGGGTTAGCCCCCGATGGCCTTCAGCCAGGCGCGCTTCGTCTCGAGCTCCTCGCTCGCGGCGGCGGCGGCCTTCGCGTCGCCGGACGCGGTGGCCGCGGCGATCGTGGCCTCGAGCTTGGCGATGGCGTCCTCGAGCTGGCCGGCCAGGCCCTCGGCGCGCGCCTTGGTCTCCGGGTTGTTGCGCTTCCAGTGGTCCTCGTCCAGCACGCGCACGTGGTTCTCGACCTTGCGCAGGCGGTCCTCGATCGACTTGACCTGCTCGCGCGGGACCCGGCCGATCTCGTCCCAGCGGCGCTGGATGCCGGTGAGGGCGGCGCGCGCCTTGACCCGGTCCTTCTCGGACAGGATCGGCTCGGCCTCCTCCAGCAGGGCCTGCTTCGCGGCCAGGTTCTCCGAGAACTCCTCGTTCTCGACGGCGTCGACCTCGGACTTGGCCGAGTACAGCACGTCGCCGGCTGCCTTGAACCGGGCCCAGAGCGCGTCGTCCTGCTTCTTGCCGGCACGGCCGGCGAGCTTCCACTCGTCCAGGAGCTTGCGGTAGGCGGGGATGCCGTCGGCACCCTTGCCCGCCAGCGCCTCGGCCTGGTCGATCAGGGCCTGCTTGCGGCTGCGGACATCCTTGTGCGCGCTGTCCAACTCGGCGAAGAACGCCTTGCGGTGCTGCTCGATCGTGGTGCGGGCGGCACGGAACCGCTTCCACAGCTCGTTCGCTTCGGCCTTGGGCAGGCGTGGGGCGTCGTGCTGGTGGGCCTGCCAGCGGGCGAAGAGGGCGTCCAGCGTCGCAGTCGCCTGCTTCCACTGGGTCTTGGCCGGGTCGCCGGCCGCCAGCTTCTCGGCTTCCTCGACGATCTGCGTGCGCTCGGCGACGGCGGCATCGATGGCGGCCTTCGTCTCTGCGCTCTGCTGCTCGGTCAGCTCCGAGACGGCGCCGCCGAGCTTCTCCAGCCGGGCCTTGAGCGCGGCGAGGTCGCCGACGGCGTTGGCGCCCTCGACGTTGGCGCTGATCGACGCGACCGCCTTGGCGATGTCGGACGCCGGTGCACCGCGCTTGGCGCGCTGCTCGAGGAGCGTCACCTGCCCGGCCAGGTCGACGAATTTACGTTCGAAGTACGCCAGAGCTTCCTCTGGAGTGCCGTCGGGGTACTGACCAACCGCGCGCTCACCGGATTCCTCGCGAACGAAGACGGTGCCCGTCTCGTCGACGCGCCCCCACGGTTGCTGATCTGCTTGAGCCAAGAGCCTCATCCTTGCTGAATGCCTGGGCCGCCAAATGGTGCGGCCATACCCGCCCCAGCCTATTCCACTTATGCGGGGCAGGCGGGGCGCTCTTCCATAACTGTTACGTGCGGCGGCTGTGCGCCTACTGCAGTGTGAAGCCGGTGATCGTCGTCGGCACGGCCGGCGCGCCGTCGGAGAGGCCGCCCTTCACACCGGCGTCGGTGATCTGCTCCTTCAGCTGGTCCAGGCCGCTGGTGACGCGGCCGAGGACGGTGTAGCCGCCCGCGGTGTCCGAGCCGATGGTCGTGTCGCCGTAGACGATGAAGAACTGGCTGCCCATGCTGTACCCGTTGCCGGTACTGCGCGCCATCGCGATGGTGCCCTCCGGGTAGACGTTGTCGGCCGGGGCGTTCTCGATCGGGCCGTAGCTGTAGCCGGGCCCGCCGGTGCCGTCGCCGGACGGGTCCCCGCACTGCAGAACGTAGAAGCCGCCGTCGGTGAGGCGGTGGCAGCTGACGCCGTTGTAGAAGCCGCCCTCGGCCAGGCTGATCGTCGAGGCCACGGCCTGCGGCGCCGCCGCGCCGTCCAGCTCGATCCCGAGCTCGACGTCGTTCAGGGAGAGCGTGCCCGTCCAGGTGCGGCCCTCGGCGAGCGAGGCTGGCGGCACGTCGCCGATGTTCGTGCCCGCTTCCGGCGTGTCGGTCGGGGCCGGTGTGGCCGAGTCGGTCGGCGTCGGCGCCGCCGTGCCCGGCCCGCCGTTGAAGGAGAGCAGCTGCGCCCCGACGGCGAGCACCAGGATCACCACGAGGGCGATCGCCGCGATCCAGTTGTCGCGCGCGCGACGGGTCGTGCGGCGCTCGTGCACGGCCTGGCGTGCCTGGTACGCACGCAGGCGTGCCCGTGCTTCGCGGTCCTGCTTCGGGTTCGAGGCCACACTGCTCCTTCAAGATGATGCGCGGGGAGTGATCCTCAGGGGATCAACCATGAACTCTACGCAAGCCGTGTCGCCAGCGCCAAGTACGCTGGGTGGCATGGTGAATTCGGGTCCCGGTCTGCGCTCTGGCGCGACCCCGCTCGCTGTGCGCATGCGCCCCAAGTCTTTGGAGGAGGTGGCCGGGCAGCGGCATCTGCTGACCCCCGGTTCGCCGCTGGTCGCGCTGGCCAGCGACAAGACGGGGGAGAAGGGCTCGGTCTCCGTCATTCTCTGGGGGCCGCCCGGCACCGGCAAGACGACGCTCGCCCAGGCGATCGCCCACTCCTCCGGGCGCAACTTCGTCGAGCTCTCCGCCGTCACCGCGGGGGTGCGCGACGTGCGCCAGGTGATGGAGCAGGCGATGACCAACCGCGACCTGTACGGCACCTCCACCGTGCTCTTCCTCGACGAGATCCACCGCTTCACCAAGGCCCAGCAGGACGCCCTGCTGCCCGGCGTCGAGAACGGCTGGGTCATCCTCGTCGCCGCGACGACCGAGAACCCGTCCTTCTCCGTCATCTCCCCGTTGCTCTCCCGCTCCCTCCTCCTCACGTTGGAGCAGCTGAGCGACGAGGACCTCGGCGTCGTCGTCGACCGAGCGGTCAGCGACCCGCGCGGCCTCGGCGGGCGCTTCACCCTCGAGGACGACGCCCGCTCGGCCATCATCCGGCTGGCGTCCGGCGACGCCCGCCGCGCCCTCACCGCGCTGGAGGCGGCATCCGTCTCCGCCGTGACCAGCGCAGAGGGCGAGGCGCAGCCGGCGATCACCGTCGAGCTGGTCGCGCTGGCCGTCGACCGGGCACTGCTGCGCTACGACCGCAACGGCGACGAGCATTATGACGTGATCAGCGCCTTCATCAAGTCCGTGCGCGGCTCCGACGTCGACGCCGCCCTGCACTACCTCGCGCGCATGATCGAGGCCGGAGAGGATCCGCGGTTCATCGCCAGGCGCATCATCGTCTCCGCCTCTGAGGACATCGGCCTGGCCGACCCGCAGGCGCTCGTCGTGGCGATCGCCGCCGCGGACGCCGTGCAGTTCATCGGCATGCCGGAGGGGCGCATCCCGCTGGCGCAGGCCGTCATCCACCTGGCCACGGCCCCCAAGTCGAACGCGGCATACATGGGCATCGACGCCGCCATCGCGGACGTGCGCGCCGGCAAGATCGGCCGCGTGCCCAAACACCTGCGCGACGCCCACTACCCGGGCGCCAAGAGGCTCGGCCACGGCAAGGGCTACAAGTACCCGCACGACGAGTCCGTCGGCGTCTCCACCCAGCAATACCTGCCGGACGAACTGCGCGGCAGCCGGTACT
Organism: Microterricola pindariensis; assembly: GCF_002936985.1. Taxonomy (GTDB): domain Bacteria; phylum Actinomycetota; class Actinomycetes; order Actinomycetales; family Microbacteriaceae; genus Microterricola; species Microterricola pindariensis. The sequence continues at coordinate 5,863 of NZ_MPZN01000098.1, read as the reverse complement.
ACAGCCCGACCGAGCACGGCAACGAGCGGGAGATCGGCGCGCGCCTGGCGAAGATCCGCCGCATCATCAACGGCGACTGATCGCTGTGTTAGGCTGTCCGAGGCCTAAAGCCTGTTTTTCGCGCGCGGCTGCTGCGAATCACAGGGCTTAAGGGGCAGGAGCTGTAGCCGCTCCGGACCCCGCGGCTGACCCCTCTAACTTTGCCCGGGCGCAGCGCGCCCGCGGTACTTCATTGTTTGAGAATCATTTCGAAAGGAAACCGTGTCTACTAAGTCACGTACCCGCAGCAAGACCCGCCTCTCGCGCGCGCTCGGCATCGCCCTCACCCCGAAGGCAGCCAAGTACCTCGAGAAGCGCCCCTACGCTCCCGGTGAGCACGGCCGCACCAAGCGCAAGCAGGACAGCGACTACGCCGTTCGTCTGCGCGAGAAGCAGCGTCTGCGCGCCCAGTACGGCATCCGCGAGAAGCAGCTGAAGATTGCCTTCGAAGAGGCTCGTCGCACCAAGGGCCTGACCGGTGAGAACCTGGTTGAGATCCTCGAGACCCGTCTGGACGCCCTCGTCCTGCGTGCCGGCTTCGCCCGCACCACGGCACAGGCCCGCCAGATGGTTGTGCACCGCCACATCCTCGTTGACGGCCAGCTCGTCGACCGCCCCTCGTTCCGCGTGAAGCCGGGTCAGCAGATCCACGTCAAGGCGCGCTCCGAGGGCACCGAGCCGTTCCAGGTTGCAGCAGCCGGCGGCCACGTCGACGTCCTGCCCAAGACCCCGGCATACCTCGAGGTCGAGCTCGACAAGCTGCAGGCGCGCCTCGTGCGTCGCCCGAAGCGTGCCGAGGTCCCCGTGACCTGTGAAGTACAGCTCGTCGTGGAGTACTACGCGGCTCGCTAGTCGTCGTTGAACTACGCTGGAGGGCGGATCATCTTCGGATGGTCCGCCCTTCTTCGTTAAGCCTCACTGTGTAGGCCCACCCCATTGGATGGTGATCAATGTCTCTCGGAGACGTAGCTGGACTCCTGGCGGCCGGCGCCTTCGCGGTGCTCGTCGCACTGCTGGCAATCCCGCTGGTCAAACTGGGCGGGGTGCTGGACCAGACGCGCCAGTCCATCCGCGAGACCACCGAGGGCGTCACGCCCCTCCTCGAGGAGACGGCGGTGACGCTGCAGGAGACCAACAAGCAGCTGGCCCGCGTCGACGTGATCACCTCCAACGTCGCCGACGTGACGGGCAATGTGTCGGCGCTCGTGGCGCTCTTCGCCGCGACCGTCGGCGGCCCGCTGATCAAGCTGGCCGGCTTCTCGGCCGGCGTGCGCGCCGCCTTTCGCACCGCGCGGCCGCGCACGAGCGGCACGCGCCGCGGCTGACGCACTACTGTTGTCAACGAACTCTCGGATCACAAGGAGCCTCTTCGCATGAAAAACCTACTGTGGCTGATTCTCGGAATCGCGGGCGGATTCGTCATCGCGCACCAGATCAACAAGACCCAGGAAGGCCATCGGTTCTTCACCGAGGTCGACGCCAAGGCCCGTGAATTCGGGGCGGCCGTCGCCGACGGGTACCACCAGCGCGAGGCCGAACTGCGCAACGCCATCGACGAGGTGCTCGACTAAGCTCGGGCGACGCTCGCACCACCCATGCGCCGGAATCGGCGCTTCGACACACTACGTACTACGGGACCCATGCAGACTGCAGAAATTCGCCGGCGCTGGCTTGACTACTTTGGAGAGCGCGGCCACACCGTCGTGCCCTCCGCCTCCTTGGTGAGCGACGACCCCACCCTCCTCTTCACCGTCGCCGGCATGGTTCCCTTCGTGCCGTACCTGACCGGTCTGGTGCCCGCGCCGTTCTCGCGCGCCACCAGCGTGCAGAAGTGCATCCGCACCCTGGACATCGAAGAGGTCGGCAAGACGCCGCGCCACGGCACGTTCTTCCAGATGAACGGCAACTTCTCCTTCGGCGACTACTTCAAAGAGGGCGCCATCGGCTATGCCTGGGAGCTGCTGACCAGCTCGGAGGCCGACGGGGGCTACGGCTTCGACGAGAAGGACCTCTGGGTCACCGTCTACAAGGACGACGACGAGGCCGTCGGCTACTGGCGCGCCCTCGGCCTGCCGGAGGAGCGCATCCAGCGCCTCGACAAGGACACCAACTACTGGCACACGGGCCAGGCCGGCCCGGCCGGCCCCTGCTCGGAGATCTTCTTCGACCGCGGCCCCGCCTACGGCATCGACGGCGGCCCGGCCACCGACGACGACCGCTACGTGGAGATCTGGAACCTGGTCTTCATGCAGTACCTGATCAGCGATGTGCGCGGCAAGACCGAGTTCACCATCGTCAAGGAACTGCCGAACAAGAACATTGACACCGGCATGGGCCTGGAGCGCGTCGCGTTCCTCAAGCAGGGTGTGCAGAACTTCTACGAGATCGACCAGGTCCGCCCGGTCCTCGACCGCGCAGCAGAGCTCTCCGGACGCCGCTACGGCGCCGACCACGAGGACGACGTGCGGATGCGCGTCATCGCCGACCACGTGCGCTCCTCGCTCATGCTGATGAGCGATGGCGTCACGCCCTCCAACGAGGGGCGCGGCTACATCCTGCGCCGCCTGATGCGCCGCACCGTGCGCGCCATGCGCCTGCTCGGCGTGGACGCCCCCAGCTTCCCCGAGCTGTTCGCGGCCTCCCGCGACGCCATGAAGGACGCCTACCCCGAGGTCGAGCGCGACTACTCCCGCATCGCGCAGAGCGCGATCGGCGAGGAGGAGACCTTCCTCCGCACGCTCGCCGCCGGCACCACGGTGCTCGACCTGGCGCTGAACAAGACCAAGGCCGCCGCGTCGCCGCAGCTGGCCGGCGACGCCGCGTTCCTGCTGCACGACACCTACGGCTTCCCGATCGACCTCACCCTCGAGGTGGCGGAGGAGGCGGGCCTGACCGTTGACCGCGCCGCCTTCGACGCCCTGATGGCCGAGCAGCGCGCCCGCGCCAAGGCCGACGCCAAGGCGAAGAAGACGGCCCTGGCCGACCTCTCCGTCTACGGCGAGTTCCGCGCCCACGGCGAGACCGTCTTCACCGGCTACACGTCGCTCCAGACGGAGTCCACGATCCTCGGACTCATCGTCGGCGGCCACTCCGTCAACAAGGCCGTCGCCGGCGAGATCGCCGAGGTCATCCTCGCCGAGACCGCGCTGTACGCCGAGTCCGGCGGACAGGAGGCCGACAGCGGCCTCATCGTCGGCCCCGGCTACGAGCTCGAGGTGCTCGACGTGCAGAAGCCCGTCAAGGGCCTGATCAGCCACAAGGTGCAGGTGCGCTTCGGCGAGGTCGGCGTCGGCGACGCCGCCACCAGCGTCGTGGACGCGGACAACCGCCGCGGCGCGCAGCAGGCGCACTCCGGCACGCACATCATCCACGCCGCCCTCCGCCAAGTCCTCGGCCCGAACGCGCACCAGTCCGGCTCCTACAACAAGGCCGGCTACCTGCGTCTGGACTTCTCCTGGAACCAGGGCCTCTCGGCCGCGACCCGCAGTGAGATCGAGGAGATCTCCAACAACGCGATCCGCGACAACCTGCCCGTGGTCACCCGCGAGATGGCCCTCGACGAGGCCCGCGAGCTCGGCGCCATGGCGCTGTTCGGCGAGAAGTACGGCGACCGCGTGCGCATGGTCGACATCGGCGGCCCGTGGTCGCGCGAGCTCTGCGCCGGAACCCACGTCGGCTCCAGCGCCGAGATCGGCATGATCAACCTGATCAGCGAGTCCTCCGTCGGCTCCACCAACCGCCGCGTCGAGTCGCTCGTCGGCATCGAGGCGTTCCGCGACCTCGCCGCAGAGCGTGCCCTCGTCACGCAGCTCACCAGCTCGCTGAAGACCCCGCGCGAGCAGCTTCCCGAGAAGGTGTCAGAGCTCGTCGCCAACCTCAAGGCGGCCGAGAAGAAGATCGCCGAGTTCGAGGCGAAGGCGCTGGGCGAGAAGGTTCCCGCGCTCCTGGCGAAGGCCGCTCGCAACGACGGCCTCACGATCGTCGCCGAGAACCTCGGCACGCTCTCCTCCGCCGACGAGGTGCGCAACCTGGTCAACCTGGTGCGCGAGCGCCTGGGCGGCGAGGCGGCGGTTGTCGCCCTGGCCGCCGAGGTCGGCGGCAAGGCCGTCGCGATCGCCGCGACCAACCCGGCCGCCCGCGAGCTCGGCGTCAAGGCGGGTGCCCTCGCCAAGGAGATGGCGGGCATCCTCGGCGGCGGCGGCGGCGGCAAGGACGACCTCGCCCAGGGCGGCGGCGTCGACGTGAGCGCCATCCCGCGCGCACTCGAGGCCGCGCGCACCTCCGCAAGCGCGGCGGCTCGGGCATAGTGCGGCAGGGGGTACGGCTCGGCGTCGACGTCGGCAAGGCGCGCGTCGGGCTGTCCCGCTCCGATCTGCACGGCATGCTGGCCACGCCGGTGGAGACAGTCCCGCGCACCCTCGGCGAGGCGGTCGAGGCCGGCGCGGCCCCGACCGCCGACCTGCAGCGCATCGCGGCCGTGCAGGCCGAGCTGGACGCGATCGAGGTCGTCGTCGGCCTGCCGCTGGCGCTCTCCGGCGCCGAGACGGCATCGACGGCGGATGCCCGGCACTTCGCGATCGCGCTGGCGGCCGCCCTGCCGGTGCCCGTCCGCCTCGTCGACGAACGGCTCTCGACCGTCTCGGCGACCTCGGCGCTGCGCGCCTCCGGCAAGAAGGCCAAGTCGCACCGCCCGGTGATTGATCAGGTCGCCGCGGTTATTATTTTGCAACACGCGCTCGACTCCGAGCGGGGGACGGGCACCGCCCCCGGAACCGTACTCAGCCTGAACGAAGGACTCTGACTTGTCATCACTTCCCCCGGCGACCCCCGACGATGAGGGCGCCAGGCCCTCCTTCGACGAGGTCTTCTCTGTGCCGGGGCCAGCCGAGGCCTCCGGACTCCGGCCGCGCCAGGCGAAGGGCCGGCGGGGCAGGCGCGGACTCGGCTGCCTGGTCGTGCTGCTGGTGCTCGCCGGGATCGTGACGGCCGGGTTCTTCCTGCTGCAGGGGCCGATCCAGCAGATCATCGCCGCGGCATCCGGACCAGAGGACTACCAGGGCAGCGGGACCGGCGAGGTCGTCGTCATGATCCATGAGGGCGACATCGGCTCCGACATCGCGACGACGCTGCACGACGAGGGCGTCACGAAGAGCTTCGACGCCTTCTACCAGCTGCTGCTCAAGCAGGCCAGCACCCACGTGTTCCAGCCCGGCGCCTACAAGCTCGCCACGGGGATGAGCGCGCAGGCGGCGCTGGACGCCCTCATCGACCCGGCGAACAAGCTCGAGCAGACGGTCGTCATCCCGGAGGGCACCGTCGCCGCCGACGTCTACCAGCTGATCGCTGAGGGCACCTCGATCCCGCTCGAGGAGGTGCAGGCGGCCGCCGCCGACGTGGCCTCCTTCGGCCTGCCGGCCGAGGCGACGACGCTCGAGGGATTCCTGTTCCCCGCGACGTACACCTTCACGCCGGGCATCGGCGCGCACGACGCCCTCGCCACGATGGTGAACCGCCAGTTCCAGGCGCTGGACAGCGCCGGCGTCGCCCCGGAGGACCGCTGGAAGACCATCGTGCTGGCCTCGCTGGTCCAGAAGGAGGCAGGCCTCCGCGACGACTACTACAAGGTGTCCCGGGTGTTCCTGAACCGCCTGGACCCGAACCTGTGGGAGAGCGGGCTGATGCAGTCCGACGCGACCGTCGCCTACGGCACCGGCAACACCCACCGGGTCTCCACGACCGACGCCGAGCGCGCCGACGCGGCCAACCCGTACAACACCTACGTGCACCCCGGCCTGCCCGTCGGGCCCATCTCGAACCCCGGCGA
>NZ_MPZN01000097.1 GCF_002936985.1 Microterricola pindariensis | reverse complement strand
AGGGTGCCACCTTCCTCCTCGCCTCCGGCACCCGGGCCGGGATCACCGGCCCGCTCGCGGCTGCCGACTGGCTGGCGGTGGCCGACGTCACGCGGTCGCACGGTCGGGCAGCCGCCGGAACCGGGGCGATCATCCGCTCCGCCGCAGTCATCGCTGAGAGTGACGCCGAGCGGGCGGCGGCCCACCTGATCACCGACCGGGTCGAGGCGCAGTTCGTGGACGGGCGCGTCGTCGCGCGCCGCGAGCGGCGGATCGGGGCGATCACCCGCTCCTCCGTGCCGGTGCGCGTCCGGGCCGACGAGGGCGGGCGGGATGCCGCCCGGCGTGCCCTCGAGGCGCAGGGGCTCGGGGTGTTCACGTGGTCGGAGGCCGCCGATGGCCTGCGCCGGCGCCTCGCCCTACTGCACCGCGAGCTCGGCGCCCCCTGGCCCGACGTCTCGGATGCCGCGCTGCTCGACACCCTCGATTCCTGGCTCGGTCCCGAGCTGTCCGACCTCGCCGCGGGCACACCGGCCGCGCGCATCGACCTGGCCCCGGCGCTGCGGCGCGTGCTGCCGTGGCCGGAGGCGGTCGGCCTCGATGCTCTGGCCCCGGAGCGGCTGGAGGTACCCAGCGGATCCCGCGTCCGGCTCAGCTACCCGCCGGTCGATGATGCCGTCGCCCGCCCGGTCGTGGCGGTGAAGCTGCAGGAGTGCTTCGGCTGGGCGGAGACTCCGCGACTCGTCGGCGGTCGGGTCCCGGTGCTGTTCCACCTGCTGTCGCCCGCCGGCCACCCCCTCGCGGTGACGGACGACCTTGCGTCGTTCTGGGCCGGCCCGTACGCGCAGGTGCGCGCCGAGATGCGCGGCCGCTACCCGAAGCACCCCTGGCCAGAGGACCCGTGGTCCACCGCGCCCACCCGGCACACCACGCGCCGCGCCGCGCTGCAGCACCCCGGAGACGCACCCCACGGGAGGTGAAAGCGAGCAAGGGAGGCCAGAATCTGAGATTCTGGCCTCCCCTGCTCGTGTGTGCCTCCGTTGCGGATGCCGCGGCGCCGGCTTAGCTCGGGGCGAGGTCCGCGAAGCGCGAGAAGTGGCCGTGGAAGGCCACGGGCACGGTACGCGTGGGGCCGTTGCGGTGCTTGGCCACGATCAGGTCGGCCTCGCCGGCGCGCGGGCTCTCCTTGTCGTAGACGGCTTCACGGTGCAACAAGATCACCATGTCGGCATCCTGCTCGATCGAGCCCGACTCACGGAGGTCGCTGATGGCGGGCATCTTGTCTGCACGCTGTTCGGAACCACGGTTCAGCTGCGACAGGGCGATGACCGGAACCTGGAGTTCCTTGGCCATCAGCTTGAGTGCACGGGAGAACTCCGAGACCTCCTGCTGGCGGCTCTCGACGCGCTTGCCGGAGGTCATCAGCTGCAGGTAGTCGATGACGACCATCTTGAGGCCCACGCGCTGCTTGAGCCGGCGGCACTTGGCGCGGATCTCGACGAGGGTCATGTTGGGGGAGTCGTCGATGTAGAGCGGGGCGTCGTTGATGCGCCCGCGCACCTGGGCAATTGTTGTCCAGTCGCGGGATTCGATCTTGCCCTTTCGCATGCTCTGCAGGGGCACGGCGGCCTCCGCAGAGAGCAAGCGCATGGCGATCTCGGATCGCCCCATCTCGAGGGAGAAGAAGATGGCCGGCATGTTGTGGGTGATGGCCGCGGAGCGGGCGAAGTCCAGCGCCAGGGTCGACTTGCCCACCGCGGGTCGCGCCGCAACAATGATCATCTGACCGGGGTGAAAACCGTTGGTAAGTTCGTCGAGTTCGATGAAACCGGTCGGAACACCCGTCATCGAGCCGTCTTTGTGCGAAGCAGCCTCGATCTCGTCCATCGCGGCCGTGACGGCCTCGGTCAGCGGAACGTAGTCTTCGGTCTCGGTGCTGCCGGTGACGGAGTAGATCTCGGCCTGGGCGTTGTTGACGAGGTCGAGCACCTCGCCCTCACCGGAGTACCCCATCTGCACGATGCGGGTGCCGGCCTCGACCAGGCGGCGCAGCAGGGCGCGCTCGGCGACGATGGAGCCGTAGTAGCCGGCGTTGGCGGCGGTCGGCACCATGCTGGTGAGCGAGTGCAGGTAGTCGGCTCCGCCGGCGCGGGCCAGCTCGCCCTGCTTGGTCAGCTCATCGCTGACGGCGATGACGTCGGTCGGCTCGCCGTGCGAGTAGAGCGCGAGGATGGCGTCGAAGATCAGCTCATGCTTGGGGATGTAGAAGTCGGGGCCGCGGAGGGTCTCGACGACGTCGGCGACGGCGTCCTTGGACAACAGCATGCCGCCGAGCGCGCTCTGCTCGGCAAGCAGGTCGTGCGGCGGGGTGCGGTCGGCGCGCTCGGCGCGCTGCGGCTCTGGTGAATCTGAGAGCCCAAGATGTGCGATCGACACGCGGTGCCTCCTCGGCAGACTGGACTACCGGCCGAAGCCGGTCAATGGGGGTGGGACGGGAACAGCTGGACCCATATCCAGTGATAGCGGGTACCTCTGACAGAGCGGCTAGCCGGGTGGAAAAAACCCAGTCCAGAACACGCCGACGAGTACCGCTGGAGCCACCATACGGATAGCGCAAGGGCAACTCAACCCAGCCTGTGGATAACGCTGTGCACAATCTGCGCGAAACGCCACCAGTGTTGTGCAAAGCCTGTGGGAACTCCTGTGGACAACAAACTTTCTTTTGCCCATAAATGCAACTTGACCAGCGGTAATTTCTACTCACAACTGTGAGAAAAAAGTAGTTTTCCACAGCGCCTAACGCGGGTCCGTTTCCACACTCCCCTGTGCACAGAACGGGGGTATTGCGTTCTCTGAAACCAGTTAAAACAGTTATGGCGGTGGGCCTGAGCCCACCGCCATAACGCAGCCTTTTACAGCCGGAGTTTTACGCCTACTTGGCGGAGACCACCTGGAGGGTGATCGCAGCCGACAGCTCGTCGCGGAGACGAACGGTGACCTGGTGAGTGCCAACGACCTTGATGGGGTTGGGGATCTCGACCTTGCGCTTGTCGATGGTGCCGAGTCCGGCAGCAGCAACAGCGTCAGCGATATCGGTGGTCTTCACCGAACCGAAGAGGCGGCCTTCGGCGCCGGTCTTGACGACCAGCTTGACCTTGGCGGCCTCGAGGGCTGCCTTGAGGGCCTGTGCCTCTTCGAGCGTGGCGAGCTCACGAGCCGCGCGAGCGGCCTTGATCTGCTCGACCTGCTTCTCGCCACCGCGGCTCCACTGCACGGCAAAGCCCTGCGGAACCAGGTAGTTACGGGCGTAGCCGTTCTTCACCTCGACGACATCGCCGGGGGTGCCGAGGCCAGTGACCTCGTGCGTCAGAATCAGTTTCATGTCTTTGCTCCTCAGCGTCCGCTGCCGGCGTATGGCAGCAGGGCCATTTCGCGGGCATTCTTGACGGCACGGGCGATCAGACGCTGCTCCTGCACGGAAACGCCTGTGATGCGGCGGGCGCGGATCTTTCCGCGCTCAGAGATGAACTTGCGAAGCGTCGCGACATCCTTGTAGTCGATGACACCAACGCGGATGGACTTCGCGGGAGCGGCGTTCTTGCCGCCCTTGGCTCCGCGGAGTGGCTTGCGGCGGTCGCCGCTGCTCTTTCCAGCCATGGTCTTTCCTTTGTCTTGAAGTATTTACACCCGGGCGCCGCGCACTGCGGCATCCGGAAGCCGGCCCAAGGGCCTAGAAGGGGGTCTCGTCGCTGTAGCTGCCCGGGGTGTTCCAGACATCCTGGCCGCCGGAGGCGGCAGGGGCGCTGGGGGCCCACGGCTCTTCGACGGCTCCACCGAAGTTGCCGCCCTGAGGGGCAGCACCGCGGGGGGCGCCAGAAGACTGGGCACGCGTGACAGACGCAGTTGCGTAACGAAGCGAGGGGCCGATCTCGTCGACATCCAGCTCATAGCTGGTGCGCTTCTCGCCTTCCTTCGTCTCGTAAGAACGCTGCTTGAGACGCCCGGAAGCGATAACGCGGGAACCCTTGGTCAGTGAACCGGCAACGTGCTCGGCGAATTCACGCCAAACGCTCGCGCGCAGGAACAGTGCTTCGCCATCGATCCACTCGTTCTTCGCACGGTCAAACGTGCGCGGAGTGGAGGCAATGGTGAAGTTGGCAACCGCCAGTCCGTTCTGCGTGTAACGCAGCTCGGGGTCTGAGGTGAGGTTGCCCACCACGGTAATTACGGTCTCGCCGGCCATCGGGACTAAGCGTCCTTCGCAGCCTTGGCCGGAGCGGCTGCCTTGCGGGCGGCCTTCTCCTCGGCGAGCTTCTGTGCAGCGGCAACCTGAGCGATTCCCTCTTCTGCGCGCAGCACCTTGGTACGCATGACTGCTTCGCTGAGCTTCAGCTGGCGGTCAAGCTCCGTGGTGGTTGCGGGCTCTGCGGTGAAGTCGACGACGGCGTAGATGCCTTCGGTCTTCTTGTTGATCTCGTATGCGAGACGGCGGCGACCCCAGATGTCAACCTTGTCGATCGTGCCACCATCGTTGCGAACAACGTTGAGGAACTTGTCAAGGCTGGGAGCTACGGTGCGCTCGTCGATCTCGGGATCGAGGATAACCATCAGTTCGTACTGATTCATGACTAACCCACCTCCTTCGGACTAAAACGGCTGCAGACGTTCTGCAGCAGGAGGGTTGTGCATGTGTTGGACACGGAGGCCAGAGATCCCGGCGCGTGAGCAACCTTCCGATTGTAACGGATGCCGGAGGCAAATGCGAGCCAGCTCCGGGGGCGCTACTCGCCCGCCAGCGCGGCGTTGGCGGCATCCTGTGCCTGCTGCAGGCCGCTGCCGAGGGGAAGCTCCGCGGAGAACACCTGGTCGAGGATGGGGGAGTAGGCGGCCTCGACCTCGCCGAAGTTCACCGACGTCGGCGGCGTCACGGTGGGCGCATCGTTCGCGAGCACCTCGAAGAACTTCTTGACGTCGACATCCTTGGCGCCCCAGAAGTCGAAGTAGGCCTGCTGGGCCGCGACCACGCCGGGCACCGCCGCGCCGCTGGCGCCGACGAAGTGGTTGCCCTCTGCCGAGCCGAGCCACTTGAGCACGGCCGTCGTCGCCTCCGGGTGCGCGGTGTGCGCGTTGCCCGCGGCGACGATGCCGTTGGTCACCGAGACCCGCCCGGCCGGGCCGGCCGGCATCGACGCGGCGCCCCACTCGAACTCGGCGCCGTCGAACACGTAGGGGAGGTTGTACAGCCCGGACTGGAACAGGGCCAGCCTGCCCTCGACGAAGGCGTCGCGGGCGGAGTCGGGGTCGGTGTTGCCGACGGCGGGGGGCGCGACCTTGTGGGTGTTGATGAGGTCGACCTGGTAGCCGATCGCCTGCGCGGCCAGCTCCTCGGCGAACGTGAAGACGCCATCGGTGTCGAAGGCCCCTCCGTTGGAGCCGATCGTCGGCAGCAGGATGGCCTGCAGGTCGTTTCCGGCGTTGTAGCCGTACTGGACCACCGTCGACCGGTCGAACTCCGGGTCGGTGACGGCCTTGCCGCGGCTGTCTCTCGTCAGCGCCTGCAACACCGGCAGCAGGGTGTCGGCGGCCGGGTCCGTGCTCCAGGCCACGTCCTCCAGAACCGCCGGGTCAATGCCGGCCGCGGCCAGCATCGCCTTGTTGTAGTAGACGCCGATGCCGGCATCCGAGAGCTGGGGGACGCCCCAGAGGGTGCCGTCCCTCGTGAACTCGCGCACCACCGCGCGGTCCCAGTCGTTCTTCGCGCGCGTGCCCAGGGCCGCATCGATGTCCATCAGCTTGCCGCCGTCGGCCAGATCGGTGAGGTAGGAGTTGTTCACCCAGAAGATGTCGTCGGCCCGGCCGCCGGCCACGTCGTCATCGAGCTGGCCCCAGTACTGCGACCACGGGATGACGGTGACATCGACGGAGATGCCGGGGTTCTCGGCCTCGAACGCCGCGAAGGAGGATTTGTACGCTGCCGCGACCCGGTCGTCCCAGAGGCGCACGGTGACGATCGTCTTGCCGGAGCCTGCGATCGCGCCCGCGGCCAGCACGCCGCCACCGAGGGCGAGCACGGCGACGAGGGCGCCGAGCGCCACCGTCATGAGCGTGTTGCTGCGCAGACTCTTCACTGAAAACCTCCGCGTCGAACGCTATCAGTGGGCGCTCACCCCGCGTCCGGCCCCCATCCGGGTGCATTTCAGCTGGGTGCGGGTCGACTCGGTGCCGCTCAGGCGCGGGCGGCCCACCAGGCGAGCAGCCGCTCGGTGGCGGCCTCCTCGCCGATCTTGCCCTCGTCCAGCCGCAGCTCGAGCAGGAACTTGTACGCCTCGCCGACCTCGCGACCGGGGCGGATGCCGAGCAGGCGCATGATCTGCTCGCCGTCGAGCTCCGGCCTGACCGCGTTCAGCTCCTCCTCCTCGGCCAGCTGGGCGATGCGCTCCTCGATGTCGTCGTAGGCGAATCCCAGGCGGTCGGCCTTGCGCCGGTTGCGCGTCGTCACGTCGGCGCGGGTGAGGATGTGCAGGCGCTCCAGCTGGTCGCCGGCGTCGCGGGCGTAGCGGCGCACCGCCGAGTCGCTCCAGGCGCCCTCGGTGTAGCCGAAGAAGCGCAGGTGCAGCTCGATCAGCTTGCCGACAGCGGCGATCGTGTCGTTGTCGTAGCGGAGCTCGCGCAGCCGCTTCTTGGCGAGCTTCGCCCCGACGAGGTCGTGGTGGTGGAAGCTGACCACGCCGCCGGCCTCGAGCCGCCGGGTGGCCGGCTTGCCGATGTCGTGCAGCAGGGCGGCCAGGCGCAGCACGAGGTCGGGGCTCTCCAGCTTGCCGCGGGACTTCTCGTAGCCGATGGCCTGCTCCAGCACCGTGAGGCTGTGCTGGTAGACGTCCTTGTGGTGATGGTGCTCGTCGATCTCCAGGCGCAGCGCAGGCAGCTCTGGCAGCACAATGGCGGCGATGCCGGAATCGACGAGCAGCTCGAGGCCGGCGCGCGGGGCATCCGTCTTGAGCAGCTTGGAGAGCTCGTCATTGACGCGCTCGATCGAGATGCGGCGGATGCTCTCCGCCCCGGCCTTCATCGCCGTGAACGCCGCGTCGTCGAGGTCGAAGCCGAGTTGGGAGGCGAAGCGGGCGGCGCGCATCATGCGCAGCGGGTCGTCGCCGAAGGACTGCTCCGGGGCCGCCGGCGTGCGCAGCCGGCCGTCGAGCATGTCCTCGATGCCGCCGGACGGGTCGACCAGCGTCATCTGCGGCAGCCGGAGCGCGATCGAGTTGACCGTGAAGTCGCGGCGCAGCAGGTCGTCATCGAGGGAGTCGCCGAAGACGACCTCCGGCTTGCGGGTGCCGTCGACGTAGCTGTCGGCGCGGTAGGTGGTGATCTCGACCGTCTCACCGGCGATCTTGGCGGCGATGGTGCCGAACTGGCGGCCGATGTCCCACTGCGCCTCGCTGATCGGCGTCACGATCGCCAGGATCTCGTCGGGGGAGGCGTTGGTGGTGAAGTCGAGGTCGTTGGTGCCCCGGTCCAGGAAGGCGTCGCGCACCGGCCCGCCGACCAGGGCGAGCTCGTGGCCCGCCTTCTCGAAGGCCGAGGCCAGGCGTGAAACTGCGGTCGTCGCCGCAAGATCGCCCAGCCGGGCAAGGGCCGCCGCGACACTCTGCATGAACACCATATTAAAGGGTGCGCGGCCCGGTGCAGCGGCCACACAGGGCGCCAGCATAGAATCTGGGGATGGTGGCCGAGTCTTTGCACACGCGTCGGCCTGCATTCTTCGAGGGTTTCCGCGCCCGCATGCATGGCGGCGCACCCCGTCGACGATCACCGAAACGCCCGCTTGCCCTCCTCGCCGTCGCTCTTCTCGCGCCGGCGTTGCTCGGTCAAGTCGCCGTCTCGGCCGCGTCCGCCGCACCGGTGCAACCCGGCACGGTCATGCAGGCCGTCCCGCAGTCCGACGTCGTCGACATCGTCGTCGCCCCGGCGCATGGCGCCGTGCTGCGGCCGGGGGAAGACCTGCAGCTCTCCGTCACGGTGAGCAATGGCACCAGGGAGGCACTGAGCGCGACCCGGATCGCCATCGGCCTGAGCGACGACACTCTGAGCGAGCCCGCCGAGCTCGCGTCCTGGCTCCAGCCCGGTGCCGAGGAGGCAGCCGATACCGATTCGCTGAACTCGGGCGTTCCGGATGACGGCCACCTCGTCGCCATGGTTGACGGCCCGTCCGTTGCCGGCGGCGCGAGTGCCTCGATCCTGGTCACGGTGCCCGCCGCCTCGCTGGAGCTCGACGGCACGGACTGGGGCGCCCAGGGAATCGTCGGCAGTCTCCTGGCCGATGACGTGGTGATCGCGAATTCGCGCAGCACCACCGTGTTGCTTGCCGGAGACGTGCCGCGCAGCCCGCTGAGCGTCGCCACGCCGATCACCGCCCCGGTGGACTCCCTCGGGCTGATCCCGGGCGACCTCCTCGCCGCGTACACGGCACCGGGCGGCATGCTCACCCGCAGCCTGGATGTCGCCGTGGACCACACCGCGGCGATCGCGCTCGACCCCAAGATCCTCGTGTCGATCCGGGTGCTGGGATCCAGTGCACCGCGCAGCGCGGTGGACTGGCTGACCCGCCTCGACGCCGCCCCCAACGAGGTGTTCGCACTGCCCTACGCCGACGCGGATCTGGCCGCCCAGGCCCAGCTCGCCGTCGAGCCGTTCCTGGCACCGCTCTCCTTCGACTACGCGATCGACGCGAACAACTTCTCCACCGAGACGCCTGGCCCCACCGCGACCCCCAGCGACCAGGCCACCCCGGGCGAGACCGAGGGCGGGGCCGAGGGCGTGGTGCCCGCCGAGCCCGACACGAGCACCCAGCCCAGCACGCTGCCGCCGATCGACGCCGTTCCGGGCACCGGGGTTCCCACCATGGAGCAATTGCTGGCCTGGCCGTACGCGATGGACGGGATCGCCTGGCCCGCGCCGGGAACCGCGAACGCGGCCATGCTTCCCGCCTTCACTGCCAACGGCTTCGACACCCTGATCGTGGGCGGCTCCAACATCTCGAACACCGACGTCCTCTCCGAGGACTCGGTGCAGCCGCCGGCATCCACCCGCGCAGGGGACACCACGCTGCTCGTGGCGGACACCGCGTTGAACACCGCACTGCAGGAGGCGCTGTCCGCCGACCGCGAGATCGACTGGCAGGCCGCCATGGCTCGCGCGGCCGCGGCCGTCGCCGTCGCGGCGGGGGAGGCCTCGCCCCGCCCCCTGCTGGCCGCACTTCCCCGCGACTGGCCCAGCAACCCCGGCTACGTCAACGCGACGCTCCTCGCCCTGGAGCAGCTGCCCGTCGCCGCAATCACCCCGGTGAGCGCGCTTCGAGCCGCGCCTGCCGGCGAGGTCGCGCTCAGCGAGGGCGCGTCGTCGCCCGAGCGGCTCGAGACGATCTCCAGCCTGCTGGAACGTGAAACCGCCTTGACTGGTTTCAGCACCGCCGTCGCGGACCCGGCCACCATCACCGGGCCGGAGCGCGCAACGCTGATGTCCCTCCTCGGCGTCGGCTGGATCGCCGACGACAGCGCCTGGCGCGACGCCGTCAGCGAGGATCGACTCCGCACCAGCCAGATCCTCGAATCCGTCAGCGTCGTGCAGAGCCCGTCCGTCCTCGTGGTCGGCGGCAGCGCCCAGTTCCCCGTGACGGTGCAGAACGCCTTCACCGAGCCCGTCACGCTGCGGGTCAACCTGCTTCCCTCCAACGGCCGCCTCGTCGTCGACGAGTCCGCCGAGGTCACCATCAACGCCGGCTCG
>NZ_MPZN01000096.1 GCF_002936985.1 Microterricola pindariensis | reverse complement strand
TGGGCCCAGCCCATTCCAGCCGCTCAGCACCTTCTGGTCCAGGGCGGGCGGATCGACCTGGGCGCGCTCCTCCTCCTCCAGCGCGTAGTACCCGCCCTCGCTGCGCCGCCCGTCGAGCGTGCTCTCGGAGTCTTGCGCGCTCGCGAAGGCCCCGCCGGGCAAGCGCAGCACGCCGAGCAGGAACCCGGCCAGCGCCTCACTCAGGGTCTGCGCCCACCGGGCGCCCGGGTCGTTCTGGCCGGCGCGCACCGCGGCATCCAGCAACAGGGCGTTGTCGTAGAGCATCCGCTCGAAGTGCGGATCGCCCCAGTCGCGGCGGGTCGAGTAGCGGAAGAAGCCGCCCTCGACGGGGTCTCGCAGCGGGGAGGCGCCCATCAGTTTGAGCGTGCGGGCGCCGAGCGCTGCGCCGTCGGCGCGCTCCAACAGGAAGCCGAGGGCGGGGGCGACGGGGAACTTCGGGCCGGCGAACTGCGGCGGCGTGCCGAAGCCGCCGTAGACGGGGTCCTCCAGCGCGGCCAGCCGCGCGACCGCCTCCGCCAGCTCGGGCTCGCCGGGGGCCTCGCCGGCCGGCACGGCGCCCGAGCCCGCCCCCGCCCCCGCCTCGGCCAGTGCCGCTGCCACGGCCGCGCCGGTCTCCTCGACGGCGTCGCGGCGGATGGCCCACGCCTCCGACACCGCGTGCAGCAGCTCGGGGAAGCCCGGCAACCCGTTCGCGGCGACCGGCGGGAAGTAGCTGCCGGCGTAGAAGGGGTGCCCGCCGGGGGTGGCGAAGACGGTGAGCGGCCAGCCCAGGTTGCGGGTGAACGCCCCGGCCGCGGCCATGTAGCTGGCGTCGACGTCCGGGTGTTCCTCCCGGTCGACCTTGACGGCGACGAAGCGCGCGTTGATGAGCTCCGCGGTGGCCGGGTCGCTGAAGCTCTCCCTGGCCATGACATGGCACCAGTGGCAGCTGGAGTAGCCGATCGAGACCAGCACGGGCACGTCGCGGCGGGCCGCCTCGGCGAAGGCGTCGGCGCCCCACGGCCACCAGTCGACGGGGTTGTCGGCGTGGGAGCGCAGGTACGGGCTGATCGCGTCGGCCAGTCGATTCGCCATGCTCACAGCGTAGACCGCGCCCGCGATCAGGTCACGGCTCGCGTTGGATGACGCGCACGACCGCCTCGGCCAGCGCCTGCGTCGGATCGACGACCGGGGCCCGCAGCTGGGCGCCCTCGAGGGCGATCGGCAGCTCGGTGCATCCGGCGATCACCAGCTCAGCGCCCGCGTCCACCAGCTCGTCCGCCGCGCCGGCGATCAACGCACGCGTCTGGGCGTCGACGATGCCGGCCTTCACCCGCGTGATCCCCGCCATCACGCGGGCTTCCTGCGTCTCGGGCGTGGGTGCCAGCGGCACGAAGCCGTGCCGGCGCAGCGCCTCGTCGTAGAGCAGGCTCGCCTGCGTGCCCGTGGTGGAGAGCAGCCCGATGCGCCGGGCGTGCGGGTGCCGCGCGCGAATGCCGAGCACCGTCTCCTCGATCATGTGCACGAACGGGATCCCGACCTCGCCGGCGATGCGCGGGATGAAGGCATGCGCGGTGTTGCAGGGCACCGCGATGACCGCCGCCCCGCCCGCGCGCAACAGCAGGGCCCCGGCCAGCAGCAGCGGGGTGGGGTCGACGCCGCCGTGCAGGAGGGCTCCCGTGCGATCGGGGATCGTCGGGTCCGACCAGATCAGGGTGCGCAGGTGCTCCTGGTCGGTGCGGGCCGGCGTGGCCCGCACGAGCTTCGCGTAGAAGTCGGCCGTCGCCGCCGGGCCCATTCCGCCCAGGATGCCGACGATGCGGCCGGGGTCGGCGGCGAGCGGGATGGCGACACCCTGGCCGGCATCCCGCGTGCGCGTGGCCACGAGGCTCAGAGGACCTTGTCGAGGAACGCGCGGGTGCGCGGGGAGGAGGCGTCGGAGAGCACGCTGGCCGGCGGGCCGGACTCGATGATCGTTCCCGCGTCGAAGAAGCTCAGCGTGTCTCCCACCTCGCGGGCGAACCCGATCTCGTGCGTCACGACGACCATGGTCATGCCGCCGAGCGCGAGCGCCTTCATCGACTCGAGCACCTCTTCGACCAGTTCGGGGTCGAGCGCGCTGGTCGGCTCGTCGAACAGCATCAGCGTGGGGTCCATCGCGAGCGCCCGCGCAATGGCCACGCGCTGTTGCTGGCCGCCGGAGAGCTGGTGCGGGCGCTTGGTGGCGTGGTCGGCGAGGCCGACGCGGTCCAGCTCCTCCATGGCACGGCGACGGGCGGCGGCCTTGTCCATCCGCGCGACGTTGATCAGGCTTGTGGCCACGTTCTCGGCCGCGTCGAGGTGCGCGTAGAGGTTGAAGCGCTGGAAGACCATGCCGATTCCGGCGCGGAACTTGGCGAAGTCGCGGTCGCGCCAGGGGCGGTAGCTCTCGCCCTCCAAGGTGTAGCCCACCTGGGCGCCCGCAACCTCGAGCCCGCCGCCGTCGACGGTCTCCAGCGCGTTGATGCACCGCAGGAAGGTGGACTTGCCCGATCCGGATGGGCCGATGATGCAGCTGACCTCACCGGGGCGCACCTCGAAGTCGACGCCGTTGAGCACCTTGTTGTGGCCGAAGCTTTTGGTCACGGCGATCGCCCTGACGAGTGGATCGGTCATCGGGTCGTCGCCTTCTCTGAGTTGGTGGCAATGCTCTCTGTCGCGGTCTGCGCCTGCTGGCCGTTCCGCAAGAACTTCTGCACGAAGCCGGGCCCGCGCACGAGGCGCACGGCGTCGGATCCGAAGCGGCGCTCCAGCTTGGATTGGAAGTAGGTCGCAACGGCGGTGAGCAGCATGTACCAGAGGCTCGCCACGATCAACAGCTCGATGATGAGGTTGTTCTGCTTGTAGATCTGGCTCGCGTTGGTCATCAGGTCGCTGCCGGCGACGACGACGACGAGCGATGTCGTCTTGAGCATTGAGATGAACTCGTTGCCCGTCGGCGGGATGATGATGCGCAACGCCTGCGGCAGCACGATGATGCGCATGGTCTGCATGTGTGTCATGCCGCCGGCGAGGGCAGCCTCGGTCTGGCCGCGGTCGACGGCCTGGATGCCGGCACGCACCGTCTCGGCGAAGTAGGCCGCGAGGTTCAGGCCGAGACCGAGCAGCGCCGCCATGAAGCTTGTCATCACCTGGTTCGTGTCCCACTGCACGCCGATCTGGGTGAACGGCACCTGCAGTGTGAGATACGGGAAGAGGAACGCGAGGTTGTACCAAAAGATGAGCTGCACCAGCACCGGCGTACCGCGGAAGAACCAGATGTACCCGGCAGCGATCCACTGCAGCACGGGGTTCTTCGCGAGCTTCATCACCGCGAGCACGACTCCCAGGCTGAGCCCGATCACCGTGGCCAGCACGCTCATCCAGATCGTGACAACGACTCCGTCGAGAATGCGCGGGGAGAAGAGGTAGTCGAATACCCGGTTCCAGCGGATGTTCTCGTTGAAGATGATCGCGGTCGCCAGCCAGACCACGACCAGCACCGCGAGGGTGCCGACGATCCAGCGGCCCAGGTGCCAGCGCGGGGTGATGGGGGTCTCAGAGCCGTCCGCGCCGAGGATCGGTGCGGTACGCCGGTGTGATGCAGTCATCCGTGTTCCTACTGGCCGTCGTTGACGACCGCGGAGTCCACGGCCATCTGCGGCACGCCCCACGCATCGAGGATCGCGGCATAGGAGCCGGAATCGATCATGGACTGCAGTGCCTTCTGGATCACGTCGACGAGCTCGGTGTTCTTCTTGTCGATCGCGATTCCCCAGGGGCTCTCGCCGCCGGAGATGGCGATGGCTTCCAGCCCGGAGTCTGCCTCTGCCGCGCGGTGCACGGCGACGGGGTAGTCACCGATCGTCGCGGCGGCACGGCCACTCTTGACCGCCAGGATCGCCTCGGAGTCACCCTCGAACTTGAGGATCTCGATTGCGCCCTTGCCGTCGGTGACGCACTGCGCGTCGAACTCGGCGGCGAGGTCGGCCGAGGAGCCGTTGTCGACGACGGAGACAATCTGGCCGCACAGGTCGGCGGGAACGGCGATGCTGCTCGGGTTGCCCGTCTGCACCAGGAACGCGTTGCCTGCGCTGACGTAGTCAACGAACGACATCGTCTCGCGGCGGGCCTCGTTGTCGGTCATCGACGACATGATCATGTCGAAGCGTCCGGTGAGCACGCCCGGGATCTGGGCGTTGAACTCCTGGTCGGTGATCACGAGATCGACGCCCAGGGTGCGGGCGATCCCGCGCCCGAGCGACGGGTCGAGACCGATGATGACCTTGCCGTCCGCGCCCCACATCTCCATCGGCGGGTATCCGACGGAGGTGCTGAGCTTGATGCCGCCGGCGCGCAGCGACTCGGGAACGGTGAGGGAGCTGTCGGGCTCGATGCCCTCGATGACGCTGGCCGCGAGGTCCTCGGCGGGGGCCGAGATGAGGACGACGTCGCTGGCCCCTTCTGCGCCGCCGGCGCCGGCGGCGGAGTCGGATCCCGCGAGGCTCTGCGCGCCACACGCTGTCGTGCCGAGCAGAACCGCGCCGAGCATGAGCGCGAGTGCGCCGCGGGCGGGGGTGATGGGGATGCGCATAGTGTGACTCCTCATTTCTTGTTCCGGATTGCTCCGGGCTGTGTGTGACTGGGGACTCGGGGGGGGGCTAGCGCTGGAAGCGCACGGCGCCGCCGACGACGGTGCTGAGGACGGTGATGCCGCGCAGCGCCTCGGGCTCGACAGCGAAGGGGTCGGCGTCGAGCACGATGAAGTCGGCGAACTGGCCGGGGGCGAGCCGCCCGACCGCGTGCTCCTGTCCCGCCGCGTAGGCGCCGCCGTAGGTGTAGGCGGAGATGGCCTCAGCCACGGTGAGCCGCTCTTCCGGCTCCCAGCCGCCGGCCGGCTCGCCGGACGAGCTCTGGCGCGTGACCGCCGCGTGGATTCCGTGCATCGGGGTCGGGTCTTCGATCGGGGCGTCCGAGCCGAAGACGAGCTGTGCCGAGGACTCCGTCAACGAACGCCAGGCGTAGTTGCCGAGTTCGCGGCCGGCCAGCAGCGCGTCCGCGATGGGGATGTCGGAGGTGCAGTGGGTCGGCTGCAGCGACGGCAGCACGCCGAGCGCGGCGAAGCGCGGGATGTCGGCGTGCCGGATGTGCTGGGAGTGCTCGATCCGGTTGCGCAGGCCGTGCTCCGCGGAGGTGGCCCGAATCTCCTCGTAGGCGTTCAGAACCAGGTGGTTGGCCTCGTCCCCGATGGCGTGGGTCGCCACAGCGATCCCGGCGGAGGCCGCCTTCTGGGCGAGCGCGACGAGCTCGGGGTAGGCGACGATCTCCACGCCGTGGTTGCCCTCCTGCCCGGCGAAGTCCTCCCCCATGTGCGAGGTGTGCGATCCGAGCGCGCCGTCCGAGAAGATCTTGACGGGGCCGGTGGTGAACCACTCGTCGCCCTGGCCGGTGTAGCGGCCCTCTGCAATGGCGGCGTCGAGGTGCTCCAGCGGGATCATCTTGTGCACGCGCATGTGCAGATCGCCGTCGGCCTGCATCTGCAGGTAGGCCTCGCGCACGTCCTCGGCATCGATGTCGTGCACGCCGGTGAGCCCGAGCGAGAGCAGGTGAGCCTGTGCGCGCTTCAGCTGGGGCAGCAGTTCCGCGGCGGAGACGTCGTTCTGCAGATCGCGGAGTGGGTAGCGGGCGGACTCGCGCAGGATTCCGGTCGGCTCGCCGTCTGCGTCGCGCACGATCTCACCGCCGACCGGGTCAGGGGTGTCACGGGTGTAGCCCACCGCCTCGAGGGCGAGGGAGTTCGCCCACATGGTGTGCCCGTCGACGCTGGGCAGGGCGATCAGGCAGCCGTTGCTCACCGCGTCCAACGCGGCGCGGTCGGGCTGCACGGGCACGTCCCAGGCGTTGGAGTCCCAGCGCCCGCCGACGATGAACGTGCCGGGCTCGCGCGTGGCGACGTAGCGGCTCACCCGCTCCAACGCCTCGGCGAGACTCGTGCAGCCGCGCAGGTTGAGCGCATCGAGCTCGCGGGCGATGGCGCCGGTGTGGATGTGGGCGTCGATGAAGCCCGGGATGACGGCCGCGCCGTCCAGGTCCACAATCTCCACATCCGCCTGCGCCTCGGCCAGGGCGACAGCTTCTTCCCCCGTGGCGGCGATGACCCCGTCGACGACGAAGATCGCCTCGGTGGGCGCAGAATCTCCCACCATGGTGTGGATCTGGGGGTGACGAAAGAGCGTAGCAACCATCAGTTTTCCTTGCGAGTGCGAGTGCGTACGTGGGAATGTCATGCAAGATTATGTGAAACCACCAGCAATACCCAGCGTCGGGGCTCGACACCTTGCCGCGCTGAGCATAAGGAACGCTAATGATCAATCCGATTCACCTGCGCACTCTGCTGGAGACCGTACGGCTCGGCTCCTTTGCCGCCGCCGCGAACAGGCTCGGCTATACCGCCTCCGCGGTGTCGCAGCAGATGGCGGCGCTCGAGCGTGCCGTCGGCGTTCCGCTGTTCGAGCGCTCGGGGCGCAGCGCGCATCCGACCGAGGCGGCGACGGCGATGGCACGGCATGCGGTTCGCGTGCTGGCCGACATCGATGCCCTGCTGGCGGAGGCGTCGAGCGCGCACGGCGCGACGGTGGTGGACCTCAGACTGGCCCTGTTCCCGAGCCTGGCGCGACCGCTGCTGGCCAGGCTGCAGGAGCGGCCGGAGTGGGGGCACTCCGACGTCGACCTGCGCTTCTGGGTCGCGGACCCCTCACCGACAATTCGTGAGATCCGGGCCGGGCGCGAGTTCGACGTCGCCCTCGTCTACCAGGTGGGTGACACCGCGCTCAGCTGGCCGCAGGCCATGCGGCAGGAGTGGCTCGGCGACGACGAGTACCGGGTGGTGGTGCCGGCCGGCTGGGGGCTGCACGCGCACGAGCCGGTGACGATCCATCAACTGGCCAACCTGCCGTGGGTGGTGCACCACCCGGGCACCAGCGACGCCGCCATCATCGACCGGCTCTTCCGCGGACACGACCTCCGCCCGCGCACCCTCGCCCACTCGGATGATTACACCGTGACCCTGCAGCTCGTCGCCGGCGGATTCGCGGCGTCCTTCGTCCCAATGCTCGCCCTGCACCAGCTGCCAGACGGCGTCAGCGTGCTCGACGTGCCGGAGCTCAGGCTGGCCCGCCGGGTCTTCGCGCTCACGCCCACCGAGGGGGCGAGCCCGGCCACCGGGGCGTTCCTCGGCGCGGTCGGCGAGATCCTCACCGAGCTCGGGGTGACGCGCACCGACGCCCCCTGAGGCCTCCAGCCCGGCCGGGCGGCCCCGTCACGCTCCGTCTGCGCGGGGGATCGTGCCCAGCTCGTGCTCCCAGCCGAGCCCGACGGCGAGCACATCGGCCTCGGTGCGGCCGACGATCTGCAGGTTGCCGATCGCCAGGGCGGGCAGGTCCAGTGCGGAGAACGGGGCAACGAGGCGGCCCAGGTCGTCACGGTAGTCCAGCTCGTCGGCGCCGACGAGAGGTGTCGGGCAGCCGAGGGTGTCGCTGACAACCACGTCGACGCCCGTCATCCGGCTCAGCAGTTCCTCGCGCATCACGGCGAGTGTCGCGAGCGCCGATCGATGGGCCGCGGCCGACACCCCGGACGCGGCGGCCAGCTTGGCCCGCACGTTCTCGCTGTACGCCTCGGCGGCGCGGGGATAGGTCCCCTCGTGCGTCCTCGTCACCTCGGCGCGGAAGGCCGTCCAGAACACGTCGAGCACACCGCCCGGCAGCGTCAAGGGGCGCAGCTCGGCACCCGCCGCCCGCAGCGGCTCGGCGGCCACGGAGCCCTCGATCACGCCGACGACGAGGCCGCGCAGCGGGCGGGCGCCGGCGAGTGCCTCGCCGCTCAGCACCGACCAGGCGAGGGCGGTGTCGCTGACGGATGCCGAAATCGGGCCGACGACGTCGAAGGAGGGCGCCAAGGGGGCGACGCCGCGCCCCGCCACTCGCCCGGTGCGTGGGCGCAGGCCCACGACGCCGCAGCAGGCGGCCGGCATCCGAATCGAGCCGGCCGTGTCCGTTCCCAGCCCGATGCGGGCGATGCCCGCCGCCACGGCCGCCGCCGTGCCGCCGCTCGAGCCCCCGGGGATCAGGTGCGGGTAGGCCGGGTTCAGCACGTCGCCCCAGTGCGGGTTCTCGTTGCTGACGCCGTACGCGAACTCATGCAGGTTGACCTTGGCCACGAGCGCGGCGCCCGCGGATTCCAGCCGGGTGATGCACTCCGCGCTCTGCAGCGCGTCGAGGCCGCCGTAGAGGGCAGAGCCGCGGCTGGTCGGCAGCCCCGCGACGTCGATCATGTCCTTGACAGCGAGGGTGAAGCCGTCCAGGGGCCCGCCGCCGGGCGCCGGAGCGGAGCGCGCCCGCTCGAGGGTGTCGAGGATGACGATGTTCGAGTCCCGGTGCTGCCGCATCGCCTGTTCAGAGACAGCGAGGGCCAGGGAGCGGGCGTCCTCTCCCCCGGTTGCGGGAGCGGCCGGGTGCGGGTGCGTGGTCGGGAACATGTCGGCGGTGAGCATCATCACATCATGCACCACTGGCGCTCATCGGCGGGCGGCCTCGGCGCAGGCGTTGACCGGGCGGCCCATCGATTCGGCCTGCTCACCGCGTGAGCCGCGGCGTCACGGCACAGTCGAGTCGTGAGCGCGCACCGGGCGATCCTCGATGTCGAAGGTGCCGTCCGGCCGCCAGCGCACGTGGATGATGCTCGGCGCGTCCGGTATCGATGCCGCTGTCAGCAGGCTGAGGTCGAGCGGGTCCGTCAGGGCATTGGGCAGATACGCGTCCAACTGCAGCCCCGTCCGCTCGAGCTCCTCCACCGATCCGCAGCTGACCGCCACCCGCTCGTCCGTCGTGACGAGCACCAGGCAGGCCACGTCCTCACTCCACCGCGTCGCGTAGATCCGCGGCCCGGAGGCCCCGGGCAAGGGGATGTACACATTGGCGATCGCGTCCGGAGCGAAGACGCTGCCGAGCAGCGGCGGGAAGGTCTCTTCCCGCCGGTTCGCCTGCGTGAACCGGCGCAGCGCATCGGAGTCGCGTGCGGGCGGTTCGAGGGGAGTCAGGACCGCGGGGATGGCCGCATCCCCGACCGATCGCGTCTCCAGCTCCGTGCTCACCGCTTCGGCGACGAGCGAAATGGCCGTTGCGCCGAGAGCGCCGCCGATCAGGCCGGCGGCAAGCGCCCGTCGCCGGGTGCCGAGGAGCAATCCGCGGATGCCGCATGCCGCGGTTTCGCGTCCCGCTCGCGCGGGTCGGTGCGGAGCGGCGAGCAGTGCCGAGGCGCGTGCCTGCTGACGCTCGAGTTCGTGCCTGTCGTACTCCCGCAGCGCCCACTCCGAGGCCCGCATCCGAAACGTCTCCCCCGTCTCGGCGTCGCGGTAGTCCGCGGCCGGCTCGGCGGCTCCCCCACGTGAGTAGACCCGTTCGAGCAGCGCCTCACGCTCCGGGGCAGCTGGGCTGGGGCGGCTGCGAGGAAGTGGATCGGTGAAGCGTGGGGCGGGGTCATTCATCGGGAGGCGAAATCAGCGGACGCCCTCACCCTACGCCTGACGCCTGGCGCGCGGAACCGCACTTCACGACCGCCGTTAACGAGAGAAGGCCGCCCAGTGGGCGGCCTTCTTCGTGTGGCGCTTAACGCAAAACAGCCACCCGAGGGTGGCTGTTTTGGTGTTTCTAAGTTAAGTCCGGCGGTGTCCTACTCTCCCACAGGGTCCCCCCTGCAGTACCATCGGCGCTGAGAGTCTTAGCTTCCGGGTTCGGAATGTGACCGGGCGTTTCCCTCTCGCTATGGCCGCCGAAACAACTGGTGATGGGCACCCTTCCGGGGCCGTCAAGTCA
>NZ_MPZN01000095.1 GCF_002936985.1 Microterricola pindariensis | reverse complement strand
CGGCCACCGGGCTGATCTTCCCGACCGACCGGCTGCGTGAGGCCAACCGCGAGTTCCTGGGCAAGATCGACGCCCAGGTGGCCGAGAACGGGGAGCTGGCGAAGCTGGTCGGCGCCCTCGAGGAGCGCCACGACAGCTACATGGCCGGCACCACGCTGCGGTCGCCGCTGACCGACGAGGACGGCGAGCTGCCGAGCGCCGACGAGATCGCGGCGGAGCTGGAGAAGTTCCTCGCCTTCAAGCGGCACAACGACGGCGAGCCGCCGCTCGCCCCGTAGCGCGCGGCGCCGGTGGCACGGGAGGGTGCCCCGGGCTGGTTAGGCTGGATCAGTGAATTCTCGTCGAGCCTGGTTGATTTTCAGCGTCGGCGCATTCGTCTATCTGGTTGCCGTCATGCAGCGCACATCGCTCGGCATCTCCGGCGTGGCCGCCGCCGAGCGGTTCGACAGCTCCGCCGCCGCGCTCTCCAGCCTGGCCGTCGTGCAGCTCCTCGTCTACGCGGCCATGCAGATCCCCGTCGGCGTGCTCATCGACCGCTTCGGGCCGCGGGCCCTCATGCTCGCCGGCACGGCGCTGATGGTGGCCGGCCAGCTGTTCATGGCGTTCGCGCCGAGCATCACCCTCGCCGTGGTCGGGCGCATCCTGGTGGGCGCGGGCGACGCCGCCATCTTCATCTCCCTGATCCGGTTGATCAGCTCCTGGTTCGCCGGGCCGATCGTGCCCCAGCTCTCCCAGTGGGCCGGGAACATCGGCCAGCTCGGCCAGGTGCTCTCCGCCGTCCCGCTCGCCTGGGTGCTGCACACCTTCGGATGGACCCCGGCGTTCGTCTCGGCGGCATCCGTCTCGGTGCTCGCCCTGCTGCTCGGCATCATCGCCCTGCGGGACAGGCCGGCCGGCACGCCGGAGGGGCACCGCGCCTCCTCGCTGGCGGACGCGATCAAGCACCTGCGCGGCGCGCTGAAGCGCCCCGGCACCCAGCTCGGCTTCTGGTCGCACTACGTGACCCAGTCGGCCGGCACCGTGTTCACCATGTTCTGGGGGATCCCCTTCCTCGTGTTCGGCCTCGGCTACAGCGAGCAGACGGCCGCCGCCATGCTGCTCGTGCTGGTCGGTGCCGGCATGGTGGCCGGGCCGATCATCGGGATCCTGACCGCGCGCTTCCCGCTGCGGCGCAGCACCCTCGTGCTCGCGATCGTCTTCGGCATCGCCGTGGCCTGGACCGCCGTGCTGCTCTGGCCGGGGGAGCCACCGTTCTGGTTGATCTGCGTTCTCGTCGTCGTGCTCGGCATCGGCGGGCCGGGATCGCTGATCGGACTCGACTTCGCCCGCACCTTCAACCCGCTGCGCAGCCTCGGCTCGGCGAACGGCATCGTGAACATCGGCGGCTTCTCGGCCGGCTTCGTGATGATCTTCCTGATCGGAGCCGTGCTGGACCTGCTCGACCAGGCGCGGCAGGCCGCGGGCGAGCCGAGTGACCTCTACTCCGCGGATTCCTTCCGCATCGCCTTCCTGGTGCAGTACGCGGTCATCGGCTTCGGCGTCGTGATGCTGCTGCGCGCCCGGGGCCGCACGCGGCGCCAGATGCGCCACGAAGAGGGAATAGAAGTGGCCCCCATCTGGGTTGCACTGTCCAGGCGGTGGCGCCACCGCGGGGGTCACTAGCGCCGGAGCGGGTGCCTGCGGCATCCGCGGCCACGAATCCGTGCAATAATCAAAGACGGACCCGTTCTTG
Source organism: Microterricola pindariensis (assembly GCF_002936985.1). Classification (GTDB taxonomy): domain Bacteria; phylum Actinomycetota; class Actinomycetes; order Actinomycetales; family Microbacteriaceae; genus Microterricola; species Microterricola pindariensis. Next base: position 8,265 of record NZ_MPZN01000095.1, on the reverse strand, counting down.
ACTTGGGTTTCCCTTGCTCGCGCTCGGGAAACGGCCCAGGACTTGACATGGGTCCTCGTAATGTCCTTTTGTGGCTCCGCCCCGAAAGGAACAACAACGAGAGATGGCTGCCCCGACGGGGCGTGCCATCGCTCGCCAGTCTGAGAGGTGCTCGAATGGCAACCCGATCCACGAAGCCCGCCGCGAGCGAAGACGCCGCCACCGAGCCCGCCGACGCTGCGTCCGCTGAGGCTGTGTCCGCTGAGGCTGTGGCCGCCCCGGTCAAGAAGGCGCCCGTGCGCAAGACCGCCGCGAAGGCGACCACGACCAAGGCCGCCGCCGAGAAGGCCGCAGCCGAGAAGCCGGTCGCAGAGAAGGCCGCGCCGCGCAAGCGCGCCGCCGCCAAGAAGACCGCCGTCGAGGACGAGGTCGACGAGTCCGCAGCAGCCGCCGACGAGGTCGATGACGAGGATGAGGACGGCCAGCCCAAGCGCTCCGTCGTCACGGAGCCGCTGCCCACCGGCGCCCTGGTCCTCTCCGTCACCGACGACGAGGACGACGTCCCCGTCTACTCCAGTGCCATCACCGGCGCCACCGCGGACCCCGTCAAGGACTACCTCAAGCAGATCGGCAAGGTCGCCCTGCTGAACGCGGCAGAGGAGGTCGAGCTGGCCATGCGCATCGAGGCCGGCCTGTTCGCCGAGGACAAGCTCTCGCACATGACCGACGCCGAGAAGAAGTCGCAGCTCGGCCGCGAGCTGCAGTGGGTCGCCAAGGACGGTGCGCGTGCCAAGAGCCACCTGCTCGGCGCCAACCTCCGCCTCGTCGTCTCGCTGGCCAAGCGCTACACCGGTCGTGGAATGCAGTTCCTCGACCTCATCCAGGAGGGCAACCTGGGCCTCATCCGTGCGGTCGAGAAGTTCGACTACACCAAGGGCTTCAAGTTCAGCACCTACGCCACCTGGTGGATCCGCCAGGCCATCACCCGCGCCATGGCCGACCAGGCCCGCACCATCCGCATCCCGGTGCACATGGTCGAGGTCATCAACAAGCTCGCCCGCGTGCAGCGCCAGATGCTGCAGGACCTGGGCCGCGAGCCCACGCCGGAAGAGCTCAGCCGCGAGCTCGACATGACGCCGGAGAAGGTCGTCGAGGTGCAGAAGTACGGCCGCGAGCCCATCTCCCTGCACACGCCACTCGGCGAGGACGGCGACAGCGAGTTCGGCGACCTGATCGAGGACACCGAGGCGGTCGTCCCCGCGGACGCCGTCGGCTTCACCATGCTGCAGAAGCAGCTGGAGAGCCTGCTCGACTCCCTCTCCGAGCGCGAGGCGGGCGTCATCCGCATGCGCTTCGGTCTGGGCGACGGCATGCCGAAGACGCTGGACCAGATCGGCGACACCTTCGGGGTCACCCGCGAGCGCATCCGCCAGATCGAGTCCAAGACGATGGCGAAGCTGCGCCACCCGAGCCGCTCGCAGTCGCTGCGCGACTACCTCGAGTAGGCCGGTGGGACTCCGTTATGCCCCGGCGATCCTGATTGGTCGCTGCGTCCGGGTCCTTGCGCGCCTGCGCAAGCCCGGCGGGGGCTCGGCCGTGCCCGGGCTCGTCGTCAACAAGATCGCGCCCGGCTTCCTGACCGAGACGCTGAACTCCTTCCCGGAGGGCCTCGTCATCGTCACCGGGTCCAGCGGCAAGTCGACCACGACGAAGATGCTCGTGGCCGCCCTGCGCGGCCACGGCAAGAAGGTCTTCACGAACCCGTCGACCGCCAACATCTCGCAGGGCCTCACCTCGGCCCTGCTGGAGGAGGCGAGCCTCACCGGGCGGATCGCCGGCGACATCGCCGTGCTCGAGATGGACGAGGGCCACGGCGCCCTCATCGCCGACGCGCTGAAGCCCAAGGTGGTCCTGCTCACCAACGTCATGGTCGACCAGATCGACCGCTTCCACGACTCCGAGATGGTCGCCGGGATGCTGGAGAAGATCGCCCTCCGCGCCACGCAGGCCGTGGTCGTGAACGCCGACGACGCCTTCCTCGAGCAGATCGTCACCCGCCTCCGCGGCACCGTCGACACGCCCCGCTTCGGTGTCAGCGTCGACGTGCTCGACGCGAACCCGCGCGGGCTCGGCCTGGCCGCCATGACGCCCAGGCGGATGCCGTCAGAGGCCGGGGTACTGGTGCGCTCCGTGTCCGGGCGCAGCACCGAGGTGACCATCGACGGGGGAGCGGTCACCACCGTGCGCCTCCCCGCCCGCGGCACCCACTACGCCGTCGACGCCGCCGCGGCGCTGGCCACGGCCCGCGCCGTGCTGGGCAACCGCTTCGACCCGGCCATCGCCGTCTCCACCATCGGCTCCATCCCGCCCGTCTTTGGGCGCGGGGAGACGCTGCAGGTGCGCGGCACGACGGTCGAGTTCGTCCTGGTGCAGAACCCGGCCAGCTTCCAGCTGAACATCGACCACCTCGACCCGGACACCGAGCAGATCCTGTTCGCGGTCGGCTCCGACGTGCGCGACCCCAGCTACTTCTGGCCGGTCGACACCTCCGGCCTCGGCCACGTCGACATCGTCTCCGGTTCCAAGGCCGACGAGCTGGCCCTGCAGCTCAGCTACGACAACGTGCAGATCGGCCGCATCGAGCGCGACCTCGGCAAGGCCGTCGACGAGTTCCTGGCGATGCCGGAGCCGTCGCGCGGCGTCAAGACCGTCATCTTTTCCGCCGACTCGATGCGCCGCACCCGCGCGCACCTCGGGCTGAGCGCCGTGGAGGCACCCGAATGAGCGACGAGCTCACCATTGTCACGCTCTTCCCCAGCCTGCTGAACAGCAACGGCGACGCCGAGAACGCCCGCGTCCTGGCCCGCCGGGCCGAGTGGGCGGGGGCGAGCGCGCGCGTCGTCGCGGTCGAGGACGCCAGCGAGCTGCCCGCCCACGTCGACGCCGTCGTCATCGGCTCCGGCTCCGACAACGAGCTCGAGGCCGCCCGCGACAAGCTGCGCACCCTCCTCGAGGAGCTGCGCCGCTGGGGCACAGAGGGCGTCCCGATCCTCGCGGTCGGCACCGGCTGGGAGCTGCTCAGCCACGGCATCGAGCTCGCCGGATCCAACGGCGGCCCCGTGCGCGCGATCGAGGGCATCGGCATCCTGCCGGGCCGCGCCGTGCCGCGGGAGTCCCGCGTGACCGACGACCTCGTCGTCAAGAGCAAGTTCGGCCGCCTGGTCGGCTTCGAGAACCACGCCCGCGACTACAACCACGCCGAGGCGTCCCCGCTCGGCCGGGTGCTCTCCGGAAGCGGCAACGGCCGCGGCTCCGGCCAGGAGGGCGTCGTCATGGGCGACGTCTTTGGCACCCACCTGCACGGACCGGTCCTGGCCAAGAACCCGGGCCTGGCCGACGAGCTGCTCGCGCGCATGTTCCGCCGGGCCGGGCTGGACTACCAGCGCGGGGAGCGCGCGGCATCCGTCGATGAAATAGCACGAGCCGCACGCAATCAGATTGCGGTGCGGCTCGGGCTTGAGAGCGAATAGCTCTCAACAGAGTCTGTCTTAGCGGGCGTTGTCCTCGAGCAGGCGGCTGGACTCGTCGTGCCAGCTGTGCGCGAGCGCGGAGAGCTTCTCCTGGTGCTTGCGCCCGTGGTGGGCGCAGAACAGCAGTTCGCCGCTCGAAACCACGACGCGAATGTAGGCCTGTGCGCCACACGCGTCGCAACGGTCGAGGGCCGTCAGCTGGTGTGGGGTCTCGAGCTCGTCGACCGCACCGCTCGGGCTGGTGATCTGTGACATGGGCTCCTCCTCCATCGAACCGATATGCATGGTGTCTGCACAACATCTGCTGACACTCCATGTAAGCACGCGGAGGGGCCGTCCATGCCCAAACGTGGTGCTATTTCGCTCACCGCGTAGGCATTGACGCCCAAGTCGTGACCTGGGCCGGATCCCGCCGCGTCGAGACGTGTTTCGCGCGCGGCAGACGGGCCAAGAGTAACTAGGCTTGGCTGTCGTGAGTTCTGACTATTCCGCCCGCCACCTCTCCGTTCTCGAGGGCCTCGAAGCGGTGCGCAAACGCCCGGGCATGTACATCGGTTCCACCGACTCCCGCGGGCTGATGCACTGCCTCTGGGAGGTCATCGACAACTCCGTCGACGAGGCCCTCGCCGGCCACGGCACCGAGATCGCCATCGTGCTGCACTCCGACGGCAGCGTCGAGGTGCGTGACAAGGCCCGCGGCATCCCCGTCGACGTCGAGCCCAAGACCGGGCTGAGCGGCGTCGAGGTCGTCTTCACCAAGCTGCACGCCGGCGGCAAGTTCGGCGGCGGCTCCTACGCGGCGTCCGGCGGCCTGCACGGCGTCGGCGCCTCCGTCGTGAACGCCCTCTCCGAGCGGCTCGACGTCGAGGTCGACCGCGGCGGCAAGACATGGGCGATGTCCTTCCACCGAGGCGAGCCCGGCATCTTCGCGGATGCCGACACGAAGAACCCGAGCCCGGATGCCGCCTTCACCCCGTTCGAGAAGAAGAGCGAGCTGCGCGTCGTCGGCAAGACGGCCAAGGGCGTCACCGGCACCCGCATCCGCTACTGGGCCGACCGGCAGATCTTCACCAAGGGCGCCGGATTCCAGGTCGAGGACCTGCTCGGCCGCGCCCGGCAGACGGCGTTCCTCGTGCCCGGCCTCGCCATCGACATCCTCGACGAGACCGGCGAGGAGCCGCACACCACCTCGTTCCAGTTCGAGGGCGGCATCTCCGAGTTCGTCGAACACCTCGCCACGGACGCCCCGCTGACCGACGTCTGGCGCCTGCACGGAACCGGCCACTTCACCGAGACCGTCCCGGTGCTGAACGAGCACGGGGCCATGCTGCCGACCGAGCTGCAGCGCGACTGCGAGGTCGACATCGCCCTGCGCTGGGGCACCGGCTACGACACCGTCGTGAAGAGCTTCGTCAACATCATCGCCACCCCCAAGGGCGGCACCCACCAGCTCGGCTTCGACCAGGGGCTGCTCAAGTTCCTGCGCCAGCAGGTGGAGCTGAACGCGCGCCGGCTGAAGGCCGGCAACGACAAGCTCGAGAAGGACGACGTGATGGCCGGGCTCACCGCCGTCATCACCGTTCGCCTGCCCGAGCCGCAGTTCGAGGGCCAGACCAAGGAGGTGCTCGGCACCCCGGCCGTGCGCGCCATCGTCGCCAACGTCGTCGCGAAGAGCATGGCCGCCCGCTTCGCCTCCACCAAGCGCGACGACAAGGCGCAGTCCTCGCTGCTGCTGGAGAAGGTCGTCGCCGAGATGAAGTCGCGCATCTCCGCGCGCGCCCACAAGGAGACCCAGCGGCGCAAGAACGCGCTGGAGAGCTCCTCGCTGCCGGCCAAGCTGGCCGACTGCCGCTCCAACGACGTCGCCAACAGCGAGCTGTTCATCGTCGAGGGCGACTCGGCGCTCGGCACCGCCAAGGTGGCCCGCGACAGCGAGCACCAGGCGCTGCTGCCGATCCGCGGCAAGATCCTGAACACGCAGAAGGCGTCCGTCGCCGACATGCTGGGCAACGCAGAGTGCGCCGCCATCATCCAGGTGATCGGCGCAGGCTCCGGCCGCAGCTTCGACCTGTCGACCGCCCGCTACGGCAAGGTCATCATCATGAGCGACGCCGACGTGGACGGCGCCCACATCCGCACCCTGCTGCTCACCCTGTTCTTCCGCTACATGCGCCCGATGATCGAGGAGGGCCGGGTGTACGCCGCCGTCCCGCCGCTGCACCGGGTCGTCGTGATGAACCCGGGCTCGAAGCCGAACGAGACGATCTACACCTACTCGGAGGCCGAGCTGCAGGGGGTGCTGGCCGGGCTGAAGAAGCAGAACAAGCGCTACCAGGACCCGATCCAGCGCTACAAGGGCCTGGGTGAGATGGATGCCGACCAGCTGGCGACGACGACGATGGACCGGCGACACCGCACCCTCCGCCGGATGAACATGTCCGACGCGGAGAACGCGGGCCGCGTCTTCGAGCTGCTGATGGGCAACGACGTCGCCCCGCGCAAGGAGTTCATCGTGGACAGCTCGGAGACGCTCTCCCGCGACCGCATCGACGTCTAGCGACGCCGAGCGCTCCCGCCTAGCGCTCCTGCTTGGCGAGGTAGTGCAGCTCGAACCCGGCGTCGGTGTTCACACCGCGGAGGATCACGCGCCAGTCGTCCTTCGTGAAGTTGTGCACCTCGGCGTGCTCCTCGCCCTCGTCGTCCTGCCCGGCCTCGTCCGTGTAGCCCGCGGCGCCGAACTCGGTGACGAGCGCGCCGAACGCCTCGGGGGTTGAGACCAGCCCGATTCTGTAGAGCGCGGCGCGCTCGGCGTGGCTGTAGAGCACGGTGCCGCTCGTCGGGTGCGGCAGCTCCTCCGTCCAGCCGGCCGGCCAGGCGCCGTCGGTGGGCGGGGCGGACTCGGCGACCGGGGTCTCTGCCGGTGTGGCGGTCGGTGCCGCCGCGGCCAGGGGAGCCTCGCCCGGTGCGGGCGCCGTGGCCGGGGCGCACCCGGTGAGGGCGAGGGCGAGGGTGGCGGCGGCGAGGGCCGCCGCGCGCGCGGTGGTGCGCTGAATCATGCTGTGCTCCTGGCAATCTCGGCTGGCGCGGGCCTGCGCCGAGAGGCGTTCGACGGCAGGAGGATCCGTCGTCGCAGCTCATCCAGCATACGTCGACGCCGGCGCAGGGGCCGCCTGCGCAGGTGCCGCCTGCGCAATCGCGGCGTCGGCGATCCGGCGGGCGTCGGCGCTCACCCCGTGGACCATCGCGGAGGAGAACGAGCTGAGGAAGTGCAGCCCGACGAAGTACAGCCCCGGCACGGCCCGCACCGCGCCGCGCTCGTGCAGCGGCGAGCCATCCGGGTCGAGGGCGGGGAGGTCGACCCAGCCGAAGCGCGGGTCGAATCCGGTGCACCAGATCACGCTGGCCGGGTCCGGCTGTGTGCCGTCCTCGAGCACGGGGCGACCGTCCCGGGCATCGATGACGCGGCCGACGCGGCGCACCCCGAGGCGATCGAGCTCGCGCGCCTTCACCCGGATCAGCGGGGCGGAGGCGCCCGCAGCGTGCAGCCGGCGTCCGAGCGGGGTGCGCAGGGAGAGCAGGTGCGGGAACACGACGCCGTTCAGCAGGTGCACCAGCAGGTGGCGGTTCAGCGGGTGCGTGATGCCCAGCGGGATCTCTGCGACGGCCCGGCCGGCCAGCAGCACCGGACGGCTCGCGGCGAGGTCCTTCGCGATCTCCGCGCCGGAGTTGCCCGCGCCGACCACGAGCACCGGCCCGGGTGGCAGCTGCCGCGGGTTGCGGTAAGAGCCGGCGTCCAGCTGCCGAATGTGCGGCGCGAGCGCCGCCGCGAATGCAGGCCGGCGCGGCGCCTGGAAGTCGCTCATCGCCACGACGACGGTGCGCCCATGGAAGCGCGCGTCCCCGCTGTGCGCCACGAAGCCGTCGCCGTCGCGGCCGAGCCGGTCCACCCGCACGCCGCTGCGCACCGGGAGCGCGAAGTGGGTGGCGTACTGCTCGAGGTAGTCCGCCATCTCGTCCTTGCTGGGCCAGCTCGCGGCCGGTGCCGGGAACGGCAGGCCGTCGAGGGCCGAGTAGCGGGCGGGGGTGAACAGCCGCAGGCTGTCCCACCGGGTGCGCCAGGCGTCGCCGATGCGCGCCGAGGCATCGAGGACGAGGCAGCGGGCGCCGCGCTGCACGAGGCGGTGGGCGACGGCGAGGCCGGCCTGCCCTCCGCCGATCACGAGCACGTCGTAGACGGTGTGCGCGGCGGCGGCCGCGGCCGCCGGTGTGGTGGTTGGCGCGGTGCCGGATGGGGTGGCTGCTGGGTGCGCTGCGAGTGTCATGATGGGCTCCGATCGGCCGGTTCCGTGCCGGTCTCCGTCCAGGCTAGGCCGGGGCCCGGCGCCGCCGCGTCGGCGATTCCCGCCATGTTGGGTGTGGCCGTGTGGGTATTCCGGGCCAGCCGCGCTGCATCCGTCAGTCGCCCAGAAGCCCGTGCTCGTAGGCGTACGCGGTCGCGGCGGCCCGCGAGGGCACGCCGAGCCGGCGGAACAGCTCGCTCATGTGGCGGTCGACGGTGCGCACGCTGACGTCGAGCTCGCTCGCGATGGCCTTGTTGGTCAGGCCGGATGCCGCCAGGCGCAGCACCTGGAGTTCGCGCGCCGTGAGGGGTCCCCCCGGGCCTGCCGGGCGTCGCGGCGGTGTCGGGGCGGGGGAGGCCGCTCCGAGCCGGCGGAACACGGCCTCTGCGGCGGCTCGCTCCCAGCGGGCCCCCTCC
>NZ_MPZN01000094.1 GCF_002936985.1 Microterricola pindariensis | reverse complement strand
CGACGCTGCGGGAGCCGTCGGCGCCGACGACGAACTCGGCCTGGATCTCCAGCTGCCGGCCGTCGGCGCCTGTGGCGATGATGCGGGGCCGGTCGGACGACGCGTCCTCGACGCCGGCGGCGGTCACGCCGAAACGCAGGTCTTGGCCGGCGGCGAGGCGGGCCGCGATCAGGTCTTTCAGCGCCTCGTGCTGCGGGTAGAGCCAGACGCTGCGGCCGACGAGCGCGGCGAAGTCGATGCGGTGGCGCTCGCCGTCGAAGTGGAACTCGACGCCGTCGTGCCGCTTGCCCGTTGTCAGCACGCGGGAGGCGGCGCCCATGCTGGCCAGCACCTCGACGGTGCCCTGCTCCAGGATGCCGGCGCGCACCGTGCCCTCGATCTCGGCGCGGCTGCGCGAGTCGATGACGATCGAGTCGATGCCGGACTCGGCCAGCAGGTGGCTGAGCAGCAGGCCGGCCGGGCCGGCGCCGATGATCGCGACACGGGTGCTCACAGGCTGGGTCAAGTCGTCTCCTTCGACGGCGGGATGCGGAGCGACCAGTCTCCCCGGCGCCCGCGTCGGGCGCGACACTTTGCCCGTTGAACGGCAATCAGGTGCGCCGGGCGGCTGCCAGTGCGCGCGAGATACTGGCCGCCGCGGCGAGCAGCTCCTCGAGCGCGGCCGCCTCCCGCCCCGAGTCGCGCGGCAGCACGACCGAGAGCGCCGCCGTGATTCCGCCGGCCTCGTCCCGCACGGGCACGGCGACCCCGGTCGAGACCAGCTCGATCCAGCCGGGCGCGACGACGTGGCCGCGGCGGCGCGCGTCATCCATCACCCGGCGGAGGGTGGCCGGGTCGGCCGGCGTCTCGCTCGTGAGGGCCGTCAGCGGGCCGGCGAGCAGGCGGCTCTGCACCTCGTGGCCCGCGTAGGCGGCCAGGATCACGCCCGAAGACGAGGCGTGCAGCGGCAGCCGGCCGGCCACACGGGTGACATTCGCCCCGGATTCCGGGGCGGAGAGTCGCTCGAGGAAGAGTGCCTCGTCGTTCTCCAGCACGGCCAGCTGGGTGTGCTCGCGGATGCGGGTCTGCACCCGCTCCATGAACGGCATGGCGAGCTGGCGCAGCCGCATGGCCCCCGCGCTGCGGGTGGAGAGCTCCCACAGGCGCAGCCCGACCCGCACCCGCTTGTCGTCGCCGCGCTCGAGCAGCCCTTCGGCGATCATCTCGCTCACGAGCCGGTGCGCGGTCGACGGCGGCAGTCCGGCCCGCCGGCCGATCTCGGACACGGTCTGAGCGGTGCGGCTGGGTGTGAACGATTCCAGCACCCGGGCGATGCGGCCGGTGAGGGAGTCGCCGGAGGGGGAGTTGGCCATGGACTGATCGTGCCACAGAGCGCCGATCCGTGCCGATGAACGGGCAACCGTGAGCTGAAGTGCGGGGACGGCGTCCGGGGCGGCAGCGCGGTGTGCCGGGTGCATGCGAGAGTAGGCCCATGTCGCCGCGAGAAGACCGAGTGAGGCAGATCATCGCCGTGAGCCTCTGCTGGCTCCCGCTGCTCGTGCTCCTCCTCTCCCTCCCCGCCACGTGGGAGGCCGTCACCGGCACGATCACGACGCAATGGCAGGCCGCGGTCGCCTCCACGCAGGCACCGGCCTGGACCGCCCTGCTGCTGCCGGCGTCCGTGAGCTTTCTCACGGGCCTGCTCGCGACCGCCTACGACGGCGGCGGCCGCGGGCGACGCATCGCCTACCTGTTCTGCTTCGGCTCGGCATCCGCCGCGCTCTGGGTCTGGTTCTGCCTGCTCGGTGCGAATGCGGGTCCGGCCGAACCCGCGATGCCGAACCAGATCTTGCTCTTCCCGTTCTTCGTGCTGCTGGGCTTCATCCCGTGGGCGGTCGCCGGGCGCGGGGCGGAGGCGGCGGGGCCGGATTCACCCGCTTCGCAGCAGATCCGCAGCCGCAGCGGGGCCGAACCGGGCTAGCGTCGTCTCATGAGCGATCGCCGCGCGGCCGACGCCGGCACCCCGCCGAACGGGGCGCCGCACGGCAGCGCGCACGACGGCATCGCGCACGACGCCACCGCGCGCTGGCGGCCCGGCCGCTCGGGTCGCCGCCGGCCGCCGCCCTGACGCACGCGCTCGCGGGCGGCACGGATGCCGGCTTCTTCGGCCCCGGCAGCGCGGTGTGGGCGGTCAACGGCGCACTGCCGACACTCGTCGCCGGGATCCGCGCGCTGCTGCTGCAGACCCTGCACCCCGGCGCGATGGCCGGCGTGCACGACTGGTCGCGCTACCACGAGGACCCGCTCGGACGGCTGGACGGCACCGTGCGCTGGGTGGCCACGACGACGTTCGGCGACCGGGCCAGCGCGACGGCGGCATCCGCCCACGTCTCCCGGCTGCACGAGCACGTGACCGGAACCTACGTGGACGCCCGCGGCGCCGAGCGCGCCTACGCGGCGAACGACGAGGAGCTGCTGCGCTGGGTGCACGACGCCTTCACGGAGGCGTTCCTCGGCGCGCACGCCACCTGGGGCGGGCCGATCCCCGGCGGGCCGGACGCCTACGTGCGGGAATGGGCGCAGGCCGGCGTGCTGATGGGCGTCGCCCACCCGCCGCGGAGCGTCGCCGAGCTGCACGCCGAGATGGACGCCTTCCTGCAGGAGGCCAAGCCCGACGCCCGGGTCGCCGAGGCGGTGCGGTTCCTGCGGAAGCCCGGACTGCCGGGCATGACCGGCCGGGTGTACCCGATCCTGTTCGGCGGGGCGGTCGCCTCGCTCGATCGGCGCCAGCGCGAGCTGCTCGGCCTGCGCCGGCCGTGGTGGCCGGCGGTGACGTTGACGCGGGCGTTCCTCGTGTTCGGGGTGCGGGTGCTCGGCCGGATGTCGCCCAGCGAGCAGAACGCGCGGGCGCGGATCGCGCGGCTGGAGGCAGAGGCCCACGCCCGGGACGCGGCGGGCGCGTCGGCCGACGAACGGGCGGGCGAGCAGGCGACCGGCGCGGAGCCGGCCCTGGAGGGTTGAAACCCCGCTGACGCCACCCTCAGGCCAGCATGCCGCGCCAGACGATGTCGAGCGCGGCGCGCACGCGGGAGCGGGTGGCCGGGTCGTCGAAGCTGTCGCCGCGCACGATGAGCTGGTAGTAACAGGCGCCGGCGATGGCATCGAAGCTGGCCTCCACATCGAGGTCGGGGCGCAGGATGCCGCGCTCACGGCCGACCAGGAACGCCCGCTCCATCGGGCCGCGCCGGCGGGCGACGTGCGACGACCAGTACGCCTTCTGCAGCTGCCGGTCGGCCATCACCAGCCGGATGCGCTGGCGGAAGCGGGTCTCGGTGAACTGCGAGTTGCCGCCGAAGCTCGGGTCGCCGAGCAGCGCGGCGAACACCGCCTCGCGCAGCGCGCCGGCGCCGTCTCCGTCGGTGGGGATCTCGGCCGGCACACTGCGCCCGACGTCGAGCGCCGCGGCGATCAGCGTGGTCATCGATGGCCAGCGGCGGTAGAGCGCGGCACGGCTGACACCGCTGCCGGCGACCACCCGGGCGACCGTGACCTCCTGCTCGGCGTCGATCAAGGCGAGCACCGCCGCGAGGATCTGCCCGTCGAGCTCCTCGTCACGCGGGCGACCGGGGCCGCGGCGAACCGCGGCCCCGGCATCCGGAGCGGTGGGCAGGGTCATGCGCCGAGCGCGCGGGAGCGCAGCCGGGCGACGGTGTCGTCGCCGAGGCCGGCCGCACGCAACGGCGCCAAGGGGTCGCCGTGCCGCTCGCGGAGCCCGGCGAGCAGCACCCGCATCGACGGGTGCATCGGCTGCTCGGTGAGCGACGCGGCGCTCGCCCCGTTGAAGTCGATGCCGAGGCGGGCCATCATCGCCCCCATCACCGGGCGGGTGCGCTCCATGATCGCGGGCATGTTGGGTCCGGTGCTGGCGTAGTCGGCGACGATGTCCTCGTCGTCCGCACCCAGGATGAGCAGCAACAGGGCAGCCAGCACACCGGTGCGGTCGCGGCCGGCCGCGCAGTGGAACGCGGTCGAACCCGGGGTGAAGGCGATGATGCCCAGCGCGGTGACGAGCTGCGGGGCGGCCCGTTCGACCATGGCCAGGTACATCTGCCCCATCGCCTCCGGGGTGAAGCTCTGCGCCTCCTTCGGCATGCCATCGGCCACGCTCGCCAGGAGCGGCAGGTGGTGATAGGCGACGGCGTGGCCGGCGAGCGGGCCGCGGCCGGTGAGGGCGACCTCGAGCGGGGTGCGGAGGTCGATGACCGCGGCCAGCCCGTTGGCCACCAACTCGGCGGCCGCATCCGCGGTGATGGTGGAGAGGTCGTCGGCCCGGATGGCGAGGCCGGGGCGCACGCTGCCGTCGCCGACCGGGATGCCGCCGAGGTCGCGCAGGTTGACCGGCGCGCTCAGCACGATGTCGATGCCGGTGTCGATGCCGGTGTCGATACCGGGGCGGACGAGGGTGGAGGTCATGTGATTCTCTTTCTGATGAGGGCGCTGCCCTGGTCGATGGCCGTGACGAGCACGATGATGCAGATGATGATGGCGCTGAGGTGCCCGTAGTCGTACATGCGCATGGCGGTGGTGAGCTCGAGGCCGATGCCGCCGGCGCCGACGAGCCCGAGGATCGTCGCCCCGCGCACATTGCCCTCGAACAGGAGCAGCGTGTACGAGACCAGCAGCGGCGCGGCCTGGGGAAGCACGCCGTACTGGATCACCTGCCGCTTGGAGGCGCCGACGGCCTGCATGGCGGTGATCGGGCCGCGGTCGACCGACTCCATCGCCTCGGCGAAGATCTTGCCGATCGAGCCGAGGGAGCCGAGCGTCATGGCGAGGATTCCGGCGAACGGGCCGAGGCCCACCGCCGAGACGAACATCAGCGCGAAGACCAGGTCGGGAACCGAGCGGATGACGTTCATCACCCAGCGGGCCGGGTAGTACAGCCACTTCGGCGCGATGTTCGAGGCCGCCGCGAACGCGACGAACAGCGACAGCACGGCGCCCAGCACGGTGCCGACGATGGCCATCTGGAAGGTCTCGACGAGCAGCGCGGCGATGGTGCCGAATTTGCCGAAGTCGGGCGGGAACAACCGGGAGAGGAACTCGCCCATGTTGACGGTGCCCTGGCCGAGCTTCGCGAAGTTGAACTCGGCGCCGTTGAACGACCAGAGCAGGAGCAGGATCGCGACCGGGATGCCGATCAGGAACCGGGTGCGCGGCGCCGTGAAGGCGCGCTCCAGGCGGGCCCGCTCGGCCGCGCTGAGCGGGGTGGGCGTCGTCTCGCGGCGCACAGCCTGAGCGGGGGGAGTCTCAGTGGTCGCGCTCATCGCCGGCGCCCTCCTCGTCCTGGTAGAGCACCGCGAGCTGGGCGGCGTCGAGCTGCGCCGTGCGCCCGGAGAGCACCATCTCGCCGTGCCGGAGCCCGACGATGCGGTCGCTGTGCGCGAGGGCCAGCGGCAGCACGTGCAGGCTGACCAGCACGGGGATGCCGTCCTCGGTCGCTATTTCGCGCAGCAGCTCGAGCACCGAGTCGGCGAGCTTCGGGTCGAGGGACGCCACCGGCTCGTCGGCGAGGATCGCCCGCGGCTGCTGCATGAGCGCCCGGGCGATGGCGACGCGCTGCTGCTGGCCGCCGCTCAGCGAGCGGGCGGCATCCTTCGCCTTGTGGGCGATGCCCACCCTGTCCAGCAGGTGCATGGCCCGGGCGCGGTGCGCGCTGGAGAAGCCACCGACCATGTTGATAGGGCCGGCGCCGTGCAGCGCGCCGGTGAGCACGTTGGAGAGCACGCTCAGGCGCGGGATCAGGTTGAACTGCTGGAACACCTGGCCCACCTCGGAGCGGAGCGTCCGAAGCTCGCCGCGCGCCAGGTTGGTGACGTCGTGCCCGGCGACCCGCACGCTGCCGCCCGAGATCGGCGCGAAGCCGGTGAGGCTCTTCATCAGGGTGGACTTGCCGGAGCCGGAGGCGCCGAGCAGGGCGACCATCTCGCCGGGGAACAGGTCGAGCTCGACGCCGTTCAGCACGAGCTGCTCGTCGTAGGCGACCCGGAGGCCGCGCACCGAGACGAGGGGAAGGGCGTGGCGCAGCTCGGCGGTGGTGGGCAGTTGCACGGCGGGCATCGTGGCGGATGTCAGGGCATCTGTCGGTGGGGCGACGGGGCGAACCGCCGTCCTCACTTCAGGTCCTCGAGCTTCACGCCGGCGACGGCCGCGATCTCGGCGAAGGAGGAGAAGACGCTCGGCTTCGGCGCGATCTCGACGTCGAGCCCGATGAAGGAGCTGTAGCCGGCGAGAGCCTCGGCGTTGGCCTCGGAGAACACCTTCGGCAGCGCGGTCTGCAGCAACTCGCGGGTCTCCTCGTCGAGGGACTGGCGGGCGAGCACGGTGCCCATCACGTCCATCGCCGGGCTCTCGCCCACGGCCCGCCACTCGCCGTCGGCGAACGGGAACATGGGCGCGCCCATCTCGGTCAGCACGAAGGCGGTGCAGGCGGCATCCACCTGGCCCTGCGCCAGCGCCGCGAAGCTGCCCTCGTGGCCGCCGGCGAAGATCGACTCGTAGTCGGTGCCCTGCTCCAGGCCCGCCTCGTGCAGCATGTAGACGGGCATGAAGTAGCCAGAGCTGGAGGCCTGGTCGGCGAAGGCGACGGTCTTCCCGGCGAAGTCCGCGACGGTCTGGATGGGGGAGTCCTCCAGCACGACGCAGGTGGAGACCGGGTCGCCGCTGCCCTTCCAAGCGAGCAGTGCGTCGACCTCGCCGGTGTTGACGGCGAGCGCGGAGGGGAAGCCGCTCATGATGCCGATGTCGACGTGGTTGGAGCGGATGGCCTCGACGACGCTCAGATAGTCGGGCACGTCGGTGATCTCGACGGTGCGCCCGGTCTCCTCCTCGAGCAGGCGGGCCAGGGCGTCGACGGGGTTCTCGACAGTCGGGTCGTCCGAGACGGGGATCGTCGCTATCGTGATCGGGGCGTCCGCGGCCGGCGAGGCGCCGACGTCGGATGCCTGGCATCCCGTCAGTGCGAGGGCGGAGAGGGCGAGCATGCCCACCGCGGGCAGGGTAAAGCGACGCATGGCGACCTTTCGGAGTGTGGTCCCTCGCGAATTGCGAGAACACCGGTATCCAAACTCCCGAAGGTGAGCGGCAATTACGAGAACGCCGTACTGCGAATCAAACGGAGGGTGAACAGTGCGGGCACGGGCCGGCCCGGCCCCGGCCGCCGGGTGCCAGCGGCGCCGAGCCGGCGGTGGGCGGGCGCATCGGTCGGAAACAGCGGCTGGGCGATGACTCGCAGGGCCGTCACGCGGGCGCGGGACGTACTATGGCGGTGTCATGCCCGACGGTTCGACGGGAGTCGACACATGGTAGAGGTTCGCGTACTCGGGGTCGCCCTGGACGTCGAGGGTCAGCATGTCATCCTGCTGAAGTCGGTCTCCGATGCGCCCGGCGTCGGGCAGGTGTTGCCGATTTGGGTCGGCGAGCAGGAGGCGACCTCGACGCTCTTCGCCCTGGGCGGCGACCCGCCCCCGCGGCCGCTGACCCACGACCTGATGAAGACGCTGGTCGACAGCGTCGGCGCCCGCGTCGAACGGGTGGAGGTGACCCGAATCGACGAGGGCACCTTCTACTCGGAGATCACGCTCGCCACGGCCGCCGGCCGGCTGGTGCTGGATGCCCGGCCCTCGGATTCCGTCGCCCTCGCGGTGCGGACCCAGACGCCGCTCTTCGTCGCCGACGCGGTGTTGGAGGCGGCGGGGATCCCCGCCGCCATGGTGGAGACGGTCGCCGACGAGGACGAGGCGCTCGACGAATTCAAAAAGTTCCTGGACGACGTGGACCCGGAGGACTTCCAAGGCTGAACGGGCGGCCTCAGCCGATGGCCATGCCCCGCGATGCGTCTGCCGAACGCCGCCGACCGCCAACCGGATTAGAGGTCGCGGCCCGCGGCGTTGCGGACTAGCGTGGGAGCGTGTCCGTCGCTCCGGTTGATGCACGGGTCGCTCACGCCGATGGCGTGCAGCGCCTTCTGGCGAGCTATCGGGCCCTGCCGGACGGCGCGCCGGTGCGGCTGGCCAAGCCGACCTCCAACCTGTTCCGCACGCGCACCCAGGCGCGCGCGCCGGGCCTGGACACCACCGGGCTGACCGACGTCATCGCCGTCGACCCCGAGGCGCGCACCGCGGATGTCGCCGGCATGTGCACCTACGAAGACCTGGTCGCCGCGACGCTGGCGCACGGGCTGGCACCGCTGGTGGTGCCGCAGCTGAAGACCATCACCCTCGGCGGGGCGGTCACCGGCCTCGGCATCGAGTCGACGTCATTCCGCAACGGCCTGCCGCACGAGTCGGTGCTCGAGATGGACATCCTGACCGGCGCGGGGGAGCTGCTCACCGCGTCGCCGGAGGAGAACCCCGACCTGTTCCGCGCGTTCCCCAACTCCTACGGCACCCTCGGCTACGCGGTGCGCCTCCGCATCGAGCTGGAGGAGGTGAAGCCGTTCGTCGCGCTCCGGCACGTGCGCTTCCACTCCCTCACCGAGCTGGTCGCGGCGATGAGCCGCATCACCGAGACCCGGCAGCTGGACGGCATCCGCGTCGACTACCTCGACGGCGTCGTGTTCAGCGAGGAGGAGGGCTACCTCTGCCTGGGCACGCAGAGCGATGCGCCCGGCCCGGTCAGCGACTACACCGACCAGGCCATCTACTACCGCTCCATCCAGCACGAGGCCGGGGTCAGCACCGACCGGCTCACCATCCACGACTACCTGTGGCGCTGGGACACCGACTGGTTCTGGTGCTCGGAGGCCTTCGGTGCGCAGAACCCGCGCCTCCGCCGGCTCTGGCCGAAGCGCTACCGGCGCAGCAGCTTCTACGGCGCGCTGATGAAGTATGAGCAGCGGTTCCACATCGGCGACCGCCTCGAACGGGTCAAGGGCAAGCCGCGGCGGGAGCGGGTCGTGCAAGACGTCGAGATCCCGATCGAGCGCTGCGTCGAGTTCCTGGACTGGTTCCTGGCCCGGGTGCCGATCACCCCGATCTGGCTGTGCCCGCTGCGCCTGCGCGAGTCGGGCGAGACGGCTGCCGGCTGGCCGCTCTACCCGATGCAGCCGAACCGCAGCTACGTCAACGTCGGCTTCTGGTCGACGGTGCCCGTCGGGCGGCTGACCGGCCAGACGAACCGTCTGATCGAGCGCAAGGTGAGCGCACTCGACGGCCACAAGTCGCTGTACTCCGACTCCTTCTATACGCCGGCCGAGTTCGACGCGCTCTACGGCGGCGAGGCCTACCGCGCGGTGAAGCGGCGGTACGACCCAGACTCACGACTCCTCGACCTCTACGCGAAGGCGGTGCAACGACGATGACGACGTTCAAAGAGCGGATGCCGGATGAAGCCGAACACGACGATCCCGGGCATGCCGGCGCCTCCGCAGCGGCGCCCAAGCTGACCCTGGCGCAGATCCTGGAGATCCTGGCGGGCGGCCGACTCCCGCTGCGCTTCACCGCCTACGACGGCAGCTCCGCCGGGCCGCCGGACGCAGCGCTCGGCATCGAGCTGAAGTCGCCGCGTGGCACCAGCTACCTGGCCACCGCCCGCGGCGACCTCGGCCTCGCCCGCGCCTACATCGCCGGCGACCTCGAGATCCACGGGGTGCACCCCGGCGACCCGTACGAGCTGCTCAAGGCGCTCGCCGGGGACCTCGTCTTCTCGCTGCCGCACCCGCGCGTGATCGCCGACATCGTCCGCTCCATCGGCGTCTCGCACCTCCTGCCGGTCGCCCCGCCGCCCGAGGAGGCGCCCGCCCGCTGGCGCCGCGCCGCCTCGGGCCTGCGGCACAGCAAGGGCCGCGACGCCGACGCGATCCACCACCACTACGACGTCTCCAACACCTTCTACGAGTGGGTGCTCGGCCCCTCCATGACCTACACCTGCGCGTGCTACCCGGACGCGGGCGCCACGCTCGACGAGGCGCAGGAGAACAAGTACCGGCTGGTGTTCGAGAAGCTGCGGCTGAAGCCAGGCGACCGCCTGCTGGACGTCGGCTGCGGCTGGGGCGGCATGGTGCGCTACGCCGCCCGCCGCGGCATCCGCGCCACCGGGGTGACCCTGTCGAGGGAGCAGACCGCGTGGGCGCAGCAGGCCATCGCCGACGAGGGCCTCGCCGGGCTGGCCGAGGTGCGCTACGGCGACTACCGCGACATCGGCGAGACCCGCTTCGACGCCGTCTCGTCAATCGGGCTGCTCGAGCACATCGGCGTGCGCAACTACGCGGCGTACTTCGCGTTCCTGCAGTCGCGGCTGCGCCCGGGCGGCCTGCTGCTCAACCACTGCATCACCCGACCGGAGAAC
>NZ_MPZN01000093.1 GCF_002936985.1 Microterricola pindariensis | reverse complement strand
GTGAGAAGAAGTGCGGCCACATGGGCGGCAAGGTGCTCGTGCCCACCGGCCAGCACATCCGCACCCTCAACGCGGCCCGCCTGGCCGCGGATGTCGCCGGCGTGCCGTCCATCGTCATCGCCCGCACCGACTCGCTCGCCGCCACGCTCATCACCAGCGACCACGACGAGCGCGACAAGCCCTTCGTCACGGGGGAGCGCACCGCCGAGGGCTTCTATCACGTGCAGAACGGCATCGAGCCGGTCATCGCCCGCGGCCTCGCCTATGCGCCGTACGCCGACCTGATCTGGGTCGAGAGCGCCGAGCCGGACCTCGAGCTCGCCCGCCGCTTCGCCGAGGCGATCCACGCCGAGTTCCCGGGCAAGCGCCTCGCCTACAACTGCTCGCCGTCGTTCAACTGGAAGCGCCACCTGAACGACGAGCAGATCGCCACCTTCCAGCGCGACCTCGCGGCCCTCGGCTACGCCTTCCAGTTCATCACGCTGGCCGGGTTCCACTCGCTCAACCACTCCATGTTCACGCTCGCCCAGGACTACTGCACGCGGCACATGAGTGCCTATGTCCAGCTGCAGGAGGCCGAGTTCGCCTCGGAAGCCTCCGGCTACACCGCAACCCGCCACCAGCGGGAGGTCGGCACAGGCTACTTCGACCGGATCGCCACGGCGCTCAACCCAGACAGCGCCACCCTTGCCCTCGTCGGATCGACCGAGGCCGAACAGTTCTAACCCGTCGGTTTCCGGGCCACCGGTTGGCTGAGCCCGTCGAAACCCGCTCACTGAATTCGCAAGGAGAAACGACCATGAACACCACCGCAACACTCACAGAGCCCCGGCCGAGCACCGCGTCCGTGCCCACCTTCCCCGCGCACGACCCGCGCATCGAGGTCATCGGCGAGATGGGCCCGCGCTACGCGGAGATCCTGACCCCGGAGGCGCTGCGCTTCCTCGCCGCGCTGCACGACCGCTTCGCCGGCATCCGCCACGACCGGCTCGCCGCCCGCCTGCAGACCCGGGTCGACGCGGCCAACGGCCGTGACCCGAAGTTCCTGCCCGAGACCGCGCACATCCGCGCCGAGGCCGGCTGGCGGGTCGCCGGCCCCGGCCCCGGCCTCGAAGACCGTCGGGTCGAGATCACCGGCCCGACCGACCGCAAGATGGCGATCAACGCGCTGAACTCGGGCGCGAAGGTCTGGCTCGCCGATCAGGAGGACGCCACCAGCCCCACCTGGCAGAACGTGATCGAGGGGCAGCTGAGCCTGCTCGACGCGCTCGCCGGCACGCTCAGCTACACCAGCCCGGAGGGCAAGGAATACACGGTCACGCACGACATCGGCGGCCCGGACACCCCGACGATCGTGATGCGGCCGCGCGGCTGGCACCTGGTCGAGAAGCACCTGCGCTTCCACGACCGCGCCGGCCGCTCGATGAGCGCCTCCGGCAGCCTGGTCGACTTCGGGCTGTACTTCTTCCACAACGCCACCCGGCTGATCGAGCTCGGCAGCGGGCCGTACTTCTACCTGCCCAAGCTCGAGGGCCACCTCGAGGCGCGGCTGTGGAACGACATCTTCGGTTTCGCGCAGGACTACATCCACATCCAGCGCGGCACCATCCGGGCGACGGTGCTGATCGAGACGATCCAGGCCGCGTTCGAGATGGAGGAGATCCTCTACGAGCTGCGCGAGCACTGCGCCGGGCTGAACGCAGGGCGCTGGGACTACATCTTCTCCATCATCAAGACGTTCCGCTCGCGCGGGCGCCGCTTCGTGCTCCCCGACCGCAAACAGATCACGATGACGGTGCCGTTCATGCGGGCGTACACCGAGCTGCTCGTCGCCACCTGCCACAAGCGCGGGGCATATGCGATCGGCGGCATGAGCGCATTCATCCCGAACCGGCGCGACCCCGAGATCACCGAGCGCGCCCTGGAGCAGGTCGCCGCCGACAAGCGCCGCGAGGCCACCGACGGCTTCGACGGCACCTGGGTCGCCCACCCCGACCTCATCCCGACGGCGCGCGCCGAGTTCGACCTGGCTTTCGGGGAACGCAACAACCAGCTGCACCGCACCCGTTCCGAGGTGAGCGTCACCGCCGCACAGCTGCTCGACATCGGCTCCGTCGGCGGGCAGGTGACCGAGTCCGGCGTCTACGGCAACGTCGCCATCGCGCTGCGCTACATCGAGTCGTGGCTGCGCGGCATCGGCGCGGCCGCCATCGACAACCTGATGGAGGACGCGGCGACCGCCGAGATCTCCCGCTCGCAGGTGTGGCAGTGGGTGCACGAGAACACCGTGACCGCCGAGGGCCGCCGCATCGACCGGGCCTGGCTCGGCGAGGTGTTGGGGCAGGTTGCAGGCGGCCTCACCCGTTTCGACGGCGACCGCTTCGACGACGCCATCGAGGTCTTCACCACGGTGGCGCTGGAGGCGGAGTTCCCGACGTTCCTCACGGTCGGGGCGTACGCCCGGTTCCTCTGAGCCCCTCCGCTGGGTGAGCCCCTCTCGCCGGTGGGCCCACCCAGCGGGCCGTGCCTGCCCTTTCCGGTGCAGGCCGCACTATCCTGTTGCGATGACTGCCGTGAACGTGCGCCCCGCAGATCCCACGGACGCCGCGGCGCTCGCCGAAGTGGCCGCCGCGACGTTTCGCCTGGCCTGCCCGCCCCAGACCACCGAGCAGGCGATCGCCGAGTTTCTGCGCGACGTGCTCTCGGTCGAGTGCTTCGCGGAGTACCTCGATGATCCGACCCGGCTCGTGCTGCTCGCCGAGCAGGGCGGGCGGCCCGTCGGTTACACCCTCCTCGTCTTCGGCGACCCGGGCGACCCCGACGTGGCCGCGGCGGTCGGCATCCGCCCCACCGTCGAGCTCAGCAAGTGCTACGTGTTGGCCGAGACGCAGGGGGCCGGCGTCGCCGCCGCGCTGATGGCAGCCACCCTCGACGCCGCCCGGCAGCGCGGGGCCGCCGGCGCCTGGCTCGGGGTCAACGAGCAGAACGCGCGGGCGATCCGCTTCTACGAGAAGAGCGGCTTCGCCGCCGTCGGCCGCAAGCGGTTTCTGCTCGGCGGCGTGTACGAGAACGACCACGTGCTGGAGCGGGCGCTCTAGCGGCCGCCGTCCCGGGCTGTTGGCTTCGGTCGCAGGCTCCCTCGAGCCAACGTGGTGCCGCCGTCCCGGGTTGTTGGCTTCGGTCGCAGGCTCCCTCGAGCCAACGTGGTGCCGCCGTCCCGGGTTGTTGGCTTCGGTCGCAGGCTCCCTCGAGTTAGCGTGGTGCTGACTGCCCGACTTGCCCGAAGGTCCAGGTTAGGCGGAGGCTGCCACCGGTGCCGCGCGCCGCGCAATCACCCAGATGCCGATCGCCGCGGCGACGAAGAGCACGGCCAAGATCGCCCAACCCAGCAGCCCGAGTTCGAGGGCCGTCGCCGTGATGACGAGAGGGGCGAGCATGGTTCCGAGCGAGAACCCCATGCCGAACATGCCCTGGTAGGCGCCGGCTCGCGACGGCTCGGCCAGCTCGAAGCTCAGCCCCCACGTTCCGGCTGCGGAGAGGATCTCGGCGAAGGCGTGGAACAGCGCGCCGCCGAGGAGCAGCACGATCGCGACACCCGCTCCGACCCCGGCGCTGCCGGCCGCGGCATCCGGGCCCGCCGCCAGCGCGTACAGTCCGCAGGCGATCAGCATGAACGCGCCGGCGATGAGCACGGCCCGGCCGGCCTTGCGGATGTCGTCGCTGCCGCGGGAGAGCGGAATCTGGAGGGCGATCACGATGACCGTGTTGACGATGAGCAGCGCGGACACCATGACGTCGGGGGCGGCGGTGTTGTGCACGATCCAGAGCGGAACGCCGATCTCTCCGAGTGCGAACTGCATTCCGAACACCCCGGCCAGCGCGGTCAGCGCCAGGTAGCGGCGGTCGCGGAACGGTGAGCGCGCGGCGGCCGTGGCGGCCTCGGCGGCCTGCCGGGCCGTCGCGACCTCGTGGGCCGCGATCGCCGCGGTGTCGGCGTCGACGGCGAGCCGGGCGCGACGTTCCCGCGGGGGCGCATCGACGCGGGCGGGCAGGCGCAGCAGCTGCACGGCGCTCAGCAGGTAGACGACCCCGGCCGCGATCATGAGGCCGCGGTAGGCCTCGATCGTGCCGGCGAGCAGGGCGAGGCCGCCGATGGCGCCGCCCGCCGCGATGCCGATGTTCGTGACCGTGCGGAGGATGGCGCGGGTGGACACCCGGTGCTCGGCGTCGAAGGCGCGGGCGATCATGGCCGAGCGGGTGGAGTTGCTGGCGCGGTTCAGGCCGGTGGCGATGCACGCCAGCACCAGGGCCATGCCGAAGTCGCCCGCGAAGGGATAGCTCGCCATCGCCAGGCCCTCGAGGGCGATGAGCGCGACAAGCATGCGCCGAGCCGAGAAGACGTCGGCGAAGTGGCCGCCGGCGTAGGAGGTGGCGACGCCGACGCCCGAGGAGATGGCCAGGATCAGGGCGATCGCTCCGGCGTCCAGGCCGACGAAGTGCGTGAAGAAGAGGACGGTGAGCGTGAAGAAGATGCCGCGGCCGAGCGTGGAGACGAGCGTGGCGCCGACGAGAACGCGCAGCACCGGGTCGGCGAGGGCCGCGCGGATGCCGCCGGGGCGCCGCTCCGGAGCGGGGGAGGTGCCGGCGGCATCCGCCCCGAGGGCTGGAACGGTCTCGATGCTGTCGGTGGCGGGGCTGGTGCTCATGCTGCATTTCTCCCACGCGCGGAACAGTCACTCGTATTGATGTAGCGTCTTGCTACATGTTGCGATTCGCATTGACGGAGGCCGACCTCGGCAATGTGCGCTTCGGGCTCTCCCCGCTCTGCGAGCTGGGCCTCTCGCTCCGTGCACTGCGCGACCCGGCCAGATACCCGCTGCAGCTGCCCTGGCTGCGCCGCACCGAGCAGGCGCGGGCCGGCCTCGACCTCGATGCGCTGATGGCGTTGGTGGACGAGCGGTTGTGGACCCCGGACTTCCTGAACCCCCGGCCGCTCTCGCCGCTGACCCGTCTCGGCGACGAGCTCGACGTGCTGCGCGCGCTGCCCAGCCAGCGGTTCACCGAGCAGCTGCTCCTGGTGCACCAAGGGCGGATGCCGGCCGCGCTCGACGGCCCGCCGCGGGCGGCGATCGCACGCATGGTGACCGCGCTGGAGGGGCTGTGGGCGGCCGGCTTCGCCGAGTACTGGCCGCGGATGCGCACGATCCTCGAGGCCGACATCGTCTACCGGGGCCGGCAGCTGGTCCAGTACGGCCTGTCCGCGATGCTGAACGGGCTGGCGCCGACCGCCGACTTCGACGGCCGGGTGCTCACCGTGCGGCTGCGCGACCCGCTGGACCGCGACGTGGCGGGCGGCGCGGGGCTCACGCTCGTGCCCACGATGTTCACCAACCGCGCCTCGGCGCCGATCGACCCCACCGAGCCGCCGACGATGTTCTACCCGGCCAGAGGACAGGGCGCGATGTGGGAGGCGGAGCGGGC
The DNA here is from genome assembly GCF_002936985.1 of Microterricola pindariensis. Lineage (GTDB taxonomy): Bacteria > Actinomycetota > Actinomycetes > Actinomycetales > Microbacteriaceae > Microterricola > Microterricola pindariensis. Next base: position 4,962 of record NZ_MPZN01000093.1, on the reverse strand, counting down.
GGCGAACCCGGCGGCGCTCGCCGCAATCGTCGGAGAGGCGCGGGCCAGGCTGCTGATCGCGCTCGGCGAGCCGTGCTCCTCGACCGAGCTGGGCATCCGCTTCGGGGTGTCGACCTCGGCCGTGAACCAGCACCTGCGGGTGCTGCGGGAGGCCGGCCTGCTCACCTCCACGCGCTACGGGCACAGCGTGCTCTACCTGCGCAGTGCACTCGGCTCCGCGCTCGTCGCAGGGGGATAGGGGGGCGCCCGCGGCGCGGGCCGGCGCGGCTAGGCGGGCGCGGGCGCGGGCGCGGAGCGTGTGGCGCGCTTCACTCGGTCGTAGGCCGCGAGTGCGGCCCGGCGGCTCTCGCCGAGGTCGACGAGCGGCTCCGGGTACTCCGGCGTTCCCCACTCGGGCACGTGCCTGCGCACATAGCTTCCGTGCGGGTCGAACTTCTGCTGCTGCAGCACCGGGTTGAAGATGCGGAAGTACGGTGCGGCATCCGCGCCGGACCCGGCGACCCACTGCCAGTTGAACGGGTTGCTCGCGGCATCCGCGTCGACGAGCGTCTGCCAGAACCATTCCTCGCCGTGCCGCCAGTCGATCAGCAGGTTCTTGCTGAGATAGGACGCCACGACCATGCGCACCCGGTTGTGCATGGTGCCGGTCGCCCAGAGCTCGCGCATGCCGGCGTCCACGAGCGGGACCCCGGTCTGGCCGCGCTGCCAGGCGGTCAGCGCGCCCTGATCGAGCGGCGGCCACTCGAACGCGTCGAACTCCCGGCGCCAATTGACCCGGTGCAGGTCCGGTGCGTGGAAGCTGACGTGGGCGGCGAACTCGCGCCAGCCCAGCTGGCGCAGGAATGCCGAGGCCGCCCCCTCCGAGCCGATTCGCCCGGATGCCGCGGCGGCGCGCACCCGCATCGTCTCGTGCCACACCATGTGCGGGCTGATCTCGCCCCAGCGCAGCGCCGGCGACAGCCGCGAGGTCACGTCCTCGGCCGGCTCGTCGCGCTGCTCGGGGTAGAGCGACAGCTTCTCGTCGAGGAATTCCGCCAGCAGGTCGAGGGCCCCCTGCTCGCCCGGCCGCCAGGCGGCGCGCAGCCCGCCGGCCCAGTCGGGCGCGCTCGGCTGCAGACCCCAGCTCTCCAGTGGCTCGCTCTGCACCGTCGCGCTCTGCACCGCAGCGCTCTGCGGCGAGCCGTTCAGCCCGGCCAGTGCCTCCGGCGCCGGCAGCGGGCGGCGCGGCTCGGGCATCGAGCTGGCCCGGCGCCAGAACGGGGTGAACACCGAATAGGGCTGGCCCGCGCCGGTCATGAGCGTCCACGGCTCGTAGAGCAGCGAGGCCGCGTGGCTCTGCACGTGCAGCCCGGCCGCACGCAGCCCGAGTTTCAGTGCCGCATCGACGGTGCGCTCCGCGCGGCCGTAGCGGCGGTTCCAGAACACGGCGTCCGCCGCGGCCTCGGTCGCGACGGCCGGGAGCACGGCCTCGGCGGCGCCCCGGCGCAGCACCAGCGGCACGCCGATCCGCTCGAGGCTGGCGCGCAGCGACTGCAGGCTCTGGTGCAGCCACCACCGGGCCGCCCCGCCGAGCGGGCGCACCCCGGGCGAGACCTCGTCGAGCACGTAGACCGCAAGGACGCGGGTGCCGCGGGCCATCGCCGCGGTGAGCGCCGGGTTGTCGCCCACCCGCAGGTCGTCGCGGAACCAGACCACGGCCGTCATGCTCACTCGAGCGTCTCGTCCACGCGCAGCACGAGCTTGCCGCGCACATGGCCCGACTCCTGCAGCCGGTGCGCCTCGGCGGCCTCGGCCAGCGGGAACACCCGCTGGACGTGCGGGCGCACCTGGCCCTGCTCGATGAGCCGGCTGATCACCGCGAGGGTGCGGGCGTCGGGGGCGATGCTGTAACCGGTTGCGCGGATGCCGCGGGCCGCGGCATCCGCAGCCATGCTCGGCCAGCTGCCGGTCGGGGCGTTCACCAGCAGCCCGCCGGGGCGCAGCACGTCGAGCGAGCGGGTTCCGGTGTCTGCGTGCACATTGCCGATCAGGTCGATGACGACGTCGATGTCCTGCACGCGCTCCTCGAAGCGCTCGCTGCGGTAGTCGATGACCTCGTGGGCGCCCAGCGCGCGCAGGAACTCGGCGTTGCCGGCCGAGCCGGTCGCCGTGACGTGGGCGCCGAAGAAGCGGGCGAACTGCACCGCGAAGTGGCCCACCCCGCCGGCGCCGGCGTGCACCAGCACGCGCTGTCCCTGGTGGGCCTTGCCCAGCTCGACGATCATGCCCCAGGCGGTGAGGGCGGCGACCGGGAGGGCAGCGGCCTCGGCGAAACTCAGCGAGGCCGGCTTCGGCAGCACGCTCATCGACGACACCGCGATGTACTCGGCGTAGCTGCCGCCGCCGCGCGGGTAGCGCCCCATTCCGAACACGGCGTCGCCGGGCTGCAGCGGGTGTGCGGCGTACGGCACCTGCTCCACCACGCCGGCGAAATCCAGTCCGAGCACGGTTGGGAACGACTCGATCGCGGCGGATGTGCCGCGGCCGGCGCGGGTCTTCACGTCGATCGGGTTGACCCCGGCGGCGACGACGCGCACCAGCACCTCGTCGCTGATGCGCAGGGGCCGCGCGGTCTCGGCCAGGTGCAGCTCGTCTGCCTCGCCGAGGCGGTCGATGACCGCCGCGCGCATGGTGTTCTGTTCCGACATCCGCTGCTCCTCGTATGCTCTGCTCCGCTGACTACGCTAACGCAACGCATCGTGGGGTCTCGCTGGCTCTCGCCACGCTCAGCCGACCCGCTCGACCGACCCGCTCGACCGCCCGGCGCGCGGTGGCGACCGGACGCCGATTGTAACGATTTGGGGGTGATTTTGGTCGCCGATGCCCGCGTTGGGCAACCCTACTAGCCATGAGCATTGTGCCCCAAAGGGGGTACAAGCGGATGAGGAGATATCGTGCGCAAGAAAGCAATGGTTCTCACCGGTCTGGTGGTGGCGGCCTTATTGGTGCCCGCTGCGCCGGCGCTGGCCAACGGCAACGGGAATGGCAACAACGGCAAGGGCAACAGCAACAGCCAGCAGGGCAACAACGGCCCGAAGGGCAACAACGGCAACAACGGGAACAACGGCAACGGCAACGGTGGCGGCAACAACGGGAACGGCAACGGCAACGGCGGCCAGAGCACCGACAAGTTGCTCAAGGCCGTGACCGCGAACGGCATCCTGACGCATGCGCGGGTGCTGCAGCGGATCGCGAACCAGAACGGCGGAACGCGCGCCTCCGGCACGCCGGGCTTTGACGCCTCGGCGGCCTACGTCAGCGATCAGCTGCGCAAGGCCGGCTACACGGTCACCGAGCAGCCGTTCGATTTCCCCTACTACGAGGAGACCGGCCCGGCCGCGCTCAGCCAGCTGTCGCCGAGCCCCACCGACTACGAGGTCGCCACGCTGGACTACTCGGGCAGCGGCTCCGTCACCGGCACCCTCGTGGCGACGTTGAACACCGTCGTCCCGGCCACCCCGACGCCGAGTTCGGCATCCGGATGTCTGCCGGAGGACTTCGCCCCGGCGTCGGCAACCGAGCCGCAGATCGCACTCATCCAGCGCGGCACCTGCACATTTGAGGTGAAGGTGGCCAACGCCGTTGCGGCCGGCTATGACGCGGCCGCAATCTTCAACGAGGGCAACCCCGGGCGCACCGACCTGCTCACCGGCGTGACCCTCGGCGCACCGGCAGCGGTGCCGGTTGTCGGGCTGAGCTACGCGGACGGAGCAGCGCTCTACACGGCGGCACAAGGTGGTGCTGTCACGCTCTCGCTGAGCACGTCGACGATCTCCGAGACCCGCACGACCAAGAACATCCTGGCTGACTCGAAGAAGGGCGACGCCGGCAAGGTCGTCGTCGTGGGCGCGCACCTCGACTCGGTGCTGGCCGGACCGGGCATCAACGACAACGGCAGCGGCACCGCCACCATTCTCGAGACCGCCCTCCAGATGTCGAAGCTCAACATCAAGCCGCAGCAGAAGCTGCGCTTCGCGTTCTGGGGAGCCGAGGAGGAGGGTCTCCTGGGATCCACCCACTACGTCGCCAACCTCAGCGACGCGGAGCTCGGGACCATCTACGCGAACCTGAACTTCGACATGCTCGGATCGCCGAACTACGTGCGATTCGTGTACGACGGAGACGGCTCGGACGACCCGGACGGACTCTCGGGCCCTCCCGGATCGGCGCAGATCGAGACGGTGTTCACCGACTACTTCGCCTCGAAGGGGCTGGCCAGCGCACCGACGGCATTTGACGGACGCTCTGACTACGGGCCCTTCATCGAATCCGGCATCCCGGCCGGAGGGCTGTTCAGCGGTGCAGAAGGCCTGAAGACCGCGGAGGAAGCCACCCTCTTCGGTGGCACGGCCGGTGCCCCGTACGACGCCTGCTACCACCAGGCCTGCGACACCATCAACAACCTCAGCACTGCAGCGCTGAGCGAGCTGGGTGACGCCGCGGCACACGCCACGATGACGCTGGCCGTCATGAAGACCGGATTCTTCGAGGACGGCAGCCGCATGGCGGCCCGCGCGCAGATCACGGCCGACAGCTTCGACTACGCGGGCAGCCACCTGCGCCGCTAATTCGAGGCACCACGACGAGGCCCGGGTTCCGCGCGTGCGGGGCCCGGGCCTTCCGGCTGCCCGGCAGCGGGCGGGCAGCCGAGTGCGCAGCGGGCGGGGCAGTCGAGCGCGGAGCGGGGAAGCTGCGTGCGGCGCGGCTCAGCCGGCCGTGCGCAGCCATTCGGCGAGGCCTGCCCGCAGCGCGGCGGTCTGCGCGGGCTGCGAGTCGTCGCGGGCGGGCACGGTCAGCAGCTCGGCCCCGAGCCCCTCTGCCCACTCGGCGGCCACCTCCACCGGGTGCACCGGGTCGCGCGGCGCCGCGACCACGAGCGCCGGCACGCCGCGGGCAGACAGCGCCGCGAGCTCGGCGGTGTCG
>NZ_MPZN01000092.1 GCF_002936985.1 Microterricola pindariensis | reverse complement strand
CTGCTGCACGAGGGGTAGCGCCCCTCTGGCGGGGCTGTTGGCCTCGGTCGCTGGCGCTCCCTCGAGCCAACGTGAATCCCCCGTCGGCTGGAGGGCGCCGCCCCTCCCCACGTCGGCTGAGCGAGGAACGAGCGAAGCCCCGGAGCCAACAGGATCCGGGGCTTCGACGGCTGGTCGCCGGAGCGGCCTAGTAGAGCAGCATCGCCAGGCGCTGACGCGCGGCGATGACGAGCGGGTCGGTCGTGCCGACGACCTCGAACAGCTCCAGCATCCGCTCGCGCACCCGGTTCTTGCCGTCGGCGTCGAGCTTCGGGAACAGCGTCAGCAGCCGGTCGAACGCGTCGGCGACGTGCCCGCCGGAGAGGTCGAGGTCGGCGACGTCGAGCTGGGCGTCCAGGTCGTCCGGCCCGGCGCCGGCGGCCGTGCGGATCTGCTGCACGGTCTTTCCGGTCAGGCGGTGCAGCAGGCTGACCTGGGCCAGGCCGGCCACGGCCAGCTCGTCGCGCGGATCCTGCGCGATCGCCGTCTTGTAGGCGGCGATGGCGGCCGGGTAGTCGGCGCGCTCGATGGCTTCGTACGCCTCGGCGTGCAGCGGCGGCAGGGGCTCCTCGACGGGCTCCGCTGGCTCCGCCGCGGCCCCGCCGACGCCCTCGGTGCCCTCGGTGCCCGCGTCGGCGGCGACGGCACTGCCGGTCACGCCGTTCTGGGCGGCCAGCGCGAGGAGCTGCTCGACAATGTCCAGCAGCTGCGCCTCCGGGATGGAGCCGGCGAACAGCGGAACCGGCTGCCCGGCGATCACGGCGGCGACGGTCGGCACCGACTGTGCTTGGAAGGCCTGCGCCAGCTGCGGGTTCGCCTCGACGGCGACCCGCACCAGCACCAGCCGGCCGCGGAGTCCCGCGACGACGCGGCGCAGCACGTCGCTGAGCGCCGTGCTCTGCTCCGCCCAGTCGGCGTAGAGGTCCACGAGGACGGGCACGTGCTGCGAGAGCTCGAGCACCTCGCCGAAGTTGGCGTCGCCGGCCTCCAGCACGAGGCTCGGGATCTGCACGGGCGCACCCGGCTGGCCGGGCGCACCGGCCGCCTGGCCGGGCGCCGGTGTCGGCGCGTTGGCCCGCTGCACGAGCGAGCTCAGGTCGACGGCTCCGCGGAGGCTGGCTGCTGAGGGGGGAACGTTGGTCACGGGATCTCCGATGCGGCAATGAGGCTGTGGGCGAAGCCGAGGAGACGAATCTTCTCGTCGGAGCCCTGGGCGGGAACATAGAACAACAACTGGTCGCTGCGGGTCGAGGTGAGACCCTTCGTGGTCTTCTCCACCCCGGAGAGCGACTTCGTCGGGCTGGCCTTGAACTCGACCGTGCCGTTGTCGTTCGGGGTTGCGCTCTCCATCTGGTACAGGTTGACGGCCACGACGGCGCCGGAATCGATGGTGCCGAGCGCGACGGTGTTGCCCGGTCCCGGCTCATTCGTCAGGGTCAGGTCGGTCGTCGCGGGGAGCGCGGCACGGCGCTCGGCCGTGGCCGCGACGCCCACCTGCGGCACGAAACTGTCGTGCTCGATGTCGAAGAGCGGGTAGTACTCGCTCTCCGTGTCCTTGAGGATCACGTCGCCATAGGCGGCGGCCAGCTTGTCCGGCTCCATCACCAGGAACTTGGTGTCCGGCGCCACCGGCGGGGCGCCGATGCTGGCCGGCGCGACCTCCGGGAAGACGGCGTCGGCGGCCAGGGTGATCGCGTACTCGACCTGGTAGTTCTCCCGCGGGCTGTTCTGCGTGAGCACCAGCGTCATCGGCGCGATGGTCGGGTCTTCCTCGTTCAGGATGACGGTCAGCACCGTGCGCGGCCAGCTCGAGTTCTGCTGCGGCAGGATGATCTCCAGCGGCGACGCCGGGATTGGGGCCGGCAGCGCCTGCTCGGGGAAGCCCGCCCGGATCTGGTAGTTCATCTGGCGCTCGAGCAGTGCGGGACCGGTGAAGCGCGCGGGCAACAGCTCAGCGTTCATCGTGCTGTCCGCCTCGTTGGCGGTGACGGCGACGTTGCGCACGATCCGCTCCAGCTGCGGCACGGTGACGGCGGGCGGCGGCAGTTCGTCGAACTCCTCCTGCGCAGCGGTGACGTCCGGTGTCGGCGTCGCCGCCGTCGTGGACGGGGCCGACATGTCCGGCCAGAACGAGGCGGAGCAACCGGAGAGTGCGAGGCCGGAGATCAGCAGAACGGGCAGGACGGCGATGCGGGAGGAGCGCCCGATGGACTTGCGCTGGGCGCCGGTGATCTGGATGGCCTTGATCATCTTCGGCTTGGGCGCGCGGGGCAGCTTCGGCATCCTGGGGCCCTTCGGCAGGTTGCGGCGCGGGCCGCGGGAACGGCGCAGGTGCAGCAGCGCCAACAGGTAGAGGACCAGGCCGACCAGCAGCAGCAGGGCGCCGCCGGCGATCAGCGGGCCGGCCCACGGCGTGGAGTTGTCGAGTGGCCAAGAGAGGCGGATGTTCTTCGGGGCGGGCGCGGTGCCGTCGGTGGCGACCAGCACCGAGATCCCCTCCGGCACGTTGACGGTGGCGGAGATCGAGTTCTCCCCCGACCACTCCTCCAGCCAGAGGTCTGAGCCGCGCGGGTTGGGGTTGGGCGCGGTGGCCGGGAGGCCGTTCGAGTTCACCTCTGGCACGCGGGCCTGGTCCATCGGGTTGACCGTCTGCCCGCGCACGACCGTGGTGGCGAGCTCCTTGGCGTCCTCGTCGTAGCTCACCCGGGTGAAGTCGATGTCGCCGAGCCACGCCTCGATGTCGGCGGTGCGCCCGTACGACATGAAGGTGTCGCCGGAACCGCGGATCGAGACCGTCTGGGCGCCCTCGTGTGCCAGCAGAGCGTCGCTGTCGATGACGGTGAACGGGCCGTTGCCCTCCACGGTCGTGCCGACAGAGACGCTCGCCGGCTCAAGAAAAACGGTGCGCTGGGCAATGCCCAGCGCAATCATGCAGGCCGCGGCGACAAACGCCACAATCGCAAGAACAAAGCGCACGAACTCTCCTTTTCTGTTGCCTGAAACCACGACCGCACAGGCGCGGGGGCGCCGTGCAACAGCGCGAATGCGCCGCTCACAGGTCGAAATGGCAACAGCCAAAGACATTTGAGACTATCGGTACTAGCTGAAAGCAACCCCAACCAGCCATCCAATAGTGCTGTGTGGCCGTCGGCAACCCCCAGAAAATGCCGCTAAAATCAGTGAGGCTCGCAGCGTGATCTCTTGCGCTGCTCTGACCGACTTATAAGGAGAGCGATCGTGGCAACCGACGAGACCGAGTTCACCCAGGTATTCCGGGGCTACGACAAGGACGAGGTCGACAAGGCCATCCAAGGCCTGCGCCGTGACCTGATCAAGTCGAATGCGCACGGCGTGGATGCGGCCAAGGAGATCAAGCGCCTCGGCATCCGCATCGACGAGCTCTCCGCCGAGCTGGAAGAAGTCGGCAGCCCGACGTTCTCCGGCCTCGGCACCAAGCTGGAGAACACCCTGCGCGTGGCAGAGGAGCAGTCCACCCGCCTCATCGCCCAGGCCGACATCGACGCCGAGAAGCTGCGCAGCTCCGCTGCCGGCGAGGTGGAGAAGCTGCGCACGGAGGCCGCGTCGCTGGCCGAGCGCACCGTGAGCGACGCCAGGGCCAAGGCCGCGCGCCTGCTCGAGGCCGCCCGGCTCGAGGCCGACGACATCGTCGCCCGCGTGCACGACGAGCAGGAGCTCATCACCCAGGAGGCACTGCGGGATGCCGCCGCCATCCGCGGCGCCGTCGCCACCGAGGCCGCCGAGCTCCGCGCCACCGCCAAGCGCGAGACCGCCGCCATCCGCGCCGAGGCGGAGCGCGAGGCCGCCGAGGTCGTCGTCGTCGCCAACCGGGAGGCCTCCGAGGCCCGCGCCGCCGCCGCCGGGCTCGCCCAGGAGACGGAGCAGACCCGTTCAGAGGTCGCCCTCGAACTCGACCAGGCCCGCGCCGATCTCGCCCGCGAGACCGAGCAGGCCCGCCTGGACCTGGCCCGCGACAACGAGCAGGCCCGCCTGGACCTGGAGCGCGAGAGCGCGGAATCCCGGCAGGCCCTCGCCGCCGAGATCACCGAGGCCCGCGCCGGCCTGGCGATCGAGCTGGAGCAGGGTCGCACAGACCTCGCCCGCGAGCTGGAGCAGAGCCGCGCCGACATCGCGCAGACGCGCGAGCAGGAGAAGACCGACCTCGCCCGCGAGATCGAGACCGCCCGCCTCAAGCTCAGCCACGAGCTGGAGCGCACCCGCGCCCGCCACGACGGCGACACCGAGCAGGCCCGCGCCGACCTGGCCCTCGAGCAGGAGCAGGCCCGCGCCGACTTCGAGGCGGATGCCGAGCAGGCCCGCATCGACCTGGAGAACCAGCTGACCGCCAGCCGCAAGAAGACCGGCCACGAGGTGCAGAAGATGCGCCGCGAGATCGAGCAGGCCCGCATCGACCTCGACGTCGAGCTCAAGGCCCGCCGGGACGAGGCGGAGCAGGATCACCTGCAGCGCCACCAGGAGGCCGTCGCCCAGACCCAGAAGTTCCTGGACGACGCCAACGCCCAGCTCGCCGAGGCGATCAGCCGGGCCACGGAGAACCGGGCGGAGGCCAACAGGCTGAGCAACGGCGCCCGTGACGAGGCCCGCGCGATCCTGGAGGACGCGGAGGAGACGGCCGCCCGCAGCATCAGCAACGCCGAGGCGACCGCCGCCGCGCGCCTGGCCGAGACCACCGAGCGCACCAAGGCGCTCGTGGCGGACGCCGAGGACCGCCTTTCCCAGATTAGGATTGAGCGCGATGCCGTCGCCGGTTACTTCGAGAGCCTGCGCGGTGTGCTGAAGCAGGCTGAGCAGGTGGCGTCCGACACGGAGTAATCCCCGGTTCGCCGCCGTCGATGGGGGTGTGGGCAATGGCGGAGCCGATGAGGATCCAGAACGCTTTTCGGCTGGGCCTGGTGGCGACGCTCGGCGTCGGCCTCGGCATCCTCATCCTCTCCTCGATCGCCTCGCTGTCCACGATCCTCACCTACATCGGCGCGGCGCTGTTCCTCTCGCTCGGCCTCGACCCGGCGATCGCATTCCTGGAACGGCACCGCTTCCCGCGCTGGGCGGCCATCCTCAGCGTTCTGGGCGCCGTGGTGGCGGCCCTCACCGGCGTCGTCTTCGCCGTCATCCCGATCATCAGCCAGCAGGTCGACCAGCTGATCCAGTTCGTGCCGGAGCTCACCCGGCGTTTCCTCTCCGGTGAGCTGGTCACGGCGCTGCAGGCGACATTCCCGAACCTGCAGGTGGAGGAGATCGTCGCGGCCGTGACCAAGGCCGTCAACGACTTCGTCACGAACCCGGACCAGCTCGCCGGCGTGTTCGGCGGCGTGCTCCAGTTCGCCGCCGTGCTGGCCACCGGCTTGTTCGGCGTCGTGATCGTGCTGATCCTCACGCTGTACTTCGCCGGCAGCCTGCCGTCGATGAAGCGGGGCCTCTACCAGCTCGTCCCGGCGAGCAAGCGAGAGCGCTTCTCCGACCTCAGCGAGCAGATCACGCAGTCCGTCGGCCGCTATGTCGTCGGCCAGGTGACCCTCGCCTTCGTCAACGGGGCACTGAGCTTCGTCTTCCTGAGCATCATCCAGGCGCCGTTCCCCGCGGTCCTGGCCCTGCTGGCGTTCACGTTCTCCCTCGTGCCGCTGGTCGGCACCATCACCGGCTCGGTGATCATCGTGCTGGTCTGCCTGATCCCCGGCCTCGGCTCGCCGCTGACGGCGCTCGTCGCGGCCATCTACTACATCATCTACATGCAGGTCGAGGCATACGTGCTGAGCCCGCGCATCATGAACAAGGCCGTGGCGGTGCCCGCCTCGGTCGTCGTCATCGCAGCGCTGGCCGGCGGCTCACTGCTCGGCCTGCTCGGCGCGCTGATCGCGATCCCCACCGCGGCCGCCATCCTGCTCATCATCAAGCAGGTGGTCATCCCCCGGCAGAACGCGCTCTAGGCGGCATTCCGCTCAGGCTGCGTAGCCGGGCCAGACCTCCGGCAGCGGGCCAGCGGAGGGGTTGACGGCATCGACGATCTCGTTGAGCACCCGCACGGTCTGCTTCTCCCCCACCCAGAGGTGCTTGCCGCCCTCGACCGGGATCACCCGAGTGGCCGGGGCGACGGCGAACCGCTCGGCGGCCTCGACCGGGCGCAGGTAGTCGTCGAACTCGGGGATCAGCGCGATCAGCGGAACGCTGGCCGACGCCCAGGCGCCGATCTCCTCGCTGCTGGCGCGGTGCAGCGGCGGGGAGAGCAGGATGGCCCCGGCGATGGGGTGCTCCAGGCCGTACTTGATGGCCAGCTCGGTGCCGAACGACCAGCCGAGCAGCCACGGGTTCGGCAGGCCGCGCTCGGCCACGAAGGCCATCGCCGCCGCGACATCCGCCCGCTCGCTCAGGCCCTCGCCGAAGTGGCCGTCGCTGGTGCCGCGCGGCGAGGAGGTGCCGCGGGTGTTGAAGCGCAGCACCGCGAGGTCGGCCAGCGCGGGCAGCCGGGCGGCGGCCTTGCGCAGGATGTGGGAGTCCATGAAGCCGCCGGCCGTTGGCAGCGGGTGCAGCGTGACCAGAGTGGCGACGGGCGGGCGGTCGACCGGCAGCGCCAGCTCGCCGACGAGCGTCAGACCGTCGCTGGTGTGCAGCTCGATCTCCTCGCGGAGCGCGGGCAGTTCGATGGCGCCGCGGATGGGCGAGCCCGGTGCGATCTCGGCGGTGTGCGTCATTTGAGCCTCCAACAGTGGCTGTGCCAGTGCCGGCGGTCAGCCAGCGATGCGTCGTCGCCCATCAGGCCGTCTGCGCGCCAGGCGACCACGTGGGCGACGCCGGGGGTGATGTCGAGCCGGCATCCGGGGCAGAGATAGACCTTGCCGGCCTGCGAGCCGCCGACGGGCTGCACCCACCACTCGCCGTCGCGCTTCCGCTCGACGCGCTTCCACCCCGACAGCAGCCGGCCGAGGCCGTTCTGCTCGTCGTCCGGCTGCCCTGAGGCACGGCGGGAGGGGCGGTTGTTGCGGGGCATGCACCCATTCTAGGCAGCGGGCGGGCCCGGCCTAGTACCAGCCGGACTCTTCCGAATGGGCCCACGCGCCGCACGGCGAGCTGTAGCGCCCGCTGATGTACCCGAGGCCCCACTCGATCTGCGTTCCGGCGTTGGTCTCCCAGTCCGAACCGGCCGAGCTCATCTTGGAGCCGGGCAGCGACTGCGGGATGCCGTAGGCGCCACTGGACGCGTTGTAGGCGTTGACCCGCCAGCCGGACTCGCGGCTCCACAGGGCGACCAGGCAGTCGAACTCGCCGGAGCCCCAGCCGCGGGCGGCGACGGCGCCCTGCGCGTAGGCCTGCGCCGAACCGGGGTCCGGGCTGACGGCGGGCGGCGCCCAGCCGGACGAGTTGGATGCGGTCTCGACGACGGCGGGCGGCGGCGGCGCGGGCGCCTCCGCGTCGTAGCTGTCGTGCACGACGGTGTTCGTGAAGTCGCCGGAGACGGCGACGGCCTGCGCCGGCTGCCCGCCGAAGCGGTCGCCGAGCTGGAAGTACGGGGACGCGACGGCGCCGGAGTACGGGTCGACGATGCTGACCAAGACGAAGGCGACGGCGGCGGTGAACGCGAAGCTGAACAGTGCCGCGCGGCCGCGGGTGCGGGGTCTCTGGTAGCGGGCCCTGGGCGCGATGCCACTGTGGACGGGCTGGAGGATTCCGGTGTGTCTACCCACGATCCCCCGATGCTAGCGGAGAATCGCGACGGGAGTCCATCAACGCACGGCCAGCATGACGTCGACGACGGCATCCAGCACGATGTCGACCTGGACCTCGCGGTAGCCGCCGCGCTGCGGGCGGAACACCACGGTGCGCACATCGTCGACCGTGATCGGCGTGCCCTTCTCGAAGTACGAGGCCAGGCGCGTGGCGAACTTGTCGACGTCCTCGACGCTGTAGCCGATGGTCAGGAAGCTCACCCGCTGGAAGCGGTGCTTGGCCGGGCGAGCGATCCGATTGAGGATCTCCTGCGCACTGCTGCGGGCCTCCTGGAACCAGGCGGCGTCGCCCATGGCCTGCGCGGCCTGCTCGCGCTCGCGGGCGGCGAAGGCGTCCTCGAGGCGTTCCAGGGCGGCATCCACGTGCGCGGTCGAATAGCCGTTCTTCGCCATGGCGAAGGCGGTGCGGCGGATGCCGTCGGCGCTCAGCGTCGTGTCGGCCGGGGCCGTGCCGTCGTAGACGGCGCGGGCGAGCCGGAGGAACTCCTCAACCTGCTCGACCTTGTAGCCGAGTTTGGGGCGGCGGGCCCGGGGAAAGGTCGTACTCACCGAACTTTTCTCCTCTGTGTCGTTGCGCTTCGCGGTCATCACACGAAAATCAGGTAGAGCACGAAGGCGACAGCCGCCGACGGCAGGATCGAGTCCAGCCGGTCGAGGAAGCCGCCGTGGCCGGGCAGCCACGAGCTCATGTCTTTGATGCCGAGGTCGCGTTTGATCAGCGACTCGGCGAGGTCGCCGAGCGTCGCGCTCAGCAGCATGGCGACGCCGAAGATGAGGCCGAACCACCAGGGCTGGCCGAGCATGAACAGGCCGAGCAGCACACCGGCGATGATGGTCGCCACGGCGCCGCCCGCGAAGCCCTCCCACGTCTTCTTGGGGCTGATCACGGGCGCCATCGGGTGCTTGCCGAACATCAGCCCGCTGGCGTACGCACCGGTGTCCGCCGCGATCACGACGATCAGGAACGCGAGCGTCCACCACTCGCCGCCGTCCTGGCCGACGAGCACGACGGCGAAGCTGGCGAGGAAGGTGACGTAGATCTGCACGAAGACGGAGGCGCCGAGGTCGGGCAGCAGCGCCGGGCCCGGCGTGCGCCGGGACGGCACCGCCTGCTCGACGAGCCGCCAAAGCACGACGAAGAGCGTGCCGAGCAGGATGGACACCCACTGGCCGGCCGCTCCCCCGTAGAACGCGGCGGGCACCACGGCCATGGCCGCGATCACCGTGGGGATGCGCGGCACCTGCCGCCCGCCCGCCCGCAGCGCGGAGGCGAACTCGTAGCTGGCGAACAGCACGAGGACGATCGCGAAGATCATGAAGATCTCTTTGACGACGATGAGGCTGAACAGCGTCACCGTGCCGAGCGCGAGCCCGATCAGGATCGCCAGGATGAGGTTGCGCCCGGTGCGGGCCTTGATCCGCTCGTTGGTGGCGTCCAGATGCGCCCTGGCCCCATCGAGCCCACGCTCAATATCGGCTTTGGTGGCTTGCGCCTGCGCGCGCAGCTCGGCCTTCCTGGCCTTCACCTGCGCCCGCAACTCGGCTTTCGCCCCTCGACCGTTCGGCGCGCTGGGCGGCGATGGGTCGGCATCCGGAACACTCTGCATGGGAAGCCCTAGACCTCGAGCAGTTCGGCTTCCTTGCGCTTCAACGCCTCGTCGATGGCGTCGACGTGCGTCTTCGTCACAGCTTCGAGCTCCTTCTCGCCGCGCGCCACCTCGTCGTCGCCGACCTCGCTCTTCAGCGCGTCGAGCTCGTCCTTGGCCTTGCGGCGGATGTTGCGCACGGCGACCTTGGCGTCCTCGGCCTTGGTGCGCACGATCTTGACGAACTCCGTGCGGCGCTCCTCGGTCAGCTCGGGCAGGGTCACCCGGATGACGTTGCCGTCGTTGGACGGGTTGGCACCGAGGTTCGGGGCGTTGCGCAGGGCCTGCTCGATGTCGCGCAGCGCACCCTTGTCGTAGGGCGTGACGAGGAGCGTGCGCGCCTCGGGGTTCGCCAACGACGCCAGCTGGGCCAGCGGGGTGGGCGTGCCGTAGTAGTCGACCATGATCTTCTGGAACAGCTGAGGGTTGGCACGGCCGGTACGGATGCTGGCGAAGTCGTCTTTGGCGACCTCAACAGCCTTGCTCATACGGGTGGCGGCATCGGACAGGGCATCCGCGATCACGGTGACTCCTTCAGGTAATGGTGGTTCAAGCTTAGTTGTTGTCAGTTGCTGACGATGGTTCCGAGGTCCGAGCCCAGGATCGCCGCCGTCACGTTGCCCTGCGGGGCCATGCCGAAGACCTGCATCGGCATGCCGTTGTCCATGCACAGGCTGAACGCGGTCGAGTCGACGACCTTGAGGCCGCTCTGCAGCGCCTCCTGGTAGGTGATGTGCTCGATCTTGTGCGCGTCCGGGTTGGTGCGGGGGTCGTCGGAGTAGACGCCGTCGACGCCGTTCTTGGCGACGAGCACGACGTCGGCATAGATCTCCAGCGCGCGCTGCGCGGCGACGGTGTCGGTGGAGAAGTAGGGAAGCCCGGCGCCGGCGCCGAAGATGACGACGCGGCCCTTCTCCAGGTGGCGCTCTGCACGGCGCGGGATGTACTGCTCGGCGACCTGGGTCATCGAGATGGCGGACTGCACGCGGGTCTCCGCGCCGGCCTGCTCGAGGAAGTCCTGCAGGGCGAGGGCGTT
>NZ_MPZN01000091.1 GCF_002936985.1 Microterricola pindariensis | reverse complement strand
AGGAGCAGTGCTCGCTCCACATGACCGAGTACATGGCGAGCTCGCCGCTGGTGGGGCGACGGCCGAGGATCTTCTTGATCTGCTCGTACTCGTCGGGCTTGAGGCCGAGAGCGCCGTAGGGCTGCTCCTTCTCGGGCGTCGCGGCGGCATTCTGAACAGTGTCGGCGACACCGCGGCCCGCAGAAGCAGGCGCAGAAGTAGTGGCAGGGTTTTCGGTCACGAGTGGCGCTCTCCCAAAGCAATGGCACGGCCCGGGATGGCGGGCACGGCTGGCGGATGCTGGCTTCGCCCAGTCTATCGTTCAGCTCTGGGTGCTCCGCCCTCGTGCCCCCGGCCGCCGCGCCTAGGCTGGATGGGCCGATTCCCGGCGCACAGAAGGAGCACAATGGTCAACGCACACGCCGGATTCACGACGTCGGGAGACGCTGCCGGCGCCGTCTCCGCTGGGAGCGCGGCCGAGCGGATGCCGCGGGCCCGCCGCACCGCGCTGACGCTCGCCGCCGCGCTGATCAGCGTGCTGCTCGTCGTGCTGCTGAGCGGCTGCTCGAGCAAGCCGCCCGTCGTAGCCTCTGCCGATGCGGCATCCGTCGACGTCGCCGCGACCATCACGGTCAAGGACATGGCGTTCAGCCCGGCCGAGGTCACGATCAAGCCGGGCCAGGCGGTGACCTGGGTCTTCGACGACGGCGTCGTCAAGCACGACGTGGTCGCCGCCGACGGCAGCTTCGTCAGCGAGCTGATGGCCCAGGGCAGCTACACGCACGTCTTCACCGAGGCCGGCAGCTTCGACTACGGGTGCAGCCCGCACCCGCGCATGCTCGGCGTCGTCACCGTCGAGTAGCGCGCCCGCCCTCCCCCGTTGGCTTGAGGGAGCGCCAGCGACCGAAGCCACTACCGCCCGCGCGGCATCCGCAACGCAGAAGGCGCCACGTCCGAGGACGTGGCGCCTTCGCTGCAGGGCGGCCCTGGCTACTTCCAGCCGCCGGGAGGGCCGACGATCAGCAACACCGTCATGATGCCGGCGATGCCGACGACGAAGATGCCGATGAGTGCGGCCGGGTGGTTCAGGAACCAGCGCATGGTGCGGTCGATCCAGTGCTTGTCGCGCGGGTCGTCGCTCAGCTCGCGGCGCCACGGGCCGTTCAGGCGGCCGGTGCGGTCGGCCCAGATGTCGAACGGCACGGTGGCGTAGGGCACGATCGCGGTCGCGACTCCGAGCACGATCAGCGGGATCGACCAGCGCTGGTTCACACCGACGAGCACGGCCGTGAAGGCGTAGGTGAGGAACACCAGACCGTGGATCGACCCGGCGATGAGCACGGGCAATCCGCCGGCATCGAAGCCGTACTTGAGGATCATGGCGCCGATCAGGCCGGTCCAGGTGATGGCCTCGGCTATGGCAAGCGTGCGGTAAAAAAGGCGTGGTGACACGGGGTAAGCACTCCAAAGTGGTGGGGGTAATCCATCTTCTCAGCCGCGGCTTCCTTTTGGCATACGTCAAAAGGTTGAACATCGTCGAGGCTCACTCAGTTGTTTTGATTACATCAAAACAACTGCTAGCGTTGAGCCATGACCACGGATGCCGCACACGAGAGCACAGAGGGGCGCCTGCGCTCCGCCGGGCTCAAGGTCACGGCGCCGCGTCTCGCGGTGCTCGACGCCTTCCCGGCCGACCCCATCCACCTGAGCGCTGACGAGGTTTACGCCCGGGTCGCCCCCGCGCTGCCGAGCACCTCGCTGCAGGCCGTCTACGGCGTGCTCGCCGCGCTGGTCGCGTCCGGCCTGCTGCGCAAGATTGAGCCGGCCGGCTCGGCCGCCCGATACGAGAAGCGCATCGGCGACAACCACCACCACCTCATCTGCCGTGGCTGCAACGCCATCGAGGATGTCGACTGCGTCATCGGCGAGGCGCCCTGCCTCACGCCGAGCGACACGCACGGCTTCCGGCTGCAGGCCGCCGACGTCACCTTCTGGGGCCTCTGCCCCAGCTGCCAGGCGGCGCTCGCCGAGTAAGCCGGCATCCGCTCACCGCAGGCACGACGCCCAACCACCGCTGGTTGAGCCTGACCAAGCCTGCCCACACGCCTCTTCGACCCACCGAACACCAACAGAGTAAGGAAGCCATGTCGGAATTCACGACCACGCAAACCGGAACCCCCGTCGCCAGCGACGAGCACTCGCTCACCGCCGGAGCGAACGGGGCCACCGCGCTGCACGACCGTTACCTCGTCGAGAAGCTCGCGCAGTTCGCCCGTGAGCGCACCCCCGAGCGCGTCGTGCACGCCAAGGGCGGCGGAGCATTCGGCACCTTCGAGGTGACCGGTGACGTGTCGGCGTACACCCGTGCCGCCGTGTTCCAGCCGGGCGCCAGCAGCGAGACGCTGCAGCGCTTCTCCAGCGTCGCTGGCGAGCAGGGCTCGCCCGACACCTGGCGCGACGTCCGCGGCTTCTCGGTGAAGTTCTACACCACCGAGGGCAACTACGACATCGTCGGCAACAACACCCCGGTGTTCTTCATCCGCGACGGCATCAAGTTCCCCGACTTCATCCACTCGCAGAAGCGCCTCCCGGGCTCCGGCCTGCGCGACGCCGACATGCAGTGGGACTTCTGGAGCCTCTCGCCCGAGAGCGCCCACCAGGTCACCTACCTCATGGGCGACCGCGGCCTGCCGCGCTCGTGGCGCGAGATGCCCGGCTTCGGCTCGCACACCTACCAGTGGATCAACGCCGCCGGTGAGCGCTTCTGGGTCAAGTACCACTTCACCTCCAACCAGGGCAACATCGAGATCGACGCCGCCGAGGCCGAGATCATCGCCGGTGCGGATGCCGACCACTACCGCCGCGACCTCTACGAGGCCATCGCGGCCGGCAACTTCCCGTCGTGGGACCTGCACGTGCAGATCATGCCCTACGACGACGCGAAGTCGTACCGCTTCAACCCGTTCGACCTCACCAAGGTGTGGCCGCACGCCGACTACCCGCTGATCAAGGTGGGCACGCACACCCTGAACCGCAACCCGCAGAACTTCTTCGCCGAGATCGAGCAGGCAGCCTTCTCGCCCGCGAACACCGTTCCCGGCATCGACATCAGCCCCGACAAGATGCTGATGGCCCGCGTGTTCAGCTACCCGGACGCCCAGCGCTACCGCGTCGGCACCAACTACAACCAGATCCCCGTGAACGCGCCGCACGCGGCCCCCGTGCACAACTACTCGCAAGACGGCGCCCAGCGCCACGGCTTCAACTCGCCGTCGACGCCGGTGTACGCACCGAACTCGTTCGGCGGCCCGGCCGCCTCGGTTGAGGCGGCCGGCATGGGCACCTGGGAGAGCGACGGCGAGCTCGTGCGCGCCGCAGCCACCCTGCACTCCGAGGACAGCGACTTCGGCCAGGCGGGAACGCTCTACCGCGAGGTCTTCGACGACGCAGCCAAGGCTCGCTTCGTCGACACCCTCACCGGCCAGGGCTCCTCGATCACGATCGACGAGATCCGCGAGCGCTTCTTCCAGTACTGGACGAACGTCGACGCCGAGCTCGGCGCCACGCTCCGCGTGACCGTCGCGGCGGTCCTCGCAGCCTAGGTCACACCCCGTCCCGCCCGGGCGCACCTCGTGAGGTACGCCCGGGCGGAACACCCGCGTTGCCACCCGGCACCGCGAACAGGGCATTCGGTAGCCCACCAGTCATCGGGTGCCCCACCGACGCCGTCCAAAGAAGCTCTGCGTTCTCATCTGAACCCGCACGCGACTCGCGTGTGAAAAAGGAGCAACAATGAACTCGTACGTCACCACCGGCAACACCATCGCCCGCGCCTCGAGCGGCTTCGTCAGCACGGATGCCGCGGCGCCCCGTCCCCTCGGCGGCTATGTCTCCCTGCCGGCATCCGCCCAGGCCGCGCCCGCCGCGGGCAGCTACGTGCAGAGCGAGCTCGGCCGCGCGTCCCGCTACGTGCTGGCCAGCTAGCGGCTAGCCGGATGCCGGTCGCCGCGCGCAGCCCGCCGCGCGCAGTTCGCAGCCCGTGCTCGTCGAAGCGCCCCGACCCCACCTGGGTCGGGGCGCTTTCGCGTACCCGCCCGGCCGCCCATCGACTACGCGAAAAGTGCGCCACCCGGCGTGCGGTGGCGCACTTTTCGCGTAGTCGATGCGTCGAGAGCGGGCGGATGCGGCGGACGCGCGAGCCTAGCCGGGCCAACCCGCCTCGCGCAGCGCCGATCGAACCCGCGCGACGGTTGCGTCCGGGCGTGCGAAGAGCCCGTGGCGACGCACTTGGATGACCGTCCAGCCGGCGCGGCGCAGTGCGTCGAGGCGCGTCTGGTCGCGCTCGTACTGCCGCCTGCTGGTGCGGTGCTGGTCGCCGTCGTATTCGACGATCAGGCGCCACTCTGGGTACACCATGTCGACGCGCCCGATGAGCAGGCCCTGCCGGTCGCGCACGGCCTGGTTGAGCAGCGGCTCCGGCAGCCCCGCATCGACCAGCAGCAGGCGGAGCAAGGTCTCCGGGCGCGACTCCGCGCCGGCGCGCACCCGGGCGAGTGCCCGCACCGCAGCCCGCTTGCCGCGTCCGCGGTAGAGCGCGAGCCGGGCAGCCAGCTCGGTGATGCTGGTGAACGGTCGCGGATCGCCCGGGTCGCGGCTCTGCGGGTTGAGAACGAGATGGTCGCCGACGACCACGAGCTCCGCCGGCGCGAGCACAGCAGCCAGCGAAACCCAGGTCGCGGCGGGGTCAGTGACCGGCAGGCCGAATCTCCGGATGGGCGCAAGACCCGTCGCGGGGAGCTGATGGCTGATGATGCCGCGTGTCTGGGGCGGCCGCTGCGGCGCGTGGACCGAGATGTGCAGCGGCTCGCCAACTGTGAACGGCGCCGGGAGCGGCGTGCCCCAGAGGCGTGCCGCGGTCAGGTGGCTGAATACCTGGCCGGGGCGCATGCGCTCGGCGTATGCGGCGCACCTCTCGAGGACGCCGGGTTCGGGCATGAGCAAACTCTCGTACGGAGAGAGGGGTGGCGCGGCCGTGCCGGGGGCCGCGGTGCGCACCCCGTGAAACGGGCTCATGAGATCGGCGCTGCGCAGCCGCGCGGAGCTGAGCCCGGCGGACCGGGCTTGGCGCACCGAGAATGCGCGCCCGGAGAACTCGGGAGGCAGGGGTACGAGCCTGGGCATGCCCACATGATCGCGCACCCCTCACCCCGCCCGCAGAAGTTATCCACAGGCGTCGCCGCCCTGCGGCGCGCATCTGAGCGCGCACGCGGCATCCGCCTCATCGACTACGCGAAAAGTGCGCCACCCGGGCCGACTTGGCGCGCTTTTCGCGTAGTCGATGCGCCGCGCGCACGCAGAAGCGCCCGGCCCCGCGGATGCGGGAGCCGGGCGCTTCGGGAGGTGGCAGGCGTGGGCCTACGCGTTGACCAGTGCCTGCTTGATCACCGAGGTGAAGAAGGCGAGGCCGTCCACGCCGGAGCGCATGGCGACATCCGTGTCGGGGCCGAAACCCGCCTCGACGGCGTGCTCGGGGTGCGGCATCAGGCCGACGACATTGCCGCGAGCGTTGCGCACGCCGGCGATGTCGTTGAGCGAGCCGTTCGGGTTCACGTCCACGTAGCGGAACATGACCTGTCCCTCGCCCTCGAGGCGGGCGAGCGTCTCGGCGTCGGCGATGAATCCGCCCTCGCCGTTCTTCAGCGGGATGGTGATCTCCTGGCCGACGGCGAAGTCGCTGGTCCAGGCGGAGTCGGTGTTCTCGACGCGCAGCTTCTGGTCGCGGCAGACGAAGTTGCCGTGGTCGTTGCGGATCAGGCCGCCGTCGACGAGGTGCGCCTCGGCGAGCATCTGGAAGCCATTGCAGATGCCGAGAACGGGCATACCCTTGTTCGCGGCGTCGATGACCTCGGTCATGATCGGCGAGAGGCTGGCGATCGCGCCGCAGCGCAGGTAGTCGCCGTAGCTGAAGCCGCCGGGCAGCACGAGGGCGTCGACGCCCTCGAGGCTGTGGGAGCCGTGCCAGAGGGCGACGGGCTCGGCGCCGGCCAGACGCACGGCGCGCTGGGCGTCGCGGTCGTCGAGCGAGCCGGGGAAGGTGACGACGCCGATCTTCATCAGTGCGTCTCTCCGGCGGGGGTCTCGTAGTGGATGCCCACCACGTCTTCGATCACCGAGTTGGAGAGGATCTCCGCGGCGATCTGCTCGACCTCGGCGCGCACGGCGTCGGTGATCGGGCCGTCAACGGTGATCTCGAAGCGCTTTCCGATGCGCACGGAGCTGATTCCGTCCTTACCGATTCGGGCGAGGGCGCCGGCTACGGCCTTGCCCTGCGGGTCCAGCAGTTCGGCCTTCGGCATTACTTCGACGACGATCGTGGGCACCGTGATTCTCCATCCGGAGTTGAGAGGGGTGGGGTCGAGTCCAATTCTAGCCCGCGCCCCGACACCGCTCCGGACCGCCGGACCGCCCGGCCGCAAGCTGAGCAGCACCCGAGCGCCGCCGCCCAAGCCCTTGCCGCCTCGGGGGCGCGCGACTACCGTGCACTAGGTGAGCTTTATTCAGATCGAGGGTCTGGTGAAGATCTACCGGCCCAAGGGCGCCGACCCGGTGCACGCACTCGACGGCGTCGACCTCGACGTGCGGCAGGGCACCGTGCGCGGGCTGCTCGGCCCGAACGGCGCGGGCAAGACCACCATGGTCAAGGCGCTGACGACGCTGATCAAGCCGGATGCCGGCCACGCCACGATCGACGGCATCGACGTGGTGCGCGACGCGCACCGCATCCGCCCGATCATCGGCGTCTCCGGCCAATACGCCGCCGTCGACGAGAACCTCACCGGATTCGAGAACCTCGAGATGGTCGGCCGGCTCTACCACCTCGGCGCGAAGGCCTCCAAGCGCCGGGCACAGGAGCTGATCGACGCCTTCGAGCTGACCGAGGCGCAGAACCGCCCGGTCAAGGGCTTCTCCGGCGGCATGCGGCGGCGCATCGACCTCGCCGGCGCCATCTTCTCCCGCCCGCCGGTGCTCTTCCTCGACGAGCCGACAACGGGCCTTGACCCGCGCAGCCGGCTCGGCATGTGGGACGTCATCACGTCGCTGGTGAGCGAGGGCACTACGGTGCTGCTGACCACGCAGTACCTCGAGGAGGCCGACCGCCTGGCCGACGACATCTCGGTGATCGACGGAGGCAAGCTGATCGCCGAGGGCACCGCTGACGAGCTCAAGGCGCAGATCGGCGGCCAGCAGATCGAGCTGACGCTGATGGATGCCGCCGACGGCAGCGTGGCCGGCGAGATCCTGCGCCGGCACGGCGAGGCCCAGCCGCACGTGGGCGGCGACGGCCGGGAGCTCTCCGTCGGGGTGCGCGAAGGCCCGCTCGCGCTCGAGCGGGTGCTCGGCGAGCTGAACGCCGCCGGCATCCGTCTGCACGATGCCGGCATGCGCCGGCCGACCCTCGACGATGTGTTCCTCAAGCTCACCGGGCATTCCGCCGGCGGCGAGGAGGAGCAAGACGGGGAGGTGGAGTCATGAGCGGCCAGCGCACCGAATCGACCGGCTCGACCGATTCAACCCACTCGCCCGCGGCGACAGAGGTCACGGAGGCCGTCGTCGGCACCGGCCTGCCGAATGCCGCCAGCATTCCGACATCCGTCGGCACCTGGATCAGCGACGGCTGGATCACGACCCGGCGCAACCTCATCAAGATCAAGCGCGTGCCGGACATCCTGGTCTTCACGACCCTGCAGCCCATCATGTTCGTGCTGCTGTTCACCTACATCTACTCGGGCGTCATCACGATCCCGGGCAGCAGCTACACCGAGTTCATCATGGCCGGCATCTTCGCCCAGACCGTGGTGTTCGGCTCCACCTACTCCGGCTCGGCGATGGCGCAGGACCTGAAGGACGGCATCATCGACCGCTTCCGCACCCTGCCGATGAGCCCGTCGGCCGTGCTGATCGGCCGCACCAACGGCGACCTCTGCATCAACGCCCTCTCCATGGTCGTGATGATGCTCACCGGCCTGATCGTCGGATGGCGCATCAACTCCAGCTTCTGGGAGGGCGTGGCGGGGGTCGCGCTGCTGCTGCTGTTCGCCTACGCCTTCTCCTGGGTGATGGCGTTCGTCGGCATGAGCGTGCGCAGCCCGGAGGTCATCAACAACGTGGCGTTCCTGATCCTGTTCCCGTTGACCTTCATCTCCAACGCCTTCGTCCCGGCCGAGACGCTGCCGCCGGTGCTGCAGACGATCGCCGAGTACAACCCGGTGTCGGCGCTGGTGCAGGCCGCCCGCGAGCTGTTCGGCAACGTGCCGCCTGGCGCCCCCGTCGGCGACGCCTGGACCCAGCAGTATCCGATCGCGACGGTGCTGATCGGCGTCGCGGTGATGCTCGGGGTGTTCGTGCCGCTGTGCATCCGCAAGTTCGTGCG
This sequence comes from Microterricola pindariensis, assembly GCF_002936985.1. Lineage (GTDB taxonomy): Bacteria > Actinomycetota > Actinomycetes > Actinomycetales > Microbacteriaceae > Microterricola > Microterricola pindariensis. Next base: position 2,082 of record NZ_MPZN01000091.1, on the reverse strand, counting down.
GATCAGCTCGCACTGACTGCGGATGCCGGCGCCGACCGGCGCCGGCCTGCTACTGCTTCCCGGCGAGCACCGCCACGAGCGTGTCGCGGGCGGCGGCCAGGCCCCGGTAGACCTCGTCGAAGCTCGTCGACAGCGGGGCGAGGCCGATGCGGAGGCCGCCCGGGTCGCGGTAGTCGGGGATCACGTCCTGCGTCCAGAGGCGCGCGTTCACCTCGCGCATCGCTGGGTGGTGCAGGGTGACGTGCCCGCCGCGCTCGGCCGGGTCGGCCGGCGTCGCGAGCGTGGCGCCGAGCGGCGCCAGCCACGCCTCGTGCAGGCGGATCGCATACGCCGTCAGCGCCTCCGACTTCGCGCGGATGGCGGCCATGCCCGCCTCCTCGATCATCTCCAGCGTGTCCTGCATCGCGAGCATGCCGACGATCGAGGCGGTGCCGCTGACGAAGCGCTGCATTCCGGGCGCCGGCTCATAGCGGGGCCCCATCGCGAACATGTCGCTGGTGCCCCACCAGCCCTGGATCGGCTGGGACAGCTCGCCCTGCAGTCCCTCTCGTACGTAGGCGAAGGCGGGGGAGCCCGGGCCGCCGTTCAGGTACTTGTAGGTGCAGCCGACGGCCAGGTCGAAGCCCCAGGCGTCCGCCTCCACCGCGGTCGCGCCGGCCGAGTGGCAGAGGTCCCAGAGGATGAGCGCGCCGGCCTCGTGCGCGATGCGGGTGAGCTCGGCGGCATCCGCCAGGTGGGCGGAACGGTAGGCGACGTGCGAGACGACGACGAGCGCCGTTTTCGGGCCGACGACGCCGGAAAGCTGCTCGGCGGTCACGCCGGCGCTCGTGTCGACCTCGACCCAGCGCAGGGTGAGCCCGCGCTCCTTCGCGATGCCGTCGAGCACGTAGCGGTCGGTCGGGAAGTTGTCGGTGTCGAGCACGATCTCGGTGCGCTCCGGGTCGCGCGCCACCTGGGCGTCGACGGCGGCGCGGGAGAGCTTGTACAGCAGCACCGTGGTGGAGTCGCCGATGACGGTCTGACCGGCGGCCGCGCCGATCACCGAGGCGCCGATCCGGTCGCCGATCTCGTAGGGCAGGCGCAGCCACTTCTCGTCCCAGCCGCGGATCAGCCGGCCGGCCCACTCCTCGCGGAGGAAGGTCTCGACCCGCTCGATCGCCGACACCGGCGGGCGCCCGAGCGAGTTGCCGTCGAAGTAGACCAGGTCGCTGTCGGCCCCGGCGAAGCGGTCGCGGTAGTGGGCGAGCGGGTCCGCGGCATCCGCCTGCCGGGCGACGGCGAGAAGGGCGTCGCTGCCGGTGTTGTCGCTGCAGGTGCTGGCGGTGCTGGCGCTGGCGGTGGCCGCCCTGTCGCTGCCCGGTGCCGTGGTGCCCGATGCGCCGTCGAGCAGCGAGTCGGATGCGTCGGCGGCGCGGTGCAGGCCGGGGCCCGGCTTCGGGAACGGGGTCATGGCAGGGTCTCCTCGAGCTGGGCGGTCGTGGTGCCGCGGGCTCCGGCGAGCCAGCGGGCGGTGTCAGAACTGTAGCCGGTGGTGGGCGGAGTTCCGGGGACCCAAGCCAGGCGCGGCCCGATCGCGGCCTGCGGTGCGGGCTCGCCGCCGGCGATGCTGGCGACGAGGGCATCCGGGGTCAGCTCGGCCGCGGCCAGGGCGAGCAGCTCGCGCTCGTTCACCCCGTTCGGCAGCGGACCGTTGCCGAGGTCGGTGCCGTACAGCACGCGCCCGCCGGCCGCTGCGAAGCGGCGCACGTTGTCGATGGCGGTCAAGCGCGCGGGTGTCTCCGCGCCCCAGCCGTGGATGTCGAGAGTGGAGATCCAGGCCAGCCCGGCGCCGGCCATGCGCTCGAGCAGGGCGTCGCCGAGCCGCTCGGTGAACGGGGCGTGGGCGAGGGCGGACACCCCGGCGGCGAGCGCCCGCTCGGCCTGCCCGGCGCCCTCCGTGTGCGCGACGACGGGGAGTCCGTGCGCGCGGGCGGCGGCCACGACGGCGATGGCCACCGCGTCGGCCGGGACCGGCCCGGCCGCGCTGTTGAGCATGAGCTTGATCACGCTGGCGCCGGCCGCGCGCTGGGCGGCGACGGCCGC
>NZ_MPZN01000090.1 GCF_002936985.1 Microterricola pindariensis | reverse complement strand
GGCGAGAGCGCCGACGATCTGGCGCGGCTCGACCTTGTGGCGCTTGCCGACGGCGATGCGGTACGTCGAGAGGCCCTCGTTGCTGCGCGGGCGGCGCTCCGGGCGCTCGGGGCGGTCGCTGCGATCGCGGCTGCCACCGCGGTCATCACGCGAGTAGCGGTCGTCGCGGCTGCGCTCGTCGCGCGAGCCCCGGTCGAAGCGGTCCTCGCGGTCGAAGCGCTGGGCACGCGCCTCCTCCGGCGAGAGCAGCAGCGGGGTGTCGCCCTGGGCGACGAGGGCGAGGGCCGCGGCCACATCGGCCTCCGGCACATCGTGGTGCTTGATGTAGTGGTTGACGATGTCGCGGAACTCCGCGATGCGGTCGCCCTGGCTGAGCGCCTCGGTGATGGCGCTGTCGAAGCGGGCCAGACGCGTCACGTTGACGTCGTCAACGCTCGGCAGCTGCATCTGGGTGATCTCCTGGCGCGTGGCCTTCTCAATCGAGGTGAGCATGCGGCGCTCGCGCGGGGTGACGAAGCTGATCGCCTGGCCGCTGCGGCCGGCGCGGCCGGTGCGGCCGATGCGGTGCACGTAGGACTCGGTGTCGATGGGCAGGTCGTAGTTGACGACGTGGCTGATGCGCTCGACGTCGAGGCCGCGCGCTGCGACATCCGTGGCCACCAGGATGTCGAGCTTGCCCGACTTGAGCTGGTTGACGGTGCGCTCGCGCTGCACCTGGGCGACGTCGCCGTTGATCGCGGCGGCGGAATAGCCGCGGGCGCGCAGCTTCTCGGCGAGCGTCTCGGTCTCGTTCTTGGTGCGGGTGAAGACGATCATGCCCTCGAAGTTCTCGACCTCGAGGATGCGGGTGAGCGCGTCGACCTTCTGCGGGTACGCGACCATCAGGTAGCGCTGCGTGATGTTCGCGGAGGTCGTGGTCTTGGTCTTGACCGTGATGACCTCGGGGTCCTTGAGGTACTTGCCCGAGATGCGGCGGATGCCGGCCGGCATGGTGGCCGAGAAGAGTGCGACCTGCTTCTCGTCGGGGGTGTCGGCGAGAATCGTCTCGACGTCCTCGGCGAAGCCCATCTTGAGCATCTCGTCGGCCTCGTCGAGCACGAGGAACTTCAGCTCGGAGAGGTCGAGGGTGCCCTTGGCGAGGTGGTCCATGATGCGACCGGGCGTGCCGACGACGATGTGCACGCCGCGACGGAGGGCGGAGAGCTGGACGCCGTAGCCCTGGCCGCCGTAGATCGGAAGAACGTGAACACCCTTGAGGTGTGCGGCGTACTTCTCGAACGCCTCGCAGACCTGCAGGGCGAGCTCGCGGGTCGGGGCGAGCACGAGGGCCTGCGGGGTCTTCTGCGAGACATCGAGGCGGGAGAGGATGGGCAGCGCGAACGCGGCGGTCTTGCCGGTGCCGGTCTGGGCGGTGCCGAGAACGTCGCGGCCTTCGAGAAGCGGCGGGATCGTGGCGGCCTGGATGGCGGACGGGGTCTCGTAGCCGACGTCTTTCAGGGCCTTGAGAACGAGGTCATCGAGCCCGAGCTCGGAAAAAGTAAGGGTGGGGGCGGCGGTTTCGGCCTCGCCGGGCAGAGTGGTGTCAGAAGACGTCATACCCTCAACGGTAGTCGCTCGGGCGCCACAGTTCGCACAATCATGCCCGAATCCACACTATCGGGGCAAATGCGCAGGAGCCGGGCATGCGTCGAGGGCGTGTCGTGGTGTCTGCGGCGCTCCCTAAACTGGTCCCCATGACCCCCGATGAGCTCGCCACCCTCTGCCTCGGCCTGCCCCAGGCCATCGAGACGTACCCGTTCGGCGAGAAGACGACGGTGTTCAAGACCAGCGGCAACGGAAAGATCTTCGCGTTGGGTGTTCTGGATGCCGTGCCGCTCACCCTCTCGGTCAAGGTCGACCCGGAGGAGGGCCGGGCGCTCCGCGAGGAGCACCCGAGCCACATCACACCCGGCTATCACCTGAACAAGAAGCACTGGGTGACGCTCCTGCTCGACGGCACCCTCGACGACTCCCTCGTTGAGCAGCTGGTGCGCGACAGCCACGCGCTGGTGCGCCCGACGGTGCCGCGGGCGCCGCGCGGCTAGACGGCGCCAGCTCCGGGGCTACCCGAGGTCACTGAACGAGCCATCCGCGCCGAGCTCCAGCACCCGGTCGAGGCCCAGGCGGGCCAGGAAGGCGTCGTTGTGACTGACGATCAGCAGCGCGCCGCGGTAGCTCCGCAGCGCCGCGACGAGCTGGTCGACAGTCGGCAGGTCGAGGTTGTTCGTCGGCTCGTCCAGCACCAGCAGCTGCGCAGGCGGCTCGGCGAAGAGCAGGCGGGCCAGCGCCACGCGGAACCGCTCGCCTCCGGAGAGGGTGGCAACGGGCCGGGTCACGCTGTCGCCGCGCAGCAGCAGGCGGGCCAGCCGGTTGCGGATGACCCCGACCGGTGTGCTGGGCGCGGCGGCCCGCACGTTCTCGACGGCGCTGGCGTCGGGGTCGAGGCCGTCGAGTCGCTGGCTGAGGTAGCCGACGCGCTCGGTCAGCAGGCGGCCGCCGGCGCGCCCGGCATCCGCCGGCCCGCCGCCCAGCAGGGTCTCGAGCAGCGTGGACTTGCCGACGCCGTTCGCACCGACGAGCGCCACCCGCTCCGGCCCGTGCAGGTAAATCGTGCCGCCGCTTGCTCCGTCCCGGAGTTCGGCGATGCCCTTGCCGGCCGGGACGCCGGGGTCCGGCAGCTCGAGGTGGATGCTCTCCTCGCTGCGGAGGCGGGTCGCGGCGGCATCCAGCGCGGTCTGCGCCTCATGCACCCGGTCGTCGCCCCCGCTGCGCAGCTTGCCGGCTGACACCTGGGCGTTGGACGCCTTCTGGTGCATCACGATCTTGGCGGCGCTGCGGTTGTCGTAGCTCTTCTGAGCGATGTGTGCACGCCGGGCCAGGGTGCCCTCTGCCTCGACTCGCTGCCGCTTCTCGGCCTTCAGTCGTTGCTCGGCCGAGCGCACGGACTGGGCGGCGGCGGCCTGGAGCACATCCTGGTTCTCGCGCCAGGCGCTGTACGGGCCGCCGAAGACAGCCAGCGTGCCGGCGTGCAGTTCGGCCGTCGTCTGCATCACCTCGAGCAGCGCGGTGTCGTGGCTGACCACGAGCAGCGTGCCCGGCCAGGAGGCCAGCAGGGTGCGCAGCCTCGCCCGGGCGCCGCGGTCGAGGTTGTTGCTCGGCTCGTCGAGCAGGGTCACCGCGGCGTGCCGCAGGCGGAGGCCGGTGATCGCGACCAGAATGGCCTCGCCGCCGGAGAGCTCGGTGACGCTGCGCCCCAGATCGGCCGCGGACAGCCCGATCGCCCGCAGGGCCTCGTCGGCGCGCGTCTCCAGATCCCAGTCGTCGCCGAGCACCTCGAAGTGCACCTCGGCGACGTCACCGGATTCGATGGCCCGGAGCGCCGCCAGCTTGTCGGCGACGCCGAGGAGCCCGGCCACGGTGGCCCCGGCATCCAGTGCCAGGTTCTGCGGCAGGTAGCCGATGTCGGCGGGCGCGGCGATCTGGCCCGTGCTCGGGCTGAGCTGCCGGGCGATCAGGCGCAGCAGTGTGGACTTGCCCGCGCCGTTGCCGCCGACGAGGCCGGTGCGGCCTGTGCCGAAGCTGCCGCTCAGTGCGGAGAGGGCGAGGGTGCCATCGGGCCAGCTGAACGACACGTTGTTCAGGGTGACGGATGACGGGGTGCCAGATGAGAGGTGGTTCGTAGACATACAGACTCCAGAGTGTTCAGCGGACGCGCTGAAACCGGAGCCGAGGACGGCGAATCGACGATTGTCAGCGCGCGGGGTGCGGCGCGAAACCCTCGAATGTCCTCATGTCCCTACCCTTGCCATCGGCAACAAGACCTCCCCAGTGTGCCAAATGAAGGGCAGGTGCGCAAACGCCGCGCGCGGGTATCGGCTCAGCCTGTGTGCGTACACAGGGTCGGCAAAACGCCCGATGATAGGGTCGAAATGTTGGGCCGCGTATACCTCGCGGTCATCCCATACGGCAATGGTGTTGCACACATTCTGCGACTGGCCACTGGTGACCAACAACTCACGGGGAGCAGGCCGTCCAGCCTGCCCAATTTCTGCCCGTGACAGCTCGAATTGGCAAGGACTGGCGAAGGCCACCAGGCCGGAGAGGAACATTTGCAGAAGCGCATCGCAATCATCGGAGCAGGACCCAGCGGCATGGCCCAGCTGAGGGCATTCGAATCAGCACGGGAGCAGGGGCGGGAGATCCCCGAGGTCGTCTGCTTCGAGAAGCAGGACGACTGGGGTGGCCAGTGGAACTTCAACTGGCGCACCGGCATCGACGCCCACGGTGAGCCCGTGCACTCCAGCATGTACCGCAACCTCTGGTCGAACGGGCCGAAGGAGGCCCTCGAGTTCGCCGAGTACACCTTCGACGAGCACTTCGGCCGCCCGATCAGCTCCTACCCGCCGCGCGCCGTGCTCTGGGACTACATCAACGGCCGCGCCGAGAAGAGCGATGTGAAGAAGCACGTTCGCTTCTCCACCGCCGTGCGCTGGGTGCAGTACAACGCCGAGACCGAGACGTTCACCGTCACCGTCGAGGATCTGGTCGCCCGCACCACCGAGAGCAGCGAGTTCGACCACGTCATCGTCGGCTCCGGCCACTTCTCGTTCCCCAACGTTCCAGAGTTCGCCGGCATCGAGACGTTCCCCGGTACGCTCCGCCACGCACACGACTTCCGTGGGGCAGAGAGCCTCGCCGACAAGGACGTGCTGCTGATCGGCGCCAGCTACTCCGCCGAGGACATCGGCGTGCAGGCATACAAGATGGGCGCCCGCTCGGTGACGCTGAGCTACCGCTCGCGTCCGATGGGCTTCGACTGGCCAGAAGACATGACCGAGGTACCGCTGCTCGAGCGTTTCGACGGCTCGGTGGCCCACTTCATCGACGGAACCTCGAAGCACTTCGATGCCGTCATCCTGTGTACCGGGTACCTGCACCATTACCCCTACCTGCCCAGCGATCTCTCGCTGGACTCGCCGAACAACGTGTACCCGGACACGCTCTACCGCGGCGTGGTCAGTGAGGCCAACAACAAGCTGTTCTACCTGGGCGCCCAGGACCAGTGGTTCACCTTCAACATGTTCGACGCGCAGGCGTGGTACGTGCGTGACGTGATCCTCGGCGACGCGACGCTGCCGGATGCCGCGGCACAGCGCGCCGACATCGACCGCTGGCTCGCCCGCTTCCACGCGCTCGAGAGCGCCGCGGAAGAGGTGCAGTTCCAGGCCGACTACATTCGTGACCTGATTGAGCAGAGCGACTACCCGATGTTCGACCTCGACGAGGTCGTGCGCATCTTCCTGGAATGGAAGAAGGACAAGCAGGAGAACATCCTGACGTACAGGGATGCCGTCTACCCGTCGGTGATGACCGGCACCATGGGCGCTGTGCACCACACCCCGTGGCTGCAGGAACTCGACGACAGCGCTGACCGCTACCTGGCTCACCCGAAGACCGATGTCATCAAGGTGATCGTGGACGGGCGCAACCTGCCCTCGAACGTGTAGAGACGGAACGCCTGACTGGCGGGGTCCCGGCTGAGCCGGGGCCCCGCCATTCGTGTCTGTGGATAACTTTGACGGGGCCCGGCCGCTTTGCCCTACGGTGTTCGCATGCGAACCGGGAGTGCGCCCCTGCCACTGCTCCTTGTTGCGTGCGCGCTCGCCGCGGTGGCGCTCGCCGGGTGTGCCGCTGGCCCGTTGCCTTCCCCCAAACCTGCTCCAACCCCGATCGTGACGACGGATGCCGCTGCGCCCCTCTTCGCCACAGACGAGGAGGCGCTCGCCGCAGCGGAGGAGGCGTATGCGGCGTACCTTGCTGCGAGTGACGCGATCACCGCCCAAGGCGACGGCAATCTCGATGGGATCAAGTCGCTTGTCACGCCGCGCTATTTTGCAGAAATCTCACCCGCCTTCGAACGACTCGTCCAGAAAGGCTTTCGGACGAGCGGCGGAGCCGAGTTTGACTCTCTGTCGTTGCTGAGACACGACATTCGTGCTGATGGAACAGTACTGATCCAGGTATACGTCTGCCAGGACATAACCGAGGTGAGCGTGGTCAGCGGCTCCGGAGAACTGGAGCCCATTCTCGACCGGCAAAACCGGCTGCCCCTAGTGATTTCAGTGGTCGCGGATCCAGAAGCGCCGGGAGACCTTCTTGTTGACAGGAGCGAGGTATGGGGCGGTCGCGACTTCTGCTGATCAGCGTTGGATCTGCCCTTGGGTTGATTCTGGCGACGGGGCTTGCAGGGCCGGTGGCATGGGCAGCTTGTTCCGTGGCCGAGCAGATTGAAGGCAGCTGTCCACCGGCTGTCGACGCAGGCCTCACGCCCGACGGCGTAGACCTTATCGGGCAGGGTGAGAATGTCTCCGGCGGGGGAGCCGGCGGCGAGAGCGACGGCGGCGGAGTCGCCGAACCGCCGCAGCCGCCGCAGCCACCCGATCTGGGCTCGGACGAGACTCCGAACAACGACAACGGCCTGCCGCCGGGGTGCACCGGCGCCCCGGACATCTGCGACCCGGAGCTCATAGTCACCTGGAGCGACATCGCCTCGTTCCGGGCCGCGGCGCCCCAGCTCACAATGGAACCGGATGGCTGGGCGGTGCGGGGGCTTCCGACGAACTTTGTCGCGACGGCATCCGTCGAGGTCATCGCCGGGAGCCTGTTGGGGTTCCCCGCCGAGGTGCGGTTCACACCGGTTGGCTTCGCCTGGGACTACGGCGACGGTGCGACCGGGTACAGCGCCAGCGGTGGAAGCAGCTGGGGCGCCGCCGCATTCAGCGAGACCGCCACCAGCCACATCTACACGACCCGGGGAGACTTCTCGGCGCGCGTCGCGGTCGAGCTCTCGGCCGAGTATCGATTCGGTGGGGGAGGCTGGCGGCCCATCTCCGGCACCATCCGCCTCGCGGCCTCCGCCACTCCGGTCTCGGTGAAGTCGGCCACGACGGTGCTCGTCGCCGGCAGCTGCGTCGCACGTCCATCAGATCCGGGCTGCTGACCGGCCGGGCGGCGACAGGGCGGCAGGGCGGCAGGGCGGCGTCCATGCCACGAGCCTTCCGCTCGGAGCCGCCGCCGGGCAGAATGCCTGCATGGCTTCCGTTGTGCAGATCGTCCGCGGTGTCGTCGCACCGCTCACCCACACGCGGGTGTTTCGGTGGGCAGCGCCCACGGTGCTGCCCGTGCTGGAGCGGGTCGTCACCCGGCTGAGCGGCGGGCGTGTGCAGCTGAGCGGCCTGCTCGTGCCGTCACTCGTGCTGCACACCGTCGGCGCGAAGTCCGGCGCGGTGCGCGACACCGAGCTGATGTACACACCAGACGGCCGGGGGAGCGCGCTCGTCGCGGGCACGAGCTTCGCCCGCGACAAGCATCCCGCGTGGAGCTACAACCTGCTCGCGCACCCGGATGCCGCCATCACGGTGCGCGGGCGCCGGATGCCCGTTCGCGCCGAACTCCTCCGCGGGGAGGAGCGCGAGGCCGCGTGGCGGCTGATCGAGGCCCAGTGGCCGGGCTACCGCGGCTACGAGCGTGAGTCGGGGCGGGCGGTGCGGCTGTTCCGGCTGCGGCTGCAGCCAGCCGGCATCCGCCCGCCCGGTGCTGCTGCTACGGGTGGGGCTGCCCGCTGATCGTCTCCGCGAGCCCCGCGGCGATTCGCTCGGCCAGGTACTCCGCCCAGAGCGCGTAGCCCGTGGCCGATGGATGGAAGCGATCCTCGGCGAAGAAGTCCGCGCCGAGCTCCATCTCCCGCTTGCTGAAGGGGATGAAGAGCACACCCAGCTCACCGCAGACCAGGGCGGAACGGGCGTCGATGCGCTGCGCCCGGCGTGCGAGGTAGGGGCGGAGCGGGCTGCGCAGGGCGGGGAACCGCGAGAACGGGGGAACGCCGGTGAGAACGACGAGGGTCGCAGGGCCAGCACCCGCGTGCCGCAGGCCGCTGATCAGGGCGCGCAGCTGTTCCTCCCATTCGGCGGTGCTGCGCCCGCCGATCACGTCGTTGGCCCCGGCGGCGATCACGGCGACGTCGGCGGCGAACGCGCCAGGATCGGAGCCGTGCACCGCGGGCAGCAGGCGGTGGCGGATGCGACGGATGGTCGCGCCATTCTGCCCGACAACCTGCCAGTGCACGCCCCGCCCCGTGCGGGCGGCCAGCGCATTGGCGAGGCGTCCACTGAGCGCCACGTCCTGAGTCGGCGCACCAACGCCCGCCGCGGTCGATTCACCGATCACCCGGAGGCGGAGCGGTGCGAGCGCCGGCCCCGCGGCGGCTGCAACGACACCCTGCTGGGGCCCGCCGGCATCCGGCAGCCTCGGCATCGTGCGGATGAGCGCCCAGCCCTGCGCGGCGGCCGGAATCAGCTGAATGGCGTCGAGCACGCGGTGCCGGAGATTGTGCGGGCTCATCGGGCGCCCGCCGGCCGCCGATGGGCAGTATGGGCGTGTACCGATCGGTCGCACCTCAAGGTTTCATCAATTCCGCGCGCAGCCCCTCGGGATCCGATGATGCGGGGTGCGGGTGGGCGGCCCGTCGAGCCGATTTCGGTTCGGAGTCGGGTGGCTGCGGCCGGCCGGGGCATGACAGCGAGGCGCAGGGGAGAAGCGTGCGCAGCCAAAGTGCCGGTCAAGGCTGCTTTTTCGGATCGTGCGCTGGCGATCGCGTGCGCGGCGAGGCGAGTCATCTGGCCAGAATAGCGGGCGGGCACAGTGCACGGAGGCGGGGCCGCGCAGGGCATCGAAGGCGGCAAAATCTCCGAAAATCATTCGGAGGACATTCCCAGATGATGAGGATGACTCGTGCAGGGTGCGTGTGCATACTGGCAACTTCGCCCGGGGCCCTGCCTGGGACGTCGATCAAGAGCCGCTCTTTGCACGATCGCGAGTGGTTCGCCCCTGTGAAAGACATGCTGAACTCAAACTCATCAACGAATAGCCCAGACCAGCCCGCGCTCGATGCCGGGGTCACCCGCTCCCAGCTTCGGAACCGTCGCCGGGGCCGCAAGAAGCTCCTCCTCCTCGCGGGAGCAGTCGTCGCCGTCGGCGCCATGGCCGGCACAGGCTTCGTGGTGCAGACGTCGGTCGTCGCGCAGAACGAGCGCGACGCCGCCTCGGCCACGATGACCGCCGCGACCGGATTCGCCGCCGACCAGCTGGCCGCGTACTCCACGGTTGCCAACGCGAACGCCGCGAGCACCGCGTCCGCCACGATCGATGAGGCCAACCTCGTGATCGCCGCCGCCGCAGGCAAGACGGATGCCGGCGACCTCGCCTCCTCCGTTGCCGCCCTCTCCAACTTTGAGCTGCTGACTCCCAGCCGCGTGTTCAAACTCGTGGACACCACCAAGGGCAAGAGCGCCGGCGTTCAGGCGGCGACTGCCGAGGTCGACCGCGTCGCTGCAGAGCAGCAGGCTGCCGCAGAGGCGGCCGCCGCTGCCGCTGCCGCCGCAGCACAGGCTCAGGCCGACGCCGAGGCCGCCGCGCAGGAGTCCAGCTCGTCGAACTCGGGCGGCTCCCGGCCCTCCGCGCCGTCTGACCCGAGCGGCGCCCAGGCGATCGCACGCGACCTGATGGCGTCTCAGTACGGCTGGGGCGAGGATCAGTTCGGCTGCCTCGTCGCCCTCTGGAACAAGGAGTCCGGCTGGAACATCAACGCCTACAACGCCTCGAGCGGTGCCGCCGGCATTCCGCAGGCGCTCCCCGGCAGCAAGATGGCCTCAGCTGGCGCTGACTGGCAGACGAACCCGGCGACCCAGATCACCTGGGGCCTCGGCTACATCTCTGGGCGCTACGGCACCCCGTGCGGCGCCTGGGACACCTCGGAATCGCAGGGCTGGTACTAAGCGGCATCCGCCCACCCGGCATACGCCGCCCCGCATGGCTCGCAGAATCTTCTGCGCGGCCGAGCGGGGCGGCGTAGCCTGTTTAACGGTCCTGTGACCGTTCCTGCGGGGCTGTCAGCGCCAGCCCTGCACGCAGGGCCATCACACCGAGGTGAAGAGCTATGAACTCGATCAAACCGTGCCTGTGGTTCGACAGCCAGGCCGAGGACGCCGCCAACTTCTACGTCGCGCTCTTCGCGAATGCGCGCATCCTGAATGTGTCGCGCTACGGCGAGGGCGGCCCGATGCCGGCCGGCACGGCACTCGCCGTCGAGTTCGAGCTCGACGGCCTGTCGATGCAGGCGATCAACGGTGCGCCGGCGCCCGCGTTCAGCGAGGCCGTCTCGCTCTCGGTGAGCGCTCCGACGCAAGCAGACATCGACCGCCTGTGGGGCGCGCTCACCGCCGACGGGGGAGCGCCGGGCCGGTGTGGCTGGCTCACCGACAAGTTCGGCGTGTCCTGGCAGATTGTGCCGCCGCGTCTGGGTGAGCTGCTCTCCGACCCGGACCCGGCCAAGGCGGGGCGCGCGATGCAGGCGATGCTCACCATGACGAAGCTCGACATCGCTGCCTTGGAAGCCGCCTACAACGGCGAGTAGTCGGCC
>NZ_MPZN01000089.1 GCF_002936985.1 Microterricola pindariensis | reverse complement strand
TGACAGCCATCGAGCACCGCGCAGTAGACCAGGCCGCGCGGCAGCTCCGACACGCCCTCTCCGGCCGCCAGCAGCATGGCCTCGCCGAAGGCGTCGACGGCGGCAGTCCGGTGGCCGGCATCGAGCAGGGCCCGCCCGCGCAGCTGTGTGCCCAGGGCCTGCAGTGCGGCGTCGCCGTGACGGAGGCCTATGCCCACCACGGCATTCGCCGCGGATGCCGCGCCGGCGCTGTCCCCGCTGTGCAGCAGGTGGTGGATGCCGGGCAGCAGCAGGTAGCCCCGTTCGACGCAGTCGTCGTGGCGTCCGGCGAGCACGGCGGCCCGGGCGAGCCAGGCCTGTGAGCGGCCGCGCTCGTGCAGCGAGCCGAGCCGGTAGCCGAGCCAGAAGGCGGCCATGGCGGCACGGAGCTCGTCGGCATCCGTCGGCTCTGGCGCGTCGAGGTAGCGGTGGTAGGCGCGAGACAGCGCGTCGAACGCCGTCTCGTCACGGCCGCAGAGCGCGGCGGCGCGGGCCAGCAGGTCGAGCTGCGTTGCGCCGAGCGGCTGTGCCCGGTCGGCGTCGCTCAGCAGCGTGCAGGCGTCCTCCCAGCGGCGTTCCGCGAACGCGGTGAGGCCGGGCCCCAGATCTGCGCGCTCGGGCCCGCTGTCTGCGCGACCGGGCCCGCTGTCTGCGCGCTCGGGCATCGTCGCGGCTCCTCGCCAGCCGTGGCAACGCGCACGGCCTCTTCCCGAATATGCACCCGGCGCCCGGTGTCGTCAAGCGCCCCCTTGCGCCACTTCGTCGGGCTCCGCGCCACACAGTGGGGCGTGGAGCCCGACGAACTGGCGCAGAGGCGCACCGGATCAGCGCAGTCGCCGCGCGCGGCGGGTGATCGGCAGGCCCGCCTCCAGCAGGATCGCCCGCAGCAGCTGCGCCCGGTTCGCCTCCGTCCAGTCCCAGCGCGTCGGGGTCCACCGCGTCGCCGCGCGCACCGCGTTCTCGCGCTTCTTCTCCTCGAGCACGATGCTCGCAGGGGAGCGCCGGTCACCCGCACTCACGGCGTTTCCGAGGTACTTGCCGTCGCCGTCCGCCTCGCCCCAGACTCCGTACTCCGGCCAGGCCATGTCCAGGAACACCGTGCGCCCACTCCGTGGCAGGCGCACCGGGTGCTGCAGCACCGGTGCGGGGAAGCCGAGCCCCTCGATCTGGACTCGGCTGACCGTTTCGAGCGGGCTCTCGGCGAGGCTCGTGCCGCGGTCGAAGACCGCCCTGACCCTGGCGCTCCCGGGGAACGGCAGCCTGCGCTCGAACGCGGCGGCAAGTTCCTCCGGCGTGACACGGGGCGGCACCGCGTCGAACCGGTTGATGCGCAGCGCCGCATCCACCATCACGAGTGCGGTGGCGAGCGGAAAGGTGCGTGCAACATCCAGCAGGGCGTCGGGCAGCGAGGTCAACAGGAGCCCGTCCTGCACGTCGATGCCCACGGCGTCACGATGGGCGAACTCAACGACGCCGTTGCGCCGTCGGCCGGAGGGGCCCCTCGCCAGCAGATAGACCTCATCCGGCACCGTGCCGACGACCGGCAGGCCCCACAGCACGGCAGCCGAGAACCCGGCGAACACCGGCGCGCGGCGCTGGAGTCCGACGGCGAGAGTCATCGCCCGGTAGCCGGCGACCGGGCCCATCGCCGCGGCATCCTCGGCCGAGACATAGACGCCTCGCCGGAGCGGAAGCAGCCGCGCCGCGTGCCGAGCGGTGAGCAGCGTCTCGCGGAGACCGATTGCCTCCGCATCCCGAGTGAGCACGAGACCGTCGGGGGTTGTGGGAAGTGGATTCGACATGGCCGGATTCTGCTCCCCGGTGGCAGCCCGCGACGGGCGAATCCGCGGTCTGGGGAGAGAGCTGCGGCCGACGCGCATTGTGGAGAACACCGGATGCCGCTGGCCAGGGCCCGTTCGCCCTGCGCCAGTTCGCCGGGCTCCGCGCCACATGAGCGGGCGCGGAGGACGACGAAGTGGCGCAGGGCGCGCTGGAGCCGCGGGGGCGCCGGGGCGCCGGGGCGCCGGCGCTAGCCGATCTGCTGGCCGATGGAGCCGATCACGGAGTCCACCGCCACGCCGGAGGCGTCGCGCTTGGAGCCGCCGTCCGGAAGCGCCCGCACGGCCCCGTCCGGCCCGACCGCCAGGGCGGGCGGCGTGCCCACCCAGCCGAGCGTGAGCTGGTCCTCGCCCTTGAGGAAGCGCTGTGCGCGCACTCCGCCGGTGGCGCGTCCCTTCGCCGGGAACTCCGAGAAGTCGCTGACCTTCGCGCTGCCGGGGTCGATGCCGAGCAGGGTCTCGCTGCCGGCGGCGACGGTGACGACGATGGCCTCGGCCGCGGCATCCGCATCGACGCTGGTGAAGGCGATGACGTGCGCTCCCGCGCCCAGGTTGATGCCGGCCATGCCGCCGGCCGGGCACCCTTGCGGGCGCACGGAGGACGCGGCGAAGCGCAACAACTGCGCGTCGGAGGTGATGAAGACGAGCTCGTCGTCCTCACCGCCCTGCACGGCGCCGACGACCTCGTCCTTGGGCTTCAGCCCGATGACCTCGAAGTCCGGCTTGTTCGGGTAGGCGCCGACGGCGACCCGCTTGACGATGCCCTGCTTGGTGCCGAGCGCGATCGAGCGGTCGGACTCCAGCGAGACGAGCGCCAGCACCTTCTCCGCCTTGTTCGGCAGCGAGAGGTAGTCGGCGATCTTCACGCCGGCCGCCAGCTGCACCGAGGTCGGCGGCAGCATCGGCAGGTCGACGGGCGTGAAGCGGATGACGCGGCCGAGGCTCGTGACGGCGCCGATCTCGGCGCGGCTCGTCGTGTCGATGGAGCTGCGGATGGCGTCGTGCTTGCTGCGCCGGGCGGGGGGAGTGATGCTGGCCTGGCCCTCCTCGCCGACAGGCAGGTCGACGCGGGCGATCCTGCCGGTGGTGCTGAGGAACACCCGGCAGGGCACGTCGGCGACCTCGAGGATCGCGGCCGCGCGCTTGGCCGCCGCGCCGGCGATGCTCGGCCGGGCGTCGGTGAGCAGGGTGCGCCGGGGGGTGCCGAAGCGCTCCGCGACCTCGGCCAGCTCGTGC
Source organism: Microterricola pindariensis (assembly GCF_002936985.1). Taxonomy (GTDB): domain Bacteria; phylum Actinomycetota; class Actinomycetes; order Actinomycetales; family Microbacteriaceae; genus Microterricola; species Microterricola pindariensis. The sequence goes on along the minus strand of NZ_MPZN01000089.1, from coordinate 7,670 downwards.
GAGACGAGCGCCTTGATGGCGGCCTTGCTGCCGAGCAGGGCGACGAGCTCGTCGATCTCGGCGCGGAGCTTGTCGGCCTCGGCCTCCAGCTCGATCCGGGAGAACTTGGTGAGCCGGCGCAGCTGCAGCTCGAGGATGTAGTCGGTCTGGATCAGGCTGAGCTCGAACACGTCCATCAGGCGGGTGCGGGCCTGCGCGGTGTCGTCGCTGCCGCGGATGACCTGGATGACCTCGTCGATGTCGAGGATCGCCACCAGCAGGCCCTCGACCAGGTGCAGCCGCTCGCGGCGGCGGGCGAGGCGGTACTCGGAGCGGCGCGTGACGACCTTGATGCGGTGGTCGACGTAGACCAGCAGGAGCTCGCGCAGGCCGAGCGTCTGCGGTCCGCCGTCGACGAGGGCGACGGCGTTGATGTTGAAGGAGTCCTCGAGCGGGGTGAGCCGGTAGAGCTGCTCCAACACGGCATCCGGGCTGAACCCGGTCTTGATGCCGATGACCAGCCGCAGGCCGTTGGTGCGGTCGGTGAGGTCGGTGACATCGGAGATGCCGCTGATCTTCTTGGAGTTGACGCCGTCCTTGATCTTCTCGATGACCTTCTCCGGGCCGACGAGGTAGGGCAGCTCGGTCACGACGAGCCCGGTTTTGCGGGCGGTGATCGCCTCCACGCTCACCCGGGCGCGGGTCTTGAAGCTGCCGCGGCCGGTCGCGTAGGCGTCCTTGATGCCGGCCAGGCCGACGATGGTGCCGCCGGTGGGCAGGTCGGGCCCCGGCACGAACTCCATCAGCTCGTCGAGCGTGGCGTTCGGGTGGGCGAGCAGGTGCCGGGCGGCGCCGATGACCTCGATCAGGTTGTGCGGGGCCATGTTCGTGGCCATGCCGACGGCGATGCCGCTGGCGCCGTTGACGAGCAGGTTCGGGTAGGCGGCCGGCAGCACGTCCGGCTGCATGAACTGGTTGTCGTAGTTGGGGACGAAGTCGACGACGTCCTCGTCCAGGCCCTCCGTCATGGCCAGCGCGGGGGCGGCCAGGCGGGCTTCGGTGTAGCGCGGCGCGGCGGGGCCGTCATCCAACGAGCCGAAGTTGCCGTGCCCGTCCACCAGCGGCACCCGCAGGGTGAACGCCTGCGCCATGCGCACCAGGGCGTCGTAGATGGCGGTGTCGCCGTGCGGGTGCAGCTTGCCCATAACCTCGCCGACGACGCGGGCCGACTTGACGTGGCCCTTGTCCGGGCGCAGGCCCATCTCGGCCATCTGATACAGGATGCGGCGCTGCACGGGCTTCAGGCCGTCGCGGGCGTCGGGCAGGGCGCGCGAGTAGATCACGGAGTAGGCGTACTCGAGGAAGGAGCCCTGCATCTCGGTGGCGACGTCGACGTCCTCGATGCGCTCGGTGAAGTCGGAACCAGTGCCTGTGGTGTTCGAACTGTTGCGGGTCATCCGTTGTTTCTCGTCGTGCCGGGCGGCGGGCCGCACCTGAAATCGGGGCAATGCGCCGCCTGAGCGTGTCGGGTGTGCTTATGCCAGACTGGGCGCGATGCCCATGCTACCCGCCCGCATTTCTCGCGGCCCCCGCCTTGCCGATGTTCTCCAAAGTTGCCTGCAGAGTGTGCGCGCCGAGCCGAATGCGCTGAGCCTGCCGGCGAGCAGCCACGCCATCGTCCTGCTCGTGGACGGCCTCGGCGCCTCCGCGCTCCGCAGCCGTTCCGGCCACGCCCGATTCCTCGCCTCCCGGATGGCCAAGAGCGACGTCATCGAGGGCGTCTTCCCGGCCACCACCGCGTCCGCCATCGCGACGCTGACCACCGCGAGCGCGCCGGGGGAGCACGGCATGGTCGGCTACAGCGTGCTGGACGCGGGCAACGACCGCCTGGTCAACCAGCTGAAGGGCTGGGACGCCCAGATGCGCCCGGAGAGCTGGCAGCTACGCCGCACCGTGTTCGAGCAGGCGCAGGATGCCGGGGTGCCGGCGTTCGCGATCGGCACCGCCCGGTACGCCGACTCCGGGCTCACCCACGCCGTGCTGCGCGGGGCGAGCTACGTCAGCGCCGACACGCTGGAGGAGCGCTTCGCCGCGGCCCAGCGCGTCATCGACAGCACCGAGCGGGCCATCGTCTACCTCTACGTGGCCGAGCTCGACATGGCGGCGCACGCCAAGGGCTGGGAGTCGGACAAGTGGCTGGGGGAGTTGGAGAAGCTCGACTCGGCGCTGGCCCGCTTCGCCGGCGGCCTCCGCAAGGGCGTCGGCGTGCTGCTGACGGCCGACCACGGCATTGTGGACGTGCCCGTCGACAAGCACGTGCTCTACGACACCGTGCCGGAGCTCATCGCGGGCGTGCGGCACGTCGGCGGCGAGCCGCGCTGCCTGCAGCTGTACCTGGAGCCGGGCCTGCCGGCATCCGCGGCCGACGAGCTCGCCGAGAGCTGGCGCCGCGTCGAGGGCGACCGGGTCTGGGTCTCCACCCGCGCGGAGGCCATCGCCGACGGCCTGTTCGGCGACGTCGACCCGCGGGCCGAGCCGCGCATCGGCGACGTGCTGGTGGCCGCCCGCAAGCTCGTCGCCTACTACGACTCGCGCGACATCACCCGCTCCGGCCGCAGCATGATCGGCCAGCACGGCTCGCTGAGCGACGAGGAGATGCGCATCCCGCTGGTGCGGCTGGGCGCGTTCTCCCGCTAGGGGCAGGGCCGGACACAGAAAAGGAGGCGGTCGCGCAGGGCGACCGCCTCCTTCTCGCAGAGATTCCCTACTCGGGGAACTGGAAGCGCTTGACCTGCGCCTTCGGCAGCCGCATCGCGCGCAGCTGCAGGGCGCGCATGGCCGCGTACCAGCGCACCTTCTCGACCTTGTCCTTGCCGAACTTGGCCGCGAGCTTGCGGGTGAGCGTGAAGCCCAGGATGACGCTGTCGACGACGGCGACGATGAAGAACGCCCAGAGCGCGAGGATGCCGTAGGTCTGCACCTCTGGGCTGGGGATGAAGGTGAGGATGATCACGAGGAACATGACGGGGATCATGAACTCGCCGATGCTGAAACGGGCGTCGACGTAGTCGCGCACGTAACGCTTCTGCACGCCGCGGTCGCGCATCGGGAGGTACTTCTCCTCGCCGTTGGCCATGCCGATGCGGGCGCGCTCCCGCGCCTCGGCCTGCTTGGCACGGGCGGCCTTGGCCGCCTCCTTGCGGTCGCCGACCACGAGGGGGCGCTGGTTGGCCGCCTCCTGCTGCTTGCGGGTGGGGGTTGGCGCGCCCTTGCCAACGGTGGGAGCGGCTTCCTCGGCGGGAACGTCGCTTGTTACAGGGTCGCTGCCGTTGCCGGCCTGGTTCTTTGCCACATCAAGTCCTTGAAGTCAGTTCCCTTAAGATTAGCGGCATGAGCGAGACCACGCAGACGCCCCCCAACACTCACAGCCAGGCACAGATTGAGGAGGCGGTGCGCGAGAGCGTCGAACTGGACCTTCCCCGCACCATCGCCGAGCTCTCCAGCCTCGTCCGGATCCCGTCGGTGGCCTGGTCGGCCTTCGACCCCGCCCACGTGCAGGCCAGCGCAGAGGCCGTCGCGGCGCTCGTGCGCGAGCTCGGCGTCTTCGAGACCGTCCAGATCAAGCGGTCGGCCATCGCCGACGGCGATGACGCCGGCCAGCTCGGCCAGCCCGCCGTGCTCGCCACCCGCGCCGCTCGGAACGGCCGCCCCACCGTGCTGCTCTACGCGCACCACGACGTGCAGCCCCCCGGGGACGACGCCGACTGGGACTCCGAGCCCTACCAGCCCGTCGTCCGCGGCGACCGGCTCTACGGCCGCGGCGCCGCCGACGACAAGGCCGGCGTGATGGCGCACGTCGCCTCCGTCCGCGCCCTGGTCGAGGCCGTCGGGGAGGACTTCGACCTCGGCATCGCCCTGTTCATCGAGGGGGAGGAGGAGTTCGGCTCCCGCTCCTTCGCCAACTTCCTGATCGACAACCGCGACGCCCTGCAGGCCGACGCCATCGTCGTCGCCGACTCGAGCAACTGGGACGTGAACACGCCCGCCCTCACCGTCGCCCTCCGCGGCAACGTCACGTTCAAGCTCACGGTGCGCACCCTCGAGCACGCCTCCCACTCGGGCATGTTCGGCGGCGCGGTGCCGGATGCCATGCTCGCCACGATCCGGCTGCTGGCCAGCATGCACGACGCCGACGGCTCCGTCGCGGTCGAGGGCCTGAGCAGCCACGACACCGAGACGCCGGCCTACTCGGAGGAGCAGCTGCGCGCCGAGACCGGCCTGCTGCCGGGCGTCTCGCCGATCGGCCGGGGCAGCATCCTCAGCCGGATCTGGGCGCAGCCGACGGTGACGGTCACCGGCATCGACGCGCCGAGCGTCGCCAACGCCTCCAACACGCTCGCCCCGGCGATCAGCGTGCGGATCAGCTCCCGTGTGGCGCCGGGCCAGCCGGCATCCGAGGCCTTCGCCGCCCTCGAGGCACACCTGCGCGCGCACGCGCCGTGGGGGGCCGAGCTCACCATCAGCGAGGTGGACATGGGGGAGGCGTTCCTCGTCGACACCAGCGGCTGGGCCGTCCGCGAGGCCAAGCAGGCCATGGCGGACGCCTGGGGCGTCGACCCCGTCGACACCGGCATCGGCGGCTCCATCCCGTTCATCTCCGACCTCGTGCGCGAGTTCCCGCAGGCCGAGATCCTGGTCACCGGCGTCGAGGACCCCGACTCGCGGGCGCACAGCCCGAACGAGTCCCTGCACCTCGGCGTCTTCAAGCGGGCCGTGCTCAGCGAGGCGCTGCTCCTGGCCCGCCTGAACGCCCGGGAATGAGCACAGCCCGTTCCGGGTTGACGCAGGTAGAATCTCAGTAGATTTCACGACCATCAGGTCTCAGATGCCCATTGGGTCTCAGAAACAGGGAGCAGCATGACCGACACAAGCACACCGACAGCCGAGCACAAGGTCGGCCTCTCCGACGCGGCGGCAGCCAAGGTGAAGAGCCTGCTCAGCCAGGAGGGTCGCGACGACCTGCGGCTGCGCGTTGCCGTGCAGCCCGGCGGCTGCTCCGGCCTGATCTACCAGCTCTACTTCGACGAGCGGATGCTCGACGGCGACGCGGTCGTCGACTACGACGGCGTCGAGGTCATCGTCGACAAGATGAGCGTGCCCTACCTGGACGGGGCCGCCATCGACTTCGAGGACACCATCCAGAAGCAGGGTTTCACCATCGACAACCCCAACGCCGGCGACAGCTGCGCCTGCGGCGACTCGTTCCACTAGCGGGCACAGGCCGCGCCTCGACGCGCGTCCTAACGCATCTTCCCTGGGAGGGCATCCACGCGGATGCCCTCCCAAGGCGTTTTAAGCGGGATCTACCCCGGATTCTTGTGAAAAGACCGGGCCATCGCCGTGTAAATGCACAATGTCGGCCCCAGACCGGAGTAGGGTAGAAACGGTCAATGGCACTTCCCTGTGAAGTGTCTTCGAGTCTCCCGAAAGGTCACCGGTGCGCAACAATCGCCGACTCCGATGGGCTGCAATTCCAATCGCAGCGACGTTAGCCGTAGTTCTTGCCGGGTGTACCCAGGCACAGCTCAACGGCTTCCTCCCCGGATTCGTGGAGGGTGAAAACCCTGTCACGTCGAACACCTCAATGGTGTCTGGTCTCTGGACCACATCCTGGATCGTCCTGCTCATTGTGGGCCTCATCACATGGGGGCTCATCATCTGGGCCGTCATCGTCTACCGCCGCCGGAAGGGCCAGACTGGCCTTCCCGTTCAGCTGCGCTACAACATGCCGATCGAAATTTTCTACACGATCGTGCCCCTGATTCTCGTGCTCGGCTTCTTCGCCTTCACCGCACGTGACCAGGCCGCCATCGAGACGCCGTACGCGGAGCCCGATGTCAAGGTCCAGGTCATGGCCAAGCAGTGGGCGTGGGACTTCAACTACACCGACGAGGACGTCTACTCGCCCGGCATCCAGGCACAGCCCGCTGACGGCGGCGAGCCCGGCGCCATCGACGAGGCCGGACTTCCGACGCTCGTCCTGCCCGTCGACAAGGAGATCGAGATCCGTCTCGACAGCCGCGACGTCATCCACTCGTTCTGGGTCATCGACTTCTTGTACAAGAAAGACATGTTCCCCGGCAAGTCGAACTACATGTACGTGACCCCCACCAAGGAGGGCACCTACAAGGGCAAGTGTGCCGAGCTCTGCGGCGAGTACCACTCGCTCATGCTCTTCAACGTCGAGGTCGTTTCCCAGGCCGAGTACGACGACTACATCCAGTCGCTCCGCGACGCCGGTCAGGAAGGCCAGCTTGGCTTCGAATTCGACCGCAACCAGAACCTGCCGGGTACCGGGGCGCCCGAGCTCAAGGAGGAACACTAGGCCATGAGCACCACCACAGCACCCGCTCCGACCGCGGCGCCGCTCGGCGCCTCGAAGGTCGAGCACAAGGGCAACATCATGGTCAAGTGGATCACCTCCACTGACCACAAGGTCATCGGGTACATGTACCTGATCACCTCGTTCATCTACTTCTGCATCGGCGGCGTGATGGCTCTCATCATCCGCGCGCAGTTGTTCGCTCCGGGCCTCGAGATCGTGGCCACCAAGGAGCAGTACAACCAGCTGTTCACCATGCACGGCACGATCATGCTGCTCATGTTCGCGACGCCGCTGTTCGCCGGTTTCGCCAACGTGCTCATGCCGCTGCAGATCGGCGCACCCGACGTCGCGTTCCCGCGACTGAACGCCTTCGCATACTGGCTGTTCAGCTTCGGTAGCCTGATGGCCGTCGCCGGCTTCCTCACCCCGCAGGGTGCGGCATCCTTCGGCTGGTTCGCCTACCAGCCGCTGGCGTCCACGACGTTCTCGCCGGGTCTCGGCGGCAACCTCTGGATGCTCGGCCTCGGCCTCAGCGGTTTCGGAACCATCCTCGGTGCGGTGAACTTCATCACCACCATCATCACGATGCGCGCCCCGGGCATGACCATGTTCCGCATGCCGATCTTCACCTGGAACACGCTGGTCACCTCGATCCTCGTCCTGATGGCGTTCCCCGTCCTCGCCGCCGCCATGCTGGCCGCAGCGGGCGACCGCGTCTTCGAGATGCACATCTACGACCCGGCCAACGGCGGCGTCATCCTCTGGCAGCACCTGTTCTGGTTCTTCGGCCACCCCGAGGTGTACATCATCGCGCTGCCGTTCTTCGGCATCGTCTCCGAGGTCTTCCCGGTGTTCAGCCGCAAGCCGATCTTCGGATACAAGACGCTGGTGTACGCGACGATCGCGATCGCCGCCCTCTCCGTCACCGTGTGGGCCCACCACATGTACGTCACCGGCTCCGTGCTGCTGCCCTTCTTCTCGCTGATGACAATGCTCATCGCCGTGCCGACGGGTGTGAAGATCTTCAACTGGATCGGCACCATGTGGCGAGGGTCGTTGACGTTCGAGACCCCCATGCTCTGGGCTATCGGCTTCCTCGTGACCTTCACCTTCGGTGGCCTCACCGGTGTCATCCTGGCCTCACCGCCGCTGGACTTCCACGTCTCCGACACCTACTTCGTCGTCGCCCACTTCCACTACGTCGTCTTCGGCACCGTCGTGTTCGCCATGTTCAGTGGCTTCTACTTCTGGTGGCCCAAGTGGACCGGAAAGATGCTCAACGAGCGTCTCGGCAAGTGGCACTTCT
>NZ_MPZN01000088.1 GCF_002936985.1 Microterricola pindariensis | reverse complement strand
ACAAGAGCTCGAAGAACTACCTGCGCCAGTTCGGCCAGAAGGTCTCCCCCGCCATGAAGAAGAACCTCATGGTCGGCATGGGCGAGAACGCCGGCGTCGTCGACGTGGGCGAGGGCTGGGCGGTCACCTTCAAGATCGAGAGCCACAACCACCCCAGCTACATCGAGCCGTTCCAGGGCGCTGCCACCGGCGTCGGCGGCATCGTCCGCGACATCATCTCGATGGGCGCCCGCCCGGTCGCCGTGATGGACGCCCTCCGCTTCGGCGACATCAACCACCCCGACACCGCCCGCGTCGTGCACGGCGTCGTCAGCGGCATCAGCTTCTACGGCAACTGCCTCGGACTGCCGAACATCGGCGGCGAGACCTACTTCGACTCGGTCTACCAGGCCAACCCGCTCGTGAACGCCCTCGCCGTCGGCGTGCTGCGCCACGAGGACCTGCACCTCGCCAACGCGCGCGGCGTCGGCAACAAGGTCGTGCTGTTCGGGGCGCGCACGGGTGGCGACGGCATCGGCGGCGCGTCGATCCTCGCCTCCGACAGCTTCGACGAGGGCGGTCCCACCAAGCGCCCCGCCGTGCAGGTCGGCGACCCCTTCGCCGAGAAGGTGCTCATCGAGTGCTGCCTCGAGCTGTTCAAGAACGAGCTCGTCGAGGGCATCCAGGACCTGGGCGCCGCCGGCATCAGCTGTGCGACCAGTGAGCTCGCGGCCAACGGCGACGGCGGCATGGTCATCGCCCTCGAGAACGTGCTGCTGCGCGACCCGTCGCTCACCGCTGAGGAGATCCTCATGTCGGAGAGCCAGGAGCGCATGATGGCGATCGTCACCCCGGAGAAGCTCGCCGGCTTCCTCGAGGTTGTCAAGAAGTGGGATGTCGAGACCAGCGTGCTCGGCGAGGTGACCGACACCGGCCGCCTCGTCATCAACTGGCACGGCGAGGAGATCGTCAACGTCGACCCGAACACGGTTGCCGTCGACGGCCCGGTCTACGACCGCCCGGTCGCCTACCCGACCTGGATCGACGCCCTGCAGGCCGACAGCGCCTCGAAGCTGGCCCGCCCCACGGATGCCGCGGAGCTCCGCGCCCAGCTTCTGCAGCTGGTCGGCAGCCCCAACCTGGCCGACAAGAGCTGGATCACCAGCCAGTACGACCACTACGTCGGCGGCAACACCGCCCTCGCCTTCCCCGACGACGGCGGCATGGTGCGCATCGACGAGGAGAGCGGGCTCGGCTTCGCCGTCGCCACCGACGCGAACGGCCGCTTCTGCCAGCTCGACCCGAAGCAGGGCGCGCGCCTGGCGCTGGCCGAGGCCTACCGCAACGTCGCCGCCACCGGCGCCGTGCCGGTCGCCATCTCGGACTGCCTGAACTTCGGCTCCCCCGAGAACCCCGAGGTCATGTGGCAGTTCAGCCAGGCCGTCGAGGGCCTCTCCGACGGATGCCTCGAGCTGGAGGTCCCCGTCACCGGCGGCAACGTCTCGTTCTACAACCAGACCGGCGACGCCCCGATCCACCCGACGCCGGTTGTCGCCGTGCTCGGCGTGATCGACGATGTCGCCCGCCGCATCCCGTCCGGCTGGCAGGACGACGGACACAACATCTACCTGCTCGGCACCACCGCGCTGGAGCTCGACGGCTCGGCGTGGGCCGGCGTCGTGCACGACCACCTCGGCGGGCGCCCGCCGGCCGTGGACCTGGCCGCCGAGAAGCGCCTCGCCGGGCTGCTGCACGCGGCATCCGTTGAGGGCCTCATCGACAGCGCCCACGACCTCGCCGACGGCGGCCTCGGCCAGTCGCTGGTGGAGTCGGTGCTGCGCTTCGGCGTCGGCGCCCGCGTCTGGCTCGGCGACCTGATGGAGCGCGACGGCATCGACGCAGCGACGGCCCTCTTCTCGGAGTCGACCGGTCGCGTGATCGTCAGCGTCCCGCGCGAGGACGACGTCAAGTTCCGCGGCCTCTGCGAAGGCCGCGAGTACGAGGTGATCCGCATTGGCGTGACGGATGCCGGCACCGACGGACTCGACATCCAGGGCGAGTTCGCCGCGACCCTCGACGAGCTGCGCACCGCGCACCGCTCGCCGCTGGCCGACGCGTTCGGCCCGGTGGTCGGCTACTAGCCACTCCCGCACGAACAGAGGGGCCCGGTCGCATTCGCGGCCGGGCCCCTCTCGTGTTTGGGGGCGCCTAGCGGCGGAACGCCGAGAGCACGCCGTCGAGGCCGGCCACGATCACGAGGTCGTCAGCGACGACGGGAGATCCGGCGATGCCGAACATGGACTGGCCGTCGACCGCCCACTCCGCCGCCGGGCCCGTCGCCGCGCTCCAGAGCACGTCGCCGCTGGCGCCATCGAGGGCGAACAACGAGGCCTCCCACGGCTGCATGCCCTCTGTCGAGATGTTGCTGGCGTAGTAGACGCCGTCGAAATGTGCCGGGATCCCCCACGGCCAACCGCCGATCGTGGCCACCCACGCCGGGGCGCCCGTGGCGAGGTCGAACTGCCGCACCTCGCCGATGTCGGAGCTGCCGATCGTCACCCGGTCGCCCACGATCGTGGCGCCGGACTGCACCCAGGATGCTCCGTAGGACGAGCTCCACAGTTCCTCGCCCGTCGCCGCATCGAGCCCGAGAACGTGGAGCGCCCGGCTGCCGACGACGAGCACGCCGTCTCTGAACCCGGGCGAGGTGGTGCCGTCCCCGCGGAGTGGCTTGGCCCAGACGGCTGTGCCGGATGCCGCGTCGACGGCGTGCACCACGCCGTCGCGGCCGATGGCGTAGACCCGGCCGTCGCCCGTCGTGAGGTCGGAGCGCATTGGGGCGCCGGTGGCGTACTCCCAGAGCTGGCTCCCATCGGATGCCGCGAGGGCGAGCAGCCGGCCGTCCGCGGTGCCGACGAAGAGCGCATCCCCGAGCAGCGCCGGGCGCGAGCCGAAGTCGTCCCAGACCCTCCGCACCGGCCCTGCGCCGGTGTCGACGCGCCAGAGCTCGGAGCCGTCGACGGCAAGTGCGAACACCATCCCGCCGTCGCTGGTGACGTAGATGGCGTCGCCTCCCACGAGCGCCGCACTGCGGATCTGGCCGCCGGTGTCGAACTCCCACGCCTTCTCGCCGTCCGCATGAGTGAAGGCGGAGAGCACCCCGTTGTTGGCGCCGGCGAGCACGAGGTCTCCGGCGATGGCCGGGGTGCCCCAGCTCTCGGCGCCGAGCGGGCTGGCCCAGGCCAGGCTGCCGGGCCCGCTCGCTGCTGCGGCGCCTTCTCCCACCGCGGCCCCCTCAGCAGCGCCGGCGCCGGCGGCATCCGCACCCCCGACCGGTTCCCCGCGCACCAGAACGATCGCGGCGATCACGACCGCCACCGCGGCCACCAGCACGACGAGCACGAGCAGCGAGGTGAGCACGAGGGTGAAGTGTCGCCGCGCGTGCTCTCCGCCCTCGTGGGCGGCCGGGGCTGTTGGCGCAATGCTCGGAGCGGCGCCAGGTGCCACTCCGTCTGCGCCGGGGGTTCGGTTGCTCTCAGTCATGGACGCCTTCGTCTCGCGTGGTCAGCACGGGGTGAGATGTTCACGCGTGTGCCACGGGGCGCGGCCCTCTGTGATACTTGCCGTCCCCCGATCGGCGCGAACGATGCCAGCGTAGCGGTTAGTTAGGATTCCTGACAATGACTTGTTCGGGAAACGCCGGGCACCGTTGACGGGCGAGCGGCGCGACCCCCAGAGGAGTCGCGCCGCCGCAGTGTTGTTTTCGTCGTCGCCTGGGTTATGCCGCGAAGCGCAGGGTGGCGGCGAAGGCGCCGCCGCCTGGCACGTCCTCCGCGCGCACCGCGAAGATCTGCGAGCCGCTGAGCAGTGCGCGACGCAGGATCTCGTCGACGACGCCGTAGTTGACGGCGTTGTCCTCCTCCGCAACGGTCACGGCCCCGGACTCCGAGTCGATCCGGCCGGGGATGGACCGGTCGATGTCGACGAATAGCGTCTCGATCGCACCGAAGGTGGCCGCGCGTGCGACGTCGCTGAGATCGGTGGACGCCCGCCCGTTCGCGTGCCTGTCGGCGAAGTTGTCGCGCAGCGCAGCCAGCTGGGCCGCGTAGATCTCGTCGAGGATCAGCCGGGCGGATGCCGCCAAATCGGCATCCGGGATCTCCTCCGGATTGCCCGTGATCGTCTGGCTGGCCAGGTGCGGGTACGTGGCGACGCTGCGGAAGATGCTGACGAGCGGCTCGGCCCCGGCGATGATCAGCGGCACGTTCAGGCCGTTGAACAACGGCCGGAGCGCGCGCACGATCGCGCGCGAGTACTCCGCCATGCGCACCTTCTGCCCCTCCGCTCCCTGAACGCGCCCGGCGGGGGTATTGCCACCGCCCGCGCGCCCTCCGGTCTGGTGGCCGACCGGTGAACGACCGGCGATCGGGTCGAGCCCGGCGCCGTCAGCGACGTTCTCCGGCATGCCGTCCACCGTGATGCGGTGCGGGACGTCGTCGGCGCTGATCTCCAGCAGTCGCACGGAGTTCTGGGCGAGGGCGAGTACGTAGGCGGTCTGCGGGAAGGTGGCCGCCCGCATCAGCGGCTTCACGTAGAAGCGGTCGGCCACCTCGACGGCCGCCTCGAGGCGGTTCGGCAGGCGGTAGGTCTTCAACGAGGTCGGCGTCACGAAGATCGCGAGGCTGTTGGAGAGGTGGGTCCAGAACGCGCGGTCGGCGATGAAGTCGCCGATCTGCTCGGTGATCGCTGCCACCTCGCGCTTGTCGGCCCCGACCGCAAGCAGCTGGCGCTGCGCCTCATCGACCTGGTTGCGCAAGGCGATGCGGGAGGCTTCGGACTCTTGCGGCAATGGGCTGGTCGGCAGATAGATCGACACGCTCAGTGGATCTCGCGCGGTGGCGAGGCTCAGGATGCTGTCTCTGCTCGGAATGTCGGTGTGCTGCACGTGTAACTCCCCATCGTCGCTCCACAGTTCGAGAGCCAAGTGCCGACCCCGAGTGAAACGACCCCGATTCCGACGAGCTCCCTCGTCGCCAGTCTATGTTCGTTCGTCGCGGAACGGGCAGGCCGATCTGAGGGAGTTCGGGGAATGGCGTGTGGGGACGGGGCCGGCGCTGCGTGCGGGGTTGGCTTCGGTCGCTGGCGCTCCCTCGAGCCAACGGGAGGGGGGAGGCAGCGCGGGGCGGGGGCTGGCGACCGACGGGCGCCTAGAGCGGGAGGAGGCAGCTGGGCGAGCCGGTGGCGAGCTCGCCGAGCACGGCGCCGGGGATGCCGTCGGCGTCGAGCTGGAAGGTGGTGACGATGTTCGAGAGCTGGTTCGCGACGTGGAGCTGGTCGCCCTGCTGCAGGTGGTGCCGCGGCCAGTTGCCGCCGCTGGCGGTCTCGGCCAGCGGGTGCGGCGTGCGGCCGTCATCCGCGATTCCGAAGGTGTGCAGCGTGTTGCGCCGGCGCACGGTCACGTAGACGCGGGCGGCATCCGCATCGAGGCTGATGTGCCCACCCGCGTCACCCTCGGCCGGGGCCTCTCCGCCGGTCAGGACCGGGAATATGCCTGCGAGCGAATATGTGTCGTCCGCGGGGCTCGGGGCGACGACGAGGAGCTCGATGGAGTACTCGGTGATGATGTAGATGCAGCCGTTCGGGTGCAGGTCCAACAGGCGCGGCCCGCTCCCGGCCGGCAGCGCCAACTCCTGCTCCACCGTGAGCGCGAGCCCGCCGTTGGCCTCGACGACGCTCCAGATGCGCAGCAGGTCATGCCCGAGGTCGGTCGTGGCGATGCGGCCGTCCGGGAGGGCGAGGGCGGCGTGCGCCCGGCTCGGGCGGGGCGGGGTGCCGGCCGCGGCAGCGGCGCGGTCGATCGCGGCCGGACCCTCGACGCTGGCGGTGATCGCCCCGCTCTCGTCGAGGGTGTACAGGTGCACGACGCCGTCGCCGTAGCTGCTCGCGACGAGCCAGCGGCCGTGCGGGTCCACGGCGACGTGGCAGACCAGGCTGCCCGCTCCCCAGGACTCGCCGAGCGGCTCGAGCACCTGTCCGCCGTCGCGCACGGTGAACGCCCGCACTTCGGCAATCTGCTCGCATGCTGCGTAGACGACGTCGAGGCGCGGGTGTCGCGCGAGGTAGGACGGCGAGTCGGCTGGCACGGCGGTGCCGACCGCCTCGAGCCCGGCGCCGCTCCGCGCCCGCGCCGCCTCGATGCCGACCCCGGCTCCCGAATCACCGGTGTAGCCGCCGACGAGGAGCGTTGCGTTCATGGGTATGCCTTTCAGGGAATGCGTTGGGACTGACGGGTTGGTGCGTTAGAGATAGGTGCGCACGACGTCGACGATCGTATCGTTGGCGTCGACCACGGGGATGTTGCGCCACTTGTCGAACGCCGTGCAGGGGTGCGAGATGCCGAAGGCGACGAGGTCGCCGGGCTGCACCGTAACCCGCTCTGGCAGTTTCAGGTAGCCGTGGTGGTCGTCGAGCGCCGTGATCTCGGCGCCGGCGATCGACTCGCTCACCGACTCGGCCACCCGGCCCGCGGCATCCGCCCGGCGCAGCAGCAGCGGGACGGGCAGCCCCGAGTCGTAGGGGGCGTCGCGCTTGCCCATGCCGACGAGGGCGAGCCCGGGTTCCGGTGCTGAGAGCACCTGCGCCCACACCTGGAGCGCGCCGGCGAGGGCACCCTCGGCGGGGATGCGGTTGTATGCCGTCTTGCGCACGTATGTGCCGTGGTCGTGGCTGACGTAGGCGCCGCTGCGCAGGATGACCCGAGCGCCGGGCACCACGCCGCGTGCCCAGCCGATCGAGAGCTCGCTGGCGACCTGGTCGAAGTAGGCGCTGCCCCCGGCGGTGACGATCGCGTCGGCGGGCAGCTGGCCGGCGGCGGCGAGCTCCTCGACGAGCGTGCGCACGCGGGCGAAGTAGGCCTGCACGTCCTCGACGGCGGGCAGCCCTCCCTCGTAGGAGGAGACGCCCGCGATCCGGATGCCGGGGGTGGCGGCGACCAGCTCGGCGAGCTCGCGCGCCTCGGCGACACTGCGCAGCCCGGTGCGCCCGCCGGGGAAGCCGAGGTCGATGAGCACCGGGAATCCGCCGCGCGCGGAGTCCAGGCCGTGTGCGAGGCCGGCCGCGGCCGCCGCGCGCACGCCGGCCGCAGAGTCCACGAGGCAGGCGAACTCGAAGCCGGGCTCCGCGGCCAGCTCGGCGGCGATCCAGTGGAGCGCGGTCGTGTCGAGCACCTCGTTGGCCAGCAGCACCCGGGCGACACCGGCCCGACGCGCGATGAGGAGCTGTGCCGGGGTTGCCACGGTGATGCCCCAGGCGCCCGCGTCGATCTGGCGCTGCCAGAGCTGGGGCGCCATCGAGGTCTTGCCGTGCGGCGCGAACAGCAGCTCATGCCGTTCGGAGAATGCGGCGAGGGCGGCGAGGTTGTGGGCGAGTTCCTCCTCGCGCAGAACCATCACCGGCCAGGCGCTGCTGCCGCCGAAGAGCGCGGGCCGCTCGGCCAGATAGCCCTCGAGATCGGCGCTGGGCTCCCCGTCCGGCCGCCAGATGCCCTTGTCCGCCCAGCTCGGCGCGATGTCCAGTGGGTGGCTCATGAGCGCGGTTCCGCGAGGATCTCGGCGAGGAGGTCGACCTGGTTCGGGTCGGCGAGGGCCGCGCCGACGGCGACGGTCGAGACGCCGGCCGCGAGGAAGGCGCGGGCGTTGCCGGCGTCCATTCCGCCGGTGGCCACGAAGCGCACGTTCGGGAACGGGCCGCGCATGGTGGTGAACCAGCTTGTGCCGAGCACCGCGGCCGGGAACGCCTTCACCCAGGTGAAGCCCAGGCCGACGGCGTCCTGGATCTCGGTGGCGGTCGCGACGCCGGGCAGGTGCGGCACGGCGAGGCGCGTGCTGGCCTCGGCCACGTTCCTGTTCAGGCCGGGCGCCACCGAGAACGCGGCGCCGAGGCGCTTGCTCACCTCCACCTGCTCCACGGTGACGATCGTGCCGGAGCCGACGAGCTTGCCGCGCTCGGCGCCGGCGCGGATGACGGCCTCCAGGCTGGGCACGGCATCCGGGGTCTGGATCGGCACCTCGACGAGGTCGATGCCGAGGTCCCAGGCGCGGTGAGCGAGGGCGACGGACGCGTCCGGCGTCATGTTGCGGAGGATGGCCATGATCGGCGATTCGCCGAGCAGGGTTTCGATGTCGTTCGCCATGGTGGCCTCTTTCTACGTGGTGGGCTGGGAGCAGTGGGAGACGACGGAGGGGGCGGGCAGCCGCAGACCCTGCCACTCGTCGTCGGGAGTCTGGGCGAGCGCGAACAGCAGCTCGGGGGACGGCAGGTCGACGATGTCGCTGACCGCGCCGAGGGTGTACCCGGCCATGATGTGGCCGAGCCGGAGCGCCGTCGCCGTGTCGGTGCCGCTCAGCCAGGCCGCGAGGTAGCCGGCCGCGAAGGCATCGCCGGCGCCGACGGCCTCGACCACGTCCACGCGCAGCGCGGGCACGTAGCTGGCGCCGTGCGCGTCGAACTGGGTGGCGCCGAACTCCGCGTCCTTCACGATGAGCTGGGCGGCATCCGGGATCAGCGCCCGCACGCTGGCGGCGTCGGTCGTTCCCCAGAGCGTCTCGGCCTCGTCGCGGCCGACGATGACGATGTCGGCGGCGCGGGCCAGCTCGAGCAGGCGCGGTGCCGCCTCGGCGACGCCCCACAGTGCCGGGCGGTAGTTGACGTCGAAGCTGACGGCGGCGGTGGCGGCAGCGGCCCGCTCGACGAGGATGCGCTGCAGCAGCGCATCGCAGCTGTCGGAGAGGGCAGCGGTGATGCCGGAGACGTGCACGAGGCGGCGGCGCTCCAGGGCGAGGGCGTCGAGGTCGGCGGGGCCGAGGGCCGAGGCCGCGGAACCCGCACGGTAGTAGTACACCCGGCTGGAGCCGGAACCGTGGTCTTTGAGGTAGAGGCCGGTGGGCCGGCTGGGATCGGTCGTGACGCTGCGGGTGTCGACGCCGCGTGCCTGCAGCTCGCCGAGGATGCGCGCGGCCAGCGGGTCGGCGCCGAGGCGGCTGAACCACTCGGCGCCGATGCCGAGGCTGGCCAGGCCCGAGGCGACGTTGGACTCGGCGCCGCCGATGTGCGTGGCGA
Organism: Microterricola pindariensis; assembly: GCF_002936985.1. Taxonomy (GTDB): domain Bacteria; phylum Actinomycetota; class Actinomycetes; order Actinomycetales; family Microbacteriaceae; genus Microterricola; species Microterricola pindariensis. The sequence continues at coordinate 1,919 of NZ_MPZN01000088.1, read as the reverse complement.
CGGATTCCGCCTGCGCCAACAGCTCCCCTGCCTCCGGCACGAGCATCACCATCGTCTCGCCGATGCAGAGGGCCTCGGGCGCGGCGCCCCGGTCGGTGGTCGGCAGCTCAGTCACGCGTGTCTCCTCGGTGAGCGGGCACGGCGCCCGGGTGGTGTGGGTGGTCGCCGCGCGCGGCCTGCGCCCCGCGGCCGCGGACGGCGCGGCCGGGCAGCTCGGCGGTGCGGCGGCCGTCCAGCAGGGTGGGCACGCCGTTGACGAACACGTGCGGGATGCCCGTCGGCGGCAGCGTCGGCTCGTCATAGCTGGCCGGGGATCCGACGGCATCCGGGTCAAGCAGGACGAGGTCTGCCCAGTTGCCGACCGCGACGACACCACGATCGTGGAGGCCGAGTCGGGCGGCCGGGCGCGAGGTGGCGTGCAACACGGCCTCCTCGAGACTGAGCAGCCCCCTGTCGCGGGCGAAGTGGCCGAGCCAGAGCGGGAAGGAACCCCAGCCGCGCGGGTGTGGCTTCTCACCGACGAGGATGCCGTCGGTGCCGACGGTGTGCGCGCCGTGCAGCATCACCGCCTCCATGTTCTCGGCGTTGCCGACCGCCATCAGGCAGCCGGGACCGAGCCTGTCGGCGATGAGCAGCTCGGCGAAGAGCTCGCCGGGGGCGATGCCCCGCGCCGTGGCGAGCTCGGCGATGGTGTGGCCGACGGCCCAGGCGTTGGCCGGGTCGGCGACGGCGGAGATGGAGATCGTCTGCCAGTCAACGGGCACGCCGTGCTGGCCATCGGAGCCGGTGACCTCGAGCTCGTGCAGGATGGCCGCGCGGGTGGCCGGGTCGGCGAGCAGCGCCAGGGTGGCGTCGGCGCCGTCGGACTGCGCCCAGCCGGGCAGCATGGAAGAGAGGTAGGTGGCGCTGGAGAGGTATGGGTAGGCGTCAAGGGTGACGTCGCCGCCGCCGGCGATGGCCGCGTCGATCGCTGCGAGCACCTCGGGGGCGCGGCCGCGGTTCAGCGGGAAGTTCACGTGGCAGTGCGCCAGGTGCAGCGGCACCCCGGCGCGGGCGGCCAGCTCGAGGCAGTCGGCGTAGCCCTGCACGACCTCGGCGCCGTAGTTGCGGTGATGCGGGCAGTAGTAGCCGCCGTGTGCGCGCACCGCCGCGAGGGCGTGCGCGAGCTCGGCGTCGTTGGCGTACATGCCGGGTGCGTACGTCAGCCCGGTCGACATCCCGACGGCCCCGTCGCGCATGCCCTGATCGACATATGCTCGGATCTGGTCGAGCTGCTCCGCGCTGGCGGCTGCCGCATCCATGCCCATCACGTTCATGCGCGCGGTGCCGTGCGGCACGAGCACGGCGACGTTCGTCGCCGCTCCCCCGTCGACGCGGTCGAGGTAGTCGGCAACGCTGCGCCAGGAGTAGTCGAGCTCGGGGGCGCCGTTCCAGCCGACGATCTGGGCGCGCATTGCCGCCATGGTGGCGTCGGTGACGGGCGCGTAGCCGAGGCCGTCCTGGCCGACGACCTCGAGGGTGACGCCCTGCTGCACCTTGGCGAGGTGGGCCGGGTCGGCGAGCACGGCGAGGTCGGAGTGGGCGTGCATGTCGATGAAGCCCGGGGCGACGATCAGCCCCGTGATGTCGAGGATGCGGGCCGGGGTTTCGACGGGCTCAACCCACGAGGCCGATTCGACAGGCACGATCGCACTGATCCGGCCGGCGCTGATGTGCACGTCGGCGCGGAAGCGCGCACCGCCGAGTCCGTCGATCACCTCGCCGCCGCGCAGGATCCAGTCGGGCACCATTCCTCGGTTTCTCGGCGCTCGGCCGGTCATTTCCTGTCCATCCACGCCGACACGGTGTGCACATGTTGCAACACCCTGTGCAAGAATGGCTAGTGAGTTCACTCTAGGGGAGATCGCCGTGTCACAGAC
>NZ_MPZN01000087.1 GCF_002936985.1 Microterricola pindariensis | reverse complement strand
CGCTGACGCTCTCCAGCGCCGAGATGGCGGCGGCCGGGTACTCGGTGTCGGCCAGGTAGTGCGGGATCAGCAGGATGAAGCCGACCGTGGGCCGGCCCTGCTCGGCGAGCCGGTACTCCACCAGGTGCAGCGCGTTGGCCGGCACCTGCGTGTGCGGGCGCCAGACGGACATCGCCGAGGTGAGCTCCTCGCGGTTGCCGCTGACAGTGACGCCGATCGGGCGCGTGTGCGGCACGGGCATCGGGATCGAGTGCACCCAGGTCGTGCTGGCGACCCCGAAACGGTCGACCAGGTCGAGCAGCGCCTGGCTGAACTGCTCCCAGCGGAAGTCGGGCTCGAACCCGGCCAGCATGAGGAAGGGCTGCCCGAGCTCATCGCGGGCCAGGTGCACCCGGAGCGCCGGCGGCTGGTAGTCGGTGAGGTGGTCCTCGTCGAAGTAGATGATGGGGCGCCGCGAGCGGTAGTCCAGCAGCAGGTCGGCGTCGAACTCGGCGACGACCACGTGGTTCATGGTGCCGAGCAGGTACTCGGTGAACTGCCCGACCGCCCCGCCGGCATCGGCGAAACCGGTCAGGCCCGCAACGAGGTGCAGGCCCTCAGGCACACTGGCGGCATCCGGGGTCAATCGATACAGTTCACTCGCGTCGCGCATAGCAACATGCTATGCGTGCGGGGCGACGCCCGAACCGCAGAACGGCCATGCCGTGAGCGAACACCCTATTCCCGCGCGCCTAGCATTGGGGTATGACTTTCTCCCCTGCCCTCGTCAGCACCGAATCAGCCCTCAGCTCCGAGGCGGATGTGCTCCTGCTCGCGGCCGTCTCCGTCGACGGCGCCCCGGTGCTGCGCGCGCCGGACGAGTTCGCCGAGCTGGGCGGGGCGCTCGCCGCGCTCGGCTTCACCGGCGCTGCCGAGCAGCTGGTGCGCATCCCCGCCACCGTCGGCGCGGCCCGCAGCATCGCCGTTGTCGGCCTCGGCAAGACCGTCTCCGCCGACAGCCTCCGCGGCGCGACGGCTGCGGCCGTGCGCGCGCTGACCGGCGTCGAGACCGTCGCCATCGCCATCGCCACCGCGGATGCCGCAGAGGCCGCCGCCGTGCTGGAGGGCGCCGGCATCGGCAGCTACTCCTTCACCGAGTTCCGCAGCAGCACGCTGGAGCGCACCAAGACCCCGGCCGGCCAGATCACCGTGCACCTGGACGCGGAGGCAGCCGAGCTCGACGTCGAGTCCCTGCTCGGCCGCGCCGACGTGCTCACCGAGGCGTTCGCCCTGGTCAAGGACCTCGTCAACACTCCCCCCTCCGAGCTGTTCCCGGCCAGCTTCGCCGAGCGGGCGGAGGCCGCGGCGGAGGGCCTGCCGGTCGAGCTGGAGATCTGGGACGAGGCCGAGCTGGCCGCCGACGGCTTCGGCGGCATCCTCGGCGTCGGCCAGGGCTCGTCCCGCCCGCCGCGCCTCGTCAAGGTCAGCTACTCCCCCGAGCCGGCCGACGGCGGCAGCTTCAAGCACCTGGCCCTGGTCGGCAAGGGCATCACCTTCGACACCGGCGGCATCTCGCTGAAGCCCGGCGCCTCCATGGTCGGCATGAAGTACGACATGACCGGCGCGGCCACCGTGCTCGCCATCGCGCTCGCCGCGGCCAAGCTGGCGCTGCCCGTGCGGGTGACGGCCTGGCTCTGCCTGGCCGAGAACATGCCCTCTGGCACGGCGACGCGCCCGAACGACGTGCTGCGCATCCGCGGCGGCCAGACCGTCGAGGTGCTGAACACGGACGCCGAGGGGCGCCTCGTCATGGCCGACGGCCTCGCCGCGGCATCCGAGGAGCAGCCGGACGCCATCGTCGACGTCGCCACGTTGACCGGCGCGCAGATCGTCGCCCTCGGCAGCCGCTACTCGGCCGTGATGGGCGATGACGCCCTGCTGGCCCGGGTGCTCCAGGCCGCCAGCGCCGCCGACGAGAAGATCTGGCCGATGCCGCTGCCGGAGGAGCTCCGCGCCACCATCGACTCGGATGTCGCCGACATCGCCAACGCGAAGATCGGCAACCCGGCCGGCGGCATGCTGCTGGCCGGCGTGTTCCTGCAGGAGTTCGTCGGGATGCAGGCCGACGGGGAGACGAGGATCCCCTGGGCGCACCTGGACATCGCCGGCTCCTCGCACAATGAGGGTGCGGCCTACGGCGCGACCGGTGCGGGCCCGACCGGCGTGACCCTGCGCACTCTGCTCAATCTGGCCGAGGACTATGCCCGCCCGTAGTAGGCTCGTATGGGCAAGAAATGCTTGCCAAACACGCCTGCTCGCTGGCCACAAACCCGCGGAGCAGAACAGGCCGATCGACCTGATGCAAAGGGAGTAACTGAGTGTCCGAGCAGAATTTTGACATTGTCGTTCTCGGTGGAGGAAGCGGTGGCTATGCGGCCGCGCTCCGGGCTGTACAGCTCGGCTTCACCGTGGCCCTGATTGAGAAGGACAAGCTCGGCGGCACCTGCCTGCACCGCGGCTGCGTCCCGACCAAGGCCTTGCTGCACACCGCCGAGGTGGCCGACGTCGCCCGCGACGCTGCCAAGTACGGCGTCAACGCCACCCTCGACAGCATCGACATGACCACCGTCAACGCGCACCGCGACGGCATCGTGACGAGCAAGTGGAAGGGCCTGCAGGGTCTGATCAAGGCCCGCGGCATCACCGTCATCGAGGGCGAGGGGCGTCTCGTCTCCCCCACCAGCGTGCAGGTCGGCGCCGACACCATCGTCGGCAAGAACGTCATCCTGGCGACCGGCTCGTACTCGCGCTCGCTGCCGGGGCTCGAGCTCGGCGGCCGCGTCATCACGAGCGAGCAGGCCCTCACGCTCGACTACATCCCGAAGAAGGTCGCCGTGCTCGGCGGCGGCGTCATCGGCGTCGAGTTCGCCAGCGTCTGGAAGTCCTTCGGCGCCGACGTCACCATCATCGAGGCCCTCCCGCACCTGGTGCCGAACGAGGAAGAGTCGATCTCCAAGCAGCTCGAGCGCGCCTTCCGCAAGCGCGGCATCGAGTACTCGCTCGGCGTGCGCTTCCAGAGCGTCAGCCAGAACGAGTCGGGCGTCGTCGTCACCCTCGAAGACGGCAAGACCATCGAGGCCGAGCTGCTGCTCGTCGCCGTCGGCCGTGGCCCGGCAACTGCCGGCCTCGGCTTCGAAGAGGTCGGCATCACCATGGACCGCGGCTTCGTCATCGCCAACGAGCGCCTCGCCACGAACGTGCCCGGCGTCTACGCCATCGGCGACATCGTCCCCGGCCTGCAGCTCGCGCACCGCAGCTTCCAGCAGGGCATCTTCGTCGCCGAGGAGATCGCGGGCCTGAACCCGATCATCGTCGAGGACATCAACATCCCGAAGATCACCTACTGCGACCCCGAGGTCGCATCGGTGGGCTACAGCGAGGCCAAGGCCGCCGAGAAGTTCGGCGCCGACCAGATCTCCAGCTACGACTACAACCTGGGCGGCAACGCCAAGAGCTCGATCCTCGGCACCGCCGGCTCCGTCAAGGTCGTCCGCGTGAACGACGGCCCCGTCGTCGGGGTGCACATGATCGGTGCCCGCGTCGGCGAGCTCATCGGTGAGGCACAGCTCGCTGTCAACTGGGAGGCATACCCCGAGGACATCGCGCCGCTGATCCACGCGCACCCCACCCAGAACGAGGCCATGGGCGAGGCATTCCTCTACCTGGCCGGCAAGCCGCTGCACGCGCTGTAAGCGCCGCGCGCCCCGACTGCAATAAGCTCAGAATGAATAACGCTTTGAAGGAGACAATCGCATGAGCGAATCCGTCAGCCTCCCGGCACTCGGTGAGAGTGTCACAGAGGGTACGGTCACCCGTTGGTTGAAGAACGTGGGCGACCGCGTCGAGGTCGACGAGCCGCTGCTCGAAGTCTCGACCGACAAGGTCGACACTGAGATCCCGTCGCCGATCGCCGGCGTGATCGAGGCCATCCTGGTGCAGGAAGACGAGACCGTCGAGGTCGGCACCGCGCTGGTCACCATCGGTGACGGCTCCGGCGCCGCTGCGGCCCCCGCCGAGGCCCCCGCCCCGGCCGCCGCGCCCGAGCCCGTCGCCGCGCCCGAGCCCGTCGCTGCTCAGGCCGAGGCCCCGGTTGCCGCCCCGGCCCCCGTTGCCGCTCCCGGCCCCGCCGCGCCTGCTGCTCCGGCAGCTCCCGCCGCACCGGCCTACGCTCCGGCCCCGCCGGCAGCACCGGTCTACGTCCCGGCTCCGCCGGCCGCCGCCCCCGCTGCCGCCCCGGCCGCAGCACCCGCCCCCGCCGCCCCGGCAGCGCCGAGCGGATCGCACGCCTCCACCAGCGGCTACGTCACGCCGATCGTGCGCAAGCTCGCCAACGAGCAGGGCGTCGACCTCAACACCCTCACCGGAACCGGTGTCGGCGGTCGCATCCGCAAGCAGGACGTGCTCTCCGCACAGGCTCCCGCTGCCGGCGCCGTTGCCGCGGCCCCCGTCGTCGAGGTCTCGCCGCTGCGCGGCACCGTTCAGCCGATGTCGCGCCTGCGCAAGGTCGTCGCCGAGCGGGCCGTCATCTCGATGAACTCCACCGCACAGCTGACCACGCTGGTCGAGGTCGACGTCACCCGCGTCGCCATGCTGCGCGACAAGGTCAAGGCCGAGTTCCTCGCCAAGACCGGCAACAAGCTCTCCTTCATGCCGTTCTTCGCACTGGCCGCCGCCGAGGCGCTCAAGGCGTACCCGGTGATCAACGCCACCGTCGACGGTGACTCGATCGTCTACCCGGACCACGAGAACCTGAGCATCGCCGTGGACACCGAGCGCGGTCTGCTCACCCCCGTGGTGCGCGACGCGAGCTCGCTGAACATCGCAGAGCTGGCAGCCCAGATCGCCGATCTGGCCGGCCGCACCCGCGAGAACAAGCTCAAGCCCGACGAGCTGGCCGGCGGCACCTTCACGCTGACCAACACCGGTTCGCGTGGCGCGCTGTTCGACACCCCGCTGGTGTTCCTGCCCCAGGTCGCCATCCTCGGCACCGGTGTCGTCGTCAAGAAGCCCGTCGTCGTCAGCGACAACGGCATTGACTCGATCTCGATCCGCTCGATGGTCTACCTCGCCCTCTCCTACGACCACCGCATCGTCGATGGCGCAGACGCGGCCCGCTTCCTCACCACGGTGAAGGCGCGCCTCGAGGGTGCGGCGTTCGAATCGCAGCTCGGCTACTAGTAGTCGAACAGCTCTCGTAGCAGCCAACCGGCCTCGCCCCTGATCATCAGGAGCGAGGCCGGTTTCGCGTTGTCCCCCGCCTCTCCCCGGCCGCCTGTCGTCAGCGCGAGCAGGGCCGCGCCGCCGTTCTGCTCGACCAGGCTGAGCGAGGCGGGGTCGACGGCGTCGGGCAGCAGAACGGCCCCGCCCAGCTGTGCACGGCGGATGAGCGCGGCATCCGTCACCGCCAGCGGCCCGCCGGGATCCAGCACCCCGTCCAGGCAGAGCAGCGACGACTCCCGGAAGCAGCCCTCCCGTCGGGCGAGCAGTCGGGCGGCGGCCGCCACCGGCTCGGCCTCGACCCCTGCCTCGACCCCTGCCTGTGCCGCCGCGCCCGCCGGCGGAGGCTCCGTGGCCGGCGCGGCGGGCGCGGGCGTGGGCGCGACCGCCGCGCTCCCGTCTCCCCCGGGCGGCAGCAGCGTGATGGCGAGCACGAACAGCGCCCCGGCCAGCGCCGCCGCGACGACGACGGGCCACCGGTGGGCGTTCAGCCGGTCCCGCAGGGCACCGGCCAGCCCGTCCGGCAGCGCCCAGCCGCGCCATCGCGCGGCCGGCGGCCGGTTCGGCTCATCGGCACCCTCCGCGGCCGGCCGCAGGGGTTGCCCGGCCAGGCGCAGCGGAACGCCCGCGTGGCCGCGCGGATCGGCATCAGGGCGACCGAGACGCACGGCGAGGGGCCGGGCGAGGCCGAACAGCCGGCGCTCGAACTCGGCCGCGCACGACAGGAACGGGTGGGCCGCGACGCGCTCCCCCAACCAGTCCAGCAGCTCCTGCACCTCGTGCGGGGCGGCGCTGCCCGCATCGACGGCCCCGCAGACCAGGCGGGCGACGGCCGCCAGGCCCGCGTACTCGGCACGCAGCACCCGGGTGCGCTCGGCGCCCGTCGCCAGTGGGCTGGCCTCCGCCCAGCCGGCCAGGTGCGCCCGCCCCGCCGCGTCGAAACGGACGGCGCCGGCATCCACCGCCCCGTGGCTCCAGCCGTGCCGGTGCAAACGGTCCAGAGCGACGGCCAGCGGCGCCAGGATGGTGACCGCCTCCCCCGCGCGGATGTGCCCCCGCTCGGCGAGGAACTCGGCCAGGCTGGGGCCGTCATCACGCTCCAGCACGAGGCAGATCCGCCCGTCCGGCAGCGTGAGCACATCGTGCAGGGGGGCCGCCACGCCCGGCGGCAGCCCGCAGAGCACGGCGATCTCCCGATCCACCCGCTCGGCGTCCGCGCCCGCGTGGAAGACGCGCAGGGCGAGGGGGCCGGCGTCGGCATGGCCGAGGTAGACGGCGGCGCTCCGCCCGACTGCCAGCCGCCGGATCACCCGGTAGCCGGCGAGGTGCGCCGGCGCCGCGGCATCCGCGCCCCCGCGTGCGCCGGATGCGGCGGGCGCATCCACGTCCGCCCGTCCTCCGTCGCTTCGCCGCGTCCATCTCACGGGCCCATCCTGCGCCGAGAACCGGGCCGCGCCGGGCACCGGCCAGGGTCTGTGCAGAACTTCCGCGACCAGCCCCGCAGTGCATAACAGCCCACCCAGCTGAAGCGGTCACGGGGCCGCCGCCGACTCGGTATTCTAGAGAGCATGGCACGTAGCTCGGAGAAGTCTTCCACCCCCAAGCAACCCGGTCGCTTCAAGCAAATGTGGCAGGTCTTCCAAATGACCCGCCGCTACGACTCGAGCGCGCAGTGGCTCATGCTGCTCGGCTTCCTCGCCCCGATCATCGTCGGCGTGGTGCTTGGCATCGTGCTCGGCAACGGCAACGGTTTCACGATCGCCCTCTGGGTGGTCGCCGGTGTGCTCGCCGGCGTGCTGATCGCCCTGATCATCCTCGGCCGTCTCGCCGAGAAGGCCGCCTACTCGCAGATCGAGGGCCAGCCGGGGGCCGTCGGTGCCGTGCTGCGCAGCTCGCTGCGCCGTGGCTGGATCGGCAGCGAGATGCCGGTCGCCGTCAACGGCAAGACCCAGGATGCCGTCTACCGCGCCGTCGGCCGCGGCGGCATCGTGCTGATCGCCGAGGGCGCGTCCTCCCGCACCGCCCGCATGCTCGAGGACGAGAAGCGCAAGATCGGCCGGATCCTGCCGAACGTCCCGGTCGAGTTCGTGACCGTCGGCCGCGGTGAGGGCGAAGTGCCGCTGCACAAGATCCCGCGCAGCCTCTCCCGCATCAAGAACACGCTGAGCAAGGCCGAGGTGCTCGCCATCAACAACCGCCTGAGCTCGCTCGGCACCCAGCTGCCGATCCCCAAGGGCATCGACCCGTTCAAGGTGCGCCCGCAGCGCGGTCGCTAGCCAGCAACAACACGAGACGGATGCCGCAGCGCTGCGGCATCCGTCTCGTGCGTTAACGCCGACACCCGCGCGCTCGGGCCAGAGTGGAACCGATCGGCGACGAGCGGACATTCCAGGGTATGAGCACAAGCGACGAAGACGACTGGGCGCTGGCGTGTGCCGGCGACTCGGCCGCCTTCGGCGCTCTCTTCGACCGGCACCACGCCCGCGTGCTGCGGCACTGCCTGCGCCTCGTTCCGCAGGCGCACGAGGCGGAGGATGTCGCGGCCATGGTCTTCCTGGAGTGCTGGCGGAAGCGCCGCCAGGTGCGCTTCGTCGATGGCTCGCTGCTGCCCTGGCTGCTCGTGACGGCGACGAATGTCGCGCGCAACGCGAGCAGGAGCGCCCGCCGCTATCACGCACTGCTGGCGCGGTTGCCGGTGCCCGAGGAGTCGCATCGCCCCGATGATGCGGTTGACGAGGACGTCCGCGCGGCGTTTCTCGCACTGTCGGGCACAGACCGCGAGATTCTGACACTTCGCGTTCTGGAGGGGTTCAGCGAGGCCGAGGCCGCTCGCGCGTTGGGCATTGCCCTCGGAACGGCCAAGTCGAGGCTGGCCCGCGCGAAAGCTCGACTCGCGGCCGGGCTCGGAGAGGCTGATGTCCCCGCCGGTTTCGCGACACCCGCAGCCGCACCGCTCACGGAGGCACAACGATGAAAACCAATCCGGCACCCGATCGCACCTCCGCACTCCGCAGCGCCCTCCTCGACGAGCACGCCGCCCGGTATCGCCGCTCGAGGACCCGGCGGCGGCTGGTCACCGCCGCAACGAGCGGTGCGGCCGCCCTGGCCGTCGCTGTGACGGCAGGGTTCCTCGTGCCAGGGCAGAGCGCGCCGGGCGGCACCCCTCAGGCCGCCGCCCCCGTTCCTGGCTACAGTGCCGTGACCAGCGGCGGCACCGCCGACATCGTTGTCTTCGGATCCCCGGCTGAGCTCCTGCCGTATGCCAGCCTCGTGGTCACCGGGCGGGTTGTCGGTATCGATTCCCTCGCGGTCTCCGGAATCCTCGGGCCCGCCACCGTTCCGGTGCTGCGGCTCGATCAAGTCGAGACGACGCACGGCCAGCGCGAGCCCGGCGATCCGGAATCCGACACCATCGGCATCGTGCTGGAGTCCCCGGACCCGCACGTCGAGTACCTCCAGTCCGACGGCGCACTCGAACGGCTCTTCCCGCGGGGAACTCAGGTCGAGGCGTATCTCCAGCCCGGATTCGACTACGAGGGCCTGGGGGTCCTCGACCCCTGGCGCCCCGTGCCAGACCCGAGCGCGGCTCGGACGCTCGTCGGCTACTGGCCCGTGCACCCACAGGCGATGACGATTCAGCTGCCCGACACCGACGTCGTGTTCTGGCCGCTGTTCAACGGCGTCCCGGTCGTCGGTTTCGAGCCGCCCCAGGGCTAGGCGGGGATCACGAGGATCAGCAGCCATCTCCGGCGTCAACCGGGCTCCCGCCCGCCGGAGTCCAGGCGGAACGGCGGATACACGTCGGTCATCAGGCCGAGGTACGCGAGCGTCCGGTAGACCCAGCGGCTCACGCCGACCAAGAACTCGAACAGGGGGCGCGGGTACCGGCCGGTGACCAGCAGGAATATCCCCGCGATCACCACCAGCAGGTTGAACACGGAGTAGCCGCCGGTCGGTGGCCCGCCCTGCCAATCCAGGAACACGTCCCACGGGTAGAGCATGATGACGCCGACGAACAGGCCGATCAGCACCAGGTGCGGGATCCCGAGCAGCCATTTGACGAGCACGCGCGGGCGCGACAGGCGTTCGGGATAGTCAACAGAGAAATCCGCCGGGTAGTCGGTCTGGGCGAGCGTCATGGGCGGGTAGCGGTCGGTTCCGAGGCCGGCGTAGACGTAGAAGCCGACCCGCCAGTGCCAGCGGAACACGCCGACGGCGAAATCGAACAACGGGCGCGGATACCGCCCGGTCACGAGGATCGCGGCGCCGGAGACGACGGTGGTGGCCACGAGCGCTGCGGTGAGGCCGAGCAGGATCAGATAGTGCGGGATCGCAAGGAACATCTTCACCAGCCAGAGCCACCGAGAGAGCCGTGGGTCAAGGGCGGCCTCGAGCCGCACCGGGGAAGGGGTGATCATGGGCCGGGCCCTTTCGTGTGGAGTCGGCGTCAGCCGACGTCGATGACGACGTTGCCGCGCTTGCGGTTGGTGTCGACGCGCCGGTGCGCGGCGGTGATCTGCTCAAGCGGGTAGCAGCGCTCGATGACCGCACGGAGCCGACCCGCGTCCATGAGCCGGCCGAGGTGCTCGAGGTCTGATGCCAGGTAGGGACCGGGAGCGGTTGCGACCGTCAGCCCGTGTCGCCTCGCCTGCCCCGGTGCAGTGACGAGCGAGCGGAGGTTGCCCGCCACCAGCAGGACGGCCCCGCCGGGGTTCAGCACCGGGAGCACCCGGGACACGGGCGCGTTGCCGACACAGTCGATCACGTTGTCGTAGCGATCGCGCCCGCCTGCAAAGTCGGCGGCGTTGTAGTCGACGGTGCTGTCTGCCCCGAGCGAGAGCACCAGCTCGGCATTGCCGGCGCTGCTGACAGCGGTCACGTGGGCGCCGGCGGCGGCGCACAGTTGCACCGCCGCGGATCCGACGGCACCGGAGGCGCCGTTGACCAGCACGCTGCTGCCGGGCGCCACGCGCGTCTGATTGAGGAAGGCCCTGGCGGTGACGCCGCCGAATACCAGGGCCACCGCCTCGGCGAAGCTGGCGGTGGTGGGCTTGAGGGCGATGGCGCTGGACTCGTCGGCAACGGCGAACTCTGCGTGCCCGGCGAAACGGCTGCCGAGCATGGCGACCACCTCGTCGCCGGGCCGGAACCGGGTCACCCGCGCCCCGACCGACTCAACCACGCCGGCGACATCCATGCCGAGGATTGGCCGCCGGGGGCGCCTGACACCCAGGACCAGGGAGGACGGAAGTGCCAACCCCGCGGGCACGTCCTTGCTGCGTGCACGCCGGTCGGCGGCACTGACGGTGGTCGCCCGCACCCGGATCAACACCTCGGTGGCGCCGACCGCCGGCTGGGGCACCTGCTCGATGCGCACAACGTCCGGTCCACCGAAGCGGTGGTACACGGCGGCCCTCATCGGGTCACCCCGCTGAGAGCGGCACGGCGGCGGATGACCAGCTCGGCCACGGCCAGGTTGAGCGCCCACGCGGTGCCCATGACCACGGCGCGCGGAATCTCGCTGTGCGCGCCGAAGAGGATCCCCGAGGGAATCAGCAGCAGGGCCTGCGTGCCCGCACCGAGGGCGATGGCGTACGCCCGCGTCATCCATTCGCTGTGCGTGACGAAGTCCCGGCGGATGATGGCGCGAACCGCCAGCGCGATGCTCGCCAGCATCGCCGAGCCGAACAGCAGGCGCAGCACGAGCAGGGCGACGCCGTCTCCGGCGGGGAGCTGGTAGAAGACGGCCATCCACATCCCCGAGAGGGCCGTGAGCACGCCGGCGGGGATGAGGATGCGTCCCGCGGTGCGATGCC
>NZ_MPZN01000086.1 GCF_002936985.1 Microterricola pindariensis | reverse complement strand
GCCTGGCGAGGATCCCCGCAGACGCCAGGCCCGCGCTGCCCGGCATCACCGCCGACCGCACCTTCCAGATCGTGGCCGGCGGCATCGTGCTCGCCGAGGCGATGGCGGTGTTCAAGGTGAAGGAGCTCGAGGTCTCGCCGTGGGCGCTGCGCGAGGGCGTGCTGCTGCGCTACCTCGACCGGCTGGGCTAACCGTCGGCTGGAAAACCCCCGACTGGGCCAACCGCCGACTGGGAAGCTCTCCCGCTGGACCCGCCTCCGACTCGACACCGCTGGCTTTGCCTGTGCGGTCGCCGCGGCGCGAATTCTTCTCTGTACCCCCACAGGGACTCGAACCCTGACTCGGACGATTTTAAGTCGTCTGCCTCTACCGATTGGGCTATAGGGGCGCGCTGTGCAGTCTAGCCGCGAACAGAACGGCCCCGAGGCGATGCCTCGGGGCCGTTCTTCAACACGTGTGCCGCGGCACCGCCTACTTGGCGGCGACGGCCTCTGCGACCTCGACGACCTCGGCGGCGACCTTCTTGGGTGCGCGCGCCTTGGCGGGGGCCTTGGCCTTGGCCGGAGCCGCGTCGGCCGGGGCCACGTCGGCCTTGGCCGCAGCGGTCTTGGCTGCAGGGGTCTTGGCTGCAGCGGTCTTGGCCGCAACAGTCTTCGCCGCGGGCTTGGCGGCCGCTGCCTTGGCCGGGGCCTTCACCGCGGCGACCGGAGCAGCCTCGACGGCGGGCTTCGGGCGGGAGGCGAACTCCTCGAACGCGGCGCGCGGGGTGGTCACCGCGGCGAGCGAGACGATGTCGCGACCGAGGAAGAAGTTGTTGATCCAGCCCCAGATCACGCGGATCTTGCGCTCCCAGGTCGGCATGGCCAGACCGTGGTAGCCGCGGTGCGCGAACCAGGCCGGGAGGCCCTTGATCGCGATCTTGCCGGACTGGAACACGCCGTAGCCGATGCCGAGGCCGGCAACTGCGCCCATGTTCTTGTGCAGGTACTCCTTGGGGCCCTCGCCACGCAGAACGGCGACGATGTTCTTCGCGAGCAGCTTGCCCTGACGGACGGCGTGCTGGGCGTTCGGAACGCAGTAGCCGCCGACGCCGCCGCCGGAGAGGTCGGGGACGGCGGTGATGTCACCGGCGGCCCAGGCACCCTCGACGATGTCTTCTTCGGTTCCGATGCGCAGGTCGGCGCGCACCTGCAGGCGGCCGCGCTCCTCCACGGGGAAGTCGGAGCCGCGCACGACGGCGGGGTTCGCCATCACGCCGGCGGTCCAGACGATGAGGTCGCTCTCGAAGCTCTCGCCGGTCGACAGCTCGATGACGCCGCCGACAGCCGACTTGAGCTGCGTGTCCAGGTGTACTTCTGCACCGCGCTGGGCGAGGTTCTTGAGCACCCAGTGGCTGGTCTCGAGGGACACCTCGGGCATGATGCGGCCCATTGCCTCGATGAGGTGGAAGTGCGTGTCGTCGAAGGTCAGCTGCGGGTACGAGCTGAGCAGCGAGCTGGCGAAGGAGCGCAGCTCGGCGAAGACCTCGATGCCGGCGAAGCCGCCGCCGACCACCGTGAAGGTGAGCAGGCGGTCGCGCTCGGGCCCGGCGGGCATGGCCGCGGCCTTGTCGAAGTTGGTGAGCACGCGGTCGCGGATCGCGACTGCCTCCTCGATCGTCTTGAGGCCGATGGCCTCATCCGCGACGCCCGGGATCGGGAACGTGCGGGAGACGGCACCGGCAGTGACGACGATGATGTCGTAGTCGAAGGTGTAGGGGTCTCCGACGGGCGGCGTGATCGTCGCCTGCTTGGTGGCGTGGTTGATTCCGGTGACCTTGGCGGTCAGGACGGTGGTCTTCTTGAGGTGCCGGCGCAGCGCGACGACGGAGTGGCGCGGCTCGATGGAGCCGGCGGCAACCTCGGGGAGGAAGGGCTGGTACGTCATGTACGGCAGCGGGTCTACGACAGTGACGTCAGCTTCGCCCTTGCGCAGCCACTTCTCGAGCTTCCATGCGGTGTAAAAGCCGGCGTAGCCGCCACCGACGATGAGGATTTTGGGCACGGTTGAGGATCTCCTACGTGATCATGGATGTGCGAAAACCGCTTACCTGCGCAGTATTCGCCTGAAATGCCGTGTGGCCCCTATGCCCAGCAGCACAATAAGGATAGCAAATCCTGCGAGCACAAGAATCGGCACGACGACGGTGGTCATCGTGAAACTGTTCGGGACGATGGATGCCAGCGAGCCCTGCTCCGGCGCGGGAGGGTCCGCCTTCGCCACGATCGGGTCGCGGGTGGACGGCTCTTCCTCGCTCGGGGCCACCGCCGCGCGGCGGTGCAGGTGCACCCACTCCTTGAGCTGGGTCTCCGGGTCGGTGCTGGCGGCGGCGACCTCGGCGTTGACGGCGGCGTCCGCGTCGATCAGCCCGTTGCCATAGATCTGCACGGCTCCACGCGGGACCGCCGTCGAGACGACCCGGTTGATGACGTCGGCCGCGCCGAGCTCCGGGTAGGCGGAGCGCACCAGCGCGACCAGGCCGGAGACGATCGGGGCGGCGCCACTGGTGCCGTCCCACTTTGCGTAGCCGCCGCCCGGCACCACGCCGACGAGGTCCTCGCTCGGGGCCGCGACCGAGATCGTGATGCCCTGCGAGGAGGCGTCGAAGCTGGCATCGCCGTCGCGGTCGACCCCGGCGACCGTGAGCACCCCGGGAATCGTCGCCGGGGCGCCGACTGCTGCCGTCCCGGCGCCGCGGTTACCGGCGGCCGCCACGACGACGACATCGTGCTCGAAGGCGTAGAGGAAGGCGTCATCCCAGCTCTGCGGCCAGTCCAGGGTGTTGCGGGTCAGGGACATGTTGATCACGTCGGCGCCGTTGTCGACAGCCCAGCGCACCGCGGAGGCGATCTGATCGTCGTTGCTGACCGTCGAGCCGGTGTTCGTGCCGAACGCCACGGATGCCGCAAGCAGCTCCGCCTCCGGGGCGACGCCGATCACGCCGCTGCCCGGGACCGGGCCACGGCCGCGCCCGGCGAGCAGGGAGGCCACCATGGTGCCGTGCTGGCTGTTGTCGCCGACCGGGGTCTGCCCGTTCTGGGAACCGATGCCCGAGGCGTCCATGCCGCCGACGATGGCGCCCTTGAGCTCGGCGACGGAGCCGTCGATGCCGGTGTCGATGACGGCGACGGTCACGCCGGCGCCCTTCGTGCTCAGCCAGGCCTCGTCGAAGCCGTAGTCGGCGAGCCAGTACTGCATGTCACGGATCTGGTCGGCGTGCGCCGGCGGGGCATCGATCACCGTGGTGCCCAGTGTGACGGCGGCGACGATCGCCACCGCCGCTGCAGTTCCCCACCGCCCCCAGCGCCGCATCAGCGAGTGGCCGCCGCTCGCCCGAACGTCAGTCGTCTGCAACTCACTCGTCGATCCCGGGGTAGACCACGCACTCGCACACTGCGGGCGACCAGGTGGAGCGGGCCAGGGCGAGATCGCCGATCGGGTTGACGCCGGGGCCAGCCGCGAGGGCGTGGCCGGCGAGGGCGTGCAGGCACTTGACGCGCACCGGCATGCCGCCGGCGGAGAAGTTCTCGAGCTCCGGAACGACCAGGATGCTGTTGCGGTCGGCCAGGTAGGCATCGTGGGCGCGGCTGTAGGCGGCACGCAGCTCCTCGTCCTCGCCGAGCATCTCGTTGAACTCGTTCATCACCTGGGTGGCCTCGAGGAAGGACATCGCCGCGGTGGCAGCCGGGTGGGACAGGTAGTAGAGCGTGGGGAACGGGGTTCCGTCGGCCAGGCGCGGCGCCGTGGAGACCACGGTGGGCGCGCCGCAGACGCAGCGTGCGGCGATGCCGATCACGTTGCGCGCCGGGCGGCCGAGCTGCGCCGAAACGATGGCGATGTCCCGCTCGGAGGCCGGATCGAAGGGGGGTGTCGTCATGGTGCTGGTGCGCTTTCTGCAAGGCCCGCCGTCATCACGGAGGCGAACATTGACTGTAACCAATCAAGCTGGGTGTTTTGGATTTCGGCGGTGACGGGCGCCTGCGCGCTCTCCTCCACCTGAGCCGGGAGGTCGATCACGAGGAAGCTCACCTCGCCCGGCATCACGTAGTAGAGCCGGTCCCTGGCCTGCGTGATGACGAAGGTCCGGTCGTTCCAGCGCTCGCGCTCGGCGTGCAGCGAGTCCACGTCCTTGCGCTGCGCCTCAACGGTGGCGCTGAGCGCGGCGATCTCCTGGCGCTGCTCGACGAGCACGCGCAGGCCCGGCGCCAGCACGACGACGGCGAGCACGAGGATCACCATCATGATCAGGGAGAAGCCGGAAAAACGGATGCCGCGCAGCCAGCCCCCGCTCGGGGAGTCGCCGGTGGCCATGGCCACCGGCACCTTCCGAGTGTGCGTCTTCGTCGAGGTGTCAGGCATTGCCCTGATCCTCCATTCGAAACGCCGGGTGCTTGCTGCGCGGCAGAAACCGCGGGGAGCGAGTTACGCGGTGAAGCGCGGGAACGCGCTGCGGCCGGCGTAGACGGCGGCCTCACCGAGTTCTTCTTCGATCCTCAACAGCTGATTGTACTTAGCGACGCGCTCGCTGCGGGCAGGCGCACCGGTCTTGATCTGACCGCAGTCGGTGGCGACGGCGAGGTCGGCGATCGTGGTGTCCTCGGTCTCGCCGGAGCGGTGCGAGAGGATCGCGGTGTAGCCGGCGCGCTGCGCCATGGCGACGGCATCCAGCGTCTCGGTCAGGGTGCCGATCTGGTTGACCTTGACGAGGATCGAGTTGGCGGTGCGCAGCTCGAGGCCCTTGGCCAGGCGCTTCGGGTTGGTCACGAACAGGTCGTCACCGACGATCTGCACCTTGTCGCCGAGCTGGGCGGTGAGGTGGGTGTAGCCGTCCCAGTCCTCCTCCTCCAGCGGGTCCTCGATGGAGACCAGCGGGTACGCCTCGACGAGCTCGGCGTAGTAGGCGACGAGCTCCTCGGCCGAGAGCTGCTTGCCCTCGAAGTGGTAGCTGCCGTCCTTGAAGAACTCGGTGGCGGCGCAGTCCAGGGCCAGCGCGATGTCCTTGCCGGGCACGTAGCCGGCGATCTGGATGGCTTCGACGATGAGGTCGAGGGCCGCGCGGTTGCTGGGCAGGTTGGGAGCGAAGCCGCCCTCGTCGCCGAGGCCGGTCGCCAGGCCCTTCGACTTCAGCAGGCCCTTGAGGGCGTGGTAGGTCTCGACGCCCCAGCGCAGAGCCTCGCTGAACGTCTCGGCACCCAGGGGAACGATCATGAACTCCTGGATGTCGACGTCGTTGTCGGCGTGCGAGCCACCGTTGATGATGTTCATCAGCGGAACGGGCAGGGTGTGCGCGTTCGGGCCACCGAGGTAGCGGAACAGCGGCAGGTCGAGCGAGTCGGCCGAGGCCTTCGCCACGGCCAGGCTGACGCCGAGCATCGCGTTGGCGCCGAGGCGGCTCTTGTTCTCGGTGCCGTCGAGCTCGATCAGAGTGGCGTCGACGACGCGCTGCTCGGTCGACTCGATGCCGTCGATCTCGTCGCCGATCTCGTCGAGCACGGCGTCGACGGCCTTGAGCACGCCCTTGCCGCCGTAGCGGGCTGCGTCGCCGTCGCGCAGCTCGTATGCCTCAAACGCACCGGTCGATGCGCCGGAGGGAACACCGGCGCGTGCGACGGTGCCATCCTCCAGGAGAACCTCGACCTCGATGGTCGGGTTTCCACGGGAGTCCAAAATTTCGCGAGCGCCTACAGCCTCGATCAGAGCCACAACTATCTCCTTGAGTAAGGGGGGTATGGGATGCGGAAAACACCGTCGTGATCCACCGCCCAGTCTACTCACGCGGCGGGCTGGGCAACGGATTCCGTCTCAGCCGTGCTGCCTGGCCTAGCCGCCGAGCGGCTTGAACTCCAGCTGGCCGGCATCCGTCACGCCCTGGCCGAGCAGTGCGAAGCGGGTGAAGCCGTCGGCCTCCGCCCGCTCGAGCAGCGCCTTGAGGTTCTTGCTGCGCTTCTCGAGGCGCACCCGGGTTCCGGATGCCACCAGCTGGCGCTTGAGCGCCATCAGCTCGGCCGGCAGGGCGTCCTTCTCGTGCACGATGACGGCGGCATCCGCCATGCTCGTGGCGTCCTCCGGCAGCAGGTCGACGATGCGCTCGAAGCCGATCGAGAAGCCGCAGGCGGGCACGTCGGTGCCGAGGAAGCGACCGATCATGCCGTCGTAGCGGCCGCCGCCACCGAGCGAGTAGCCGAGTTCGGGGTGGGCGATCTCGAAGATGGTGCCGGTGTAGTAGCCCATGCCGCGCACGAGGGTCGGGTCGAAGACGAGCTCGACCTCCGGCAGCGCGGCGCGCAGAGTGAGCAGCTCGGCGTACGCCTGCTGGTCGAGCCAGGCGGGCACGCCGCCGTCCAGCAGCTCCCAGCCGGCGTTCGCGATGCTCTCGAGCGTCTCGGCGATGCCCTCGGCGGCGATGCCGAGGCCGGCCAGTTCCTCGGCCACTCCCCCAGCGCCGATCTTGTCGAGCTTGTCGATGGTGATGAGCGCCCGCTCGTACTGCTTCTCCGGAACGCCCCAGTGGGCGAGCAGGGCCGCGAGGATGCGGCGGTCGTTGATGCGGATGCTGCAGCCGGTCAGGCCGAGCGCGTCCAGCGTGCCGGCGGTGGCGCCGATCAGCTCGATCTCGGCCAGCTGGCCGGCCTCGCCGATGATGTCGATGTCGCACTGCACGAACTGGCGGTAGCGACCCTTCTGCGGGCGCTCGGCACGCCAGACCGGCGCGATCTGAATGGCACGGAAGACGCCGGGCAGCGCGGAGCGGTGGGTGGCGTAGAAACGGGCCAGCGGAACCGTGAGGTCGAAGCGCAGGCCGAGGTCGGCCAGGGTGAGCACATCGCCGGATGCCGCGGCGGCGGCCAGGTCTTCCGCGCCGAGGCCGCGCTTCATGACGGCGAAGGCGAGCTTCTCGTTGTCGCCGCCGAGGCCGGAGTGCAGCCGGGCCGCGTCCTCCATGACCGGCGTCTCGATCTCGTCGAAGCCGTGCGCGGCGTAGCTGGCGCGGATGATGCCGAGCGCGTGCTCGCGGCGGGCCTTGTCGGCGGGGAGGAAATCGCGCATGCCGCGGGGCGGGGTCACAGTCTGAGCCATACCCCCATTCTTTCAGAACGGCCGGGCCTGCTCCGCGCGCGCGGCAGCCCGCGGCATCCGCCCGCGGCATCCGCCCCTGGCCTTTCGCCCGGCCCTCCCCTCGAGAGCCGCCGAGACGACAGTTGAGCGTGTTCCCGGCGACCGGGAACACGCTCAACTGTCACGTCGATGCGGGGCGCCGCCCGCCGGCGCCGGTTAGAGGGCGCCGCCGGCGGCCTCTGGCGCGTCGGAGTCGACGCCGCCGTCGCCGATCGTCTCGCGGGCCACGAAGTTCTCGAGGTCGAACAGGTTGTCCTTGGCGCGCTCGGCGATCGTCAGCAGCGTGCTCATCGAGGCGACCTCCTCGACCTGCTCCTTGAGGAACCAGAGCATGGCCTGCTCGCCGAGGGCGTCGCCGTCGCGGCGGGCAGCCTTGAACAGCTCCTCGATCTGGGTGGTCACCTGCTTCTCCTGCGCGAGCGCGAGCGCGACCGGCTCGACGACGTTGGCGAACTCGTTCTGCACGGCCGGCACACCGGGGATCGTGATGGGCAGGCCGCGGTCGAGGCTGTACTGCACGAGCATCATGGCGTGGTTGCGCTCCTCCACCGACTGGCGGTAGAAGTGGGCGGCCAGCTGGGGAAGGTCGTGCCCGTCGAACCACACCGCGATCGCGATGTACTGCTGCGAGGCGGCAAACTCGTTGCCGATCTGGATGGTCAGGAGTTCGTTGAAGGTCTTCTCGCTCATGAGGCGACGTTACCGCCGCGAATGCCGCGCTGGCTAGGGAGGGCAGGCTAGCCTGAGCACACACTCGCGATCGATGGGGGCACGATGAGCGCAGCACCGATGGGAATCAGCGTGACCGGCGTCAGTCGCAGCTTCGGGGCGGTGCACGCGGTGCGCGACGCATCGCTCGAGGTGCCGCCGGGGTCGGTCACCGGGCTGATCGGCCCGAACGGCTCCGGCAAGACCACCCTGCTGCTCATGCTCGCCACCTTGCTGCAGCCGGATGCCGGCAGCATCCGCATCGCCGGCTTCGACCCGATCGACGACACGACGCAGGTGCGCGCCCGGATGGGCTGGATGCCGGACGTGCTCGGCGCCTGGCCGACGCTCACCGTGCGCCAGGCCATCGAGACCACCGGCCGGCTCTACCGGATGCCGCAGCAGCAGGCGGCGCGGCGCACCGAGGAGTTGCTCGCCATCACCGGCCTCACCGCTCTCGCCGGCCAGCCGACCCGCGTGCTCTCCCGCGGGCAGAAGCAGCGGCTGAGCCTCGCCCGCGCCCTCGTGCACGACCCGGCGGTGCTGCTGCTGGACGAGCCGGCCTCCGGCCTCGACCCGGCCGCCCGGGCCGACCTCCGTGCGCTGGTGCGCCGGCTGGCCGGTGAGGGCACCGCGATCCTGGTGTCCAGCCACGTGCTCTCCGAGCTCGACGAGATGGCGGATGCGGCCGTGTACATGTCCGCCGGCGTCACGGCGAGCGCCGAGCAGGTGGCCCGGGCACAGAGCAGCCTGCGGCAGTGGCGGGTGCGCGCGCTGGACCGCGCGGTGCTGGCATCCGCGATCGCCGCCATCGGGATGCCAGCCGAGCGGGTGGCCCTGGACAACGTGGGCGCGCTGCTCTCCTTCGCCGACGAGGCCGAGGCCGCCGCGGCGCTCGGCCGGCTCGTCGGCGCGGGCGCGGCCATCAGCGACTTCGGGCCGGCCGTCGGGGTGATGGAGCACACCTTCCTCGATCTGAACCGCGACGTGAACCGCCCGCAACCACTGCCGACCGAGGGAGGGGGCGCAGCATGAGCACGACGCTGACCACCCAGACAGCCGCCGACCGGACCGAGTTCTGGGCCGGCGTCCGCCTGATCATCGGGCTCGAACTGCGCCAGCGTGTGCGCGGCGTGGCCTGGTACGTGTTGCTCGGCGTCTTCTTCGTGATCGTCGGGCTCGTGACCCTGCTGCTCTGGTTCGCCACGAACGCGATCGATTCCGGCGGCGGCGGCATGTTCTCCACCATCATCTTCTTCGTGCTGTTGCTCGGCTCGCTGGTGTCTCCGGCGCTCAGCGGCAACGCGATCAACGGCGACCGGGAGACCGGCGTGCTCGCCACCACGCAGGTGACGCTGATCAGCACCTGGCAGTTGGTGCTCGGCAAGTTCGTGGCGGCCTGGCTGACGGCACTCGCCTTCCTCGCCGCCGCGCTGCCGTTCCTGCTGTTCGCCGTGGTGCTCGGCCAGGTGTCGATCGGCACCATCGCCGTCTCGACCCTCGTGCTCGCCCTGGAGCTGGGCGTCATCGCCGCGATCGGCGTCGGGCTGAGCGGCATCCAGACCCGGCCGCTGTTCTCCATCGTCACCACGTACCTGGTGATCGCGGCGCTCAGCGTCGGCACCCCGATCCTGTTCGGCCTGGCCGGGTTGGCGACGCAGTCCACGGCGACGAGCACCTCGATCGACTACAACTGGGACGAGCAGGCGAACGGGGAGACGGGCGGCCAGTGGACCTGCGCCGCGCCCGTCGTCACGGAGTACTCGGTTCCCCGCTTCGACTACTACTGGGGTGTGCTGGCCGCCAACCCCTATGTGGTGCTGGCGGATGCCGCTCCCGGCACCTTTGACGACAACGGCAACCCGCGCGACCTGTTCGGCTGGATCGCGGTCGGCGTGCGCAGCGCCCAGCATCCGCCGGAGCTGAACAGCGTGTACGACGCCTGTGCCGATGGGCTGGGGCCGAACGACCCGCGCCCGAACGACTACGAGACGGCCGAGCAGATCTACAACCGCTCGGTGCCGTCCTGGTTCGTCGGGCTCACGGTGCACCTGCTGCTCGGCGCGGGCGCGCTGTTCTGGGCGGTGCGCCGCACCGACACCCCGGCGAAGCGCCTGCCCACCGGCAGCCGGGTGGCGTAGCCGCGGCCAAGCCAGCGAAACACAGGACCAGAGCGGGGCGAGCCCCGCAGAGCGACCCGGCGCCACTCTGCTCCTGTTTTTTGCGGCCAGATCGGCGCTGTTGGCTTCGGCCGCTGGCGCTCCCTCGAGCCACCGGGAAGTTGCGCGCCGGCTGGAAGGCGAGGCGGGTGAGGGCTACGCCGTGCCCTCGGCCTCGCGGATCTCCGCCTGGAAGTCGCGCAGCGTGCTGCGCAGCGCCCGCTCCGCGTCGAGGCCGCGCCCCTTGGCGCTGGCGACGATGGCCAGCAGCATCGGCCCGAGCTCATCCTCCGAGCTGAAGGCCGCGCTGAGCGGCGAGCCGGCATCCGCGCCGTCGTCGATCAGGCCGAGCTTCGCCGCCTTGCCGAGCAGTTTGTCGGCGAGCCCGAGCGAGGGCATGCCCTGCGGGATGCCGTCGAGCACGCTCGTGCGCTCCGGCTTCTCCGCGGCCTTGAGATCGTCCCAGAACGCGACGACGTCTTCGGAGGTCTCGGCGACGACATCACCGAAGACGTGCGGGTGCCGGCCGATGAGCTTCGCGTTCAGGGTCGCGGCGACATCCTGCACCGTGAAGTCCTCACCCGCGGTGTGCTCGGCGATGTCGCTGTGCAGGATCACCTGGTAGAGCACGTCGCCGAGCTCCTCGATCATCTCGTCACGGCTGCCTGCCTCGATCGCGTCGACGAGCTCATGGGTCTCCTCAACGAGGTACTGCACCAGCGAGGCGTGCGTCTGCTCGGCATCCCACGGGCAGCCGCCCGGTCCGCGCAGCTTCGCCACGGTCGCGATGAGCGCGTCCAGCGGGGTGCCCGCGGCCTCCGCGGGGGTCGTCGGGGCGGATGCGGCAGCGGCGGTTTCACTCATGCGCCCAGCCTAGGCGCCGACCTGGTGCGTCTCGGCGCGCTCGCTGCGGACGATGCCGACGACGCCGAACGTCAGCACTCCGAGGAACCCGCCCACCAGCAGGATGAACGCCCACGGCTCCGCCCAGCCGGGCACGCCGAACCAGGTCAGCAGGGCGACCGTGCCGATCAGCAGCGCGACGCTGAGCCCGAGGCGTTCCAGCATGCGCCGGGTGAGCAGCAGCGTCTGCGTCGTGGCGGGGGCGCGCGGGGAGAGCTGCACGCCGGCGGCCGGATGCGACTGGCTCCCGCCGAGTGCGTCGAGCACCGGCAACAGCGCGGCCAGCACCCACAGCAGCAGGGTGACGCCGAGGCCGATGAACACCGGCAACAGGAAGCCGGTCAGGCTCTTGGCCGCCCAGCGGTCCGGCGCGAATGCGGCGTCGAAGTGCACGGGCATCGGGTCGGGCACGGCCGGGTAGTGCGCGATGCCGATGCCGGCCACGGCGAGCAGATAGCCGAACCCAGCGAGGAACGGCCAGAGCCGGATCCGCGCCGGCAGCGGCGCCTCGGCCTTGCTCTGTGCG
>NZ_MPZN01000085.1 GCF_002936985.1 Microterricola pindariensis | reverse complement strand
CTCGTCGGATCCAGCCCGGAGACGCTGATCCGCGCGCACCACGGCGATCTGAGCGCGCGCGTGCTGGCCGGCACGATCTCCCGCGGCCCCGACCCGGCCTCCGACCAGGCCGCGGCCGTGGCCCTCGCCACCTCGGAGAAGGACAACGACGAGCATGAGTTCGCCGTGCAGAGCCTGCTGGCCACGCTGCGCCCGCACGCCACCCACGTCGCCGCCGACGAGGTGCCTTTCACGCTCAAGCTGCCGAACCTTTGGCACCTGGCCACCGACATCGAGGGCACGCTGAGCGACGGCTCGACCTCGCTCGACCTGATCGCCGCCCTGCACCCGACGGCCGCCGTCGCGGGCACGCCGACGGATGTCGCGCTCACCCTGATCGACGAGCTGGAGCCGTTCGACCGTGGCCGCTACGCCGGGCCGGTCGGCTGGGTGGACGCAGCAGGCGACGGCGAGTGGGCGATCGCGCTGCGCTGCGCCCAGATCGACGCCGACGGCGGGATACGCGCATATGCCGGTTGCGGCATAGTCGCGGAGTCGCAGCCGGAGCAGGAGCTCGCCGAGTCCCGGATGAAGTTCCGCCCGATGGTCGACGCCCTGCTCTAGCCGGCACGGCCACTCCCGGGCGGTCATGCTCGGGCGGCCACCGTCGCACCGAGCCCCGACCGGTAGCGGCCGGCGCGCGGGGCTCCAACGAGCTCGATCTGCAGCGGGGCGGCCGATGCCGCGGCATCCGCGGTCGGAAACCAGGTGCGTCCATCGTCCACGACGATGAGCAGCGCGTCCGCGGTGCCGACGGCGGCGAAGGACGCGGAGACCCCGGCGAAGCGCTCCAGCCCAAGCTCGGCAGCGAGCTCCGCGACGGCCTCCTGCCCACTCGGCACGGCGAGCCCGACCTCGCTGACCAGGAGCATGCCGCCCGGCCCGAACGGCTCGACCCGGTCGTTCGGCAGACCTTGCCTGGCGATGAACTCGAGGACGATGCCGTCGGGGCCGAGGAAGTAGACGGAGTCGGAGTGCCACGGCTCCCCCAGCGCGAACCCGCTCTCGCCGTCCAGCTCGATGACGGCCGTGCGGCTCTGCAACCAGTGCCGCGCCTCGGCGAATTGGTTGCGCGGCACGGTGATCGCCAGGTGGTTGACGGGATGCGTGGCGGCGCCCGCCCCGAACGGCACGAAGCGCAGCTCGGTGCCGCCGATCTGCACCGTGCAGGCGCCGGCGCTCCGGGCGAGGGGCAGCTCGAGAGTGCGCCCGTAGAACTCCTCGACGGCGTCGAGGCTGCTGGCGGTGAGGGCAACTGTGGAGAAGCGCATGAGGGGTCCGTTCGGCTGGGTGGGCGGCAACAGCCCCCACTCAACTGCCTCAACCGAGGTGGAGGTCAAGCCCGATCCGTAACCGCTTCTGCCGGTTAGGATTCGGCGAGTCGCTTCTTCTCGTGCTCGACGTCGAAGTCCGCGACCGGCCAGCTCAGGTTCATGCCGCGCAAGGCATCTATCAGCAGCGATTGCACGGCGAGCCGGGCGTACCACTTCTTGTCTGCCGGGATCACGTACCAGGGGGCATCCGGCGTTGACGTCCGGTCGAACACCAGCTGGTAGGCCTCGCGGTACTGCGGCATCAGCAGGCGCTCGTCGATGTCGCCGGGATTGAACTTCCAGTGCTTCTCCGGTCGGTCGAGCCGCTCCTGCAGGCGCGCCTTCTGTTCGTCGGCACCGAGGTGCAGCATCACCTTGATGATCGTGGTGTCATCGTCAGCGAGCTCCCGCTCGAAGGCGTTGATCGCGTCGTAGCGGCGCTCGATCTCGGCGGCCGGGGCGAGCTCGCGCACCCGCCCGATCAGAACGTCCTCGTAGTGCGAGCGGTCGAAGACACCGATCTTGCCCGCGTCCGGGACGTGCGGCCGGATGCGCCACAGGAAGTCGTGGGCGAGCTCATCGGGCGTCGGCTTCTTGAAGGCCGTGATCTGCACACCCTGCGGGTCGACGGCCCCGATGACGTGGCGGAGGATCCCGCCCTTACCCGCGGTGTCCATCGCCTGCAGCACGAGCAAGATCTTGCGCTTGTCGCCGAGCTGGCTGTTCGCGAAGAACATCTCCTGCAGCCCGTCGAACACCTCGGCGCCGGCCGCGAGGTCCGCAACCGCGCTCTTCTTGTCACCCGGGTAGCCGGGCGTGGAGCCGGTGTCCACGTCGGCGAGCACGAAGCCGGGGCCAACCCGCAGGCTCTCGCCCGGCTCCACGTCCCAGAGGCTCTCTGCTGCATGGCCCACGATGGCTCCCCTCGATTGCGTAGGGCCATCTTGCCGCGTGCCGCTGCCCGCCGCTAGGGCGGCGCGGTCAGCGGGGCAGCGGAACCTCGATGATCGTCGGGCCGGTGACGGCCGCGGTGAGCGCCTCGCTCAGGCCGCCGCGGGTGGTCACGCGGGTGTGCGCCCAGCCTGCGGATACCGCGACGGCGGCGAAGTCGGTGTCCTGCGGGGTGTACTGCACCCGGTCGAAGGCGTCCCCGGGTGCGCGCTGGGCCACCTCGAGGGAGTCGAAGATGGTGCCGCCGCCGTCATTGCCGATGATCAGCTGCAGCCGGGGGCGTGCCTCCCCCACACCGAGGAACAGCGAGGAGACGTCGTGCAGGGCGGCGAGGTCGCCGAGCACGACGCGCACCAGGCCCGCGCCCTCCGGCGCGGCCAGGGCGATGCCGATCGCGGTGGCGATGGTGCCGTCGATGCCGGCGAGGCCGCGGTTGGCGTGCACGGGGATCTTCTTGCCCGGTACGACGCGGTCGGCCTCGCGGATGAGTCGGCTGGCGCCGAAGACGAGCCGGTCCATGGGCCAGCTGGCCGCCCAGACGGCCTGCATGAGGCTGCTGCGGGTGAGCGGAGCCCGGATCGCGCGGAACTCGGTGGCGACGTACTCGCGCTGCGCCGCGAAGTTCTCGACGTGGCCGCCGAGGGCGACCCCGCTGCGCAGCGGCGCGGTGGCGGCATCCGCGTCGGCCGTCGCGGCGGAGCCGGCCGGGCTCTCTGCCGCGTCTCGGATGCTCCGGCTGGCGTGCACCCAGCGGCCGACCCAGCGGCGCTCCTCAGCGCTGGCGGCGCCGTCGTCGGTGTGCACGGCGAACACGCGTTGGGCGGAGCGCGACGGGTTGAACCACTCGCGCCCGACGGGGTCGACGACGACGGTCTCGACGCCGGGGCGGGCGATCAGGGCCGGCACCTCGCGGCTGAGCGTGGGGTGGCCGAAGACGATGACGCGGTCGACCTGGTCGCCGAACTCCGGCGCCCACTCGGGCGAGCCGAGCAGCTCGCGGGCGGCGACGACGAGGTTCGGCCCGAAGCGGGAGCCGCTGGACACCTCGGCGAGCAGCGGCCAGTGCCCGGCGCGGGCGAACGCCTCGGCCTCCGGGCCGGCGCCGGCGCCGGCGACGACGACGGTGCCGATGCGCCTCTCGATGTGCGCCGGCTCGGCGACCGGGTCGCCCGTCGGCAGGGCGGATGCCGCGGCCGGCCGCGGCGCGCGGGCGGTCTCGACGTCCAGCTCGGCCCGGAACCGGTCGAGCGCTGCGGGCGGGATCGGCGCGGAGAGCGGCTCGCGCAGCGCCAGGTTGAGGTGCACGGGCCCGGGCTCCGGCGTGCCAACCGCGAACTCGAAGGCGCGCGCCGCGAGGGCGGTGGCGGTGCCGGCATCCGTCGCCTCGTCGGGGGCGTCGATGTCTGCCGCCAGGCGCACGGCGGGCCCGAACAGCCCGGCCTGCAGGGTGGTCTGGTTGGCGCGGATACCGCGGAGCTCGTGCGGCCGGTCGGCGCTCAGCACCAGCAGCGGCACCCGGCCGTGGTGGGCCTCGAGCACGGCGGGATGCAGATGAGCGGGGGCGCTGCCGGAGGTGGTGATCACGGCGGCGGGCACGCCGGACTCGACGCCGATGCCGAGGGCGGTGAAGCCGGCGCTGCGCTCGTCGATGCGCACGTGCAGCTGCACGGCGCCGAGGCGCTCCAGCTCTGCGGCGGCCAGCGCCAGCGCCTGCGAGCGCGAGCCGGGGCTGACCACCAGGTGGCGCACGCCGCGGCGCACCAGCTCGGTGAGCAACGCCCAGGCGAAGTCAGTGGCCGGGCTGCCGCTGCCGGCGGGCTCGGCCGCGCTCAGTGCCGGCTGAAGCCCAGATTCGGTGCGCTCAGGCATCCCGCGAGCCGGAGGGGCCGGGGGCGTCGCCGGTCTCGTCGTTGCCGCCCGGGGTTGCGGCGCCGGGGCCGTTGCCGGGGGTGGTGCCGGGCCCGGTGCCCTTACCCGAGGCGCCGGGGCGGGGTGCGCCGCCGTCGAGGTCGGAGAGCTCCTGCTCGAGCCTGCGGATGCGCTGCTCCTGCTGGGCGTCACGGCCGAGCTGGCCGAGGAACTCGAGGTCGTCGTCCGGGGCCACGGTGCGGGGGCCGCGCGGCGAGGAGCCGCGGCGGCCGCGTCCGACGACGAACCAGAGCAGGGCGCCGATCACGGGCACGAAGAGGATGGCCAGAATCCAGGCGAAGCGGGGAAGGCCCCTGATGCGGCTGCGGTCGAAAAGCGCGGCGTCGACGAGCGCGTACACCGTGAGCACCACGGCCGCGACTGCGAGTCCAAACAGCAGGCGGGTCATGCCCCCAGTCTAGGCCGCGAAGTGTGGGAGCAAGCTGGCGGTCTGCCCGGCAGGCGTCCAGCGGCTCTCGCCTACACTGAGAGGGTGAATAAGCGCTCCTGGATCACCTTTACCGTCGTGCGGCTGCTGGCCTTCTTTGTGCCGTTGATCGTGCTGCTGTTCATTCAGGTGAACCCGTGGATCGCCACGGTGCTGGCCGCCGTGATCGGCCTGTGCGTCTCGTTCATCTTCTTCCGCAAGCCGCGTGAGAGCGTCGCCCGCGAGCTCTACGAGGTGCGTCACGCCGAGAAGGCGCCCGTCCGCGAGGACGACGAGGTCGAGGATGCCGTTCTCGACGCGCTCGGCGAGACGCCCGCCGCCCCGGCCGCCGAGGCCCCCGCAACCCCCGAGCAGCGCCAGAGCTAGCTGCAGCGCGGCGCCCGCGCCGCGGCATCCGCTTCAGAAAAACAGGAGGAGATCCCCACCGGGCCGCATGTGCGGCCGGCGGGGCTCTCCTCCTGTTTTTTGCGTGGAACCGGGGGCGCCTAGAAGGCGAATGCGGCCCCGAGCGCCAGGCCATAGCCGAGCGCCGTGAAGCTGGTGAGCTTGAGCGCCAGGATCAGCTCGGGCGCCGTCTTCGCCGTCGCGGCGATGATGCCAGCCGGCAGGGCCAGCAGCAGCACGAAGAACGTCAGCCAGGCGAGCGGGTAGAACAGCGCGAAGAAGCCGGCGATCGCGAACGGCACGAACAGGAACACGCAGAACAGCACCTTGCCGGCGCGCGGCCCGACGAGCACGGCGAGGGTGCGCTTGCCGGCGGCGGTGTCCGGGGCGACGTCGCGCAGGTTGTTGACCATCAGCACCGCGCAGGCGATGAGCCCGATCGCGATGCCGCTGAGCCAGCTCTCGGTGTTGATGGTGCCGGCCTGCACCCAGGTGGTGCCGCAGGTGGCGACGAGGCCGAAGAAGACGAAGACGAAGACCTCGCCGAGGCCGTAGTAGCCGTAGGGGTGCTTGCCGCCGGTGTAGAACCAGGCGGCGGCGATGGCGGCGGCGCCCACGGCGAGCAGCCACCACTGCTGGGTGATGAGCACGATCGCGAGGCCGGAGAGCGCGGCGAGGCCGAAGAAGGCGAAGGACACCACGAGCACCTGCTTGGCAGCGGCCGCCCCGGAGCCGGTCAGCCGGGCCGGGCCGATGCGGTGGTCGTCGGTGCCGCGGATGCCGTCGGAGTAGTCGTTGGCGTAGTTCACCGCGATCTGCAGGCAGAGGGCGACGACGAGGCAGAGCACCGCGAGCACGGGCTCCCAGTGTCCGTTGCCGTTGGCGACGACGGCCGCCCCGGTGCCGAGCGCGACCGGCGCGATGGCCAGCGGCAGCGTGCGGAGCCGGGCCCCGGAGACCCAGTCACCGGCCGTCGCGCCCTGCGCCCGGGCCGGCGTCTTGCCGCCGTTCTTGCCTGCTCCGTTTTTCCCTGCGCCGGGTCGTCCCGTCGCTGCCGGATTCATTCGCTGTTGCTTGGGCCTCGAGGGCCGGGAGGATGCTGCCACACCCCCATGCTAATCCCGCGTTCGCGCACCATCCGCTGCGATCAGCCGGGCGAGCGCGGCGCGGTCGAGTTTGCCCGACGGCAGCTGCGGCAGTTCGGCGACGGTGTGCAGGGCGCGCGGCCGGGCCGCGGGGCCGAGGGCGGATGCCACGGCCGCACGCACGCGCTCGAGGTCGGCGCCGTCACCGGCGCCTGCGGCATCCGCCCTGGCCACGACGATCGCCTGCCCCCACACCGGGTCGGCCAGGGCGACGGCGACGGCGGACTCGAAGCCGCGCTGGGCGTGCAGCACGCGCTCGACGGCCTCGAGCGAGACCTTCTCTCCCCCGCTGATGATGACGTTGTCGGAGCGGCCGAGCACGCGCAGCCGCCCGTCGACCAGCTCACCGAGGTCGCCGGTGCGGTAGCGGCGGTCGCCGTGGTGCTCGGTGAAGGCGGATGCCGTCCGCTCGGCGTCCAGGCTGCCGTCGGCGGCCAGGTAGCCCTCGGCCAGCATCGGGCCGCCGAGCTCGATCAGCCCGCCGTCGCCCTGTTCACCCGCGAGGTGCAGCCGGGTGCCGTGCAGCGGCACACCGTCGTAGACGCAGCCGCCGGCCGTCTCGGAGGAGCCGTAGGTGCGCGTCACGCGGAGGCCGAGCGCTTCGGCGCGAGCGATCAGCGCGGGGGGCGTCGCCTGGCCGCCGACCAAGATCCGGTCGAAGCGGCGCGCGGCGGCGAGCACAACGGCGTCCGCCTCGGCCGCCTCGACCACCCGGGCCAGTTGCACCGGCACCAGCGAGACGAAGCGCAGCGGGGCGTCCATCCGGGCGGCGTGCTCGGCGAAGACGAGCGGGTCGAAGTGCCCGGCGGGCAGGATCACGGGCTCGGTCTCGGTCTCGGCGACGATGGAGCGCACCAGCACCTGCGCACCGGCGATGTAGTGCGTCGGCAGGGCGAGCAGCCACTGGCCGGCGCCGCCGAGGGCGGCCGCGGAGGCCGCCGCCGAGGCCAGCAGCGCGTCTGTGCTGAGCGCGACCCGCTTCGGGGTGCCGGTGGAGCCGGACGTCTCGATCACCAGGGCGATCCGGCGCGGCACGCGGATTTCGACGGCCTCAGCCGGCGGCGCCGCCGCCGCGGGCAGCACGGCGGGACCGTCGCCCGAGAGCGCCGCGCGCAGCGCCAGCAACACGGCGTGCGCCGCCGCGCCGTCCATCACCCGCAGGGGCCTGGTCATCATTCGGCCTAGAACTGCCAGGGGTAGGGCGACCAGTCGGGTTCGCGCTTCTCCAGGAAGGAGTCGCGGCCCTCGACGGCCTCGTCCGTGCCGTAGGCCAACCGGGTGGCCTCGCCGGCGAAGACCTGCTGTCCGACCAGTCCGTCGTCGACCGCGTTGAACGCGAACTTCAGCATGCGGATCGCGGTCGGCGACTTGGTGAGGATCTCCTGGGCCCACTCGAGCGCGACGGCCTCAAGCTCGGCGTGCGGCACGACGGCGTTCACTGCGCCCATCTCGTAGGCGCGCTGCGCCGAGTACTCGCGGGCCAGGAAGAACACCTCGCGGGCGTTCTTCTGCCCGATCTGGCGGGCGAAGTAGGCACTGCCATAGCCGGCGTCGAAGCTGCCGACGTCGGCATCCGTCTGCTTGAACTTGCCGTGCTCCTCGCTGGCGATGGTGAGGTCGCACACGACGTGCAGCGAGTGCCCGCCGCCGGCCGCCCAGCCGGGGACCACGGCGATGACGACCTTGGGCATGAAGCGGATCAGTCGCTGCACCTCGAGGATGTGCAGGCGGCCCGAGCGGGCGGCGTCGATGCCGGATGCCGTCTCGCCCTCGGCGTACTTGTAGCCGTCGCGGCCGCGGATGCGCTGGTCGCCGCCGGAGCAGAACGCCCAACCGCCGTCCTTCGGGCTCGGCCCGTTGCCGGTCAGCAGCACGACGCCGATGCGCGGGTTGACCCGGGCGTCCTCCAGCGCGGCGTAGAGCTCGTCGACGGTGCGCGGCCGGAACGCGTTGCGCACCTCCGGCCGGTTGAAGGCGACGCGCGCCACCCGGCCGTCAAGGCTCTGGTGGTAGGTGATGTCGCTGAGCGCCTCGAATCCGGGCACCTCGCTCCACTGGCTCGCGTCGAAGATCTCGGAAACCTGGGCAGTCATGCTCCCAGCCTATGACCGCGGTGCCAGACTGGGCACATGACCCAGTCGCCGCTGCCGGAGCTCGCCGAGATTCTCACCCACGCGCGGGTGGTCACCCTGCCGATGGTGACCAAGTTCCGCGGCATCACCGTGCGCGAGGCGGCACTCTTCGAGGGCCCGGAGGGCTGGACCGAGTTCTCGCCGTTCGTCGAGTACGACGACGCAGAGGCGGCGAACTGGCTGCGTGCCGCGATCGACTTCGGCTGGCGGGCGACCCCTGCCCCACTCCGCGAGCGGATCCCCGTGAACGCCACGATCCCGGGCATCCCGGCCGCACAGGTGTCCGAGGTGCTGGCCCGCTTCCCCGGATGCCGCACCGCCAAGGTCAAGGTGGCCGCCAGCGACCAGACGCTCGCCGACGACGTGGCCCGCGTGCGGGCGACCCGCGAGGCGCTCGGCCCGGAGGGACGGGTGCGCATCGACGCGAACGGCGGCTGGAACGTCGACGAGGCCGAGCACGCCCTGCACGCCCTGGCCGAGTTCGACCTGGAGTACGCCGAGCAGCCCTGCGCCAGCGTGGAGGAGCTCGCCGAGATCCGCCGCCGCACGGCCTACATGGGCATTCCGATCGCCGCCGACGAGAGCGTGCGCCGGGCCAGCGACCCGCTCGCCGTGGCCGCCGCGGGCGCCGCAGACCTGATCGTGATCAAGGCGCAGCCGCTCGGCGGTATCCGCCGGGCCCTCGACATCGTGCACCAGGTGGGCCTGCCCGTCGTGGTGTCCAGCGCCCTCGACACCTCGATCGGCCTGAGCATGGGTGCCGCCCTCGCCGCGAGCATTCCCGATTTGGAATACGACTGCGGACTGGGCACGGCCTCGCTGCTCGCCGCCGATGTCACGACGGACCCGCTGCTCGCCGACGGCGGCTCCATCGCCGTCCGCCGGGTGCAGCCCGACGCGGCCCTGCTCGGCCGGTACGCCGCGGCGCCGGCCCGCCGCGACTGGTGGATCGCCCGCATCGCCCGCGCCTACACCGTGCTCGAGCGCGAGCGCGCGCTGTAGCCCGCAGGCCGCACGCCGCCCCGCCACGCAAACACGCCACTTCCGCATAGTCTGCGCCAGCTGAGCTGGCGCGGACTCGGCGCAAGTGGCGTGAGAGCAACTGGCGGCTTACAGGCCCGAGTAGGCGTGCAGCCCCTTGAAGAAGAGGTTGACGATCGTGTAGTTGAACAGGATCGCCGAGAAGCCGATGATCGACAGCCAGGCAGAGCGGGAGCCGCGCCAGCCGCGGGTCGCGCGGGCGTGGATGTAGCCGGCGTAGATGACCCAGATGATGAAGGTCCAGACCTCCTTGGTGTCCCAGCCCCAGTAGCGACCCCAGGCCGCCTCGGCCCAGACAGAGCCGGCCATCAGGGTGAACGTCCAGAGGATGAAGCCGACGATGTTCACGCGGTAGGCGAGGCTCTCCAGCTTGTCGGCCGGGGCCAGCGTGTCGAGGAAGCGCAGGCCGCGCGAGCGCTTCTCGAGCGGCTGGGCGACGCGGCGGGTCTGCATCAGCTGCACCACCGAGAGGCCGAAGCCGAGCGCCATGAAGCCCATGCTGGAGGTCGCGACGAAGACGTGGATGACGAGCCAGGCCGACTGCAGCGACGGCGGCAGCGGCACGACGCTGACGTAGAAGTTGACGGTCGCCAGGCCGAGCAGGAGGACGACCATGCCGGTGACGAAGGTGCCGAGGAAGCGCAGGTCGAACTTGATGTTGACGATCAGGAACACCGTGACCATGACCAGCGTGCCGGTCATCGCGAACTCGTACATGTTGGCCCACGGCACGCGCTCGGCGGCGACGCCGCGCAGCACGGTGGCGGAGAGGTGCAGCAGCCAGCCCACCACGGTCAGCGCCATGCCGACGCGCAGCGCGGGCGAGCGGCCGTAGTCGACAGTCCCAAGCCCGACGCGCTTGGCGGCGGCGGATGCCGGGGCTTCCGCGGTCAGCACGGTTCCGCCTGCCGCGTTCTGCGCCGCGGTGCCCGCGACCGCAGCACCGGAGGCAACGCCTGCGGCGGCCTCGGCCGCGGCATCCTGCACCGCGCCCACGACCGCCGAGCGCTTGGCGAGGTCGATCGAGAATGCAATGAATGCCAGCGCGTAAACGGCCATGGCCGAATAGAGCGCGATGATGGAGATTTCGTCGAATGCCACGGAGTTAGCCTAGGTCGCTTGTCTCGCCAGCGCGAGGGGTGGGGGCGGATGGGGTGGAGGATGCTGCGGGATCGACATCGGGGATGCCGAGTCCGGCGGCGTGCTTGCTCGCGAGGGCCGCGACGGCCTCGTCGAGCGCCGGGTCCTCGCCGCGGGCCAGGCCCGCGTACTCGAGCCGCAGCGAGCCGTCGGACTCCTCGATCGCCTTCACCCACACGCGGCGGCGTGGGACGAACAGCGAGGTGCCGAGGCCGAGCAGAACGAGCACCGCGAAGAACGCGACCCAGAACTGGGTCGGGTCATGGTGGATGTCGAAGGAGGCGAAGCGGTGCACGCTGTGCGAGTAGTCGCTCACCGGCTCGCCGGCGGCCGGCGCGTTCGGGTCGACGTTGTCGAAGCTCACGGTGCCGAGGCCGCCCGGCAGCTCGGCGCTCTGGCCGGGCATCAACTGGATCGAGTCGACGCCCGTGTCGCCGCGGGTGAGCTGCGTCATGGAGTCGATGTCGAGGGTGTAGACGGAGGTCGGCGTGCCGTCGTCGATGCCGAGGTCGCCCGAGTAGACGTCGAGCGTCAGCATCGGGAACTCGAGATCGGGGAAGCTGGAGAAGAACGGCGGCTCGCTGGCGGCCTGCGTCGGGTAGAAGAAGCCGATCATGCCGACCTGCTCGGCCAGGCCGTCCGGCACCTTGACGACGCCGAGCGAGGTCAGCTGCGCGTCCTGCGGCAGGAATGGGATGGAGTCGGTGAAGACGACCTCGCCGGCCGGGTTGGTGACGGTGATCGTCGGCGCGTAGCCGTTGCCGAGCAGGTAGACGTCGGTGCCGCCGGTGCGCAGCGGCTCATTGACCTTGACCTGCTCCTGCACCGGCTCCTGCCCCTTGTGCTCGACGGTCACGTTGGCCGCGAAGTCGGTCGGGGCGCCGAAGGCGTCCTGGTTCTCGGTCTCGTAGACGACGTCGAAGCTGTCCAGAGTGAGCTTGTACGGCTCGAGCGAGTCCGGGTCGAAGAAGCGGCCCGGGTTGAACGAGTCGAAGGCGAGCAGCGTGTTGACG
>NZ_MPZN01000084.1 GCF_002936985.1 Microterricola pindariensis | reverse complement strand
GGGGGATCCAGTCCTCCAGCTGCGAGCGGCGCAGCAGGGAGCGGTCCAGCGCGCCGACGCCGTCCACCAGTGAGCCGGCCAGACGGGCCAGCGAACGGATCGTCTTGGACGAGCCGACGACGTGCACCGGTGCGGGCAGCTCGGCGAACGCGGGCAGCGCCTCCTCAAGCACGGAGCGGGCGTGCTCGCGCAGTGCGTTCATCTGGGCGGATGTCGGCGGGTCATCGTGCAGGAAGGCGATCGTGCTGCGGCCGGCGCCGAGCGGCAGTGACAGTGAGACGGCGGGGAACTCGTCGGCCCCGGCCGCGATCTCCAGCGAACCGCCGCCGATGTCGAAGAGCAGCGTGTCGGCGGCAGACCAGCCGTACCAGCGGCGCACGGCGAAGAAGGTGAGCCGGGCCTCGT
Organism: Microterricola pindariensis; assembly: GCF_002936985.1. Taxonomy (GTDB): domain Bacteria; phylum Actinomycetota; class Actinomycetes; order Actinomycetales; family Microbacteriaceae; genus Microterricola; species Microterricola pindariensis. Next base: position 11,204 of record NZ_MPZN01000084.1, on the reverse strand, counting down.
CGTCGCCCGAGAGCACGTGCAGCTCCACGCCCGTCTCCGCGGCGATCAGATCGAGCACCTGTTGGCCGTTGGTGGCCTCGCGGAGCGCGGATGTCGCCATCGGCAGGAGCTCGTCGATGTTGTTCTGGCGGGCGACGGCGGCGGCCGAGCGCACCGATTCGAGGATCGCGTCGATGCCCTCCGCGCTGATCGAGCCGTCCGGCAGCAGATAGCGCATCAGGCGCAACACCGATTTGTGCGAGGCCATCGGAACGGGCGCGGCCCCCACGTGGGCGTCGACGATCAGCAGGTGGACGGTGTTCGAACCGACGTCGAGAACTCCAAGTCGCATTCTCGAACGATAGCGCGCGGCGGCAACCACGGCGAACATGGCGCGGTTTGGACGCCGATGGTGCATACTGTTTCACATTCAACAAGTGGGTCGAATGTCCCACTTCTGAAACGTCGCACACTTGCGCGGCGGAGAACAAACTTGCTCAGTGTCGTGTAAGGAGGTCCAGATGCCCCGCATCCCCGCGGCGGAACGCCGTGCGGCACTCGTCCAGGCGGCCCTGCGCGTCGTCGCCACCCAGGGCGTCGCGGCGGCCACCACGCGGGCCATCGTCGCCGAGGCCGGCATGTCGCTGGCCAGCTTCCACTACGCGTTCTCCTCCCGCGACGAGCTCATGCACGAGCTCATCTCCTTCGTCGTGGCTCACGAGGAGGCGGCCGTGCTGCCCGGGCCCTACGGCGACGCCTCGCTGCGCGACATCATCCGCGCCGGGCTGCAGCGCTACGCCGACCTGTTGCGCGCCGACCCGCTGCGCGAGCAGGCGATGCTCGAACTCACCCAGCAGGCGCTGCGCTCGGAGGGCATGGAGCCGCTCGCCCGGCTGCAGTACGACCACTACTACACGCTCGCCGCGGCCGCGCTGACGACGGCGGCCGAGCACACGGGCACGAGCTGGATCCTTCCCGTCGAGGAGGTGGCCCGCCTGCTGGTGGTGCTGACCGACGGGTTGACCGTCTCCTGGCTGGTCGACCGCGACGACGCGGCGGCGGCATCCGTGATGGACTTTGCGGCGGATGCGCTCGCAGGATTGGGCAGGCAGTCATGAGCGGCGACCCCACGACCACGGCCACGAGCGGCGGTGGCGCCCCGGCGCTGCCCGGCGTCTTCGCCGAGCCGACCCAGCGGGTTCCCGGCCGCTGGATCGCGGCCTTCGGCAGCGCCTGGCTCGGCATCTGGATGGCGCAGCTGACTCCCGTGCAGATGCTGCTGCCCCTGCAGATCGACGCCCAGCTCAAGCCGGCGCAGTGGACGGACAGCGTCGTCGCGTTCGGCGTGATCTCCGGCATCGCCGGGCTGATCGCGATGCTCGCCTTCCCGCTGACCGGCGCGCTGAGCGACCGCACCACCTCCCGCTTCGGCCGCCGCCGGCCGTGGATCGCCGCCGGCACGGCGATGTTCGCGGCCGCGCTGGTCGCACTCGGCTTCCAGAGCCAGCTGGTGGGCATCGCGATCTGCTGGATCGTCGCCAGCACCGGCTTCTGCGTGCTCACGGCCGCGCTGACCGCGACCATCTCGGACCAGGTGCCGGTGAACCAGCGCGGCTACGTGTCCGGCTGGATGTCGGCGCCGCAGGCCGTCGGCACCATCCTGGGCCTCGTGCTGGTGCTCACCGTGTTCACGGGCCAGCTGCTGGGCTACCTCTCGATGGCGGTGCTGCTGGTGCTGCTGATGATCCCGTTCCTGCTCAAGCCGGAGGCCGTGCTGCTGCCGACGCAGCGCGAGCCGCTCAGCACCCGCGGCATCCTGGCCAGCCTGTGGATCAGCCCGCGTCGCTACCCCGACTTCGGCTGGACGCTGCTCAGCCGCATCCTGGTGAACTTCGGCAACGCCTTCGGCACGAGCCTGCTGCTGTACTTTCTGATGTTCCAGCTGAAGGACGCGAACGCCGAAGAGAACCTGATCCTGCTCACCCTGATCTACATGGTCTTCGTCGTGCTCGCCTCGCTCGTGCTCGGCCGGCTCTCGGACCGCCTGGGCCGGCGCAAATCCTTCGTGTTCATGTCGTCGAGTGCCCAGGCCGTCGCCGCGCTGATGCTGGCGTTCTTTCCCAGCCTGCCCGTTGCCATGGTCGCCGCCGGCCTGCTCGGGCTCGGCTACGGCTGCTTCCTCTCGGTCGACCAGGCGCTGGCCACCCAGGTGCTGCCCGACCCCGCCAGCCGCGGCAAGGACCTCGGCATCATGAACATCGCCACCACCGTGCCGCAGGCCATCGCCCCGATGCTGGGCGCCGCGACCGTGGCGATGCTCGGCAGCTTCCAAGGGCTGTTCCTCATGTCGGCCGTCTTCGCCTTCGCCGGGGCACTGGCCGTCTCGCGAGTGAAAGGGGTGCGCTGATGACGACTGAGCTCGCGCTGCGCTCTGGCTTCGAGCTGCCGGATGCCGGCATGGCGGCGTCCGCGCTGCCCGTCCGCTTCCACGGCGCCGACTACTGGCGCGCCCTCGACGCCGCCACGGCCGAGCTGGACCCGCCCTTCGCGGTACTGGCGCTGGACGCGCTGCGGCACAACGCCAGCGACATGCTGCGCCGGGCCGCCGGCACACCGATCCGGGTGGCCAGCAAGTCGCTCAGGGTGCGCGGGGTGATCGAGCAGCTGCTCGCCCTGCCCGGCTACCACGGCGTGCTCGCCTACACGCTGGCCGAGGCACTCTGGCTGGCCGAGACGGTCGACGACGTCGTCGTCGGCTACCCGAGCGTGGACCGGGCCGCCATCCGGCGTCTCGCCACCTCGCCGGAGCTGGCCGCCCGCGTCACGCTGATGGTTGACTCGCCCGATCAGCTGAATGTCATCGACGCGGTGCTGAAGCCGGGGGAGCGGGAGAGCATCCGGGTGTGCCTGGAACTCGACGCCTCCTGGAACGCGCCCGTGCTGGGCCACCTCGGCGTCTGGCGGTCCCCGGTGCACAGCGTCGAGGACACCCGCGCACTCGCCGGCTACATCGTCGCCCGGCCCGGTTTCGAGCTCGTCGGCATGATGGCGTACGAGGCGCAGATCGCCGGCGTCGGCAACCGGCCGATCGGCAAGCCCGTCGACGGCGCGGTCAACCGGTGGATGCAGAAGCAGTCCATCGCCGAGCTGCACGAGCGCCGCGGCGCCGCGGTGGCCGCTGTGCGCGCCATCGCACCGCTGCAGTTCGTCAACGGCGGCGGCACCGGCTCGCTGGAGAGCACGGCGAGCGACCCGTCCGTCACCGAGATCGCCGCCGGCAGCGGGATCTTCGGCGGGCACCTCTTCGACAACTACGAGCACTTCGCGCCGGCGCCGGCCGCCGCGTTCGCGCTGCCGATCGTGCGCAAGGCCACGGGGGACACCGCCACCATGCTGGGCGGCGGGTGGGTGGCATCCGGCCCGCCCAACGTCGACAGGCTGCCGCAGCTGGTCTGGCCGGAGGGCCTGAGCTACGTGTCGCGCGAGATGGCCGGCGAGGTGCAGAGCCCGCTCACCGGGGAGGCGGCCCGCCGGCTGCGGCCCGGCGACCGGGTGTGGCTGCGGCACACGAAGTCCGGCGAGCTCGCCGAGCACGTCAACGAATTCGCGCTGGTCGACGGCGACCAGGTGGTGGGCATGATGCCCACCTATCGCGGCGAGGGAAAGGCATTCCTGTGAGCGGAGAGAGCACCCGCGCGGGCCACGCCCCGGGAGCGACAGGGACTGAAACGAGCAGTGGGGGAGCAACTATGGCCGCGACCGGGGCGATCTGGCGCAATTGGGGCCGCAGCGAGTCGGTGCGCCCGGTGCGCGTCGAACGCCCGGCCAGCGTCGGCGCCGTGCAGCGCGCCGTGCAGGCGGCCGCGTCCGCCGGGCTCCCGATCAAGGCGATCGGAGCCGGGCACAGCTTCACCGGCATCGCGGTGGCGCCCGGCGTGCAGCTGGAGCTTTCCGGGCTGCGAGGCGTCATCGCCCACAACGTGGCCAAGCACCAGGTGACCCTCGCGGCCGGCACGAATCTCTACCAGCTGCCCGGGCTGCTCGCCCCGCTGGGGATGGCCCTGCCGAACATGGGCGATGTCGACAAGCAGACCATCGCCGGCGCCACCTCGACGGGCACGCACGGCACCGGCCTGAAGCTTGGGGGGCTCGCCACCCAGATCATCGGGCTGACGCTGGTGACGGGTCGCGGCGAGCTGATGCGGATCGGCACCGACTGCAATGGCGACACGTCGAACGCCGAGCTGCTGCCGGCCGCCCGGCTCGGACTCGGCGCGCTCGGCGTGATCGTCGACATCACGATGCAACTGGTGCCCGCCTTCGCGTTGCAGGCCGTCGAGCGGCCGGAGCCGCTGGCCGCAGTCATGGACGGGTTCCTAGAGCGCACGGCATCCGTCGACCACTTCGAGTTCTACTGGTTCCCGCACACCGAGACGGCGCTGACCAAGACCAACACCCGGCTGCCGGGGGACGCTGCGCTCGCCCCGATCCCGCCGTTCAAGCGTTGGGTCGACGACGAACTCGTCGGCAACACCCTGTACCGGGCCCTGTGCAACCTCGGTCGCCTCGCGCCGGCGACCATCCCACGACTTAGCCGGCTGGCCGACAAGGTCACCGGCAACCGCGACTTCACCGACCTCTCGCCGTCCGTCTTCACCACCAGCAGGACGGTGCGCTTCCGCGAAATGGAGTACGCGGTGCCGCTGGAGGCGGTGCCGGCCGCGCTCGCCGAGGTGCGCGCGCTGATCGAGCGCATGGGCTGGAAGATCTCGTTCCCGTTGGAGGTGCGCGCGGCGGCCGCCGACGACAACTGGCTGTCGACGGCGTACGGCCGCGAGAGCGGCTACATCGCAGTGCACCGCTTCTTCCGCGAGGACCCGGAGGAGTACTTCCGCGCCGTCGAGCAGATCATGATCGCACACGACGGCCGGCCGCACTGGGGCAAGATGCACTACCGCGACGCCGAGTCGCTGCGCGCCGTGTACCCGCGCTTCGACGACTTCCTCGCCGTGCGCGACCAGCTGGACCCGGACCGCGTCTTCGCGAACCCGTACCTGCGCCGGGTGCTCGGCGACTGAGCGCCGCCCCCTGGGCGGAGCCCGTCCAGAGGGTTCGGTTGGTTGAGCTTGTCGACGCCCCGCCCGCCTCCTGTTGTGTCAGGGCTTCGGTCGCTGGCGCTCCCTCGAGCCAGCGTGCTTCCCCCGCGTCCCTCCCTTCCACGTCGGCTGGGCCCTCTCTCCACGTCGGCTGAGGGAGCGTGGAACGAGCGACCGAAGCCCCCTGGTCGAGCCCGTCGAAACCGGCCACGAGCCCCGCCGCAACCCGTTGGTCGAGTAGCGAGGAACGAGCGTATCGAGACCCCGCCGCACGAGCAGAAAGTTATCCACATCAGGTATTTTTCTCGGAAAATGCTTGCATTCCGCCGTAGAATAGGAGCATGGAAGACGCGGCGGGGCAGCTGGCAGAGGCACAGTCTCTCCTGGCTCGCGCACTCGCCGGATCCGATGAGCGGATGCTGCGCGATGACGCCCTGCTCGAGCTCACCGCGACGGCCGAGGCCGTCGGCCGGCTCGCCGACGCGCTCCGCATCCGCGCGGCCGGGGAGGTCGCGTTCCGCTCCCGCCGGGAGCTCGGCGAGGACCGCTTGTCGGCCAGGAAGGGCTGCCGCAATGCCGTCGAGCTCTTAGCCCGGGTCACGCTGGCGTCCGAGCGGACGATCACGCAGCGGATGCGGCTCGGGGCGGCCGTGCGGCCCCGCACCGCGCTGAGCGGCGACACGATGCCGGCCCGCTTCGAACAGGTCGCGTCCGCGCTGGCGGCCGGCACCCTCGGCTACGACAGCGCCCTGGCCATCGTCGACACCCTGGACCCGATCCGGGCCCGGGTCGGCGACCTCAACGTCGAGCTCGCCGAGACCGCGCTCGTGGCCGCCGCCACCGGCCCCACCGCGGAGTCGCCGCTGCCGTTCGCGGCCGACGAGGTGCGCGGCCAGGCCCGGGTCTGGGAGAACGTCCTGGACGAGGACGGCACCGTCCCGGCCGAGGAGCGCGCCATGGCCGCCCGCGGCATCAGCGGCGGCCTCACCCGGGACGGCCTGGTGCACCGCAAGATGGCGCTGCTGCCGGAGATCGACGCGAAGTTCGAGACCCTGCTGAACGCGTACCTGAGCCCGCGCTCGAAGCCCACCTTCAACGACACCGACCCGGACCAGCCGAAAGACCCCCGGGCCACCGCCCAGGCCCGGCACGACGTCTTCGCCAGCCTGATCGACGGAGCCGCCCGCAGCGCCGCCGCCCCGACGATGGGCGGGGCCGCCCCGACCGTGCTGGTCTCGGTGCGGCAGGCCGACCTGGCCGCGGGGGCCGGGTCCGGGTTCATTGAGGGCTGCGAGGCGCCCATCTCACTGGGGGCGGTCGAGCAGTTCATCTGCGCCGGCGGGCAGCAGCACGTCTTGATCGGGGACGACGGCACGCTGGTCAGCTTGAGCACGACCGACCGGGTGTTCAACGCGGCCCAGCGGCGGGCGATCAGCCTGCGCGATGGTGGCTGCATCATCCCCGGCTGCACCATCCCGGCGGCGTGGTCCGAGATCCACCACGTCATCGCGTACCGGGATGGTGGCGAGACCGAGACCTGCAACGGGGTGCTGCTCTGCTGGTTCCACCACCGCACGATCGAGACGAGCGGCTGGCGGATCCTCATGATCGACGGCGTCCCACACGTGAAGCCGCCGCCCTGGCTCCGAAATGGCCGCACCGACGCCGAGACTCCCTGGCGAAGATCCACGAGTTCCCGCACCCAGCTGGCCGACCTCCTCGAACAACAGCGGGAGCGCCAGCCCGTCCTCGTCGAGTAGAAGCCGCGGCCAGGACGAAACCCGCACAACCCGATCCCGCGAGACGCTCAGGGCTTCGGTCGCTGGCGCTCCCTCGAGCCAGCGGGGGTTGCCCGCTTCCGTTGGTCGAGTAGCGAGGAACGAGCGTATCGAGACCTCGTGCTCGGGCTCGGTTGTCGGCCCGATGCCGGGTCTCGATACGGCCCTGGCGGGCCTACTCGACCAGCGGGAGGCGGGGTGGCTTCGGTCGCTGGCGCTCCCTCGAGCCAGCGGGGGTTGCCCGCTTCCGTTGGTCGAGTAGCGAGGAACGAGCGTATCGAGACCTCGTGCGGGGGCTCGGTTGCCGGCCGGATGCCGGGTCTCGATACGGCCCTGGCGGGCCCACTCGACCAGCGGGGAGGCGGGGTGGCTTCGGTCGCTGGCGCTCCCTCGAGCCAGCGGGGGTTGCCCGCTTCCGTTGGTCGAGTAGCGAGGAACGAGCGTATCGAGACCCCGCACCGGGGTCGGCTTTCGGCCGGATACCGGGGCTACGGCGTCCGTCGCCGCAGCGTCAGTGAGCCGAGCACGACCGCGCCGATCGCCCACGCGGCGATGATGGCGACGTCGACCCAGACGGGGCCGTAGTCGGCGACGCCGGCTGCGACATCGTTCAGCGCGTCGATCGCGTGCGAGAGCGGCAGCCAGTCGCTGATCGCGTGGAGCACATCTGGCAGCTGGTCGCGCGGCAGGAAGATGCCGCCGAGCAGGATCTGCGGGAACACGATGACCGGCATGAACTGCACCACCTGAAACTCGGTGCGGGCGAACGCGCTCGCCAGCAGGCCGAGCGTGGTGCCGAGCACGGCGTCCATCACCGCCACAAGCAGCAGCAGGCCGATTGGGCCGGAGATCTCCAGACCGCACACCCAGACAGCGAAGGCGACGGCGATGCTGGCCTGCACCACGGCGAGGCCGCCGAAGGCGAGCGTGTAGCCGGCCAGGAAGTCGCCGCGGCCGAGCGGCATCGCCAGCAGCCGCTCCAGGGTGCCGGTGCGGCGCTCCCGCAGCGTGGCGATGCTGGTCACCAAGAACATGACGATGAAGGGGAACAGAGCGATCATCGCCGGCCCGATCGTGTCGAAGACCGTCGTGTCGGAGAAGATCCACGCCACGAGGCCGATCAGCAGCGTCGGCACGAGCAGGAGCAGCGCGATGGTGCGGGGGTCGTGCCGGATCTGGGTGAGCACTCGGCCCGTGGTCGCGAACAGCCTCCGCGCGTTCACGAGTGCTCCCTCCGCGCGCCGTGGCCCGGGCGCTTGCGCGGCAGCACGTGCCGGGCAGGCGTCGGCGGGCCCTGCCGCGTGATCACCTCGAGGAAGGCGCTTTCGGCGTCGCTCTTGCCGGTGCTGGCGAGCAGCGCCGCCGGGGTGTCGTCGAAGAGGATCTCGCCGTCCCGCATGAGCAGCAGTCGGTCGCAGCGGGTGGCCTCGTCCATCACGTGGCTGGAGACGAGCAGGCTGACGCCGGATCTCGCGAGCCGATGGAACATCTCCCACAACTCGACCCGCAGCACCGGGTCGAGACCCACCGTCGGCTCGTCGAGCACCAGCAGCTCGGGGGAGCCGAGCAGCGCCGTGGCCAGCGACACCCGGCTGCGCTGGCCGCCCGAGAGATCGCCGGCGAGGCGCTCGGCCTGCGGGGTGAGCGCGGTCGCCTCGAGCACACGCTGCGTGTCCCCGGCCGGAGCCCCGAGTACGCGGCGGAAGTAGTCGAGGTTCTGCCGCACCGTGAGATCGTCGTAGACGCTGGCCGCCTGGGTGACGTAGCCGATCCTGTGCCGGAGCCCGGCGCTGCCGCCGGGCTGGCCGAGCACCGTCACCGTGCCCGACTCGATCTGCTGCACACCGACGATCGAGCGCATCAGGGTGGTCTTGCCGCATCCGCTCGGACCGAGCAGGCCGACCACCTGGCCGCGCGGAACGGTGAGCCGCAGCCCGTGCAGCACGGGGCTCTTCCCGCGCTGCACATGCAGCGCGTCGATGCTGATGGCGACGTCGGCGACATCCGCAGTGATTGTCATGCTCGTATTATTCGCCCCTTCCCGCCGCGCAGATACCCCCGAACCGGGGTCGTTTTCACGGCGCGTCGCGGCGGCAGGCCGGGAGTATGCGGCGGGGCGCCTTGGAGTCTGGTGGGAACGCCATGAATGCCGGAAACCGACCCATAGTATGGAGAAGCACCCAAGCAAGTCCCGCACTACAAACACGCGTTCTCAAGGAGCATCTGCCATGGAATGGCTCATCCCGATTCTTATCGTCGTCGTCCTCGCTGCCATCGTCGGCATCTACCTCTGGGCGACGTACAACTCGTTGGTCACGCTGAATGTGCGCGTCGACGAGGCGTGGAGTGACATCACCGTGCAGCTGAAGCGCCGTGCCGACCTGATCCCGAACCTGATCGAGACCGTCAAGGGCTACGCCGCCCACGAGCGTGGCGTGTTCGAGAGCGTCGCCAAGGCCCGCGCCGAGAGCCTCTCGGTGCAGACGCCGGCCGATGCGACCGTCGCTGAGAACCACATGCAGAGCGCGCTGAAGAGCATCTTCGCGGTGGCCGAGGCCTACCCGCAGCTCCAGGCCAGCCAGAACTACCTGCAGCTGCAGGGCGAGCTTGTCGACACCGAGGACAAGATCCAGGCCGCGCGCCGCTTCTACAACGGTGGCGTGCGCGAGATGAACACCAAGATCAAGGTGTTCCCGAACAACTTCTTCGCGGGCAAGCTCGGCTTCGGCGAGCGTCAGTTCTTCGAGGTGGCGGATGCCGCGGCGATCGCCGAGCCGCCCCGCGTGCAGTTCTAGAACGAACCCCACACACGTACCCCGCCCCTGCCCAGGACTCCGTGATCAGGAAACATGTATAGCGCGATAGCCCGCAACAAGCGCAACACCGTCTTCATCATCATCTTCTTTCTGCTGATCATCGGCGGCCTGGGCTGGTTGGCCGGGACCATCTACCAGAGCCCGTCGATCGTGGTGACGACGCTCGTCGTGGCGACGCTGTACGCCGTGTTCCAGTACTTCCTGGCCAGCAGGCAGGCCGTCGCCATGAGCGGCGGCATCGAGGTCACCTCGGTGACCGACCACCCCCGGCTCTGGCGCGTCGTCGAGAACCTCTCGATCACCACCGGCACGCCCATGCCGAAGGTCTACATCATCAACGACCCTGCGCCGAACGCCTTCGCCACCGGGCGCGATCCGGAGCACGCCATCGTCGCCGCGACGACGGGGCTGCTCGAGATCATGGACGACTCCGAGCTCGAGGGTGTCATGGCGCACGAGCTCGGCCACGTGCGCAACTACGACATCCGCCTCTCGATGGTCGTCTTCGGGCTCGTCCTGGCCGTCGGCTTCATCGCCGACATGCTGATGCGAATGGCCTTCTTCAGCCGCAACAGCAACAACAACAGCAACCCGGTCGTCATGGTCTTCGGCCTGGTGGCCATGCTGGTCGCCCCGCTCGTGGCCGGCATGGTGCAGATGGCCGTCTCCCGGCAGCGCGAGTACCTGGCCGACGCCACGGGCGCGATGACCACCCGGCACCCGGAGGCCCTTGCCAACGCGCTGCTCAAGCTGGAGGCCTACGGCCGGCCGATGCAGCGCCAGAACTCATCGATGGCGCACCTCTGGATCGCCGACCCGCTGAAACCCGGCATCATGGACCGCCTGTTCAGCACCCACCCGCCGATCGCCGAGCGGGTCGAGCGGCTGCGCACCATGGGCGGCACCTTCTAGCGTCTGTTCGGCCGTTGGGCCGTCGGGACGCTCGGGCCGGGTGTCCGGCGCGGATGCCGGCGGCTAACCGATCTGCTCGACGAACTCGACCCGCATCGACAGCGCCCGCTCCGGCTGCGTCAGCATGACCTCCGCGCGCTCCGCCGACGCCAGGTACGCGGCCTCGAGGGCCTGGAACGCGGCTCGGTCGCCGGGCGCGCTCACGGCCCAGACGAACTCCTCCGACTCGGGCAGCCCGTAGGCGAGCTCGATCTCGAAGCCGGCAGCGAGGCGCAGCGGCCGCATCCGCTCGGCCCACCACCGGGTGAACTCGGCGTAGCTGCCGGGCGCCAGCTGGTACCGGCGCAGCTGCACCACGCGGGGCTCACTGCTGGGCGGCTGCACGGCGCTCCGCCGATTCGATCAGCGCGTCGACGCCGAAGATGAACAGGCTGTGGTCCTCCAGGTCGGCGAGCTTGCCGGCGAGGGAGGCGATCAGCGGGTACTTGCGCGGGTCCGCCAGCAGCGGACCCTCGATCCAGGGGCTCTTCTCGTTCTCGGCCGGGGCCCGCTCTCCGCGGGCCCGCGCGATACCGGCGGCGGTGGAGAGCACAAGGGAGGCCATCAGGGCGTACTGGTGCACG
>NZ_MPZN01000083.1 GCF_002936985.1 Microterricola pindariensis | reverse complement strand
GTCGATCGTCTCCGCTGCCGCGCGCAGCTCGGCCAGGCGCGCCTCCGCGGCGGTCCGGCGCCGCTGCGCGGTGCGCAGCGCGACGCGGGCGTCGTGGGCGGCGTCGGCGGCGGCGAACTGGGCGTCGGCCGTCTCGGCCGCGTCGATCGCCTGCCGGACGAGCAGCTGGCCGGCATCCGTCAACGCCGCCAGCCACGGGGTGAGCTGCTCGGCCGTGTGAGACTCGGGCACCGCGGCGGCCTCAGCGGAGACCCCCAGGGCTCGCGCCGCCGATGACGCCTGCTCCACCATCTGCTCGAGTGCGGCCCGCCGCGCGCCAAGCTCGCCGTCGAGCTGCTTGCGCCGCTCGGTGAGCGTGGCCTCGTAGTCCTGGAACCGTCGGGTGCCGAAGAGCGAGCGCAGCACCTCTTGGCGGGCCTCGCTCTTGGCCAGCAGGAACTGCTGGAAGCGGTTCTGTGCCAGCAGGATCACCTGCAAGAACTGGTCTTTGTTCAGGCCGACGAGCTCGGCGATCCGCGGGCCGACCTCGCGCGGCTGCGCCTCGATGCCATGCCACTCGGTGCCGCGCAGCTCGAACAGCTCCGCGGTCGCCTTCTGCTTGGTGGTGCCGGTGCCGCTCTTCTTAGCCCGCTCGAACTCGGGCGCCCGCTCCACCCGGTACCGGGTGTCGCCCGCCGTGAACTCGAGCGTGACGAGGCTCGGGTCCTCCGGGCCGGCGTGGTCGCTGCGGAGACGCGCCTTGGTGCCGTCGTAGCGCGGCACGCTGTCGTACAGCGCGAAGCAGATCGCGTCGAGGATGCTCGACTTGCCGGCCCCCGTCTTGCCGCCCATCAGGAAGATTCCGTCGTCGGCGAAAGCGTCGAAGTCGACGTGCTGCAGCGACTTGTACGGCCCGAAGCCCTGCACGCTCAGCTTGTTGATCCTCATGCCGCGCCCCCCGTCGATGCGCCGGCCAACTCGCCGGCCAGTTCGCCGGACCGGGCCGCCTCGTTCGTGGCGATCACCTCGGCCAGGATCTCCCGTTCGGCGTCGCTGGCGCCGTCGCCGTTCCGCACATGCTCGAGGAACCCGGCGACGATCTCGGCGTCGCTCTTGGCCTTGACCCGCTCGGCGTAGCTGGCCTCGGATGCCGCAGCGACGACGCTCGGTCGGTGGCTGAGGTCTGCGCACCAGCGGTAGCGCTGCTGCAGTTTGCGCATGGCGTCCAGCGGTCGGGACTGGTCGGTGAGTATCGCGCGCACCCAGTCGCCCTCGGCGGGGGTGTGCACGGCATCCGTCAGCAGCTCCTCCAGCGTGCCGGTGAGCACGCTGAGCGCGCGCGGCACGGGCAGCGGCAGCCACTCCACCGCCTCCAGCCCGTCGGGGCCGAGCTCGACCAGCCAGCCGCCGCGCTGCTTGCCCGCCTCGCTGAACGAGTAGTGCACCGGGGCGCCGGAGTAGCGGGCCCGCTCGCTCAGCGTCGAACGGCCGTGGATGTGCCCGAGGGCGACGTAGTCCGGCCCGTCGAAGGTGCGAAGCGGCACCAGGTCGAGGCCGCCGGCGGTGATGTCGCGCACGACGTCGTCGGCGAAGGGAACCTCGCTGGTGTCGTCGGCAGGGCCGACGTTCACCGCGAAGCAGTGCGAGATCGCGACGCTGCGCCCGCCGCGCTCGGCCAGGTCGGCGCGCACCCGGTCCATGGCGAAGCCGAGGGTCTGCGCGTGCGTGCGCAGCTCGGCCTCCGGGTACCGGCCGCGCACCAGCGCCGGCTCCAGATAGGGGATGCCGTAGAAGTGCACCGGCCCGTGCTCGTCCGCCAGCGTCACCGGCCGGTCGTGCTGCTCCGGCCGGGCGATCACGTGCACCCCGCCGAAGGAGGCGAACTCGGACTGGAAGCCGAGCCGGGTCGCCGAGTCATGATTGCCGCTGGTGAGGATGACGGTGGCGCCCGCCGCGCGGATGGCGCCGAGTGCACGCGTCAACAGTTCATAGCTGTCCCGCGACGGCACCGCCGAGTCGAACACATCGCCCGCGACGACGACCACGTCGATGTCGCGCTGCCGCACCTCGACCGCGAGCGCGGCCAGCACGTGATCGAGCGCCGCGAGGGTGGAGTGCCCATGGAAGGTGCGCCCGACGTGCCAGTCCGAGGTGTGCAGAATCCGCATGAGTCCAAGCTAGCGCCGACCGCTGACAGAACAGCCGAAACGCGTTGCGGCTCGCTGGCTAGCTAGCCAGCAGTCGCAGCGTCTGCTCGCGGCCCGGCGTGCGGTCCAGCGGCTCGTCGGCGAAGCTGCCGCCGATGGCCGACACCATGACCTCGTCGACGCCGTGCTCGGCGGCGAACGCCGCCAGCTCGGCCCGGGCGGTCTCCGGCGTGCCGATCAGCCAGCGCGACTCTGCCGCCGCGATGAACGCCGCGCGGGCGGCATCCGGGGCCTCGATCTCGGCGGCCTGGGCCTGCTCCACCGTCTCGAGTGCGGTGAGCCGCTGCCCGGAGCGCAGCCTGGCCATCATGCGCAACTGCGGAAGGGCGCGGGCCCGCGCCTCCTCGAGCGTCGGCGCCACCGAGGCGTTCATGGTGAGGAAGCTCTGCGGCGTCGGGTGCGCCTCGCTCGGCTGGTACTCGGTGCGGTAGAGGCGCATCGCTGCCGCCAGCCCCTCGCCGCTGAAGTGGTTGGCGAAGACGTAGGGCAGGCCGAGCCGGGCGGCGAGCCTGGCCGAGTAGTCGCTGGAGCCGAGCAGCCAGATCGTCGGGGCCGCGGATGCCGCAGGCGTCGCGTGCACGACGTACTCCTGCCCGCTGGTGAGTGTGAACGCGGCGCCGCCCGGCTGCAGCAGCGCCTGGATCTCGCCGATGTTCTCGGGGAACCGCGACACCTCGCTTGTCGCGCCGCTCTGGTTCAGCAGCGCGGTGATCACCGGGTCGCTGCCGGGGGCGCGGCCGAGGCCCAAGTCGATGCGGCCCGGCGCGATCGCCTCGAGCGCGGCGAACTGCTCCGCCACGACGAGCGGGGCGTGGTTGGGCAGCATCACGCCGCCGGAGCCGACCCGGATCCGCTCCGTGCGGCTCGCGATCGCGGCGATCAACACCGGGGGAGTGGTCGAGGCGACGGCGGGCATGTTGTGGTGCTCGGCCAGCCAGTAGCGCTCGAAGCCGAGCTCGTCGGCGGTCTGGGCGAGGGAGACGGATGCCGCCACGGCCTGTGCGCTGCTCTGCCCGCTGCGCACGGGCACCAGGTCGAGCACGGAGAGGCGGGGCAGGGCGGGTGCGGGGGCGTGTGCTGCGGTAGTCATCACTCGGTCAAACCGTCGGGGCCGTTCCGGTATTCCAATCGGAAACCGCGCGGCCAGCTTTCAGGCAAGCCCAAGGCCGAAGTGGCAGACTCGACGAGGCCCTTGAGTGGAATACCCCGAGCGGCCGCCCCTGCGGCGATCCCCTGCAGCCGCTCCCGACGCGAATCGAGAACCTCATCAGCATGAAAAAGACTTCACCGCTCGGCCGCCTGGCGCCGCTGGCGCTCTTGGCCGCCTCCGCGCTCGTCCTCACCGGTTGTGCATCCGGTGAGAGCAACTCCACCGCCTCCCCCTCGTCCTCGACCGAGGCCTGTGGCGAGTACACCTCGGGCTCGCAGAGCGAGTCCGTCAAGGTCACCGGCGACCACGGCAGCGAGGTCACCGCCGAGTTCAAGACCCCGTTCACCGCGAAGGAACTGCAGCGCACGATCGTGGAGGAGGGCGACGGCGAGGTCACCGCCCCCGGCCAGACCGTCGAGCTGCGCATCAACGTCTTCGGTGGCAACACCGGCGAGCTCGCGATCTCGGAGACCTCCGAGTTCATCGCCGGCGACCCGCAGATCTTCCCGGCCTTCATCGCCGGCATCGACTGCGTCCCGGTCGGCTCCCGCGTCGTCACCACCGTGCCGGCCGATGAGCTGTTCGGGGATGCCGGCAGCGAGGGCCTCGGCATTGCCGGCGGCGAGAGCGTCGTCATCGTCACCGACGTGCTCAGCATCGTTCCGCCGCTGACCCCCGCCGCCTGGACCGAGAACCCGCCGACGGTTCAGTTCAACGGCGACCAGCCGCCCGTGCTCACCCTGCCAGAGGGCGGACCGCGCCCCGAGCTGCTCATCGACGTCATTGAAGAAGGCGACGGCGCGACCGTCAAGGCCGGCGACTCCGTCACCGTGAACTACCAGGGCACGAACTGGGACACCGGTGAGATCTTCGACCAGAGCTACGGCAAGCAGCCGGCCACGTTCGCCACCACCGGCGTCGTGAAGGGCTTCGGCGCCGCACTGGTCGGCCAGAAGGTCGGCACCAAGCTCGTCGTGTCGATCCCGCCGGAGTACGGCTACGGCGTCGCGGGCAGCAGCGAGCACGAGCTCGCCGGCCAGACCCTCGTCTTCGTGATCGAGATCCTCGACGTGGCCTCGACACCCGCACAGTAGGCAGAACTGCAACGCACAGAAGGCCCGCTCCGAGAGGAGCGGGCCTTCTGCGTATCCGTGTTGCTCTGCGGCTAGATCGCGCCTAGATCGCGGCGAGCTCGGTGAGCTTGGCGTGCAGCTCGGAGTCGCGGGGCTCCACCATGTGGCTGGCATCCGGGAACACGATCACGGGGATGTTCGTGCGGCCGCTGATGGCCTTGGCGCGGTCGGCGCCCTCGATCTCGACCTCGAGGTCGACGTAGTCGTAGTCGACGCCCAGGGTGTCGAGCAGCGACTTCGAGCGGCGGCAGTCGCTGCACCAGGTCGCACCGAACATGGTGATGCGGTCGAAGGTCTCGGCGGGAGCAGAAGTTTCAGTCATGGCCATCATGCTAAGGGGTCGGAGCTGGGCGATACTCTGGAGAGGGCCGCATGTGCGGTCGACACCGGGCTCGAAGACGGCAGGGCAGAGATGGCGCGGCGCAGGCGGAAGGACTTCACGCCGTTCAACGATGAGGCGCTGCCCCGGCGCGAGGCGGCCAGCCTCGCCGAGCAAGTCGAGGAGGGCGTGATGCTCGCCGAGTTCGGCGCGCGCATGGCCCTGAAGAACCAGATCATCGTCGGCGTGCTCACCGAGCCGGATGACTTCGGGACGGAACAGATCCGCGCCGCCGCCCGCACCGCCCTCTATGAGGAGGTGCAGCAGGAGGACGAGTCCGCGTCGATCGCCGAGGAGGAGCGCGACTCGGCGGCGAACCGCGAGGGCAAGGCGCTGCACCACCACGACTACCGCACCGACGACGTGGCGAACCTGCGCCGCCGCGAGAAAATGCACGCCGCCGTCGCGGAGCGGCTCTGGCGTCTGCGCGAGGACCGCGAGTATCTCGACGACTTCATCTCCCGGGCGCAGGCGGATGCCTGGAGCGAGATCTCGGCGGCGATCGAGGCGAAGCTCGACGCGGTCTGGCCGGAACTCGTGGTCGAGGACAAGGCGGGCGGCACGGCCGAGAAACGGCTCAAGGAGCTGCGCAGGCAGATCCGCCGCGAGACCCGTCGCTCCCGCCGGGCCTGGTAGCCCGCCGGTCCCGTTCTGCGGTCTACGAGACGAAGCCCGTCATCTCGACGAGCCGGAGCCGTGCCGGGCCGCTAGGCGGCAGCCGCCACGCCCCGCGCCTTCGTCAGCGTGCTGCCCACCCAACCGAGCAGAACCGAGACGACGCCGACGCCGACCGCGAACAGCGCGATGCCGAAGGAGATCACCGAGGTGAACAGCGACGCGCGCAGGAACGAGGCGTTCATCACGACGGCGCGCCGCGGGTCGTCCTGGGCCAGCTGCGCATACGTCTGCCCGTCGCTGATGGCGAGGGCATGCGTGTTGATGATGTCGGCCTGCGCATACGCGGTCAACGGCCCGGCGACCGGCCACCCCTGGAGGAACGCGGCGTCGTCGCTCACCGTGATCCCCTCCGCGCGGAGCTTCATGCTCACCGCGATCCAGGCGATGACGCCGACCACAATGAAGACGAAGCCGAGAACGACGACGGCGATGCTCGCTGTGTGCGCGAGGCGCAGCTTCTGGTCAAGGGTGCTGGTGGTTCCGGACATCTGTGATCCTCCCCGAATCGAATGATGCTCGCAGCGTATCGACCCTGACCGCCCGCGCAACAGGGGCTGTGCGATCGGCGCCTCCGGGTGGGCTGCCAGGAACGCTACGCAATTGGTCGCCCGAGCCGCGGTGGCGCCCCCGGCTGTGCCAGATTGGCAGACATGACCGACACCGATGCCGACGCCGCCGCGCCCCGTCCCGAGGCCGTCGCCGCGCCACTGCCCGCCGCGCTCGCCGCAGTACTCGACCACCTCGTGCTGGCTGGCCCCGACCTCGGAGCCGCCGTCGCGCACGTCGCCCGGCTCACCGGCGTCACCGCCGCGCCGGGCGGTCGACACGCTCTCGGCACCGCGAACGCCCTCATCGCCTTCACCGTCGCCGGTGCCCGCGGCACCCACTACCTCGAGATCATCGGCCCCGACCCAGAGGGGGAGCAGCCGGCATCCGCAATCGCCACCTTCGGCATCGACACTCTGCAGGCGCCGACCCTCAGCAGCTATGCCGTGCATGCGGATGCCGCAGCACCCGAGGACATCGCAGAGCTGGCGGCGCGCGGCACCGAGGCCGGCCTGCCACTCGGCGTGGTCGCCGCGCAGTCGCGCACGAAGCCCGACGGCAGCGTGCTCGCGTGGAGCTACACGGCCCCGCCGAGCCGGGTGTCGCCGGTCGTGCCCTTCCTGATCGACTGGGGCAGCACCGCCCACCCCGGGCTGAGCGAGCTTCCCACGCTCGAGCTCGTCGCGCTGCGCGGCGAGCACCCGACGCCGGAGCGGCTGCGCGCACAGCTCGACGCGCTCGGCGTTCCGCTCGACCTCGTGCCCGGTGCCGTTCCGGCGCTGGTTGCCACGGTGCGCGGGCCGCTCGGGGAGGCCGAGCTGCGCTGATCGCGGGCCCCGGCATCCGCCCCAGCAGCGGCGTGCCCGGAGCGCCGCCGCGGCAGCGCCGGGAGCGGCCGTGCCGGCACCCGAACCGGAACCGGTAGGTTTTATTCGGGGCCCGGAGTCGGCCGCCGACCCCGAATGAGGAGCAGAACCGCATGAATGCAGACGTCGGCGGCGTCGCCACCGGCTTCGCCGTGATTGCACTGCCGATCCTGCTCGGCTACCTCGTCGGCCGCACCGGAGTGCTCGGTCCGGGCGCTCGCCCGGTGCTGAGCAAGATCGTGTTCTACGTGCTCTCGCCGCTGTTGTTGTTCTCCGTGCTCTCCGGGGCGGACGTCGCCACGCTCTTCTCCGCGCTGCTGCCCGTCTCGGCGCTCGCCGCGGGGCTCATGATGCTCGTCTTCGCCGCGCTCTCGCTGCTCGTCTGGCGGCGACCGCTCTCGGAGACGGTGATCGGCTCGCTCAGCTCCGGCTATGTCAACGCCAACAACGTGGGCATCCCGCTGGCGCTGTACATGCTGGGCAGTGCGGCCTACGCGGCGCCCATCGTGCTGCTGCAGTTGCTGTTCTTCGCGCCGGTCGGGCTCGCGATCCTCGATGCGCGCAGCACGGGCACCACCTCGCTGCCGCGCATCGTCGGCCGCACCCTGCGCAACCCGATCATCGTCGGATCCCTCTCCGGCCTGCTGGTCTCGCTGGCCGGGATCACCCTGCCCCCGATCGTGCACGACCCCATCGCCCGCGTCGGCGAGGCCGCGATTCCGCTGATGCTGATCAGCTTCGGCCTGTCGTTGGCGGGGCAGCGCATGCTCAGCCCGGGCAGTGGGCGTGCGCTCGTCGTGCTGGCATCCGCCCTCAAGCTCCTGGTCATGCCGGCCACCGCCTGGCTGTTGGCCTCCTTCGCGTTCGGCCTGGACGGCGAGGCGCTGTACGCGGTCGTGGTGCTGGCCGCGCTGCCCACGGCGCAGAACGTGTTCAACTACGCGCAGCGCTACGAGACGGCCGAGATCATGGCGCGCGACACCGTCTTCGTCACCACGATCGGCTGCATCCCGGTGTTGCTCGGCATCTCGCTGCTGCTCTCCTGACCCGGCAGGCACACACCCTTGACAGGGTGATCGGTGCGGCGTAGCTTGTAGTCAATTAAATAGTTGATCAAGCAAAGGGTTGAATAACAACGTGAGCACACAGGTGTCAGCATGATCGATGAGAACCCCGCCGACGCGCGCCTCGACCGGGCCTTCATGGCGCTGGCCGACCCGGTGCGGCGGGAGATCATCGCCAGGCTCAGCCGCGGGCCGGCCACGGTGAACGAACTCGCCGAGCCGTTCGACATCAGCAAGCAGGCCGTGTCCAAGCACATTCAGGTGCTCGAGCACGCGGGGCTCGTCACGCGCAGCCGTGACGCCCAGCGCCGCCCGGTTCACCTGGACGCGGCCGCACTCGAAGCCCTCACCGCCTGGATCGACGGGTACCGCCTCATCCACGAGCAACAGTTCCGCCGACTCGACTCCCTGCTTGGATCGCTGACCAGCACCACCGAATCATGAGGAGAAAGAACAATGAGCACCACCACCAACGCTCTCACCGTCACCGCTCCGGCCGGTGTGCAGTACGTCGATTTCGAGCGTGAGTTCGACGCCCCCGTCGAGGCCGTCTTCCGCGCCCACACCGAGCCGGGCCTGATCAAGCAGTGGCTCGGGCCGAACGGCTACGAGATGCGCATCGAGCGCTACGACTTCGTCACCGGCGGCGGCTACCGCTACATCCACATCGGGCCGGACGGCGAGGAGTACGCGTTCAACGGCGTCTTCCACGTCGTGCGCCCGAACGAGTTCGCCATCCAGACGTTCGAGTACGAGGGCTATCCAGACACCGTCAGCATCGAGGCGCTCCGCTTCGAGGACCTGGGCGGCGGGCGCAGCCGGCTCTCTGGCCACTCCGTCTACCCCAACCTGGAGGCGCGCGACGGCATGATCGCCAGCGACATGGAGATGGGCATGCGCGAGGGCTACGAGCGTCTCGACGCTCTGCTGCCGTCGCTGTAGCTGAGCCGCCGCAGCTGCCACAGCTGGAGCACGGGGCGGATGCCGCGGGCGCCGGCCCGCGGCATCCGCCCCCACCAACACCGCACCCACGAATCGCAAGGAGAAGCATCATGGATTGGACACTCGAAGTCGTCATCCTGCCGGTCAGCGACATCGACCGCGCGATCGAGTTCTACCGCGACAAGGTCGGGTTCCACCTGGACCACAACACCCAGACGGAGCAGATGCACGTCGTGCAGCTGACCCCGCAGGGCTCCGGCTGCTCGATCGTGTTCGGCAACCTGCCCTCGCAGAACGAGATGGCGCCCGGCTCGATGCGCGGGCTGCAGCTCGTCGTCTCGGACGCCCAGGCGGCCAGGGCCGAGCTCGTCGAGCGCGGGGTGGAGGCCGGCGAGATCATGGTCATCGACCCCCGCGACGGCGGCACCTTCTTCGGCTTCAGCGACCCCGACGGCAACAGCTGGGCGGTGCAGGAGCTGAAGGTGCGCGCAGAGAAGCCCCTCATCCCGGTGGAGGCGCGCGGCCGCTTCGGCGCCGACATGTGATCCGGTGCCGGGGCGGTGCCGCGCGCCCGCGCCGAGCGCCTAGAGTGCAGGGATGCCGATCCTCAACAAAGACATGACGCTGTGCATCTCGCTCTCCGGGCGACCGAGCAACATCGGCACCCGCTTCCACAACTACCTGTACGACGCCCTCGGGCTGAACTACATCTACAAGGCGTTCAGCACCGACGACCTGCCCGCCGCCATCGCCGGTGTGCGCGGACTCGGCATCCGCGGCTGCGCCGTCTCGATGCCGTTCAAGGAGGCGGTGATCCCGCTCGTCGACGAGCTGGATGCCTCGGCGTCGGCGATCGAGTCGATCAACACGATCGTCAACACCGATGGCCGCTTGGTCGCCTACAACACCGACTACCTGGCGATCCAACGCCTCCTCGAGGCGCACGGCGTCGCCCCCTGCAGCGTGCTTGTGCGCGGCAGCGGCGGCATGGCCAAGGCGGTCGTCGCGGCGCTGCGCGATGCCGGGTTCCAGACCGGCACCGTGCTCGCCCGCAACGCCGCAGCCGGGCAGGCGCTGGCCGCCCACTACGGCTGGCGGGCGACGGATGACGAGTCCGCCGCGCACGCGGAGCTGATCGTCAACGTCACACCGCTCGGCATGGCGGGCGGGCCGGGGGCGGAGGAACAGTCGTTCTCGGACGCGGCCATCGCCGCGGCATCCGTGGTCTGGGACGTCGTCGCCCTGCCCAGCGAGACGCCGCTCATCCGGGCCGCCCGGGCGGCGGGCAAGCCGGTGATCACGGGCGCCGAGGTGATCGCGATCCAGGCCGAGGAGCAGTTCGCGCTCTACACCGGCGTGCGCCCGAGCCCGGAGCTCGTCGCCGAGGCGTCGGCCTTCTCGCTCCGCCAGGACTAGGCGTTCCGGGCCGGGCCGCGCTCCGGCCGAGCCCGCGCAACGGGCGGCTCGGCCGGGCGGCGGTGCCGCTAGGGGTGGACGATGATCTTGACGGCGGTCTCGTTGTGGTTGATCAGGGTGTCGAAGCCCTCGTCGATCAGGTTCTCCAGCGCGATGCGACCGGTGATGAACGGCTCGAGGTTCACCTTGCCCTGCTGCACCAGCTCGATGGTCGCCGGGTGGTCGCGCACGTAGGCGATCGTCCCGCGCAGATCGATCTCCTTGAGCACGAGCTTCTGCATGTCGATGCTGGCCGGCTTGCCCCAGATGGAGACGTTGACGATCACGCCGGCGGGCTTGACTGCGTCGAAGAGCTGGTTCAGCACGACGTTGACGCTGGTGCACTCGAAGGCGACGTCCACGCCGATGCCGTCGGTGATCTCCAGCACGCGCGCCTGCAGGTCCTCCGTGCTCGGGTCGACCACGAAGGCGGCCACACCCGTGTCGAGCGCCTTCTGCTTGCGGGCGGCGCTCAGCTCGGACATGATCACGGTCACGCCGATGGCCTTGAGCACGGCGGCGGTCAGCAGCCCGATCGGCCCGGCGCCGCCGATCAGTGCGATGTCGCCGGCCTGGGCGCCGCTGCGCATGACGGCGTGGTGGCCGACGGAGAGCGGTTCGATGAGGGCGGCCTGGTCGAGCGGGATGTCGCCGACGGGGTGCACCCAGCGGCGATCGACGACCACCTTCTCGCTGAGCCCGCCGCCGCCGCCGGCGAGCCCGATGAAGCCCATCTTGGTGCACAGGTGGTAGTTGCCGGCCAGGCACGGCGCGCACTCGTTGCAGACGAAGTACGGCTCGACGACGACGGATTCGCCGACGGTGAGGTCGGTGACGCCGTCGCCCAGCGCGCTCACCGTGCCGGAGAACTCGTGGCCGAGCGTGACCGGGGCGGTCTCGTGCGAGAGCGGGTGAGGGTGGCCCTCCGGCGAGATGAAGATCGGGCCCTCGAGGAACTCGTGCAGATCGGTGCCGCAGATGCCGCACCAGGCGACGTCGATGGCCACGGCGCCGGGGCGCAGCTCCGGCTCGGGGATGTCTTCGATGCGGATGTCTTTCTGGGCGTGGAAGCGTGCAGCCTTCATGCTCGGTTCTCCTTTGTCGTGGTGCGAGCGTTCAACCGTCGGGCCCCAGCCTCGTAGGCGCGGGCCCGGCCTCTCCATCGTTTCACCGTGCGGCGGATCCTGCCATTCCCTGCGGCGGGTCCGCGGGGCGATTTCGCGCGGCCGGGCGGCGGGGGAGCGGCGGCCTAGGCGAGAGCGAGCAGTCCGGCGGCGGTCAGCGCCAGCGCCAGGCCCACCCACTGCACGGGGGCGATGCGCTCGCGCAGCACGAGCGCCGCGAGCAGGATCGTCCCGGCCGGGTACATGGCCACGAGCACGCTCATCACGCTGAGCTCGCCGAGCCGCAGCCCGATCAGGAT
>NZ_MPZN01000082.1 GCF_002936985.1 Microterricola pindariensis | reverse complement strand
CGGCATGCCGGCCGGGGCCGCCGCCGAGCCGTTCGGCCACTGGGCCGCAGCGGTTCCGGCATCCGCCGCACCGGCAGGAACCCCGCAGCCGGGAGGCCCGAACGGGCCCGCCTCGACCGGTTCGGGGCGCCCGCCCGGCAGCGGGGGCAAACCGCCGCGCGCGCTCATCATCACGCTGATCGCGGTGGTCTGCGTCGCCGTGCTCGCCGGGCTCTTCATCCTCGGCACCAAGCTGCCCGCGCTGCTCGGCACCGCCCCGACGCCGACGCCCGCAGCGACCGAGGGCACCGCGCCCGCCACGGAGGCGCCGACCCCGCCGCCCGCCCCGACCGCGATGCAGCCGGCCGGCGAGCACAACTGGGACGAGCTGTTCGGCGGCGAGTGCCTCGACCCGTTCGTCAGCCCCTGGGCTGAGACCTTCACCGTCGTCGACTGCGGCGCCCCGCACGCAGCCCAGCTGGCGTTCCGCGGCAGCCTCGGAGGCGACGAGGCGACGCCGTTCCCCGGCGAGGAGGCCATCGCCGCCCAGACCAACGAGCTCTGCGGGCGGACCGGAATCGTCGACCCGGCCGCGGAGTCCGCCGCCGGGCAGCTGCAGATGCAGAGCTCCTTCCCCGTGACCGAACAGCAGTGGGCCGCCGGCCAGCGCAACTACTACTGCTTCGTCAGCGCGGTGTCGGGCGAGCCCCTCACCGCGAGCGTCACGGGCCCCGGCCCGGCCGCCTAGGCCCGGCCGAGCCCCAGCGGCCGGCCAAGCCCAGACCGCGAGGCCGACCGGTCCCGGCCCCACCAGAACTCACACCCTTCACCGCAGCAGAACACACACCCTTCACAGCAGCAGGAGACGCCACCGTGACAGACACCACCACCGCCCGCCTCGTCGTCGTCGGATCGCTCAACGTCGACAGCACGAGCTATGTCGAGCACTTCCCCGCACCGGGGGAGACGGTCGAGAGCACCGGCTTCGCGGTCGCGCTCGGTGGCAAGGGCACGAACCAGGCCGTCGCCGCGCACCTGGCCGGCGTCGAGACCCGGCTGATCGCCCGCATCGGCGACGACAGCTCCGGCGACTTCGCCCTGCAGACCCTCACCGAGCTCGGCATCCCGACGCTCGGCGTCGGGCGCCTGCCCGGCGTCACCACCGGAGTCGCGCAGATCACCGTCGTCGCCTCCGGCGAGAACACGGTCATCGTCACGGCCGGCGCCAACGGCCTGCTCGCCCCGGAGTTCGGCCCAGCCGACACCGCAGCGATCGCCGGCGCCGAGCTCGTGCTCAGCCAGGGTGAGATCCCGGCCGCCACGGTCGAGGCGCTGGCCGCGACGGCCGCCGCAGCCGGCACCCGCTTCGTGCTGAACCTCGCGCCGCCCATCGCGATCGACCCGGCCGCACTGGCCGGCTGCGACCCGCTCGTCGTCAACGAGCACGAGGCGCGGGCCGTCGGCCTGGTGCCGGATGCCGCGGCCGAAGACGGCGCAGACCTCTCGATCGAGCGCTGGCGGCAGCTGGCGGCATCCGCCGTCGCCGAGGGCCGCTGCGCCTCACTCGTCATCACCCTCGGCTCGGCCGGAGCCGTCGCCGCGGATGCCGCGGGCAGCTGGCACAAGCAGGCGCCGCGGGTCACCCCCGTCGACACGACCGGTGCCGGCGACTGCTTCACCGGAACCCTCGCCGCCTTCCTCGCCGAGGGCCGCGGGTTGGCCGACGCGACCGGCCTGGCCGCGGCCGCCGGGGCGCTCTCCGTGCAAGCACGCGGCACGGTCGGCTCCTACGCCGGGCGCGACGCCGTGCTCGCCTTCGCCGCCGAGCACGGCCTGACCGAGAAGCGCTGAGGGCACCGTGGTGACGACGCCGATCCCCCTGATCCTGGACTGTGACCCGGGCCACGACGACGTCTTCGCCATCTGGCTGGCCGCCGGCAACCCCGCGCTCGAGCTGCGCGCCATCACCACCGTCGCCGGAAACGGCACCCTGGTGCACACGACGCTCAACGCGCGCATCGCCTGCACCGTCGCCGGCATCAGCGGCGTGCCCATCGCAGCCGGCGCGGACCGGCCGCTCGTCAAGCCGCTGGCGACGGCCGAGTGGATCCACGGCGAGAACGGCCTCGGCGGGCCCGAGCTGCCCGAGCCGACCGTTCCGCTCGACCCGCGCGGTGCCGTCGAGCTGATGGCCGACACCCTGCTCGCCTCGGCCGAGCCCGTCGCCATCGTCGCCACCGGCCCACTCACCAACGTCGCCACGCTCATCCGCGACCGGCCGGAGCTGCTCGGCCGCATCCGCGAGGTCGTCTGGATGGGCGGCACCACCGAGCGCGGCAACGTCACCCCGTACGCCGAGTTCAACGCCTGGGTAGACCCGGACGCCGCCGCGATTGTGCTGGCCAGCGGCATCCGCTTCACCATGGTCGGGCTCACCGTCACCCACCAGGCGATGGTGACGGATGCCGTGCGCGACGCCGTCGCGGGCATCGGCAACCGCACCGGGGCCTTCGGCGCCGAGCTGCTGGACTTCTTCCGCTCGATGAACCAGGAGGCGCTCGGCCTGCCGGACGGCCCGCTGCACGACCCCGTCGCGGTGGCCGTGCTTGCCGATCCGGAGGCGGTCGGCAGCGTGCTCACCCGGCTCGACATCGAGCTGGCCGGAACCGAGACGCTCGGCGTGACCAGCGTCGACCTGGTCGGCATCCTCGAGCGGGAGCCGAATGCGCACGTCGCCCTCGAGCTCGACGCGCCCCGTTTCTGGCGGCTCATCACCGACGCCCTCGCCACCCTCGCCTAGCCCCCCCCCGCACCCCCGAGAAGTCGCCGAGACTGCGCGACTTGTCGTTCCGGCGCCCCAAAACTACAAGTCGCGCAGTCTCGGCGAGGTCGGGGGCGGGGTGGGAGGCGAGGAGGGTGGTTGGACGAAAGTTGCTTGGATGGGCGAATGGGGAGATGAAAGGTGATTGTGTGGCAAAAGGGGTCGGACGTACTGGACTGAAAGTCACGGATTTCTGCACGGACTGACCCATCGTCCATACTCGGAATCGTGAACGCTGAAGCCGCCCCCGCCATCCCCACCTCGATCGACGGACTCGAGTTCGTCATGATCTCCTCCTCGGGGAGCGCCGTCTCCAGCGAGTCCCCGACGCGCTTCCGCTACCAGCAGCTCGGCCAGATGATCTGGGGCGGCTACATCGGCGACACCGTGCAGCTCGGCCGCTTCGTCGGCCGCCGCGACGGCGACGTCGTCACCATCTGCTTCGCGCACAAGCCTGTCGACGGCGGAGAGGTCGTCCTCGGCACGGCCGAGAGCACCCTGCGCCGGGCGGATGACGGCAAGCTCTACCTCGACGAGGTCTTCGAGAAGGACGGCGAGGCCCACGAGAGCGCCTGCGTCGAGGTGGAGCCCCTGGCCGAGTGGCCGGCCCTCGACCCCGCGCACACCAGCGAGCCCCGTATGGACGGCACCGCCTTCGTGCTGCAGCGCTCCACCGCGAGCACCGTCAACGTGGACTCGCCGACCCGCTTCGAGTTCAGCGAGAACTCCGGCATCATCTGGGGCGACTACTTCGGCGACACGGTCACCGGCGGGCGCTGCGTCGGCCGCTACAGCGGCGGCGTGCTCCAGGAGTACTTCGTGCACCACGTCGTCGCCAGCGACGCCACGCTGCTCGGGGACAGCACCACGACTATCAAGCAGACGGATGACGGCCGCCTCGAGCTCATCGAGGACTTCGTGCTGGACGGCGTGCCCGGTTTCAGCGTCTGCGTGCAGGTCGACTAACCAGCGCGACGCGAAGCGTCGCGAAAGGCGGCAGCCTCATCCAAGGAGTCCTTTGGACAGCTACCGCTGCTTGCCGGGTGCGGGGTCTCGATACGCTCGTTCCTCGCTACTCGACCGACGAGTTTCGGCGCGATCGGCCAGCGGGCATGCCCCGTCCCGTTGGTCGAGTAGGCCCGCCAGGGCCGTATCGAGACCCGGACGTGGCGGAAAGCTGAGCCGGGTGCGGGGTCTCGATACGCTCGTTCCTCGCTACTCGACCAGCGGGGTTTCTCGTTCCTCGCTACTCGACCGACGAGTTTCGGCGGGCCCGCAGGCCGCCTAGCCGCTCAGGCTCGCGCGGCCCGGGTTCGCCCGGGTGAAGCGGGTCATGCCGAGCTGGGCGCCGGCCGGCTCCCGCGGGGGCAGGTCGCTCGGCAGCAGGTACGGGCGCTGGAACACCTCGTCCAGCACGAGCACCGTCTCCACCGACTTCACCTCGGGCAGCGCCGCCAGCACGCCGATCACGAAGTCGTGGATCGCGCCCACCTCGTCGCCGCGGATCAGCAGCATGGCGTCGTGCTCGCCCGTCGTGATGCGGCACGACTCGATCTCGGTCATCTCGCTGATCTGGCCGCGGAAGCTGGCCCACGACTGCGGGTGCACCGAGAGGAACACGAGCGCGCAGATGCCCAGCCCGGCCTTGGCCGGATCGATGCGCGCGCTGAAGCCGGTGATGACGCCATCCGCCATCAACTGCTCGACCCGCGTATAGACATTTGCGCGTGAGACGTTCACTCGTTCAGCTAGGGCTGACATTGAGATTCGTCCGTTATCTCGCAGTTCAGCCAAGATTTTCATGTTGATCTCGTCGAGAGTGCGCGGTGATTGTCCAGACTGGTCCTGAGCGTTCTGAGCTTTGCTAGACATAATGGCGGGCCTTTCCGTCGTTGGTGGCGCATTATCTGTAACTCTGGGGCTTTGATTGGACAGAGTAGCGCTGATTGTGCGAATGTCATGCAAAGCCGTCCAAGTATTTGGATCGCTGAGTCGGAAGCCTCGCCCAGAGATGCGCGCAGGCCGCCCGGCGTCTGCCCCGCAGTTCATGAGAAGGAGTTACCCCGTGCGCACCAAAATCCGCTACGTCGCAACAGCTCTCGGGCTGAGCGCATCGCTCGCCCTCGTCGGTTGCGCCGCAACCGCTCCGGAAGGCGGCACCGGCAGCGCTCCCACCAGCATCGTCATCGACACCGCGTTCACGCTCGAGACGGCCGACCCGGGTCGTAACTATGTGCCGACCGGCTACATGGTCTCGAAGGCGCTCTACGAGACGCTCCTCGACTTCGCCGGCTCCGACGAGAGCACCCCGGTGCCCGGTCTGGCCAGCTACACCCAGAACGACGACGCAACGGTCTTCACCTTCACCCTCGACGAAGGCCGCGTCTTCTCCGACGGCACCCCGGTCACCGCGGATGACGTCGTCTTCTCGCTGAACCGCGTCAAGGGCATGACCGAGAGCAAGGCCAACTTCCTGATGGAGGGCATCGAGGTCGCCAAGGTCGACGACAAGACCGTCGAGCTCAGCACCGCGACCTCCTCGCTCAAGCTGCCCGCGCTGATGACCAACCCCTCGCTCGCGATCCTCAACTCCAAGGTCGTCATCGAGAACGGTGGCACCACCGACAACACCGACGCCGCCGAGAAGTTCCTCAACACCACCTCCGCCGGCTCCGGCCCCTACATCCTCGACACGCTCAGCGTGGAGTCGCAGGTTGTGCTCACCGGCAACGAGAAGTACAACGGCGCAGAGGACATCGACTTCGACCGCGTCGTCATCCGCAACGTCTCCGAGAGCGCCACCCAGAAGATGAACCTCGAGGGCGGCGACTCCCAGGTGGCCGTCGACCTGAGCGGCGACCAGGTCGCCGGCCTGAGCGGCGCGGTCAGCGTCACCTCGGTGCCGTCGGCCCAGACGATCTTCCTGCTGCTGAACCAGAACCCCGAGGTTGCCGGCGTCACGGCGAACCCGGAGTTCGCCTCGGCCGTGCGCTACGCGCTCGACTACCCGGCACTCCTCGAGCTGGCCGGCGCCGGCTCGGAGCAGGCCACCGGCGTCATCCCGCCGTCGTTCCTCGGCGCGCTGACCGACGGCGTCAAGCAGGACCTCGCCGCCTCGAAGGCCGCCCTGGCCGCGTCCGGCTACGCCGGCGAGACCATCACCCTCGAGTACCCGAACGACTACCCGGTCGGCGGTGTGAGCTTCACCCCGCTCGCCGAGCGCATCCAGTCGCAGCTGTCGGCAGCCGGCATCTCCGTCGAGCTCGCACCCGCGCCGTTCACGACGCAGATCGACGAGTACGTCAACGGCCGCGAGGCGTTCAGCATCTGGTTCTGGGGCCCGGACTACGCCGACTCGGCCAACTTCCTTCCGTTCCAGGCCGGGGCCAAGGTCGGCCTGCGCGCCGGCTGGACCGCCGAAGCCGCCCCGTCCATCGTCGAGCTGGCCACCGCCGCCGAGACCGCGACCAGCATGGAATCGCGTGAGGGCGCCTTCAGCGACTTCGCCGAGGCGCTGCAGCAGCAGGGCCCGTTCGTGCCGCTGATCGTGCCCGGCTCGAACATCGCCACCGCCGACTTCATCTCCGGCGTCAACTACAACTCGACGTGGACGATGGACATCGCCGAGCTGCAGGCCAAGTAGAAGCAGAAGGAATCTCTAGCGTGGGAAAGAACACCCGCGCGACCCGCGTGCACCCGGCCAGAGCCCCACTTGGTGGATCCCCTCTGGCCGGGTACGTGCTTCGTCGCCTCGGAATGTCAGTACTGTTGCTCTTCGGCGTCACCCTGGTGACGTTCAGCCTCGCCAACCTCGTCCCGGGCAACCCGATCGTGGCAGCGCTCGGCGAGGGCGCGGCCAGCAACCCTGCCACTGTGGCGGCGTACATCGAGAAGCACGGCCTCGACCAGCCGCTGCCCGTGCAGTACCTCAACTACCTGCTCAACCTGTTCCAGGGCGACATGGGCGTCTCGCTGCGCACCGCGCAGCCGGTGGCATCCGACCTCGCCAAGGCCGTGCCGGCCACGATCGAGGTCGCCATCGGCGCCATCATCGTCAGCCTCGCCGTCGGCGTGGCCCTCGGCTCACTCGCGGCCTACCGCCGCGGCAAGATCAGCGACCAGCTGGTGCGCGTGCTCTCGCTCATCGGCCTGAGCATCCCGACGTTCTGGATGGCGCTGGTCAGCTTCAACTTCTTCTTCCTGCAGCTGCGCATCGCACCCGGCTCCGGCCGGCTCTCGCCGATCCTCAGCCCGCCGCCGACGGTGACCGGGCTGTACACGATCGACGCGCTGCTCGCCGGGCAGTGGGTGACGTTCATGGACGCCATGGCACACCTGATGCTGCCGGTGTTCGTGCTTTCGCTGTTCACCATCGGCCTGCTCACCCGCTTCGTGCGCACCTCGGTGCTCGAGGTGCTCGACGCCGACTACATCCGCGCCGGCCGGGCCAAGGGCCTCTCCGGGCCGCGGATGCTGTTCGGCTACACGCTGCGCGGCGCCTCGCTGCCCATCCTGACCATCGTCGGGCTCGCCTTCGGCTCGCTGCTCTCCGGCACCGTGCTGGTCGAGGCCGTCTTCGCCTGGCCGGGGCTCGGCAGCTACGCCTACAACTCCGCCACCAGCCTGGACCTGCCCGGGGTGATGGGCGTCGGCCTCATCGTCGGCGTGATCTACCTGGGCATCAACTTCGCCGTGGACCTGCTCTACGGCGTGCTCGACCCGAGGGTGAGGCTCGCATGACGCGCCGCTGGTTGCGGATTCCATCCGCCTGGGTGACGCCGCTCGGCGTGATCGGGGCCGTCATCGCGGCCTTCTGGATCGTCGTCGCGTTCACCGCGCAGTTCTGGGTGCCGTTCGACCCGCTGGCGCAGGTGCTGCCGCGCCTGCAGGCTCCCGGCATCGACACGATCATGGGCACCGACGCGCTCGGCCGCGACATCTTCTCGCGCCTGATGACGGGCGCCGGCGTCACGATCCCGCTTGCCCTCATGCTCGTCGTCATGTCGATGGTCGTCGGCACCCTGATCGGCGCCATCGCCGGCTACTTCGGCAAGTGGGTCGACGAGGTGCTCATGCGCCTGACCGACCTGGTGATGGCGTTCCCCACCGTCATCCTCGCCATGGTCGTCGCGGCAGCCCTCGGGCCGTCGCTGTTCAACGCCGTGATCGCCGCCTTCGTCGTCTCCTGGCCGCAGTACGCCAGGATGACGCGCAGCATCGTGCTCGGCCTCCGCACCCAGAACTACGTGATGGCCGGCCGACTGCTCGGCTTCTCGCCGTTCAAGACGCTGCGCGTCGATGTGGCGCCGAACGTCGTCGGCCCGATCCTGGTGCTCGCCAGCCTCGACGTCGGCACCGCGATCCTGCTGCTCTCCGGCCTCTCCTTCCTCGGCCTCGGCGCCCAGCCGCCGACCGCGGAGTGGGGCTCGATGATCTCCGCCGCCATGGCGAACTTCGACAGCTGGTGGATCGGCGTCTTCCCCGGCCTCGCGATCCTCACCGTCGTGATGGCGTTCAACTTCGTCGGTGACTCGCTCCGCGACATCTTCGACCCCACCTCCCAGATGAGCAAGGCGCGTGCACGCTGATGACCGACGTTCTGAACACCATGGTCCCGGATGCCGAGGCGACCGCCCCGGCCGTGCTCAGCGTGCAGGGGCTCACCGTCGGAATCGGCCCGCGCAAGGCGCCGAAGCCGATCGTCACGGGCATCAGCCTCGACCTCGTGCCCGGCCGCATCCACGGCCTGGCGGGGGAGTCCGGCTCGGGCAAGACGGTCTCGTCGCTGGCGATCCTCGGCCTGCTGCCGGCGAACGCCACCGTCGGCGGCTCCATCACGCTGTTCGACGCCGACTCGAACGGCGCCGGGCCGGGCGGCACGGAGCTCATCGGCATGCGCCGGCGCGCGCTGAACCGCATCCGCGGCCGGCGCATCGCCATGATCTTCCAGGACCCGTCCTCCAGCCTGCACCCGCAGCTGACGGTCGGCTCCCAGCTGACCGACCATGTGCGCACCCACCTGAAGCTCGGCCGCGAGGCGGCGCGCGACCGCGCCATCGAGCTGCTGACGCGGGTGCGCGTGCCGAACCCGGTCGAGGCCCTCGGCCGCTACCCGCACCAGTTCTCGGGCGGGCAGCGCCAGCGCATCGCGATCGCGATCGCCCTGGCCTGCGACCCGGTGGTGCTGCTCGCCGACGAGCCGACCACGGCCCTCGACGTCACGGTGCAGGCCGGCATCCTGCACCTGCTGCGCGACCTCGCCGACGAGCGCCAGCTCGCCGTGCTGCTGGTCACCCACGACCTCGGCGTGATGAGCGCCATCGCCGACGAGGTCTCGGTGATGCGCCACGGCGTGATCGTGGAGACCGGCCCGCGCGAGCAGATCTTCGGCGCCCCGCAGCACGCGTACACCCGCGAGCTGCTGGAGTCGCTGCCGAGCGCCCAGGGCGCAGACACGCCGTCCGCGATCCAGAAGGAGGCCGGCCGATGAGCGCGAGCTCGAACGATCTGCTGAGCGTCACCGACCTCGTCATCGAGTACCACGGCGCCTCTGTCGTGCGGGCTGTCGACGGCGTCTCGCTGTCGATCGCGCCCGGTGAGGTGCTGGCGCTGGTCGGCGAGAGCGGCTGCGGCAAGTCCAGCCTCGCCCGCGCCGTCGTCGGCATGGAGAAGCCGCGCTCCGGCAGCGTGAGCTACCGCGGCCAGGCCGTGCCGCTGCTCGGCGTGCGCCGCCGGCCGACCGCCTTCACGTCGATCCAGATGGTGTTCCAGGACCCGAACTCGTCGCTGAACCCGCGCATCCGGGTCGGTGCCCAGATCACAGAGGGCATCCGCGCCGCGCTCGCCCGCGGCGAGGCGGGCTCGAAGCCGGAGGAGTGGCTGGAGCGGGTCGGCCTGCCGACCGCGATGGTCTCCCGCTACGCGCACGAGCTCTCCGGCGGCCAGCGGCAGCGCGTGGCGATCGCCCGCGCCCTCGCCGCCCGGCCCGACCTGCTCGTCGCCGACGAGCCGATCTCGGCTCTGGACGCCTCCAGCCAGGCCTCCGTCGCCGACATGATGCGCCGGCTGGCGCTGGATGCCGGGGCCGGCCTGCTGTTCATCTCGCACGACCTCGCCATCGTGCGCCTGATCGCCGACCGCACCGTGGTGATGTACCGCGGCCAGATCGTGGAGTCCGGCGTCTCGGAGCGCATCTGGGAGGATCCGGCGCACCCGTACACGCGGGCGCTGCTCTCGGCCATCCCCGCGCCGGACGGCCGCGGCATCCTGCCCGCGGCCCCCGCCGCGGAGGCGCCCGCCGAGTGGCGCAGCGCCCTGCCGGCCGCGCTCGACCGCGTCTAGCGCCACCCAACCGCGCCACCCAACCGCCGCTGGTCGAGTAGCGAGGAACGAGCGTATCGAGACCCCGTACGCGAAACGGTTCCCGTCGTGGCAGGGTCTCGATACGGCCCTGGCGGGCCTACTCGACCAGCGGAGGGAGACCTCGCTCACAAAAAAACAGGAGCAGAGCGACTCCGGTTCCCCCAGGGGGACCGGTGTGACTCTGCTCCTGTTTTTCTGGCTGCTGCCGGAGAACTGGTGCGGGTGCGTCGCGCGGCTAGAGCGCGGTCTCGCGCGGCTCGGAGTAGACGAGCTCGTGCACGCCGGAGAGGATCTCGTCCGGCCGGAACGGGTAGCGCGCGATCTCGGCGTCGTCGCTGATGCCGGTGAGCACCAGGATCGTGTGCAGGCCCGCCTCGATGCCGGCGACGATGTCGGTGTCCATCCGGTCGCCGATCATGGCCGTGTTCTCGGAGTGCGCGCCGATCTTGTTCATCGCCGAGCGGAACATCATCGGGTTCGGCTTGCCCACGATGTAGGGCTCCATGCCGGTCGCCTTGGTGATGAGGGCGGCGATGGCGCCGGTGGCGGGCATCGGGCCGTCGGCGCTCGGGCCGGTGGCATCCGGGTTCGTGGCGATGAATCGGGCGCCGCCGACGATCAGGCGGATCGCCTTGGTGATCGCCTCGAAGGAGTAGTTGCGGGTCTCGCCCACGACGACGTAGTCGGGGCTCGTCTCGGTCATGATGAAGCCGGCCTCGTGCAGGGCCGTGGTCAGGCCCGCCTCGCCGATGACGAAGGCGCTGCCGCCGGGGCTCTGCGATTTGAGGAACGCGGCGGTGGCCAGCGCGCTCGTCCAGATGGCCTCCTCCGGCACGATGAGGCCGGAGGCGCGGAGCCGCGCGCTCAGATCGCGCGGGGTGAAGATGGAGTTGTTGGTGAGCACCAGATAGGGGTTGCCCTCGGTGCGCCACTGCTCGAGCAGTTCGGCCGCGCCGGGCAGCGGCTCGTTCTCGTGCACCAGCACGCCATCCATATCGGTGAGCCAGCATTCGATTTCATCGCGACGTGCCATGAGCATCCTTCCTTCAGTGCTCAGCCTAGGGCGGATGCGGCGTGCCCATGTTACGGCGACGGGTCGGAGGCGTTTCGCGGGCGGCCTCGCGGTGCGCCTCGCGGGCGGCCTCGCGGGCCAGAGCGACTAGGCGCTGACCCAGATGCTGGCGAGCGCCTCGGCCGAGAGCGCGAGCATGCGGCCGCCCGGCAGCAGCACGCCGGCATCCGCCAGCTCGAGCGCCGTGTCGAGGCCGATGCCGTTGTCGGTGAGCAGGCGGAGCACGGCCGGGTCGCGGTCGCTGATGCGCACGACGGCGCCGCGGTGGCCGGGGGCGGCCTCCGCGAGCAGCACGGCTGCGGGGCGCTGCAGGCTGCCGTCTGCGGCCGGGATGGGGTCGCCGTGCGGGTCGCGCCGCGGGTGGCCGAGCCGCGCATCGATCGCCGCGAGCAGCCGCTCGCTCAGCGCGTGCTCCAGCACCTCTGCCTCGTCGTGCACCGCGTCCCAGGTGTAGCCCATCTCGTTCACGAGCCAGGTCTCGATCAGGCGGTGTCGGCGCACCACCTGGAGCGCCCGCGCGGTGCCCGCCTCGTTCAGCCGCACCGCGCCGTAGGGAACGTGGGTGACCAGCCCCATGGCGGCGAGCTTCTTCACCATCTCGGTAACCGAGCTGGGCGCGATGCCGAGCTTGCCGGCCAGCGCGGAGGGCGTGATCGGCTCCGGCTGCCACTCGGTGTGCGCGTAGATGGTCTTGAGGTAGTCCTCG
>NZ_MPZN01000081.1 GCF_002936985.1 Microterricola pindariensis | reverse complement strand
GAATCGGCGATGCCCCGGTGAGCCCGGCGACGCCGGACTCGGTGACAGGGAGAAGGCAGGGGGCGCCGCGGCGTCCGCGACCCCCATGCTCGACGCCTTCGGCACCGACCTGACACAGCGCGCCGCCGACGGCGAGCTCGACCCCGTCATCGGCCGTGCCGACGAGATCGAGCAGACCATCGAGATCCTCAGCCGCCGCACCAAGAACAACCCCGTGCTCGTCGGCGAGGCCGGCGTGGGCAAGACGGCGATCGTGGAGGGCCTCGCCCGCGCCATCGTCGAGGAGAACGTGCCGGAGCAGTTGCTCGGCCGGCGCGTGATCTCGCTCGACCTGCCCGGCATGCTCGCCGGCACCCGCTACCGCGGCGACTTCGAGGAGCGCCTCACCAAGACCATGGAGGAGATTGCCGCGCACACGGGCGAACTCATCGTCTTCATCGATGAGGTGCACACCGTCGTCGGTGCGGGCGGCGCCGGCGACGGCGGAATGGACGCGGGCAACATCCTGAAGCCCCGACTCGCACGCGGCGAGCTGCACCTCGTCGGTGCCACGACGCTGAGCGAGTACCGCAGGATCGAGAAGGACCCGGCGCTCGAGCGCCGCTTCCAGCCCGTCAAGGTGGGGGAGCCCTCGATCGAGGACGCCGTGCTGATCCTGCACGGGCTGAAGCCCGCCTACGAGGGGCACCACGGCGTGCGCTACACGGATGCCGCGCTCCGCGCCTCTGTCGAGCTCAGCGCCCGCTACCTCAACGACCGGGTGCTGCCGGACAAGGCCATCGACCTCATCGACCAGGCCGGCGCGCGCCTGCGCCTGCGCCTCGGCATGAAGACCGACGTCCCCGCGCTCATCGCGCGCCTCGCCGAGCTCGAGGCTGACAAGAACGCCGCCGTCGGTGCCGAGCACTACGAGGAGGCTTCGCGGATTCGCGACGAGATCGGGGCGGTGCAGGCGAAGCTCGACGCGGCGACCGCGCAGAGGGGCGGCGCGGCATCCGGCGACGCGGCGCACGTCGTCGACGAGGCGCAGATCGCCGCGGTGATCTCGCGGGCCACCGGGATTCCGGTGAACCGCCTCACCGAGAGCGAGCGGGAACGCCTCGGCGACCTCGAGCGCGAGCTGCACGGGCGCGTCGTCGGCCAGGACGACGCGGTCACCGCGGTCGCCAAGGCCGTGCGCCGCAGCCGCACCGGCATGGGCGACGCGCGTCGCCCGGTCGGCTCCTTCCTCTTCCTCGGGCCGACCGGTGTCGGCAAGACCGAGCTCGCGAAGTCGCTCGCGGCGAGCCTGTTCGACGACGAGTCCGCCGTCATCCGCTTTGACATGAGCGAGTTCGGCGAACGGCACACGGTGTCTCGGCTCGTCGGCGCCCCTCCCGGCTACGTCGGCTACGACGAGGCGGGCCAGCTCACCGAGCGCGTGCGACGCAACCCCTACGCGATCGTCCTGTTCGACGAGATCGAGAAGGCGCACCCCGACGTCTTCAACCTGCTGCTGCAGGTGCTCGACGACGGGCGCCTGACCGACGGCCAGGGGCGCACGGTCGACTTCCGCAACACCGTGATCGTGATGACCTCCAACCTCGGCTCGGAGTTCCTCGCGTCGCGGTCGGGCGCCCTCGGCTTCGTGGCCGGCTCCGACGCCTCCGGCTTCGGTTCCGCCGAAGACGTGCGCCAGCGCGTCATGGGCAAGGTGCGCGAGGCCATGCGCCCCGAGTTCCTCAACCGCATCGATGAGATCGTGCTGTTCCAGAAGCTCGACCGGCCGCAGCTCGAGCGGATCGTGCGCCTGATGCTCGACGCCACGGCGTCGCGGCTCGCCGCGCGCGAGATCGGCCTCGAGGTGACGGATGCCGCGGTGTCCCTGCTGTCCGAGCGCGGCTACGAGCCCGAGTACGGCGCCCGACCGCTGCGCCGCGTCATCCAGCGCGAGATCGACGACCGCATCGCCGACCTGTTCGTGGGCGGCGCGGTGGGCGACGGCGAGGGTGTGCGGGTGGACGTCGCGGACGGCGAGTTCCTGGTGACACCCGTCCCGCGCGCGACGCTCAGCCTGCCGCAGGCGGCGTAGCCCACGAAACGGCGAACGCCCGGCGCTCCCTGGAGTGCCGGGCGTTCGCCGTGTCCGCTGGCCGGTCGGCTGGCTAGGCGCGGCCCCGTTCATCGGCCGGCCGACCGCGGTACGCCTGCCAGGCGCGCAGCAGTTCCTCGCGGGAACCCCCGGGGTGGCTCTCATGCCAGCCGCGGGTGAACCGGTTGTACTCGAACTGAGCGTCGATCTCCTGCGGCCCCCGGCCGCGGGTGGCGCGGTAGTGCGCGAGCGCATCCCGCAGGGTCTGGGTGCCGTCGGTCTCCGCGAAGAACGCGCGCATCGCGCCGT
The DNA here is from genome assembly GCF_002936985.1 of Microterricola pindariensis. Lineage (GTDB taxonomy): Bacteria > Actinomycetota > Actinomycetes > Actinomycetales > Microbacteriaceae > Microterricola > Microterricola pindariensis. The sequence goes on along the minus strand of NZ_MPZN01000081.1, from coordinate 9,681 downwards.
CGAATCGGAACGGCCCGCCCAACTGCTCGGCGAACCACGCACGCACGGGCTGGCTGCAGCGCTGCCCGCGCGGGATGGGGGTCGCGGCGGTGAGCGCCCCCGACAGCTGTGCGGTGCCGCCGCCGCGCCGCGGTCCCGGCTCCGCGAACGGCTGCCCGTCGAGCGCCGCCGCGATGCGCCGCGTCAGGAGTTCCTTGCCGCCGGTGGAGCGGATGCCGAGCATGCGGGCGAAGGCGCTGAGCTCGTCCTTCAGCCAATACCAGCGCAGGAGTTCGAAACCGCTCAGGTCGGGCGAGAGCGAAGGGCGAAGATCGTCGGGCACAACGCAGCAGCCTAGCGGGCCGGCGAGGCTGGGCTGGGTGGCGCTAGACGCGGGGCAGCCGCGGCACGGCGGCGATGAGCGCACGGGTGTACTCCTCGGCGGGGGCGTGCAGCAGCTGCGGGGTCGGCCCCGCCTCCACGACGCGGCCGCCGCGCAGCACGACGGTGCGCTCGCAGAGCGAGGCGACGGCGCCCAGGTCGTGCGAGACCATCACCAGGGCGAGGCCGGTGCGGTCGCGAAGGCCCTGCAGCAGGTCGATCACCTGGATGCGTGTGCTCATGTCGAGGGCGCTGACCGGCTCGTCCGCGAGCAGCAACCGGGGTTTGCAGACGACGGCGCGCGCGATCGCGATGCGCTGCCGCTGCCCGCCGGAGAACTCGTGCGGGTAGCGGCGCAGCACGTCGGCGTCGAGGCCGACCGATTCCAGGGCGGATGCCGCCTGCTCCGCGGCCTCCCGGCCGCTCGCGATGCCGAGCGAGCGCAGCGGCTCGCTCACGATTCGGTCGATGCGCTGGCGCGGGTCCAGCGAGGAGTACGGGTCCTGGAAGACGGCCTGCACGGAGCTGCGGAAGCGGCGGATCTGCGCGGTGTCGCGCCGGTTCAGCGGCTCGCCGTCGAAGAGCACGGCCCCGCTGCTCGGGGCGTCGAGGCCGAGCAGCAGACGGAGCGCCGTCGTCTTGCCGGCGCCGGACTCCCCGACCAGGCCGACGCTCTCGCCCGCGGCGATCGACAAGGAGACGTCGTCGAGCGCGAGACCGCCGCGGTGGTAGCGGTAGCCGGCGCCCTGGAGCGCGAGGATGGGCGGCACGGCCGCGGCGGGCGCGGATGTGTCGGCCGCGGAGGTGTCGGCCGGGGGAGCTGCCTGCTCTGTCATAGCGCCTCCAGAGCGTTGTCGAGGGCCCGCGCGCTGGCGACGAGCCGCCGGGTGTACTCGTGCTCCGGGGCGCTCAGCACCCGGGCGACAGGCCCGCGCTCCACGGCGACGCCGTTGCTCAGCACGACCACCTCGTCGACCATCGAGGAGACGACGGCCAGGTCGTGGCTGATGAAGAGCAGCGCCATCTCGCGCTCGGCGACGAGCCGGTTGAGCAGCGCCAGCACCTCCGCCTGCACGGTGACGTCGAGCGCCGTCGTCGGTTCGTCGGCGATCAGCAGTGCCGGCCGGCTGGCCAGGGCGATCGCGATGGCGACGCGTTGGCGCTGGCCGCCGGAGATCTCGTGCGGGTAGGCCCGCAGCATGCGGTCCAGGTCCGGCAGGGCCACCTCGTCGAGGGCGGCTCGCACGGCCGTGTCGAGGGCGCCGCCGCGCAGCCCCCGGTGCCGCCGGATCGGGCCGGCCACCTGGCGGCCGACCCGCATCAGTGGGTCGAGGGCGGTCAACGGCTCCTGGAAGACGATGGAGGCGACGGGCCCGCGCAGCGGCTGGAGCACCCGCTCGTCGGCCCCGATCACCTCGACGCCGTTCAGCGTGATGCTGCCGCTGCCGGCCAGCCCGCTCGGCAGCAGGCCCGTGATGGCGAGGGAGGTGAGCGACTTGCCCGAGCCGGATTCGCCGATCAGGCCGAGGCGGGCGCCGGCCTCGAGGGAGAGATAGAGCTCGTCGACGAGGGGCCGGGCATCCGGCGCGGCGGAGGCGGAGCTGATCGACAGCCGGTCGATGCGGAGCAGGCTCATCGGGAACGCTTTCGGGTCGGGTCGGCGAGGTCGCGCAGGCCGTCGGCGATGAAGTTGACGCCGACCACGAGGATGACGAGCGCGATGCCCGGGGCGATCGCGCCGGCCGGCGCCGTGGTGAACGTCGCCTGCGCCTCTTGCAGCATGCGCCCCCAGGAGGCGTTGGGCGGGGGAGCGCCGAGCCCGAGATAGGAGAGGCTGGCCTCGGCGAGCACGGCCGCGCCGAAGAGGAGGGCGAGGTTGACGCCGAGCGTCGGCCAGATGTTCGGCAGCACGTGCTGGCCGACGATGCCGAACCAGCGGGTGCCCGAGGTGCGCGCGGCCGTCACATACTGCGCGCGCAGCACCTGGCTGGCGAGGATGCGGGTGAGCCGGGCGACGACGGCCGAGAGGGCGATGCCGATGGCGAGGATGGCGGTGCCGAGCGATGCGCCCTGGGCGGCGACGATCAGCATCGCCAGCAGCAGAACGGGGAAGGCGATCAGCACGTCGAGGGTCGCCGAGATGGTGTCGTCCAGCCACGGCTTGGCGAAGGCGGCGACGAGCCCGATCGTGATGCCGATGGTGGCGCCGACGGCGACCGCGCCGCAGCCGACGGTGATCGCGATGCGGGCGCCGATCATCAGCTGGGTGAGCAGGTCGCGGCCGAACTTGTCGGTGCCGATCCAGTGCTCCCAGCTGGGCGACTCCAGGCGGCCGCCCGAGGTGTCGCTCGGCTCGTACGGCAGCCAGACGAGCGAGACGAGGGCGACGGCCACGATCAGGCCGACGAACGCGATGCCGATCGCCAGCGTGCGCGAGCGCCGCCGGCCCTTCAGCCGGGGCGAGACGTGCTGGGTCGCGTCGGAGGGCGTCACGGCGGTCATCGGATGCCGTTCCCGGAGATGCTCGTGCGCAGGCGCGGGTCGATGAGGCGCTGGGCGACGTCGGCCAGGAAGCCGATCACCAGCACGAGCAGCGTGCTGACCAAGAGGATCCCCTGGATGTTCGGGTAGTCGTGCTGTTGGATCGCGGTCAGCAGCATGCTGCCGAGGCCGGGCAGGGTGAACACGCTCTCCACGACGACGGCGCCGAGGAAGGTGGTGGCCAGCTCGATGCCGAGGATGGAGATGACGGGCACGATGCCGTTGCGCAGCCCGTGCCGCCAGAACGCGCCGGAGAAGCTGGCCCCCTGTGCCCGGGCGGAGCGCAGGTAGTCGCTGCCGATCACGTCCAGGGTGGCCGAGCGGATGTAGCGGGTGAGCGAGGCGCTCATCACCAGCGCGATCGTGATCACCGGCAGCGCCAGCGAGGTCAGCGCGGCACCGGGGTTCGCCCAGTCGTCGCGGGGGAAGCCGCCGGAGGGCAGCCAGCGCAGGTTCACGGCGAAGACATTGACCAGCAGCATCCCGACCCAGAAGACGGGGACGGCGATGCCGAGCTGGGAGAAGCCGGAGAGCAGGATGCCGTACCAGCGGTCGGCGCGCACGGCGGCGATGAAGCCGGCCGGCAGGGCGATCAGCAGGGCGAGGGCGAAGGAGAGCAGGGTGAGCGGGATGGTCACGCTCATGCGCGCCGCGATCTCGGGGCCGACGGGCAGAGAGCTGATGAAGGAGCTGCCGAGGTCGAGGCTGAGCACGCCGCCGAACCAGTCGGTGAACTGCTGGAACAGCGGAAGGTCGGCGCCGACCTGGGCGCGGGCCGCGTCGATCTGCTCCTGGGTGGCGTTCACCGACAGCAGGGCGTTGGCCGGGTCGCCGGGCAGCACGCGCAGCAACAGGAACAGCACGACCATCGCGATCGCGAAGGAGATCACGAGGAAGCCGAGGCGGCGCACAAGATAGACGGTCATGGAGACTTCAGGTTAAGGCCTGCGGGCCGGGACGCCGCAACCGCGGTGTCCCGGCCCTCAGAGGATGGGGTGTTTAGCCGCGCACGATCTTCGAGACGAAGAACTGCGAGTTCAGCCCGTTGACGCCGTATCCGGAGATGTCGCTGGAGGCGACGACGATCTGCGGGTAGAGGTAGAGCCAGACGCTGGCGGCGTCCTGGGCGATCTGCTCGTTGACCAGCTTGAGCTTCGCGGTCTGCTCGTCGGTGCTGCTGGCGCGCTCGGCCTCTGCGACCCACTCGGTGACCTGCGGGTTGTTGTAGCCCCAGTAGAAGTCGGGGTTGCCGTACCAGACCACGTCGCGGTCGTTCACGTGCTCCTGCAGGGTCGCCTCGAAGTTGCGCTCCTTGAAGACCTTGGAGTACCACTCGTCGGCGCTGATGGTGTTGATGTTCACCGTGATGCCGACCTTGGCCAGCTCGCTCTGCAGGAACTCGGCGACGGCCGGGTGCGGGTCGTAGCTCGGGGTGTCGAGCGTGAACTCGAAGCCGTCGGCCAGACCGGCCTCGGCGAGCAGCTTCTCGGAGAGGGCGGGGTCGTACGGGTTCACCTGAGTGAGGTCCTCGTACCAGGGGTCGGTCGGCGGAACCATCGAGCCGATGAGCGTGCCGTAGTCGCCCCACACGGAGTTGAGCAGCTTCTCGGTGTCGATCGCCGAGTAGACGGCCTTGCGCACGGCGACCTGGTCGAACGGGGCGACCTTGTCGTTGAAGGCAAGCAGCTCCTTGGTGGTGGAGTTGCCGTCGTTCACGACGAAGTCGGGGTTGTCGGTGAACTGGCTGAGCTGGTCGGGGCTCTGCACGCTCGTGATGACGTCGATCTGATTGGTGACCAGCGCGTTGCTGAGCGCCGTGGCATCCGTGAAGTAGTTGAAGACGACTTCCTTGTTGGATGCCTGCTCGCCCCAGTAGTCGCTCCAGCGGTCGAGACTGAGCGAGCTGCCGCGCTTCCAGTCGCCGACCGTGTACGGGCCGGTGCCGTCCTCTGTGGTCTTCAGGTCGGTCGCGGCGTCGTTGACAACCCAGATGTAGCTGAGGTTGTAGATGAAGGAAATCGACGGCTCGGAGAGCGTGATCGTGACGGTCGCGTCATCCGGGGTCTGGATGTCGGCGATGGTCTTGAAGCTGCTCTTGCGCGCCGACTGCGAATCCTCGGCGGTGACGCGCTCGATGCTCGACTTGACGTCGGCGGAGGTGAGCGGGTCGCCGGAGTGGAAGGTGACGCCGTCCTGCAGCGTGAACGTGTAGGTCAGGCCGTCGTCGCTCACCGTGTTGCTGGCGGCGAGCACGGGCTCGACCTCGCCGGCGTCGGTGAGGCGGAACAGGCCCTCGTAGACGTTGCCGGTCAGCGCCTCGGTGACGCCCTGGCCGCCGCCGCCGACGTTGCTGAGGTTCTGCGGCTCGTAGAGCGAGCCGACCTCGATGGTGGCGTCGGTGGCGGTCGCCGCGCCGGTGTCGCTGGTGCCGCCGCCCGCTGCGCAGCCCGACAGGGCCAGCGCTGCGGCGACGGACAGGGCAATGGCGCCCGTGGATCTCTTCACGTGTTACTCCTGGGGGATTGTGGTGCTGTGCGATGTGGTGCTGTGTGTGGGGGGTGCTGTGTGCGGGGTGTGCTTAGAGGGTGTAGATGTCGAAGCCGCCGGTGAACCGGGCCACGCGCTCGCCGGCCGTGACGGGCAGGGCGAAGCGGTTCTGGGCCGGCGGCAGCGGACAGTTGTACTGCGCCGAGAAGCCGCAGGGCGGCACGAAGGCGCGGTTGAAGTCGAGGGTGACCGGCCCGGGCGTCCCGAATCCGCCGCCGTCCGTGCGCTGCACGAACAGGAAGCGGCCGGAGCCGTAGGTGCCGGTGTCGCCGTCGATGCCGTTCGTGGCATCGCCGAAGACGAGCAGCAGTGTGCCGCCGTCGTCGAAGGCGCTCATCGTGTACTCGGTGTCGCCGAGCGTGAAACGGATGTCACCGGGCACGACGAGGTCGCGTGAGCCGCCGTTGTCACGGATGTGCTCGAACGGGATCGTGCGGCCCTCGGCGACCGGGGTGAACTCGGCCTGGATCAGCCAGGCGGGGTCGTAGTCGAAGACGGGGACGGTGTCGAAGGCGCGGATGGCGGGGGAGGCCGCGTCCCAGAGGCGCACACCGTGCTCCGGCGCGCCGGTGTCGAGGTTCTTCCGGGCCAGCACGGTCGCGGTGACGGTCGGCGCCTGGCCGACGAGGGCGTCGCCGGCGCTCAGCTCTGTGCCGTCCGGCAGCCAGCGGGTCTCCACCAGCGCGAGGTTGCCCTGCGGGGCGACGAGGGCGGCGAGGCGCCCCTCATGCCACTCGGAGTGCTCGGCGACCAGGGTGGCGAGGAGCTCGCTGCTGGGGTCGCCGCCGAGGGTGCTGCCGAGGTCGGTGGCGGTGGCGGTGCTGGCTGTCATGGTCTCGATTCTGAGCTGGTGCGGCATGGTGCGCGAATTCTGTTACCGCATGGGTCAAACGGCTGCGGGGCACAAACAATTCCGGGATGGATGAACTTTCATCCGATTCGGGGAGGGCTCTCGTGCGGCATCCGCGATCATGATCGCCTGAGCAGCGCAGCAGGATACATATTACATGGCATTTTGGATTGCATAAGCAAGCGGCATGTATGGCGACGGTCTCCGGACCGGCGGCCCGTGCGCTACTCGGTGTCGAGCACCTTCTGCCAGGAGCCGATGTAGCCGAGCAGCTCGAAGCCGAGATCGCGGTTGATGCGCAGCATGTGCTCGTTCTCGTCGGCGTTCCAGGTGAAGACCCGCCGTCTGGCCGGAGCGACCTCGGCCAGGCTGAGCAGGTTCGCCGCCTTGAGCAGCATGCCGAGGCCATTCCCACGGTGCTCCGCCAGCACGAGGGTGTCCGACTGGTGGGCGAGCGTCGGGTGCTCGGCCGGCAGCTCCAGCTCCGTGTATGCCGCGATGACACCGGTGGTGCGGTCGAGGGCGGCGGCGCGCAGCAGGCCCATCCCGGCGATCGCCGCCTCGCTCTCGTACTCGCGCACCCGCTCGGCGTTCCACAGCTCCGGCTCCACCAGGAGGTCGGCCGCCGGGGCGTCGAGCGCCATCCGGCCGAGCGCGTCGGCGAAGGAGTCGATGTACCCCTCCGGCGTCTCGTCGCCCCAGCTGAGCAGCTCGTAGTCCTCTCCCGTGCGCTGGGCGGCCTCGGCGAGCGCCCGTTGCAGCGCGGGCAGGCCGTTCTCGCCGTGCGCCCGCTCGTACACGCTCACCCGCTCCATCTGGGCCAGGGCGTAGCCGTGTCGCATCGCGAAGCGTGCCCGCGGGTCGGTCTCCGGGATCACCGCGGCGCCCACGGATGCGGCGAGGCGTCGGGCGGTCGGGGAGGCCGCGGCGATGGTCTGCGCCGAGTGGTCGGTGTAGCTGGAGAGGGTGCTGCGGCCGGCATCCAGTGCCAGCTCCTCGACCAGGGCGAGCATCCGGTCGCCGAGCCCCTGCCCGCGCACCGACGGCGCGGTGGCCACCCAGACGAAGGCAGTGCGGTCGTTGGCGTCGAGCTCGTAGCGCACCCGCCCGCAGCCGACCACCTCGCCGTCCCGCCACGCGGCCAGCAGGGTGCGGTGGGTGAACGAGCTGTGGCCGTACTCGGCGAGCGAGGAGGCCGGCCCGAGCCACGCGTCGCGGTTCCCCCACGCCTCCTCTTCGATGATCCCGGTGAACTCGATCGCCTGCTCGAACGGGCGGGCGTCCGGCGTGCCGAGGCGCGCGGGAATGGGCACCAGGCGGATCTCAATCGGCGTCGTGCCGGGTTCCGCGCCGCTGGGTGGTGCGGTGGCTGGCTCGCCCTGCGCGTTCATGGTGCTCTCCGTCCGTCCCGCGTGCGCGGTGTGCACCCGCCACTGCCGATTCTGCAACGGCCGGGCCGATTCGGCTAGGGATCAACCCGAGAAGGCGACCTGAGCACGCCGGAACCGTCAGGGGCGGGCGGTCGGCACCGCACAGCGACCGGCGCTGCGTAGGCTGGCGCGATGACCTCACCGCCACGGCCCGACGCCCGACGCTGGCTGCTGCTCGGCGGGCTCGTGCTCGCGACGCTCGGCCTGGGGCTGGCGGTGCGGTTCGGTCTCGCGGGCCTTGCCGGTGACCTGCTCGGCGGTGCGCTCTACGCGGTGCTGGTGTTCCAGCTCGTGACGGCCGCCTCGTGGCTGATCCGGCCCCGAGCCGTGTCACGCTGGTGGCGCATCGCGCTGCTGACCGCCGCGCTCTGCTGGGGAGTCGAGCTGCTCCAACTGACCGGGCTGCCCGAACAGTGGGCCGCGGCGTTCCCGCCCGCCCGCCTCGTCTTCGGCACCACCTTCTCGGCCCCGGACCTGCCGGCCTACGTGATCGGGGCGGCGCTCGCCGCGGTCGTCGCGAGCCGGGTCGCCCGCCCGCGCCAGTTCGGCGGGGTCCGCGCCACTTGAGCGGGCGCGGACCCCGACGAACTGGCGCAGGCACGCGCGCACCCGACTCCACGCCTGGTGCGCCCGGCGCAGATCCGGCGCCCACCGGGTGATTCTGCGGGATTCTGCGCCGAATGCCGGTACCGTAGACCCAGCATCCGCGCGGGATGCGCGCAGATCCGGCGGCGGATCCGCCGGCACAGAGAAGACGAGGCACGCGTGTACCTGAAGAGCCTGACCCTCAAGGGGTTCAAGTCCTTCGCGCAGCCGACCGTGTTCGCCTTCGAGCCCGGCGTCACCTGCGTTGTGGGCCCGAACGGCTCCGGCAAGTCGAACGTCGTCGACGCCCTCGCCTGGGTGATGGGGGAGCAGGGGGCGAAGACGCTCCGCGGGGGCAAGATGGAGGACGTCATCTTCGCCGGCACCTCTTCCCGCGGGCCGCTCGGCCGCGCCGAGGTCACGCTCACCATCGACAACTCCGACGGCGCGCTGCCGATCGAGTACTCCGAGGTCACCATCAGCCGCACGCTGTTCCGCAACGGGGCCAGCGAGTACGCCATCAACGGCCGCGGATGCCGGCTGCTCGACGTGCAGGAGCTGCTCAGCGATTCCGGCCTCGGCCGTGAGATGCACGTCATCGTCGGCCAGGGCCAGCTCGACTCCGTGCTGCGTGCCAGCCCAGAGGACCGCCGCGGCTTCATCGAGGAGGCGGCCGGCATCCTCAAGCACCGCCGCCGCAAAGAGAAGACGCTGCGCAAGCTCGACGCCATGCAGGCCAACCTCACCCGGCTGAGCGACCTCGCCGGCGAGATCCGGCGCCAGCTGAAGCCCCTCGGCAAGCAGGCCGAGATCGCCCGCGAGGCGCAGTCGATCGCCGCCGTCGTGCGCGACGCCCGCGCCCGCCTGCTCGCCGACGAGGTCGTCGGCCTGCGCCGGGCCCTCGACGACTACACGCGCACCGAGCACGAGCGGCACAGTGAGCGGATCGTGCTGCAGGAGCAGCTCGAGCAGAAGCAGCAGCGCGTGCAGCGCCTCGAGCAGGCGCAGCTCGGCGACGCCGTCGACGCGGCCCGCCGCACCAGCTTCGGCCTGGAATCGGTGCAGGAGCGCCTGCGCGGGCTGTTCACCCTCGCCAACCAGCGCATCGCGCTGCTCGGCAGCGAGCCCGGAACCGACGAGCGCGGTTCCGGCATCAGCCAGGAGATGCTGCGGGAGGCCGAGGAGGAGGTCGAGCTGCTGCGCGGCAACGTCGCCGTCGCCGAGTCCGCCCTGCTGACGGCCCAAGCCGCCACGGCCGCCGCCCGCACCCGGCTCGACGCCCTCGACGAGGAGATCGCCGCGCAGAGCGCCCTCGTCTCGCGGCACGACCTCGAGATCACCAAGCTCACCGGCACCGCGGATGCCGCA
>NZ_MPZN01000080.1 GCF_002936985.1 Microterricola pindariensis | reverse complement strand
TGACCCCGAACCCGGCGTCGCACTGGGCCAAGGGGCTTCCGGATGACGTGCTCGCCGGCGCGCCGAAGGGCTACACCGACCTGGTGTTGGACGACGAGTTCCCGCTGTCGATGTTCTTCGAGGCGCTCGACAAGAAGATGAAGCCGGTCATCGAGTCGACGCTCGGCATCACGGGCGCCACCGCGTAGCTCGCGCTCCGCGCCACTTCGGCGGCCTCCGCGCCACCCGGTGTGGCGCGGAGGGCCGCAAAGTGGCGCGGAGGCCCCAGCGGGCGCAGCGCCCGCGACGCGCCGGCCCGACTTCACTACCCTGAGAGAATGAGCATGCCTGAGCCCGTCAGCACCTCCCCCGCAGCGCCCGGCGTCGCCGGGCGCACCGTCCTGATCGCCGGCGCCACGAGCGCCTCCGGGCACGCCTGCGCCGCGGCGCTCACGGCGGCCGGGGCCCGGGTGATCGCCGTCGGGTCCAATGCCGAGCGGCTCGCCGAGCTCGCTGCATCCGTGCCCGGGGCCATCACCCGCGTCTGCGACCTCGGCGACTTCGCCGCGGTCACCGCGCTGGCCGAGGAGATCAGGGGGCAGGCAACCGTGCACGGCCACGGCGGGATCGACGGGCTGATCCACCTGGTCGGCGGTTGGCGCGGCGGCGGCGGCCTGGCCGGGCAGAGCGAGGAGGACTGGCAGGCGCTCGACGCGGCCTTCGGCACCCTGCGCAACACGACGCGGGCGTTCAACGACGACCTGCTTGCCTCGGATGCCGGCCGCCTCGCCATCGTCTCGAGCGCGTCCGTCGCGCGCCCGCTCGCCGGCGGTGCCAACTACGCCGCCGCCAAGGCGGCCGCCGACGCCTGGACCCGCGCCGTCGCGCAGGGCTTCGCCAAGGCCACCGCACCCGAGCCTCCCACTGCCGCCGCCGTCATCTTCGTCGTGAAGTCGCTGGCGGGCCTGGAGCAGCAGCTGGCCGAGCGCGTCATCGGGCTGTGGGGAACCACCGCGGCGGAGCTCAACGGGGTACACATCCCGCTCGATCCCGCGTAGGCGACCCGCCGGCCCCCGGGTTTCACCGCCAATAGGCTGGACCCATCATGACTGTCTGGCTCTCGATCCTGCTCCTCGTCAACGCCGCCTTCAACGTGCTGGTCTGGCCCACCTTCTGGCGCCGTGTCGCCCGCGACCCGCGGGCGCGGGATGCGGCGGGCAAGCCGACGAAGTTCCTCACCGTGCACGCCGTGCTGATCGGCTCCGCCCTGGTGCTGGCCGCGGCATCCGCCGTCGCCGGAATCCTCGGACTCGCAGACGCCGCCTAGACCGTCACGGTTAAAGCGGCACGACACGGCCTGCTGGCCGCAGTTCGCGCGCTCATTGGGTGGAGGGCGGAGGGCGGCGACCGCCGACAGGCCCCCAGTGCTGGTGTCATTTGCCGATCGTCGCGCCGTGCGCGCGGACAGGTGGATAAGCTCAGGCGGATCTCGCCGGAAGAGTCGGCGTTCGTCTGGCGAATTGCAGGCGAGATCTGTCTGGTTCGTTGCACGGGTGATCTGCCCCCTTACGAACGGAACCTCACACGTGAACCAGACCACCCTCGTCGCACGGCTTCGCCGCGGCGCCGCACTCGGGCTCGGAGTCGCCCTTCTCTCTGGAGCCGGCCTCGCCGTTGCCGCCCCGGCACAGGCCGACGCCGGCGTCACGCACATCACCAAGGCCGACATCGGCGCCGTTCCGGGTGAAACCGGCTGGCAGACCTACGCGCCCCTGGGCCTGGAGGACGTCGGCGGCGCGCTGTCCATCTCCTACTCGACCGCGATCACGAACACGCTGGACACGCCAACGCCCCTCTCTGACTACGCTGGCGCCTTCGCCGACGCGCGCGTCTCGTGGACGACCACCGAGGACACCACGCCCTCCGCGCTCGAGCTCACCGTGCAGAACAGCGCGTTCGAGAGCACCACGCTCCGCTTCGTCGGCGCCGTCTCCGGCACCAACACCCCGGGCCTGAGCTCCTCGTGGACCGTCAACAGCGACGTCCCCGGGCTCACCGCTGGCACCCCGACGGCTCTCGCCACGATCCTCCCCGCGCTCGAGGCCGCGGGCCTGACCGAGGTCATCAGCTACGGCATCTACTCCGAGCGGAGCGCCAGCTACCTGGTCTCGCTCGACGTACCCGGCGCGGCGTTCACCTTCGGCGGCCCGCCCTCCCTCCCGCTGGACGGCGTCACCGTCACCCTCACCGGCTCTCCCGTCGTCGGCGAGACCCTGACCGCGTCCACCGCCGGCTGGCCGGCCGGAACCACTCTCAGCTACGAGTGGTTCTGGAACGGCGGCATGATGGGCGGAGCCATCGAGGGCGCGACGGGCACGAGCTACACCGTCACGCACGACGTGGTCACGCGCTTCCTCGGCGTCCGCGTCACCGGCACCGCCGAGGGCTTCTTCGACACCGGGCTGAACAGCGAGATCACGGCCGCCGTGACGGCCCCCCTCCTGCCCGCTGCTCCCGCCCCGGCCGCGGGCTCCTCCGAGCTCGCCGGCTTCCTGGCGGCCAACGCTCCTGCCGGAGTGCAGGCGCAGGATGCCGCCGGCCTGCCGGCCGGCTCGCTGAACGCCGGCTCGAACCACGCCGCCAGCATCGCATGGTCGGGCGCAGACAGCTTCGTCGACGTGTACGCGTACTCCAGCCCCGTGCTGGTCGGCACCTTCGCCGTCGTCGACGGCGCCGTCAAGATCGAGCTCACCACGGGCCTGCTCTCGCAGCTGAGCGCCGGTGACCACACCCTCGTGGTCGTGGGCCAGAGCTCGAAGAGCGTGCAGGCGTACGCGCTGAACGTCACGGCCGGACTGGCCGAGACCGGCGCGGAGACGGCGCTGCCGCTCGGCGCCGCCTCGCTGATGCTGCTGCTCGGCGCCGCGGCGCTCGTGGCACGCCGCCGGCGCGCACAGCTCTAACAACGCGACCGCGCACAGCACTCTGCGCACAGGAGGGGCGCTGCCATTCGGCAGCGCCCCTCCTGCATGTCCCGGATGCCGCGGAGCGCGGAATCTCGGCGGCTAGTGCATGTTGTCGTTGCCCGAGGCGTGCACGGCGTAGCCGTGGCAGCCGGCGTCCTCCCAGCGGTACTCCGCGCCGGCACCGGCGTCGCCGTTGAGGGCGAACTCCCACGCGGCTATCTGCTCGTCGTTCAGGTCGAGCGGCCGCGCCGCGGGGATCATCGGCTCGAGCGAGAGGGGGTCGAACGGGGTCTGGTACTCCGGGTTCCACCACTCCCAGTAGAGGTACTCGACGCCACGCTCGGTCATGCAGTCGCGCACCAGCTGATCGAAGGCGAGCCAGGTCTGGCGTTCCGTGGGCAACCCGACCGGGTCGGCGGGGACGGGCACGGGCGGGGCCGCGACCGTGCCGGCGTCGATGAGCGCGAGGAGCCCGGAGCACCCGGATTCCTCCGGCACCCCGGTTGGCTGCATGAAGTTCGCGCCGGAGTAACCGATGAGCCAGTCGATGCTCTGGTTGTAGTCGAGGCCGGTCGGCTGTGGGCTGCCGCCCAGCCACCACGGCGCGGTCTCGTAGCCGAGGCCGAGGTCGGTCATGCACTTGCGCACGACGGCGTCCTTCGCGTACCACTCAGCCTTCGCGACCGGCGTCACGTAGTCCGGGCTGGCCGGGTCGGTGTACGGGTTGTAGTCCGCCGACATCGGGTCGAGGGCGACGGGCTCCTCCGCCAGTTCGGCCTCCGGCGTCGCACGGGGGGCGGCATCCGTCTCGGCTTCGAGAACGGCCGGCGCCTCGGTGGAGACGGGGGCCGCGGCCTGCTGCCACGGGGCCGCCTGCGCCGAAAGCGCGAAGGCGGCCGCTGTCAGCGCGGCGACGCTCGCCACGGCGGCGATGCCGATGATCCTGCGTTTCATGATGTTCCCCTCATGGTGCGTGAACTGTTGCGGGCTTTCCGTGTTTCCGTGTCGGGCTAGTGGTTGTTGTCGTTGCCGGTCTCGTGCAGGGCGTATCCGTAACAGCCGGCCTGCTCCCAGCGGTACTCGGCCGAGGCGCTCTCGCCGTGCAGCGCCGCGTAGACCGCGGTCGCCTCGTTCGGGCTGATCTCGGCGAGCCACCAGGGCTCGCCAGCCGGCGTGTTGGCGCGGGCCGCATCCCACCAGTCGAAGCCGGCCTCCGCCATGCACTCGTCCTGCAACGCGGCGAACTGGGCGCGCTCCCGGTCGGTGTCGATGACGGCGCGGGAGTCGGCGGTCAACGGGTCGAGCGGGCGGTCGAGCGCCTCTTCGTCATCGTCGACGGCATCGTCGGCGGTGCCGCCTGCTGCTGCTCCGTTTCCGGATGCCGCGGGCTGCTGCCCGGCACCCGAGGCGCCGGGCTGCAGCACGATGCCCACCATCGGGGTGGCCGCGGCGGTGAGCGCCAGGCCGACGACGGCGACGGCGCTCACGCCGAGGCCGGCTGCCACGAGCAGGCCGCTGACGAGGGAGCGGGGTGAGCCCGTCATCCGCCGACCGCCTCTCGGCTCACGGCGAGCGGCTCACCCACGCGGGACGCCTGCGCCGACACGTGCGTCGATGCCCGGGCCACGGCCCGCACGCCCCGGTCCATCTCGCGCCGGCTGGGCGCCCAGCGCACCGCCATGCCGAGGAAGAACAGGGTGAGGCCGACGATGAGGAGCTTGCCGAAGGTGTCCCAGGCTGCCGCGGAGTAGACGAGCTGGGAGCTGGTGGCGCTCGCGTGCACGAGCGCTTTCGTTCCGTACCGCAGCAGGCAGTAGACGGCGACGATCGCCCAGAGCGCGCCCACCCAACGCGTGCGTCGGCGGGCCATCAGCGCGAGGGCGCAGGCGCTCGCGGCCAGCGCGAGCACGGCCGAGGCGGCGCCCTGCGCATGGAACGCGGCGCTGCCCGGGCCCGTGCCCAGCAGCACCCGCAGCACGACGCCACCGCTGGCGACAAGCACCAGCAGGGCGAGCGTGTAGGCCAGCACGGGCAGGCCGCCGCGGGCGTTGCGGCGCAGCGCGGTCGCCTCCGCGGTCTCGTGCGCGCGCAACTGCTGGCGCCGCCAGCTCAGGTCGGCAAGGGCGCCGCCCAGCATCCGGAGCCGGATGCCGCGCCCCAGATCGCGCTCGGCGATGCCCTGCTCGGCCGCCCACGCCGCGTGCTCGTGGAGGTCGGAGGCGACCTCGTCGCGCCGCTCGGCCGCCAGCGGCTCCGGCAGGCCGCGGGTGTACCACTCGCACCAGGCGCGCACGGTCCCGGCCGCGGCAGGCGCGGCCGACACGGGGGCGACGCTCATGCGAAGGCTGCCAGGCCGCTGGGCGCTGCGGCCGGGGCACCGGCCGTCGCGGCCTGATGGGCGCGGACGCCCTCGCCGCTGACCGTGTACAGCCGGCGACGCGGGCGGCCGGCGGCCTCGGCGAGCGCGGCGTCCTCCCAGACGGCGTCGAGCAGGCCGGCATCCGTCATGCGGGCCAGCGCCTTGTACAAGGTGCCGTGGGCGGTCAGCCCCTTTCCGTCGGCGCGGCCGGCGAGCGCCTTGGCCAGGGCGAATCCGTAGAAGTCGCCGTCACTGCTCTGCAACGCGATCCCGCATTCGAGGATCTCGATCTCCAGGGGGAACAGTGTTCCCGGTCGTCTGCGTGCCATGACGAGAACTATAGGAACATATCTTCCTTTAAACAAGACTGCGGAGGAAGACACTCCCTCAGGGGCGCAGAGAATGGAGGCAGGGCGGGCGTGAACACCGTGGACAGCACGTGGGCGCGTGCAGCGCCTCTGGGCCAAGTCTGCGAGATAGTAAGACTGCAGACACCAAGGAGAAGACGCATGACCGCACCGCACAGCAGCCCGGAGCTCGCCGACACGTTGAAGGTAAAGCCGCGGGTCTGGATAGGGCTCGTGATCTGGATCGGCTATGCGGCGCTCGTGTTCACCGTCCAGATGCTCTCCGGCATTTCCTATGACACGTGGGGCGACAACGCGTCGAACCTCTTCTTCGGTGTTGGCCTCTCCCTCATCGTTGCCACCGCGGCACTTGCCCTCACGACGACCGTGCTCGGCTGGTGGCGGCCTGCCCTCTTCGAGAATCAGACAAGCCGCCACAAGTGGCCGATCATCGCCCCCGTGCTGCTCGCTATCCTCGCGCTCGCCAACCTGTTCTTCACCGACTGGGGATCCTACGACCTCGCCTTCTTCGGAGCGTCGATCGTGTTGCTCCTCGTCGGCTTCACGGAAGAGCTCACCACGCGGGGCTTGCTCGTCGTCGCACTGCGCAGCACGCTCGGCGAGGGCTGGGTGTGGTTCCTCAGCTCGCTGCTCTTTGCCTTGCTGCACCTGGTCAACATCGTGTTGGGCCAGGGCGTCTTCGTCACCCTCGAGCAGGTGGTCTTCGCGTTCTTCGTCGGCACGGCCTTCTACATCCTGCGGCGCACCACCGGAACCCTGATCTTTGCCATGGTCCTGCACGCTGTCTGGGACTTCTCGGTCTTCGCCGTGGCGCACGGACACGCGTCCGAGTTGTCGAACATCGTGTCGGCCTTCCTGCCGCTCGTCGGCCTGCTCTCCCTCATCGGCGTCATCTTCGTCATCCGTGGCAGCCGGGAACGCCTCACCGTTCCTGCATAGAGGCGGCGTCAGCGGGCCCGCCGTCGGCCGACCGGTCGGTGGGCACCTCGCGCAGGGCGCCGACTCCCCCGCACGGTGGATCCCCCGCGGCGTCCGCCCCGCTAGCGTGGAGCCATGAGCGAGACCACGGAGGCCGGCCAGAGCGAGGAGTGGGTGCGCCCGCGCCCCAGCCGCACCGGCTACCGCAACGACCTGCTGCTGGCGCTCGCCCTCGCCGTCGGGACGACGATCACCCTGGTGCTGTTCCGGGCGACGGGCACCTTCGGCACGGCCCCCGGCTGGCAGGCGGCCATCTGGATCGTGGCCGCGACGATGCCGCTGGCCCTCCGCCGGCGTTGGCCGGAGGCCGTCGCCCTCGTCTCCTCGCTGGCCTTCGCCGCGGCGTACGTGTTCGAGGTCGGCGAGATGCTGTTCAGCCAGATCTGCCTGTTCGTGGCGATCTACTCGGTCGGCGCCTGGGGGCGCAACCGCCGGATCGCCACGATCGTGCGCGCCGTCATCGTCTCGGCCATGCTCGCCTGGGTGTTCTGGCAGCTCATCTACTTCTCCGCCGTGCAGGACTACCTGCCCGAGCTGCCCCGCGAGGGGGCCCTCTCGCCCTACCTCGCCTACGGCCTCATCAACATCATCACCAACCTCCTCTACTTCGGCGGGGCCTGGTTCTTCGGCGACAGCGCGTACCGCTCCGCCCGAGCCAGGGCGCTGCTCGAGCAGCGCACCATCGAGCTCGCCGAGGAGCGGGAGCGCACCAAACAGCAGGCCCTCGCGCTCGAGCGGGTGCGGATCGCCCGCGAGCTGCACGACGTCGTCGCCCACCACGTTTCGGTGATGGGGGTGCAGGCCGGCGCCGCCCGCCGGGTGTTGGAGCGCGACCCCGCCCAGGCCAGCGCCTCGCTCAGCCTGATCGAGCAGAACGCACGCAGCGCCGTCGACGAGCTGCACCTGCTGCTCGGCACGCTGCGCTCCGAGCAGCAGGAGACGGGCCCGGTTCCCGCCCACCAGAGCAGCAGCACGCGCGGCATCGAACAGCTCGCCGAGCTGGTGGCGGATGCCGCGGGCGGCGGCCTCCCCGTGCAGCTCAGCGTCATCGGCGAGCCGCGGGCCGTGCCCGGCGGCGTGAGCCTCGGCGTCTACCGGGTGGCGCAGGAGGCGCTCACCAATGCGCGCAAGCACGGCGGCGGAGGCGCCCGCGCCGACCTCCGGGTGCGCTACCTGGCCGATGCCGTCGAGCTCGAGGTGAGCGACAGTGGCGTCGGCGCGAGCGCCCGCGGCGGGGCGGCGAGCGCCACCAACAGTTCCAGCGGATCCGGGCTCGGCCACGTCGGCATGCGCGAGCGCGTCGCGGCCGTCGGCGGCAGCATCGAGATCGGCCCCCGCGCCCGCGGCGGCTACCTGGTGCGTGCCCGGTTCCCGATCGCGCCGGTCGCGGCCGACACCCACTCCCCCTTGATCGAGAGCACTCCGCATGACTGAGCCGCATCCGTCCGCCCCGATCCGGGTACTGCTCGTGGACGATCAGGAGCTGGTGCGCGCCGGCTTCCGCATCATCCTGGAGTCCGAGCCCGGCATCGCGGTCGTCGGCGAGGCCGGCAACGGCGAGCAGGCGGTGGCGGCGGCCCGCGCCCTCACGCCGGACGTGATCTGCATGGACGTGCAGATGCCCGGCATGGACGGCCTCGAGGCCACCCGGCTGATCACGGCCGACCCGGCGCTCGGCGCGAGCGTGCTCATGCTCACCACCTTCAACCGCGAGGACTACCTGTTCACCGCGCTGCAGAGCGGCGCGAGCGGCTTCCTCCTCAAGAACGCCTCCCCGGAGGACCTGGTCAACGCCGTGCAGGTGCTGGCCCGCGGCGACGCACTGCTCTCGCCGGATGTCACCCGCCAGGTGATCGCGGCGGCCACCGCCCCGACCTCTCCGCCGATTGCGCTCCTTTCCCCGCCGATTGAGCTCCCTGCTCCGCTGATTGAGCCTGTCGAAATCCCCGCGCCTGGGCGCGGCGCCCCGGCATCCGCCCAACTGTCCAGCCTCACCGACCGCGAGGCGGAGGTGCTGCAGTTGCTGGCCGTCGGGCTCTCCAACGCCGAGATTGCCGCCCGGCTCTTCGTGGGCGAGGCGACGGTCAAGTCGCACGTCTCGAAGGTGCTGATGAAGCTCGGCCTGCGCGATCGGATCCAGGCCGTGATCTTCGCCTACGAGCAGGGGCTCATGGCGTCTCGGGCGTGAGTCCCTCGACGGCGGCCGGCTCGTCGCCGTCGCGGGCGCTGTCGGCCGGCGCATTCTGCCGCCTGCTGGCCACGAGGAACGGCAGCGCGATCAGCTCGATCAGCCCGCCGATCGCCAGCGACGCGGGGTAGCCGTAGATGTCGGCGGCCCGGCCGAGCACCGGCTGCACCACGATGCCGCCGCTGGAGCCCATCAGCGAGGCGAAGCTCAACACCGTCGCGCGCTGCTTCGACGGGATCATGTCGTTCAGATAGGCCTGCTGCACCGGCGTGGCTGCCGCGGCCACCATCGCCCACACCGCGAGCAGCAGCAGGGCCACCCAGAACACCTTGGTGATGCCGAGCACCACCAGGATGGCGGCGCTCACCGACACGCTCGCGATCAGCACGCTGCTGCGCTTGCGGAAGAGCAGTCGGATGCGCGGAGCCAGCCAGCCGCCGAGCACCTGCGAGCCGGCCACGATCGCCGCCGCGAGCCCGGCGATCGAGTACGCCTTCGGGTCGCCGAACAGGTCGAGCAGGAACGGCTGCAGCGCGTAGAAGACGTAGATCCCGACGCCGGCGGTGAACGGCGCGGCCAGCATCACGTAGCGCACCGGCGGGTTCTTGAGGCCGTTGTCGATGGATGCCGTGAGCACCCCCTTGGTGGCCTGCAACGGGTGCCGCGAGCGCTCCGGGGTGAAGCCGACATCCCGCATCACCCAGAATGCGACCCCGAACATGACCATGAGCACGCCGACCCGGATCAGGAACGGGACGCCGAGGTTCGTCGCCTGGGCGATGACGCCGCCGGCGACGGAACCGACGAGCATCGCCACCCCGGAGACCATCTGGGCGCGGCCGAACACCCCCTCGAGCCCGCCCTCGTAGCCGGAGAAGCGCATCGCGTCGACAAGCCAGGCCTCGACGGCGCCGGAGAAGAAGGTGAAGCCGAGTCCGAGCAAGATCGAGACGATCGCCCACGCCCAGAACGGCGAGTGGTAGAGCCAGAGCAGGTAGTAGAGGAACGTCGAGCCGGCGAGCGTGATGGTGCCGAGCAGGAAGGAGGTGCGCCGCCCCCAGCCGTCGGCGACGACGCCGGTGGGGATCTCGAACAGCACCATGCCGAGTGTGAAGAAGGCGTTGGCGGCGAAGGCCTCGAAGCTGCTGAGCCCGGCATCCAGCAGGAACAGGGTGTTCACGCCCCAGATGAACGACGCCGCCAGCGTGTTGCCCAGTGTGAGGGTGAGGTAGATCCGCTGGATGCGGCGAGCTGCGGCGTTCACGCTGCCCATGTTCCTCCGCAATGTGTGCGTGCGCCAGTGCACTTGTTCGTGCGCACGTTTCGGCGCCCTGGCCCCGAGCGCGCACAGGCGGAGGAGCCCCTGCGATGGGTGTTTCCCCCGTTGTGCTGGCAGACTGTTCGCATGATACAGCCGCGCCCGAACCGAATCGCCCGATGAGCGTCTTCGCCGCAAAGCCGTGGCTCGGCTCGTACTCGCCGGAAGTTCCGCACCTGATCGACGTGCCAGAAGACTCGCTCATCGACGTGATCGAGGAATCGGTGCGGCGCTACCCAGGCCACACGGCGTTGGAGTTCTTCGGCGCGACGACGAGCTACCGGGAGCTCGGCGAGGCCATCGACCGGGCTGCGGAGGGACTGCGCGCCCTCGGGGTGAAGGCCGGCGAGCGCGTGGCCCTCGTGCTGCCCAACTGCCCGCAACACCTGGTGGCGTTCTACGCCGCGCTGCGCCTCGGCGCGATCGTCGTCGAGCACAACCCGCTGTACACGCCGCGGGAGCTGCGCCACCAGTTCGAGGACCACGGCGCGAAGACCGCCATCGTCTGGGACAAGCTCGCCGCCACCGTCGCCGACTTCCCGGCCGAGATGGGCGTCGAGGCGATCGTCGCCGTCGACGTGACCCGCGCGATGCCGCTCGGCATGCGGGTCAAGCTGCGCCTGCCGGTGGCCGCCGCGCGGGCCGGCCGCGAGAAGCTGACGCTCGGGCATCTGGCCCCCGGCGCCGTCGACTGGGCCAGCCTGCTCAAGCACGCGCCGATTGCCGCCGAGCACCCGCGCCCGCTGGCCGACGACACCGCCCTGCTGCAGTACACCAGCGGCACGACCGGCACCCCGAAGGGCGCCGTGCTCAGCCACCGCAACCTGATCGTCAACTCGATGCAGGGCCAGGCCTGGCTGCCCGGGCCGAAGCCCGGCGCCGAGGTGTTCTACGGCGTGCTGCCGATGTTCCACGCATTCGGGCTGACGCTCTGCATCACTTCGGCGATGAGCATGGGCGCGCGCCTGGTGCTGTTCCCCGCGTTCGACCCCGAGCTCGTGCTGGCCGCGGCCAAGAAGAACCCGCCGACGTTCCTGCCCGCCGTGCCGCCGGTCTACGACCGCATGCTGACGGCGGCGGATGCCGCGGGCGTCAGCCTCGGCAGCATCCGCTTCGCGATCTCCGGTGCGATGGCGCTGCCGCCCGCGCTCGTCGAGCGCTGGGAGGCGGGCACCGACAGCCTGCTGGTGGAGGGCTACGGCATGACCGAGTCCTCGCCGATCATCTCGGTGAACCCGGTCGCCGCCAACCGCCGGGCCGGCACCGTCGGCCTGCCGCTGCCGAACATCGAGATCCGCGTCGTCGACCCGGAGCAGCCCGGCGTGCACCGCGGCTTCGACGAGGCCGGCGAGCTGCTGGTGCGCGGCCCGCAGGTGTTCTCCGGCTACTGGAACCGGCCGAGCGACAGCGCAGAGGTGCTGCTGGCGGCGAGCGTCGTCGAGGGCGACGCGGCCGCGGCGGATGCCGGGCAGTGGCTGCGCACCGGCGACATCGTCACGGTGTCTCCCGACGGCTTCATCTCGATCGTGGACCGTGCCAAGGAGCTGATCGTCACCGGCGGCTTCAACGTCTCGCCGACCGAGGTGGAGGCGGCGCTGCTGCAGCACCCGGACGTGCTCGACATCGCCGTGGTCGGCGCCCCGGACGCCGATGGCGCCGAGGTCGTCACGGCCGCCGTGGTGCTGGCGCCCGGCGTCGCGCTGGACGCCGACGAGCTGCGCACCTTCGCGAAGGGCTCGCTCACGCCGTACAAGGTGCCGCGCCGCTTCGTGCAGGTGGACGAGCTGCCCCGCTCGCTGATCGGCAAGGTGCTGCGCCGCCAGGTGCAGCAGCAGATCGCCCCGCGCCCCGGCAGCTGAGCCGCGCGCGTCGCCGCTCCCCCACCCGGTGGTCGAGTAGGCCCGCCAGGGCCGTATCGAGA
>NZ_MPZN01000079.1 GCF_002936985.1 Microterricola pindariensis | reverse complement strand
GGTGCGTGTTGTTCACGATCGGCAACGGCCTGCTCTTCAGCGGGAAAAGCAGCTGAACCCCGACGAAACAAGCTGTTCGTGCGTTCCGCCCACGAAGAGCGCGGCCTTCCTGGTCAACTACATCGTGCGGCGCGGCTCAGCCGGCCGTGCGCAGCCATTCGGCGAGGCCTGCCCGCAGCGCGGCGGTCTGCGCGGGCTGCGAGTCGTCGCGGGCGGGCACGGTCAGCAGCTCGGCCCCGAGCCCCTCTGCCCACTCGGCGGCCACCTCCACCGGGTGCACCGGGTCGCGCGGCGCCGCGACCACGAGCGCCGGCACGCCGCGGGCAGACAGCGCCGCGAGCTCGGCGGTGTCGCGATAGGCGCGATTGCGGGGAATCTCGGTCAGCCGCACCGCCCGCGCCACGGCATCCGGGGCGGTGAACTGGCCGAGCAGGCCGCGCCCGCCGGCCGGGGAGGCGGCGGCGACCTCCTGGTAGAGCGAGCTCTCGCGGAAGGACTCGACCCCCTCCGCGGGGCCCAGGCGGGTGAGCAGCTCGGCAATCACCGGGAACGCGTGCAGGTTCGGGGGCAGCGCCTCGCTCGAGAACGCCGGCCGCACGAACACGGCCCGGCGCACCGGCAGCAGCTCGTCGAGGGCGATGCGCAGCGCGAGGGCGGCGCCCATCGAGATGCCGAGCAGGGTGACGGGCTCGCCCGGCGGCAGCGCGGCACGGGCGGATGCCGCGAGCTCTGCGGCCAGGGCGGGCAGTGTGAAGTCCGCCGCCGACCCGATCAACGGCGAGGCGCCGTGGGCGCGCACATCCAGCGCGACGACCGGCTCCGGGGAGTCGGCCAGCACCGGCCCGAACAGCTCGAGCGGCTGACGCCGGTCGGCGCCGAGCCCGTGCAGCAGGAGGGTGGCCATCAGGGCACGTAGAGGGCGCCGGGTCCGTAGAGCTCGCGCGCCTCGGCGGCCCGGGCGGCGCGGGCGGAGGCCGCGGCCTGCGCCTCCAGCTTGCGGGCGGTGCGGTCGCGCAGCTCGTCGACCAGCTGCCCGGCCAGGCCGATCAGCAGCGCGATCTGCTCGTCGTCGCGGTCCACCCAGCGCGAGAGCGGCTCCTCGCCGATCGGCACGAAGTTGTCGTGCTGCTCCCACACGACGAGGGTGCGCTCCGCGCCGAGCACGTACTGCTGCCACCACACCTGGCGCATGTACGGACGGGGGATGCTGCGCCACGCCTTGCTCGTGGTCTTGATCTCGGCCAGCTCGACCCGGCCGCCCGTGCGCACCGCGATGCCATCCGGCGTGGCCAGGTGCAGCCGCTCCTCTGCGGCGTGGAACAGGCTCGAGCTCGGCTCGATTCCGTGCTCGCGGCGCACCCACTCGGCGATCACGGGCTCGCGGGCCCGACCGTGGTTGGTCCAGGAGTTGCCGCTGAAGCTCGAGCCGTTGAGCTTCTCGTAGGCGGCCGACTGGATCGACCGCGGTGTCGAGAGCTTGGCGACATCCGTCGCCGTGATGCCCCGCGCCCTGGCGTACATCCAGGCGGCTCGGTCACCGGAATCGGCCACAATGCGCGTCAGGCAGGGGGCCGCGGATGCCGCGGGGGCCCCGCCGTGCAGTGAGCCAGCACCGTCAGAATCGGTGTCGAACAGGCCCAGCACAGCATCACTCACCCCCCTATTGTCTCTCGGCGCGCGCCGCTGTGTGCACCCGGCCGGAGATTCGGTCGGCTCGGCGGGTGGCCGGCCGATCGGGCCGGTGTGTCGGCGCGATCTCCGGCCGACGGCCGGGCCGGGGCCAGGCGGTGCGGCCGCCGGTCAGGGCTCAGGCGCGGGGCGAGAGGGCGTCGACGCCGGCCGGGGAGAGCGCGTGGTGGATGGCGAGCATGCTGGCGCCCAGCACTGCCGCGTTCTCGGCGGCCGAACTCTGCACGATGGACAGGTGCTCGGTGGCCAGCGGCATCGAGCGGGTGTAGACGATCTCGCGGACGCCGGCGATCAGGTGCTCGCCGGCGCGCGCCATCGAGCCGCCGATGGCGATCACGGAGGGGTTGATGAGGCTCACCGCGGCGGTGAGCACCTCGCCGATGTCGCGACCGGCCTGCCGCACGGCCTGGATCGCCTCGATGTTGCCGCGCTTGACCAGCTCGATGACGTCGCGGCTGGTGGCCACGTCGAGCCCGGCCTCGCGCAGCGCCTTGGCGATGGCCGGGCCGGATGCCAGGGCCTCCAGGCAGCCGCGATTGCCGCAGTGGCAGGGGATGCCGGCGCCGCGCGCCACCTGCACGTGCCCGATGTCACCCGCGATGCCCTGGGCGCCACGCTGCAACAGCCCGCCGGAGATGACGCCGGCGCCAATGCCCGTGGCCACCTTGACGAACATGAGGTGCTCGGTGTTGGGCCAGGCGAACGCGCGCTCGCCGAGGGCCATGATGTTCACGTCGTTGTCGACGAGCACCGGCACCTCGAGGTGTTGCTGCACCCAGCCGGGAACGTCGAAGCGGTCCCAGCCGGGCATGATCGGCGGGTTCACCGGCCGCCCGGTGGAATGCTGGACCGGGCCGGGCACGCCGACCCCGATGGCGATGAGGTCGTGGTGCGGCCGGCCGAGCTCGTCGAGCAGCTGCCGGGCGGCCGACACCATCCAGCCGAGCACAGCCTCTGGGCCGCTCGCGATGTCGATGTCCTCGTGCACCTCGCCGAGGATCACGCCCGCCAGGTCTGTCGCCGCCAGCGTCGCGTGGGTGGCGCCGAGGTCGGCGGCCAGCACGATGCGTGCCGAGGCGTTGAGCGCGAACTGCGAGGAGGGGCGGCCGCCGGTGGACGCCGCGTCGCCGACGGGGGAGATGAGCTCCAGCGCCATCAACGTCTCGACCCGGGCCGCGATGGTGGACCGGGCCAGCCCGGTGAGCGCGGCGAGTTCGGCGCGCGTACGGGGCTGCCCGTCGCGCAGCAGCTGGAAGAGCTCGCTGGCGCCGGAGCTCCCGAGCGCGGAACCGCGGTTTAAGTCGACCATGGGCACAGTAAATCACATCGGCTTACAGGAGTTGATAAAGGCGAAGCTGAATCGTGACAAACAACTTTTGATTTTTAACTAGCAAAAGTCGCGCAACGTGTGTCACACTCTCCCCATGACAAAGACCGTCATTGATTCTGCCGCCACTGCGGACGCGACGAGCCTGGCTCGTGCCGCGTTCGCCGAGGCCGCCGCTGGCCGCACCGGCGCACTCCGGGCCGGATTCATCGGCGCCGGCTTCATGGCCGCCGTGCACAGCCGGGCAGCCAGGGCCGCCCGTGCCACGCTCGCCGGGGCCGCGGCCTCCTCCAGCGCCAGCGCCGAACAGGCCGCGGCGCTGCTCGGGCTCGAGCGCTCCTACTCCTCGGTGAACGAGCTGCTCAGCGACGGCGACATCGACGTCGTGCACATCTGCACCCCCAACACCACGCACGCCCCGTTCGCGCTGGCGGCGCTGGACGCGGGCAAGCACGTCATCTGTGAGAAGCCGCTGGCGACCTCGGTCGGCGACGCGGCCGAGCTGGCCCGCCGGGCCGAGGCCAGCGGCCTCAGCGCGACGGTGCCGTTCGTCTACCGCTTCCACCCGATGGTGCGCGAGGCCCGCGCCCGCGTGCTGAGCGGCGAGACCGGCCGGCTGCTCAGCCTGACCGGCGGATACCTGCAGGACTGGCTGGCCGAGCCGCTCTCGGACGACTGGCGGGTGAACGCCGAGCTCGGCGGCCCGTCCCGGGCGTTCGCCGACATCGGCTCCCACCTCGTCGACCTGCTGGAGTTCGTGACCGGCGATCGGATCGCCCGGTTGAACGCCACGACGCGCACCGTCTACGGCGAGCGCTCGAACAATCGCGACATCGCCACCGAAGACCTCGTCGCACTCGTCGTCGAGATGCGCGGCGGAGCCGTCGGCACGCTGCTCATCTCGCAGGTGGCGCTCGGGCGCAAGAACAGCCTCGTCCTGGAGCTCTCCGGCACAGAGGAGAGCATCCGCTTCGATCAGGAGCGGCCGGACGAGCTCTGGCTCGGCCGCCGATCCGGCTTCCGCCACCTGGTGCGCGATCCCGGCCTGCTGTCGCCGGACGCGGCCAGGCTCAGCGTCGTGCCCGCCGGGCATCCGATGGGCTATCAAGACGCCTTCAACGCCTTCGTCGCCGACAGCTATGCGGCTGCCGTCGCGCCGGACGGGGCGCGACCGGAGGGCCTGCCGACCTTCGCGGACGGCCTGCGCGCCGTGCGTGTGACCGCCGCCGTGCTGGAGTCCGCGGCATCCGGCCGCTGGGTGGAGGTCACCGAATGAGCGAGCAGACCCCCATGGCCCCCGTGCCCATCCTCACCGCCACCGGCCTGAGCAAGAGCTTCTTCGGCGTGACGGTGCTGCACGACGTCGGCATCGAGCTGATGCCCGGCCAGGTGCACGGCCTCGTCGGCGAGAACGGCGCCGGCAAGTCGACCTTCATGAAGATCCTGGCCGGAGTCTACGAGCGGGACGCCGGTGTCGTCACACTCGGCGGCGAGCCGGTGGTGTTCGGCCACCCGGTGCAGGCGATGAAGGCCGGGCTGGCCACGGTGTTCCAGGAGTTCAACCTGCTGCCGGACCGCAGCGTCGCCCAGAATGTGTACCTCGGCCGCGAGCCCCGCCGGGCCGGTTTCGTCAGCCAGCGCGCCATGGTGCGGCAGACCCAGGCGCTGCTCGACGAGCTCGGCATCGACTTCATCGACCCGACCGCCCGCGTCGGCTCGCTCACCGTGGCCGAACAGCAGATCGTCGAGATCGCCAAGGCGCTCAGCTATGACGCCCGGGTGATCTCGATGGACGAGCCGACGGCGGCGCTGGCCGATCACGAGGTCGCGCTGTTGTACGGCATCATCCGCCGGCTGCAGGCGCGCGGCGTCGCCATCCTCTACGTCAGCCACCGGCTCAAGGAGATCTTCGAGCTCTGCGACAGCATCACGGTGCTCAAGGACGGGGCGCTCGTCAGCAGCGGCCCCGCCGCAGAGCTCGACACGAACGAGCTGGTGCGCCGCATGGTCGGCCGCTCGATCGAGACATTCTTCCCCGGCCCTGTGGGGGGAACCACGGTCGGGGAGCTCCGCTTGGCGGTCAGCGACGGCGGCAACGCCTTCGTCGACGGCATCGACCTCGAGCTGCGCGCCGGCGAAATCGTCGGGGTGTCCGGGCTGCAGGGCAGCGGGCGCACCGAGCTCGTCGAGGCGATCTTCGGGGCGGCGCCCTTCAACCGGGGAACCATCACGCTGGACGGCTCGCCGGTGCGCATCGGCAGCCCGCGGGCCGCCGTCAAGCACGGCGTCGCCCTCATCACCGAAGACCGCAAGGCCCAGGGCCTCGCGCTCGGCCAGTCGGTCCTCGACAATGCGCTGCTGGTGATACGCGGCGTCTTCGCCCGGCGCACCGCGGCCGTGCGCAAGGAGATCCCCGGCGTGCTCAGCTCGCTCGAGATCAGCTCGCAGGGCCTCGGCCAGGAGGTGCAGTTCCTCTCCGGCGGCAACCAGCAGAAGGTGGTGCTCGCCAAATGGCTGGCCACCAAGCCGAGGGTCGTGCTGCTCGACGAGCCGACCCGCGGCATCGATGTCGGCGCGAAGATCGCCGTCTACCAGCTGATGCGTCAGCTCGCCCGGGAGGGGGTCGCGATCCTGATGATCTCGTCCGAGCTGCCGGAGGTGATCGGCATGTCCGACCGCATCCTCGTCATGCACGACGGCCGCATCGTCGCCGAGCTGCCCGCGGGCTCCACCGAGGAGCAGGTGCTCTCGGCGGCAACGGGGGCCGCGGCATCCGCACACGAAGGGACACGGGCATGAACGCGGTCTCCGCACGGCGCCGCTCGGGGCGTCGCCTCGACTCCACGGTGATCGTCTACCTAGCGCTGATCGGTGTGATCGTGATCGGGGCGATCCTCGTCGCCACCGTCGGGCGCAGCTTCTTCAGCGCCGGCAACATCCGCGACATCCTGACCGGCATGAGCGTGCTCGGCTTCGTGGCCATCGGGCAGACCCTGGTGATCCTCTGCGGCTCGCTCGACCTCTCCGTCCCCTACGTGATCAGCCTCTCCAGCCTGCTCGCCGCCGACATCATGAAGGGCAACCCGGCCAACATCGCCGCAGCGGTCGCCGTCGCCCTCGGCGTCGCGGCGCTGATCGGCCTGGCCAACGGCCTGATCGTCACCAAGCTCAAGGTGCACGGCTTCATCGCGACCCTCGGCATGGGGCTCATCATCAAGGGCTACCTCGACACCAACTACAAGGGCACCAGCGGCAGCGTGCCCTGGGAGTTCCAGCTGATCGGCGCGACCGGCATCGGGCCCGTGCCGGTGTCGACCGTCATCATGCTCGCCGTCGCGCTGTTGGCCGCGCTCTTCCTCAACCGGACCAGGGTCGGCAACCACATCTACGCCGTCGGCGGCAACGAACAGGTCGCCAGGCTCAGCGGCATCCGCACGGCCAACCCGGTGATCCTCGCCCACGTGCTCTGCTCGGTGGCGGCCGCCATGGCCGGTCTGCTGCTGGCCAGCCGTCTCGGCGTCGGGAGCCCGACCGTCGGCACCCAGGGCGGCTACGACCTGCTCTCGATCGCCGCGGTCGTGCTCGGCGGCACCCTGCTCGCCGGCGGGCGGGGCTCGATCTGGGGCACCATCGGCGGCGTCGCGATCTTCGCGGTGCTCGACAACGTGATGAGCGTGCTGCAGGTGAACCCGTTCATGAAGGACGTCGTGCGCGGCATCGTCATCGTCGCGGCCGTCGCCGTCTACACCGGGCGCCAGGTGGAGCGCCGGCGGGCACGTTTCGGCCCCGGCGGATCGGCCACGGAGAGGGAGGGCGATGCGGGCCCGGATGCGCAGGCGCCCGCCCCGGCATCCGCCTCGACCCAGCCCGACTCGGCCCAGCCCGAATCGACCCAGCAGAGCGCGGCCCAGCACAACTCGGCCCAGCTCGACACGAACGTGGGAGACCGGTCATGAACGCCGTGAAGACCTTGGTGAGCCCGCGCGGCGCCGTCTTTCTGCTGCTGATCGTGCTGCTCGTGGCGATCACCATCCGCAACCCGGGCTTCGCCGAGCCCGACCAGCTGATGCGCTTCATCCAGCGCGTCGCCCCCGTCGCGATCGTGGCCATCGGCCAGTACTTCGTGATCGTCGGCGGCGAGTTCGACCTGTCCATGGGGTCGCTCGTGACGGCGCAGGTCGTGATCGCCGGCAACCTGATCGGCCAGGACGAGAGCCGTTCGATCCCCGTGCTCATCTTCATGTTCGTCTTCGGCGCCGTCATCGGACTGATCAACGGCGTGATCGTCTCGTTCCTGAAGGTGCCGTCGTTCATCGTGACGCTCGGCATGATGCTCGCGCTGCTCGGAGCCGTGTTCTATTGGACGGGCGGCGCGGCGACGGGCAACCCGGCCGACTCCTTCCGCCAGATCGGGCGCGGCGGCATCCGCGACGTGCCCGTGCTCGAGTTCATCCCCTGGTCGGTGCTCATCCTGGCCGTCGTGCTCGGCCTCGCCGTGTGGTTCATGAAGCGCCCGTTCGGCCGCACCATCATCGCCCTCGGCGACAACCCGACCGTCGCGAAGTACGCCGGAGCGCGCAGCTGGTGGGTCAAGACGAGCACCTTCATCCTCTCCTCGCTCTCGGCGACGGTTGCCGGCATCCTGCTGGTCGGCTACGCCGGCGTGCACCCCTCGGTCGGCCGGGGCTACGAGTTCATTGCCATCACCGCCGTCGTGCTCGGCGGGGTGGTGCTCGGCGGTGGGCGCGGGTGGGTCGTGGCCGCGGCCGCCGGAGCCTTCGCGCTGGAGGCCCTGTTCACGCTGTTGAACTTCTACGACGTCCCGTCGACGTGGCGCGATGCCATCCAGGGCGTCATCATCATCGCGGCCGTGGCCTACTCGGCCACGACCGTCCGTTCGCGCCGCCGCGCGCGGCCGGCACAAGCTTCCCCCACACCGGAGAAGGAGGAGCGCCCGATGGAGGGCGCGACTCGCACTGCAACTCACACCCCTCTGAACGCTGGTTCAGCGCACCCCGAGGGCGACAAGACACACAACCAAGGAGGTTTGTGATGCGACGAATGCACGTAGTGTCCGCCATGGTCGGAGCTTTTGCGCTGCTGACCCTGGCCGGCTGCACGACCGACCCGGGCGTGACCGCCCCGACCGAGACCACCGGCAGCGAAGAGACTGCCGCGCCATCGGTGGAGTGGTTCGACCAGGCGCTCTTTGACAAGCAGGACGCCGAGCGCTCCGTCGTGCCAGAGGGGCCGGACGGCAAGCCGTACCTGCAGTACATCAATGCAGAGATGGTCGACACCAGCCAGTACAAGGCGGAAGGGGCCAAGAAGGGCTGCTTCGCGAACGCCTCGATCTCCAACCCCTGGCGCCAGACCGGCTGGATCACCATGAACGAGCAGCTGAAGGCGCTGCAGGAATCCGGTGCGATCAGCGAGCTCGAGACCCGTGACGCGCAGGACAGCGACGACACGCAGATCGCCGACATCGACTACTTCATCAACGAGGGCAACTGCGACTTCTTCGTCATCTCGCCGAACAGCACGGCGGCCATGACCCCGGCTGTCGAGCGGGCCTGCGACACCGGCCTGCCAGTGATCGTCTTCGACCGCGGCGTGCAGACCGACTGCCCCGTCACGTTCATCCACCCGATCGGTGGATTCGCGTGGGGCATCGACACCGCCGAGTTCCTGATCGACAACCTCCAGGAGGGTGACAAGGTCGTGGCCCTGCGCATCCTGCCGGGCGTCGACGTGCTCGAGCAGCGCTGGGCAGCGGCCGAGAAGCTCTTCGATGAGGCCGGCATCGAGGCCGTCGACTACTTCACAGGTGCCGACCCGGTCGAGATCAAGAAGATCATCTCCGATGAGCTCGCCAAGGGTGACGTCAAGGGCATCTGGATGGACGCCGGTGACGGCGCCGTCGCCGCCATCGAGGCCTTCGAGGACGCCGGAGTGGACTACCCGGTCATGACCGGTGAAGACGAGATGAGCTTCCTGCGCAAGTGGAAGGAAACCGGTCTGACCGGCCTCGCCCCCGTCTACTCCAACTTCCAGTGGCGGACGCCGCTGCTCGCCGCCCAGATGATCTTCGCCGGCGAGCAGGTTCCCCAGGAGTGGGTGCTGCCGCAGAGCCCGATCACGGCCGAAGAGGTTGACCAGTACCTCGCAGCCAACGACGGCATGCCCGACGGTCACTACGCCAAGTTCGGCGGAGAAGACCTGCCCGGCTACCCGACGATCTGGCAGGAACGCCAGATTCCGTAAGGAGCCTGACCAGCGGTGGGCCTGTCGAAACCTCTACGGTGGTTTCGACAGGCTCATCTGGTTCTCCCCGGTGACGCCGTCACCACGACTGCAAGGAGGCAGTATGAGACGCACGCTCGGCGTGAACACGTGGGTGTGGACGAGCCCGCTCACCGACTCCACCCTCGAGACGCTCGCTGCCAAGGCCGCGGCCCTCGGTTTCGGCGCGATCGAGCTGCCGGTCGAGACGCCGGGGGACTGGTCGCCGGAGCGCGCTCGCGACGTGCTGGCCGAGCACCGCCTGCTGCCGATCGTGGTTGGCGCGATGGGCCCCGGCCGCAACCTGGTCGCCGCCCCGGCGAGCGAGATCGTCGCCACCCAGAACTACCTCGTGCACTGCATCGACGTGGCCGAGCGCATCGGCTCACGCATCGTCGCCGGCCCGTTCTACGCGGCAACCGGGCGCACCTGGCGCATGTCGGATGCCGACAGGGCTGCGCACCACGAGGAGCTGCGCGCCGCGCTGGCGCCCGTCGTGAACCGGGCCGAGCGTGGCGGCATCCGCCTGGCCGTTGAACCCCTCAACCGCTATGAGACGAGCCTCATCAACACCGTCGAGCAAGCGCTCGCCGCTCTCGGCCCGCTGCTCGGCCGCGGCCTGGGGCTCGCGCTGGACAGCTACCACCTCAACATCGAGGAGAAGAGCATCGGCGACGCCATCCGCCGGGCCGGCCGGCACCTCGCCTATGTGCAGGTCTGCGGCAACGACCGTGGCGCCGTCGGCGACGACCACATCGACTGGGTGGCGTTCCTGGACGCGCTCGACGACGTCGAGTACCGCGGTCCGCTCGGCCTGGAGAGCTTCACCGGCGACAACGCCACCATCGCCGTCGCGGCCTCCGTCTGGCGGCCCCTCGCCGAGAGCCAGGACGCGCTCGCCGCAGACTCCTTCGCCTACCTAACCGCCTTGCAGAACGAGAGGGAACACCGATGACCGAGCAGCACGCGCCACAGGAGCCGACCCCGCCGGGTGCGCAGACCCCGTCGGTTGAGCCTGTCGAAACCCCGACGCATCCGGTCACGCTCTTCACCGGGCAGTGGGCCGACCTCCCGTTCGAGGAGGTGGCGCGGCTGGCGGCCGAGTGGGGCTACGACGGGCTGGAGATCGCGGCATCCGGCGACCACCTCGACCTCAAGCGCGCCGACGAGGACGACGCGTACCTGCGCTCGCGGCTGGAGACCCTCGACCGGCACGGCCTGAGCGTCTACGCCATCTCCAACCACCTCACCGGGCAGGCCGTCTGCGACGACCCGATCGACTTTCGCCACCAGGCCATCGTGCGCGACTACACCTGGGGCGACGGCGACGCGGAGGGGGTCCGGCAGCGCGCGGCCGACGACATGAAGCGGGCGGCGCGGGTGGCGCGCAAGCTCGGCGTCGACACCGTCGTCGGGTTCACCGGCTCCAAGATCTGGCCGTACGTCGCCATGTTCCCGCCCGTGCCGGCCAGCGTCATCGACGCCGGCTTCGAGGACTTCGCCACCCGCTGGCACCCCATCCTCGACGTCTTCGACGACGAGGGCGTGCGTTTCGCCCACGAGGTGCACCCGAGCGAGATCGCCTACGACTACTGGTCGAGCGTGCGCACCCTCGATGCCATCGGGCACCGCCCCGCGTTCGGGTTCAACTGGGACCCCAGCCACATGATGTGGCAGAACATCGACCCCGTCGGCTTCATCTGGGACTTCCAGGACCGGATCTACCACGTCGACTGCAAGGACACGCGGATGCGGCCGCAGAACGGCCGGGCCGGGGTGCTCGGCTCGCACCTGCCGTGGGGCGACCCGCGCCGCGGCTGGGACTTCGTGTCGACCGGCCACGGCGATGTGCCGTGGGAGGACGCCTTCCGGGCGCTCAACGCGGTCGGCTACACCGGTCCGATCTCGGTCGAGTGGGAGGACGCGGGCATGGACCGCCTGCACGGTGGCCCGCAGGCACTCGCCTACATTCGCTCGCTGCTCTGGAAACAGCCGGCGACGAGCTTCGATGCGGCCTTCTCCACGCAGTAGCGCCGGCGGCATTGGCGGCATTGGCGGCGTTGGCGGCATCGGCGGGCGCGGCCGACGCGCGGGCCGCGCCCACCGATGCGCGAAACTCCCAGCGCGTCACCTACGCTGGCTCTTTCACGTGACCGGTAACCGAGGGGCGCCAGCGAATGAGCCAACAGCCACCACCGAGCCATGCCCGCCGCAACGCCTCCCTGTTGCTGCTTCTGGCCTATATCGGCGTCGTTGCCGCCATGACGCTCTCACCGACCCCGCTTGACCAGGGCTTCGAATCCGCGATCGACAAGTTTCTCGGCGTGCTGCACCGCAACGGCGTGCCTGAGTGGTTCGGGTACAACAAGCTGGAGTTCACGGCGAACATCCTCATGTTCGTGCCACTCGGCTTCCTGCTCGGTCTGGCACTTCCCGCCCGCATCTGGTGGGTCGCCGTTCTGGTCTCGCCGGCGCTCTCCGTGGCCATTGAGCTCACCCAGGCTGGTCTGCTCACCGCACGCTTCGCCACGATGAGCGATGTCTTCGCCAACACCATCGGTGGCCTGATCGGCACGCTGCTGGCGATCATCCTGCGCGCCATCGTGAACGCCCGCGACGAGAAGGTGATCGCCCGAGCCCTCTGGCAAGCGCAGCATCAGACCGCTCTGCCAGTCCGCAGCCGATAGCGGGCGAGGCGAGCACCACGTTGCTCGCGCGC
Organism: Microterricola pindariensis; assembly: GCF_002936985.1. Classification (GTDB taxonomy): domain Bacteria; phylum Actinomycetota; class Actinomycetes; order Actinomycetales; family Microbacteriaceae; genus Microterricola; species Microterricola pindariensis. Next base: position 163 of record NZ_MPZN01000079.1, on the reverse strand, counting down.
CTCAGCAGGCGATGGTGTCGATGCTGATCCGCCCTCCACGTCGGGGCGTCCGGTCGGGGTCCACGCTGGCCGGAGGGATGAACCACGGCACGTTGTCGATGATTTCCACCTGCCAGCCGTTGTCGTGTATTCGGTGGTGGCAGCCGCTGCAGAGCAGGATCCC
>NZ_MPZN01000078.1 GCF_002936985.1 Microterricola pindariensis | reverse complement strand
CGTCGATGCGGGTGGCCGGGTACACCTGCCCCTCGGCCAGGCGGTCCCGCAGGGCCTGCGATGCGCTCGAGCAGGGCGTCGCCGAGCCGCTCGGTGAACGGGGCGTGGGCGAGGGCGGACACCCCGGCGGCGAGCGCCCGCTCGGCCTGCCCGGCGCCCTCCGTGTGCGCGACGACGGGGAGTCCGTGCGCGCGGGCGGCGGCCACGACGGCGATGGCCACCGCGTCGGCCGGGACCGGCCCGGCCGCGCTGTTGAGCATGAGCTTGATCACGCTGGCGCCGGCCGCGCGCTGGGCGGCGACGGCCGCCGCGGCCGCCCCGGTCTCTGCGGAGTCGGCCGCGAGCTCGACGGTGGAGCCGGCGGGCGCCCAGCCCGAGGCGCTCGGGTAGCCGCCCGCGCAGCTGAGGAAGGCGCCCGCGATGCGCACCTCGGGCAGCGTCGAGCCGGCGGCCGCGCTGGCCTCGAGCCAAGCGATGGCGTCGGCGGGGATCCAGCCGAGGTCGGTGACGCTCGTGATGCCGCCGGGCAGCAGCAGCTCCGGCTCGCCGAGGCCAAGGTGCACGTGGTGGTCGGTGAGGCGGGGGAACAGCGTGCCGGGCAGCTCGAGGTCGACGGGCGCCGCGGCGCGGTCGGAGCCGGGCAGCGGATGCAACAGGCCGCCGCGCAGGGCGAACACCGCCGGCCCGCGCCATCCGCCCGACCACCACTGCTGCACGCCGACGTGGAGCACGCCCGGGCGCACGGTCAGCGGCCGATTTCGGTGCGCACCGCGTAGAGCTCGGGGAAGAAGGTGAGCTCCAGCGCCTTCTGCAGGAACGCGGCGCCGGTCGATCCGCCTGTGCCGGTCTTCATGCCGATGGTGCGCTGCACGGTCTTCAGGTGCCGGAACCGCCAGAGCTGGAAGTTCTCCTCCAGGTCGACGAACTCCTCGCACGCCTCGTACGCCGACCAGTTCTCGCTGGCGTGCTCGTAGATGTTCGTGAACACGGGCACCAGCTCCGGGTCGAGCACCCACGCCTCTGTCACGTCGCGCTCCAGCACGGATGCCGGCACGGCATGCCCGGCCCGGTGCAGGTACCGCAGGAACTCGTCGTAGATGCTGGGCGCCTCGAGCAATTCGCTGAGCAGGGCGGATGCCGCGGCATCCGCCTGGAACACGCTCAACATGCGCCGGTTCTTGTTGCCGAGCACGAACTCGACCGCCCGGTACTGCCACGACTGGAAGCCGCTGGAGTTGCCGAGGAAGCCGCGGAACTCGGCGTACTCGGTGGGGGTGAGCGTGGCCAGCACCGACCACTGCTCGGTGAGCGTGCGCTGGATGTGCTTGACGCGGGCGATGCGCTTGAGCGCGGGGGCGAGCTGGTCGGCGCGGAGCAGGTCGCGGGCGCTGGCCAGCTCATGCAGCACGAGCTTGAGCCAGAGCTCGGTGGTCTGGTGCTGCACGATGAAGAGCAGCTCGTCGTGGTGCTCCGGCGTGCTCACCGGCAGTTGGGCCGAGAGCAGGGTGTCCAGCTGCAGGTAGCCGCCGTAGCTCATCCGCTCGCTGAAGTCGGTCACGATGCCGGGATCGAAATCACGGGTGTTCTTCTCGACCGACACAGTTCTCCTCGCACGACACGTCTCGCAGCCCAGCGGCTGCTCTGGGTATTTTCCCGCCGAACGGGGCTGCGGCGCAATGTGACCGGCCGGCGACCGGTGCGCCGTCGCTTGGACTGGAGGGCGTCCTAGGTATCGAAATCGGCACGCGCGTATGCTGGAAACATGAGCTCTTCCGACGGAGCCGCACGCGCGCGCCGTCCCGGCAGCGCACCGCCGGGACGGCGCAAAGACGCACAGCGCAACTACGACCGCCTGCTGCTGGAGGCGCGCCGCGTCGTGGCCGAGCAGGGCAGCGCGGCATCGCTCGAGGAGATCGCGCGGCGCTCGGAACTCGGCATCGCGACCCTCTACCGGCACTTCCCGAATCGCACGGAACTGCTGCGGGCGCTCTACGAGCAGGCGCTCGCCGAGGTCGAGGCCGCGGCATCCGATGCCCTCGCCGCCCCGAACGCCTGGCAGGGCCTCGCGGGATACGTGGAGCGGCTGGCCGCCTGGCTGATCGACGACCCAGGTCTGCTCCCGATCATCGAGCACCTGGGCGCTGCCGAGCCTGAGTACCGCCCGGGCGGCACCCTGGAGCGTCCGCTGGCCGAGCTCATCGCCCGGGCGCAGGCGGCCGGCGAGCTGCGTCCCGACGTCGGCGTGGCCGACCTGACCCGCCTGATCGCGATGCTCGGCGGGCTGTCGCGCGGCCGCGGGCCGGGCGCGGCACGCAGCTGGCGCCGCGAGCTGGGGGTCGTGCTGGACGGGCTGCGCGCCGAGAACGTGCGCAACCCGCTGCCGGGAGAACCTGCAGGTTAGGCCGTGCGCACCCGGATGACGTTCGCCCATGGGTCGTCGAAGCTGAGCGTCTGACCGTCGTTGCGCACGCCCACCTTGTGGTGCGTCATCCGCTCCTCCAGGGCGCCGAGGGAGTCGGCATCCGGCACCAGGATCTCGACCTGGCCGAGGCCGAGGGCCAGCTGGCGGCGGCCGGCGCCGCGGCTGTTCCACGTGTTCATGGCCATGTGGTGGTGGTAGCCGCCGGCCGAGACGAAGAGGGCGCTGCCGCCCATCTCGGCGGTGGAGTCGAAACCGAGCGTGTCGACGTAGAAGTCGCGGGCGCTGGCCACGTCGCCGACCGAGAGATGCACGTGCCCGACGATGGCGCCGCCGACCACGGGGTCGGCCACGCCGGCCTCGGTGAGGTGGGCCTGCAGGTAGGCGTTGGGGTCGAGGGCGAGGGTGGCCATCTCGATGGTGCCGTGGGTCCAGCTCCACTCGGTGCGGCTGCGGTCCCAGTACAACTCGATGCCGTTGCCCTCTGGATCGTTGAAGTAGAACGCCTCGCTGACGAGGTGGTCGGCGCTGCCGGTGAAGGTGTTCGGGTGGCGGCTGGCGACCGAGTAGACGGCGGCGGCGAGGGCGGCCTGGGTCTCGAACAGGATCGCGGTGTGGAACAGCCCGGCGGCGCGCGGCTCGGGGTTCACGAGCTCGGGGGCGTGCTGCAGAATGACGATCGGGGTGGTGCCGCGGCCGAGCACGGCGACGCTGCCCTCGTGGCTGAGCAGCTGCAGCGTGACCGCGTCGCGGTAGTAGGCGATCATGGCGTCGAGGTTGCCGACGCGAAGGGTCACCGCGCCCATCCCGGTGTCGGGGGCGAGCAGGTCGGCGGCGCTACGTGCAGGAGTTGGTGCGGTCATGCAGTGTGCAACGGATGCCGCCGCCGCCGTATTCCGCGAGGCTGCCCGAGGCTGCTGGGCTTCGGGGCTTCGGGGGCTGCGGGGCTCCGGGGCTTCGGGGCTTCGGGGGCTGCGGGGCTTCGGGGCTTCGGGGGCCGCGCTGCTCCTTCGTCGCGGCGCGGCCCCCTCCAGCCGACGTGAGTCTCCCGTTGGCTCGAGGGAGCTTGCGACCGAAGCCAACCTCGCCCCGCCCACACTCGTTGGTCGAGTAGCGAGGAACGAGCGTATCGAGACCTTGCACGAGTCACGGTTTCCCGCCGGAAGCCGGGTCTCGATACGGCCCTGGCGGGCCTACTCGACCAGCGGGGAGGGTCGCCTTCCCCGTTGGCTCGAGGGAGCTTGCGACCGAAGCCAACCTCGCCCATATGCACCCGTTGGTCGAGTAGCGAGGAACGAGCGTATCGAGACCTCGCACGCGGCACGGTTTCCCGCCGGAAGCCCGGTCTCGATACGGCCCTGGCGGGCCTACTCGACCAGCGGGGAGGGTCGCCTTCCGCGTTGGCTCGAGGGAGCTTGCGACCGAAGCCAACCTCGCCCGTATGCACCCGTTGGTCGAGTAGCGAGGAACGAGCGTATCGAGACCTCGCACGTGGCACGGTTTCCCGCCGGAAGCCGGGTCTCGATACGGCCCTGGCGGGCCTACTCGACCAGCGGTGGCGGCTCACACCCGTTGGTCGAGTAGCGAGGAACGAGCGTATCGAGACCTCGCACGCGGCACGGTTTCCCGCCGAAAACCGGGTCTCGATACGGCCCTGGCGGGCCTACTCGACCAGCGGGTGCGGCCTGGCGGGCCTAATCGACCAGCGGTGGCGGCCCACATCCGTTGGTCGAGTAGCGAGGAACGAGCGTATCGAGACCTCGCACGCGCAGCGCGGGCGGCGGGCCCCGGCCGCTAGAGCGCGGTCAGCCGCCCGAGCAGCTCGCGGTAGCGGGCCGCCGTCTGCTCGACGATCTCGGCCGGAAGCTCGGGCGGGGTGCCCTGCTGGTCCCAGTTGGCGGCGAGCCAGTCGCGCACGATCTGCTTGTCGAAGCTGGCCATGCGCGCCTCCGGGGTGGTGCCGGCGGCGTACGCCTCGCCGTCCCAGTAGCGGCTGGAGTCGCTCGTGAGCACCTCGTCGCCGAGGCGGACCACGCCGGTCTCGCGGTCAGCGCCGAACTCGAACTTGGTGTCCGCCAGGATCAGTCCATGCGCCTCGGCGATGGCGGAGGCGTCGGCAAAGATCTGCAGCGACAGCGCGCGCAGCTCGGCGGCGACATCCGGGCCCACCAGCTCGACCGTGCGCTCGTAGCTGATGTTCTCGTCGTGCTCGCCCATCGGGGCCTTCCACGCCGGGGTGTAGATCGGCTCGGGCAGGCGGTCGCCGTTCTGCAGGCCGGCGGGCAGCGGGATGCCGCACACCGTCTGCGAGGTCTGGTACTCCTTCCAGCCGCTGCCGGTCAGGTAGCCGCGGACGACGCACTCGACCGGGAACATGTCCAGGGTGCGCACCAGCATGGCGCGGCCGGCGACGGCGGCGGGGATGCGGCTCGCGCCGTCCAGGCCGTGGTCGGCGATGAGGTGGTTGGGCACGTGCAGCTGGTCGAACCACCAGAGGCTGAGGGTGGTGAGCAGCTCGCCCTTGCCCGGGATGCCGGGCTCGAGCACGTGGTCGAAGGCGCTCACCCGGTCGCTGGCGACAACGAGCACCTCGGGGCTGGCGGCGAGCGGGTCGCCCGTCCAGGTGTCGTCGTCGGTCATCGTCACGCTCGGCACGTAGAGGTCGCGCACCTTGCCGGAGTAGACATGGGCCCAGCCCGGGAGGTCGACGGCGGACGATGCGGAGGGCTGGGTCTCGTTGGTCACGGAACCATTCTCGCGCACATCCGCGGCCGCCCCGACGACACCCGCGCGCGCCCGAGCCGATGGCGGGGGAGCGCGGGAGTGGCCCGGTGGGCGCTACTCTTCCGAGTGCATCCTGCGTTTCCACCGAGAAGGGCGGCATCCCGGTCCATGACGATCAACTGGTTCACCGACACGCTGGTCACCGAGATGGTGCTGCTCGGCCTGGCATTCGTGCTCTCCGCCGTGATCGGCCTCGAGCGGCTCTGGCACCGCAAGAGCACCGGGCTGCGCACGCACACGCTCGTCGGCGTCGGCTCGGCCCTGTTCACCCTCGTCTCGGCTTACGGTTTCAGCCAGGTGACCGACCCGAACGTGGTCGTCGACCCCTCGCGCATAGCGGCTCAGGTGGTCTCCGGCATCGGCTTCCTCGGCGCGGGCGTGATCTTCGTGCGGCAGAACGTCGTCAACGGCCTGACGACCGCCGCGTCGATCTGGATGACGGCCGCCGTCGGCATGGCCTGCGGCGCCGGCATGCCGGTGCTCGCCTCCGCCGCCACCGTCATGCACCTGTTCACGACCACGCTGCTCTCCCGCTTCGGCCGGCGCCTGCGCCCGGTCCCCGAGGACACCGTCGTCGTGCAGTACAAGGGCGGCCGGGAAGTGCTGAGCGAGGTCCTCGCCGCGGCGACCTCGCTCGGGCTGCGCACCTCGCTGACGAGCACGAAGACCGTCGAGACACCGAGCGGGGCCGAGCGGATCGAGGCGGTGCTCACCTTCGACAGCGCCGGGCGCCGGGCGCAGCAGCAGCTGCTGCAGGACCTCTCCGGCATCCGCGGCGTCGTGTCGGTGGCGCTCGCCGACGAGGACTCGGACTAGCTGGCCGGTGTCGGCTCCCGGGCGAGTGACTGGGCGCCCGGCAAGTTCAAGGGCCAGTGCAACAACAACGAGTACATCGCCGGTGTCGCGTACACCTACCGCTGGAACAACGGCGGTGTGCCGAGCGCGCTGCTCTGCAAGCCGCTGAGCTAGCGGCGGGCCAACGCCAGACGAAACGGCTGAGGGCCGGACTGCCATGCGGCGGTCCGGCCCTCAATTCGTCTGCTGCGTACCGCTAGCCGGCGACGCGGGCGGCGATGTCCGTGCGGAACTGCGCCCCTTCGAGGCCGATCAGCGCGAGCGCTTCGTAGGCGCGGGCGCGGGCGGCGGCGAAGTCGGGAGCGGTCGCCACGACGTTGAGCACGCGGCCGCCGGTCGAGACTAGGCCGCCGTCGCGGAAGGCGGTCGCCGCGTGGGCGATGTGCACGCCGGGCACGGCCGCTGCGGCATCCAGCCCGCTGATCTCGCGACCGGTCACGGGCGTCTCCGGGTAGTTCTCGCTGGCCAGCACCACGGTGACGGCCACGTCGGCGGCGAACTCGGGGTTCTCGCGTGAGCCGAGGGCACCGGTCGCGGCGTCGAACAGCAGGCCGGAGAGCGGCGTGACGAGGCGGGGCAGCACGACCTGCGTCTCCGGGTCGCCGAAGCGGGCGTTGAACTCGATCACGCGGATGCCGCGGGCAGTCAGGATCAGGCCGCAGTAGAGCAGGCCGATGAACGGCGTCTGCTCGGTGGCCAGCTGGCGCACGGTGGGCAGCGCGATGGTGGCCTGCACCTCTGCGACGAACTCCGTCTCGCTGCCGAACTCGGCGTCGAGCCAGGGCAGCGGCGAGTACGCGCCCATGCCGCCGGTGTTGGGGCCGGCGTCGCCGTCGGCGAGGCGCTTGTAGTCCTGCGCGGGGGAGAGCGGCAGCACGTTGTGGCCGTCGCTGAGGAAGAAGAGGGAGACCTCCTGGCCGTCGAGGAACTCCTCGACCAGCACGCTGCCGTGCTCCAGCCAGTGCGCGGCGTGGTTGATGGCGGCGTCGCGGGCCTCGGTGACGAGCACGCCCTTGCCCGCAGCCAGGCCGTCGGCCTTGATCACGTAGGGGGAGCCGAACTCGTCGATGGCGGCGGTGGCCTCGGCGAGGGTGCCTGCGCGCACGGCGCGGCCGGTGGGGACACCGGCCTCGTCCATGATGCGCTTGGCGAAGGTCTTGGAGCCCTCGAGCTGGGCCGCGGCCTGCGCCGGGCCGAAGACGGGGATGCCGCGGGTGCGCAGGGCGTCGGCGACGCCGGCCACGAGCGGGGCCTCCGGGCCGATGACGACGAGCTGCACGTTGTTGTCCATCGCGAAGTCGGCGACGGCGGCGGGATCGTTGGCGTCGAGGGCCACCGTGCTCACCGAGCCGGCGCCTTCCGCGCCGGCATCCGCGGCGATCCCGGCGTTGCCGGGCGCAGCGATGATCTCGTGGGCGTCGCCGCCACGAGTCTCCTCTGCCAGGAGGGCGGTGATGATGGCGTGCTCGCGGGCACCGGAACCAAGGACCAGAATTCTCACCGGTTCAGGCTACCGGATGCCGGATGCGCCCGCGCCCGGCCGGCACCCCCGGCTCGAGCCCCCGGCTCGCACCTACCGAAACCCCGCGTTGGCCCGAGGGCGCCTGCGACCAAAGCCCACCCGCTCGCGGCCCTCGTTTCGACTCGCGGCCCCAGACATACCGAGGGCCGCGAGCGCAAACGAGGGCCGCGACGGCGGTTGCCGCTCGGCCCGCCGGTTGAGCCTGTGGAAACCTCCGCCAGCTGAGCCTGTGGAAACCCCCGCCGGCGGAGCCTGCCGAACCCCACGTTGGCTCGAGGGAGCCTGCGACCGAAGCCCACCCCGCGCGATACCGTTGACCCATGGCACGAGCACGCATCGACGACGCACAGGGCCGGGCGGCCGTCGCCGCCTGGCGGGCCGATTCCACGGGCGCCAGCCGCGACATCCGCGCCCTCGCCGTGCGTTACACCCTGCAGCTGCTCGCGGAGCTCGCCCCCGGCAACACCCTCGAGGTGCGCGTGCCGCCGTTCGGCGCCGTGCAGTGCATCGAGGGGCCCAGGCACACCCGCGGCACCCCGCCGAACGTGATCGAGACGGATGCCGCCACCTGGCTGTCCCTCGCCACGGGCGAGCGCCCGTGGGCCGAGGCGCTCGACTCCGGGGCCGTGCACGCCTCCGGCCAGCGCGCCGACCTCGCCGAGCAGCTGCCGCTGCTGCAATAGTCGCTCCGCTCGGAACTCACGCTGGCTCGAAGGAGCAGCCGAGGAACGAGGCCGCGACTGAAGCCAAGCTCCTGCCGCACACCGTGTGCGGCGTGCACGGGCTTCGCTCGTTCCTCGCTCAGCCGACGGGGAATGCCGGCATCAGCGCAGCGGGACGATCAGCGGAGCCCCCGTGCGCGGGTGCTCGAACACCTCGACCGCCTGGCCGTAGACCTCGCCGATGCGCTCGGCGGTGAGCACCTCGCGGGGCGTGCCCGTGGCCACGACGCGGCCGTGCTGCAGCAGCGTCACCCGGTCGGCGTAGGCAGCGGCCAGGCTGAGGTCGTGCACGACGACGATCACGGTGTCGCCGGATGTCGCGCGCTCGCGCACCAGGCGCAGCACGTCCTCCTGGTGCTTGAGGTCGAGGGCGGCGGTCGGCTCGTCGAGCATCAGCAGCGATGCGCCCTGGGCGAGCACCCGCGCGAGGGCGGCCCGGGCACGCTCGCCGCCGGAGAGCGACGGCACGGTGCGCCCGGCCAGCGCCTCGATGTCGCAGAGCGCCATGGCCTCGGCGACGAGGCGCTCGTCGTCGTCCTCCGCGGCGGTGCCCTGCCAGGGTGACCGGCCCATCTCGACGACCTGGCGCACGGTGAACGGGAAGTACACGTCGTGTTGCTGCAGCAGCACGGCCCGCTCGCGGGCCAGCTCGCGCAGCTTCCAGTCGCCGAGCGGCCGGCCGTCGAGGCTCACGCCGCCGGCGCTCGGACGCACGTCGCCGGCCAGGGCGCCGAGCAGCGTCGACTTGCCTGCGCCATTCGGGCCGAGCAGCGCGTGCAGCTCGCCGGGGCGGGCCGTGAAGTCGACGCCGTCCAGCAGGCGGGCGCCGTCGACGGTCACGCCGAGTCCGGTGGCGTTCAGGCGCGCGGCGACGGGCGCCGTGGCATCCGCCGGTGCGGTGAAGGTGGCGGTGGCGCTCATGCCCAGCCTCCCGACCGGCGCCGGGTGCGCCGCAGCAGCCAGAAGAAGAATGGGCCGCCGACGAGCGAGGTGAGCATGCCGATGGGCAGGTCGGCCATCGGCACCGCGGTGCGGGCGACCAGGTCGGCGCCGGCCATCAGCAGCGCGCCGCCGAGCACGCTGGCGATCAGCAGCGGACGGTGGGCCGGGCCGAGCACCATGCGCATGAGGTGCGGGATGACGAGGCCGACGAAGGCGATGATGCCGGCGAAGGCGACGGCGGCCGACACGAGCACGGCGACGACCACGATGACGAGGATGCGCACGAACTCGACGTTGACGCCGAGGTGGCGGGCGCCGCGCTCGCCGAGCGAGAACAGGTCGAGCGTGCGGGCCAGGCCGAAGGCGATGATCAGACCGATCAGCACGAGCGGCGCGATGATCGCGATCTGCTCCCAGCGGGCGCCGTTCAGGCTGCCGAGCTGCCAGAAGATGATCTGCTCGCGCGAGGCGCTGTCGCCGAGGAAGGTGAGCAGGGCAAGGGCCGAGCCGGCGAAGGCGTTGATCGCGATGCCGGTCAGCACCAGGGTCACCACCTCGGTCTTGCCGCGGGTGCGGCTGGCGAAGTAGACGAACAGTGTGGTGGCGAGGCCGGCGACGAAGGCGGCCGCGGCCACGCTCCACTCGCCGAGGAAGGTCCAGCCGAACACGATCGCGGTGGCGGCGCCGAGCGCGGCGCCGGCCGACACCCCGACGACGCTCGGCTCGGCGAGCGGGTTGGAGAACACGGCCTGCATGAGGGTTCCGGATGCCGCCAGGGCCGCACCGATCAGCAGGGCGAGCACGATCCGCGGGAAGCGGATCGTCCAGAGCGCCACGTCGTGCGTCGGGCTCGCGGCGGGGCCGACGTCGAATCCCATCGCCCGCAGCACGGAGCCGATGACCTCGCTGGGCGCGATCGAGAGCTGCCCGCTGCCGGCGGAGACCAGGAACACGACGACGAGGGCGACCGAGAGGGCGGCGAACAGGATCGCGGCGCGTCGCCCGTTGGGGGCACCCCTGCGGGCTGCTGGCTTGGTGTCGACGGGCTCGACCGGAGCTGTTGACGGCCGCGCCGAAACCGTCGCGCCGCTACTCACCGATCGGGCCAGACTGCTCCGGCGCGTACACGGCGCGGGCCAGGGCGTCGAGCACCTGCGGGGTGCGCGGTCCGAAGCTCAGGATCTCGGTGTCGCTCATGTCCACGAAGCGCCGGTTCTGCCCGGCCGGCGTGCTGGCCAGAGCGGGGATGCTCTCCAGCAGCCCGTCGACGCCGTTGACGGAGTCCAGCCCCTTGGTCATCAGCAGCACGAGATCGGGCGCCGCCTCGACAAGCGCCTCGGCGGTGACGGGGCGCATGCCCTGCCAGCCGATCTCCCCGGCGACGTCGCGTCCGCCGATGCTCGTGATCAGGGCGTCGGCCCCGGACTCCTCGCCGAACAGGTAGTAGACCCCGGCGCTGCCGCGCAGGTAGAGGAACAGCATGCGCGGGCGCTCGGCGGGGTCGGCCGGGGCGATCGCCTCGACGTCGGCCTGCACCGCTGCGAGGTCCGCGTGCACCTGCGCGGTGAGGCGCTCGCCGGCATCCGGCACCCCGAGGGCGGCGGCGACCTGCTCGATGACGGTGCCGATCGTGTCGATGTTGCGCTTGGAGGTGGTGATCACGACCGGGATGCCGGCATCGCGCAGCTGCGAGAGGACGGCCGGCGGGCCGAGCGTCGTGTCGGTGAGGATCACGGTCGGGGCGAGCCCGAGGATCGGCTCGGCCGAGAGCTGGTGGCCGCCCGTGGTGACGAGGGGGAGGCCGGCCGCCTCGGCGAAACCTGTGGAGCTGTCGCGGCCGACGACGCGGTCGCCCAGACCGAGGCCGAACACGGTGGCGGCGAGGGAGCCGGAGACGTCGAGGGCCAGGATGCGCGACGCGTCGGTCACGGTGACCTCTGTGCCCTTGTCGTCGACGACGGTGACGGGCAGCTGCGGCTCATCGGGGGAGTCGATGGCGGTGATCCCGGCGTCGGCCAGGCAGGCGGTCGATGAGCCGACCCAGTCCCGCGGGGCATCGAGGATCGCCAACTCGGTGAGGGGGGTCTCGGATGCCACGCACTCCCGCTGCGCGCTCTCTGCGGTGCCGGGGCCGGCGGCGGGGCCGGCGCACCCGGTCAGCATCAGCAGGGTCAGCGTCGCGCCGACGAACGCGGGGGTTCCGAACCGGAACGGGCGCCGTCCGGCACGGGAAGAGAGGGGGGAGCTCATAAGAATTTAGCTTAGCCTAACCTAAGAGTTGACAGTCTCCTGTGAATCTGACTACGGTTAGGCAAGCCTTAGCTAACCATGCTTCGGCGTCAAAAACCAATCCAGCCCACGCGAACGATGACCGTTCCCTCGTGGGCTCCTTCTTGCCTGGAGAAGCCGCGTCGTGAAGACACTGCAGCAGCATCGTGCCCGCCCACAGAGATGGCTAGCCACACTCACAATCGCGGTTCTCGCGCTCGGGGCCCCGCTGGCCACCGCCGCACCCGCCTTCGCGGACCCGGCGCTGCCCGCCGTCGAGCAACTGCCGGCAGAGCAGGCGGGGGAGCAACTCCCCGCCGCGGCAACTCCCGCGGATGAGTCCGTTGCAGAGGAGACGCCCGCAGAGGAGGCCCCCGCAGAGGAGGCCCCCGCAGAGGAGGCGCCCGAGAGCGGAGACTCGATCCAGCACGCTCCCGTCGCCGCATTGAGTGCAGAGGCGCCCGCTCCGGCTCCGGCCGTTGCAGCCACCCCTGTGGTCACGGTCTCCGAAGCGCCGCACGATGGCGGCGCCGTCGTGGTGCGCGGCACCGGCTTCGCCGCAGCCGCCCCCGGTGTCTACCTCGGCGTCGGAACCGCCGGGGCCGCCAGCTTCTACGGCGCGAGCCTGGTGGCATCCGAGACCGTCTGGATCTCGATCGACAACACCGCCGGGTCCTCCGACGCCGGCAAGACCGCGCCGATGAACTCGGACGGCAGCTTCGAGGTCACCGTCGCCGTTCCCGCGGTGAGCGACGCCGTTGCGAGTTACGCCGTGTACACCTCCAAGGCGCACGGCCAGGGCTTCGCCGACACGAGCCAGAACACGGCAACGACCGTCGCCTTCGCCCCGAAGCCGCTGCCGACCCCGACCGTCT
>NZ_MPZN01000077.1 GCF_002936985.1 Microterricola pindariensis | reverse complement strand
AGGTGTTCCACGAGCCGGACGAGCGCTACTGGGTGGGCGTGGGTGCGACTCGCAGCCGCAAGTACCTCGTGATCGAGCTGGGCTCGAACATCACCAGCGAGACCCGGCTGCTGGAGGCCGGCGACCCCACCGGCGAGTTCGCCGTGGTCTGGCCGCGCGAGGACGGCGTCGAGTACGACGTCGAGCACGTCGTGGTCGGCACGCAGGACCGCCTGCTCATCGTGCACAACCGCGACGCCGTCAACTTCGAGCTGGTCAGCGTCGCGGCATCCGACCCCCTCGGCGAGCGCCGCGTCATCCTGGCGCACAACCCAGAGGTGCGCCTGGAGGGCGTCGAGGCGTTCCGCGACTTCGTGGCGATCGAATACCGCCGCGAGGGGCTGACCCGACTGGCCGTGGCGATGGTGCCCCGCAACGGCGGGCGCTACGAGGACACCCCGCACGAGCTGCACTTCAACGAGGAGCTCTTCGCCGTCGGCCTGGCCGGCAACCCCGAGTGGGGCCAGAAGACGATCCGCCTCGGCTACACCAGCTTCGTCACGCCGTCGACCGTCTACGACTACGTCGTGGAGGAGGACGAGCTACGGATGCTGAAGCAGCAGCCCGTGCTGGGCCGGTTCGACCCGGCGCTCTACACGCAGCGGCGCGAGTGGGCGACGGCCCCCGACGGCACGCGGGTGCCGATCTCGCTGGTGTACCGCACCGACCTCGTGACGCCGGGCGAGCCCGCGCCGACGCTGCTCTACGGCTACGGCTCCTACGAGGCCAGCATGGACCCGAGCTTCGGCATCGCCCGGCTCAGCCTGCTCGACCGCGGCATCGTGTTCGCCATCGCGCACGTGCGCGGCGGCGGCGAGCTCGGCCGGCTTTGGTACGAGAACGGCAAGAAGCTGCACAAGCGCAACACGTTCACCGACTTCATCGCCTGCGCCAAGCACCTGATCGACCGCGACGTCACCGCCAGCGACCGCCTGGTGGCCGAGGGCGGCAGCGCCGGCGGGCTGCTCATGGGCGCCGTGGCGAACCTCGCCCCGCAGCTGTTCTCCGGCATCCTCGCCGAGGTGCCGTTCGTCGACCCGCTCACCTCGATCCTGGACCCCTCGCTGCCGCTCACGGTGATCGAGTGGGACGAGTGGGGCGATCCGCTGCACGACGAGGAGGTCTACTTCTACATGAAGGGCTACTCGCCGCTGGAGAACGTGCACGACACGCACTACCCGCGCATCCTCGCCGTCACGAGCATCAACGACACCCGCGTGCTCTACGTGGAGCCGGCCAAGTGGGTGGCGAAGCTGCGCGAGGTCGGCGCCGACGCGCTGCTCAAGACCGAGATGGCGGCCGGTCACGGCGGCGTCTCCGGCCGGTACAGCGCCTGGCGGGAGCGGGCGTTCAACTACGCCTGGGTGATCGACGCCCTGGGGGCGCACCCCAGCGGAGAGTAAGCGGGTCGGCGGCTCCCCCGTTGGCTCGAGGGAGCGCCAGCGGCCGAAGCCAACCCGCGGCTCCCCGACGACGGGCTGGGAGGCGTTCGGCGGATGCGGAGGCCACTTCCCGCCCGGATCCGCCTCCCAATAACGCTTTCGCCTCCCAATCGTGCGCCGGCGGATCCCGCGGCGGCGACCCGCGTTGGCTCGAGGGAGCGCCAGCGACCGATGCCAACGAGCGCAGCCGTGCGGAGCGGCGCCCGCACGGCGCGTGCTGTCAGCGGGGCGTGACACACTGGGTGCATGCTCGCACCCACGTATCCGCTCGTGGATGTCGGCGACATCATCCGCCTCGTCGGCCGCGGCCTGTACGAGCGCGGGCGGGGGCGTGCCCGCGACGGGTCCGTCAGCGGCGTCGTCTGGCACGAGATGACCGAGACCCTCACCGGCGTGGTGGCGGATGCCGGCGCAGACCCCTTCGAGATCACGGTGCGCATCGAGCCCACGACCCGCGGCTTCGGCACGCCGTTCGCCAGCGGGTGCGGCTGCCCGCTCGGCGGGGACTGCGCGCACGTCGCCGCCGTCATCCTGAACGCCAACGGCGAGGCCGCCCGCCGCAAGACCGCCGAGCCGGCCGAGCGCCCAGAGCCTGTCGCCGACGACGCCTGGTCGAATGCGAGCGCCGGCGCCGACGGCTGGTGGCCGTCCGATGTCGAGCCGACGGACGACTCCGCCGTGGCATCCGACGACGAGCTCCCGCCGTGGGCGAGCACCCCGGACAACCGCGAGGCCGCGGGCGCCCGCTCGCCCGGCATCCCCAACCGGGTCTCCCCGAACTCCCCGCGGCCGCCCGCGCTTCCCGCCTGGAAGCAGGCGCTCGGCCCGATCGCGCAGCCGCCCGGCGACGCGCGCCTCCGCAGTGACGAGGAGGGCTCCCCGACCGGTTCCCGCACCGGAACCGCCCGGGTCGCCGCCGGGCCCACCCGGATGGGCCTGCAGTTCGAGCTGCGCGAGCCGACCCGGCGCTCCTCCACCCCGTGGGGCGCGCAGAGCTGGCGCGGCGGCGCCCGCCCGCCCCGGCCGAGCTTCGGCGGCCCGTCGTCGCGCGGCGCCGCACGCCAGAGCGCCCAGCTCATGGTGCGCCCGGTGCTGCACAACGAGCGCGGCAATTGGGTGCGCAGCGGCATCAGCTGGGGAACGCTCAGCTACCAGTCGAACCGGCTCAACCTCGACACCGCCCAGCACCGCTGGTTCTGCGAGTTCGGCGCCCTCTACCGTGCCTCCCGCTTCACCTACACCGGCGAGGACGCCGACTGGATCATCCTCGACGAGTTCGCCAGCCCGCTGCTCTGGAACCTGCTCGAACGCGCCACCGCGCTGGACATCCCGCTGCTCGGCGCCAGCAAGACCCTGAGCGTTCGGCTCGCCGGGCAGGCCGGCCTGAGCCTGGACGCTACCAAGCCGGATGCCGGCCTGCTGCTCTCCCCCGTGCTGACCGTCGACGGCGCGGCCCACCCCACCGGCCGGGCCGCCGCCATCGGCGAGCACGGTGTGTACCTACGCGAGGTCGTCGAGATCATCGAGCCGGTGCGCTACGGCCGGCGCACCGCCGCGCAAAAGGTGGCCGCCGCCCTCGCCGCCAACGAGAACGCCGCCGGGTCTGCCGCCGACAAGGCCAGCACCCGGCACACGACGATCACGCTGGCCCCGTTGGACGCCCGCCTCACCGCGGAACTGCGCGCCCTCCTCGGCCAGCCGGAGCCGCTCGCCGTCGCGCCGGACGAGGTCGCCGAGTTCCTCGAGGGCTACTACCCGCAGCTGCGGCGGCGCATCGAGGTCACCAGCAGCGATGACTCCGTCGAGCTGCCGGCCCTGCAGCGCCCGACGCTCGTGCTCACGGCCACGTTCCGGCCGAAGCACGTGCTCATGCTGGCGTGGACCTGGGAGTACTTGGACGGCCGCGAGCCCGGCGACGACGCCGACGCCGAGGCCGAGATCGCCGAGCGCCTCTACGACGAGACCCACCAGGAGCCAGAGGACCAGGTCCGCCTGCTGGAGGGCATCGACGCGGCCGAGTTCTGCGCCGGCGTGCTGCCTCGCATCGAGCGCATCGACGGCGTCCGCGTCGACGTGCAGGGCAAACGCCCCGACTACCGCGAGCTCACCGAGGACCCGGAGCTGACCATCAGCACCGTCGAATCCGATCAGACCGACTGGTTCGACCTCGGCGTTGTCGTCACCGTCGGCGGGCGCAAAGTTCCGTTCGGCCCGCTGTTCCAGGCGATGGCGAAAGACCGCAAGAAGCTGCTGCTCATCGACAACAGCTACCTCTCGCTCGAACACCCGGCCCTCGACCGTCTGCGGGTGCTCATCGCCGAGGCCAAGGCGCTCTCCGAGTGGGAGACCGGGCTGCGCATCAGCCGCTACCAGACCAGCCTCTGGGCCGATTTCGAAGACCTCGCCGACCACACCGAGCAGGCGCAGTCGTGGCGGGAGTCCGTCGCCGGGCTGAACGCGATCGACTCCCTCGAGCAGACCCCGGTGCCGGATGCCGTCGCCGCCACGCTCCGGCCCTACCAGCTTGACGGGTACAACTGGCTCGCCTTCCTCTGGCGGCACAGGCTGGGCGGTGTCCTCGCCGACGACATGGGGCTCGGCAAGACGCTGCAGACACTGGCCCTGTTCGCCCACGCCGTCGAGCAGACGCCGGCCGGGCAGCGCCAGCCGTTCCTCGTCGTCGCCCCGACATCCGTCGTCTCCAACTGGGCGGCCGAGGCCGCCCGCTTCACGCCGGGCCTCACCGTGCGCACGGTGAAGACGACGCAGGCTAAAGGCACGCAGACGCTGGCCGAGCTGGTGTCCGGGGCCGACGTGCTGATCACCTCGTACGCGCTGTTCCGCCTCGACGAGGCCGTGTACGGCGCCCTGGACTGGGCCGGGCTCGTGCTGGACGAGGCCCAGTTCGTCAAGAACCACAAAGCCCGCGCGCATCAGGTGGCCAAGGAGTTCGCCGCGCCATTCAAGCTCGCCATCACCGGCACCCCGATGGAGAACAATCTGCTCGAGCTGTGGTCAATGTTCTCGATCACGGCGCCCGGCCTGTTCCCCAGCGCCCGCAAGTTCACCGAGACGTACGTGCGGCGGCTGGAGAAGGGCGTCGACAAGGCGGAGAACCGCGAGCTGCTGGACACGCTGCGCCGCCGCATCCGCCCGCTGATGATGCGCCGCACCAAGGAGCTCGTCGCGCCGGAGCTGCCCGCCAAGCACGAGCAGACGCTCGCCATCGACCTGGAGCCGCGGCACGCCAAGCTGTACGAGACGATGCTGCAGCGCGAGCGGGCGAAGCTGTTCGGCCTGATCGACGACATGAACAAGAACCGGTTCATCGTGTTCCGCTCGCTCACCCTGCTGCGCATGCTCAGCCTGGACGCCTCCCTCGTCGACGACAAGTACGCCCACATCCCCTCCAGCAAGCTGGACGCCCTGCTCGAACAGCTCGAGGACGTCGTCGCCGAGGGGCACCGGGCCCTCGTGTTCAGCCAGTTCACCGGTTTCCTGCAGAAGGCCGCCGCCCGGCTGGAGGAGCGCGGCATCGCGTACGCCTACCTGGACGGCTCGACGACGAGGCGCGACGAGGCGATCGGCGAGTTCAAGCAGGGCGACGCCCCCGTCTTCCTGGTCAGTCTCAAGGCCGGCGGCTTCGGGCTCAACCTCACCGAGGCCGACTACGTGTTTCTGCTCGACCCCTGGTGGAACCCGGCCAGCGAGGCCCAGGCCGTCGACCGCGCGCACCGCATCGGCCAGACGAAGAACGTCATGGTCTACCGGATGGTCGCCACCGGCACTATCGAGGAGAAGGTGATGGCGCTCAAGGAGGCGAAGGCGCGCGTGTTCAGCGCGGTGCTCGACGACGATGCCGCGTTCAGCGCGGCGCTGACGGCCGACGACATCCGGGGCCTGCTGGCCTAGCGGTCGCGCGCCGCTCTCTGTCAAAACTCTCAGGCCGTGCCCGCCTGAACGGGCTTACACTTTCCCCGATCAGATCGCTCTTCGCTGAACGACCGCACTGACCCCGCTGTGCCGCCTCTCGCGACGGCTGCCCGTTGGGAGAGTCTGATGAGTTCACCCGTTCCATCCAGCGGCCCGGACCCCGCGGCATCCGGTTCCCCGCAATCCTCAGCCTCCGCGAACGCCGTCGACAGCAAGGGCTTGAAGGGCGGCGCGCTCGGCCTCGTCTCCAGCGTCGTCATCGGCGTCGCCTCCACCGCCCCGGCGTACAGCCTGGCGGCGAGCGTCGGCTTCATCGTGGCGAGCGGCGGGTCGCTGCTGGCCGGCACCAAGGCGCCCGGCATCGTGCTGCTCGCCTTCGTGCCGATGTACCTGATCGCCGTCGCCTACGCCGAGCTGAACAAGGCGGAGCCCGACTGCGGCACCACCTTCACCTGGGGCACCCGGGCGTTCGGCTCGGTCACCGGTTGGATGGGCGGCTGGGGCATCATCGTCGCCGACGTGATCGTCATGGCGAACCTCGCCGCGATCGCCGGCTCCTACTCCTTCATCTTCCTCGGCGAGCTGGGTGTGTCCGGCGCGGCCGACCTCGCCGACAACGTGCTCTGGTCGACGTTGGCCGGGCTGGCCTGGATCATCGTGATGACCTGGATCTGCTACCGCGGCATCGAGCTGTCCGCCCGTATCCAGGTGGTGCTGCTGAGCATCGAGGTGGTCGTGCTGATCCTGTTCGCCGCCTTCGCGCTCGTGCGGGTGTACACGGGCACCGCGGAGTCGTACTCGCTGGTGCCCTCCCTCGACTGGTTCAACCCCTTCACGCTCGACTTCAGCAGCGTCATCGCCCCGGCCATGCTCACCGCGATCTTCATCTATTGGGGGTGGGACACCGCCGTCTCGGTGAACGAGGAGACCAGCGAGCCCGACAAGACGCCGGGCCGCGCCGCCGTGATCAGCACCCTGCTGCTGCTGGTCACCTATGCGCTCGTCACGACCGCCGCCGTCGCCTTCGCCGGGGTCGGCACCACGGGCATCGGGCTCGGCAACGAGGCCAACGCCAACGACGTGTTCACCGCGATCGGGCCCGCCCTGTTCGGAGACTCGCCGATCGGCACCTTCTGCATGCTGTTGCTGGCGGCCTCGATCCTCACCTCGGCGTCGGCATCCACCCAAACCACGATCCTGCCGACAGCCCGCACCGCCCTGTCGATGGCCGTGTTCAAGGCGATCCCCGAACGATTCGCCCGCATCCACCCGCGCTTCCTCACCCCGACCTGGTCCACGATCGGCATGGGCATCGCCTCCTGCGTGTTCTACGTGGTGTTCACCCTGATCAGCCCCAACCTGTTGAACGCCCTGATCGGGTCGATCGGCCTGATGATCGCCTTCTACTACGGCCTCACCGGCTTCGCGTGCGTCTGGTTCTACCGGCGCACCCTCACCTCCTCGGCGCGCAACATGATCATGCGGGGCATCTTCCCGCTGGTCGGCGGCCTGATCCTGCTCGCCGTGTTCATCTACGGCACGGTGCAGTTCGCGGCCCCCGATTGGCTGACAGATGCCGACGGCAACAACGTCACGATCCTCGGCATCGGCGCCGAGGCCGTCGTCGGCATCGGCGGCCTGCTGATCGGGCTGGTGTTGATGGGCATCTGGTGGGCCAGGCATCCGGACTTCTTCCGCGGGAAGACACTGCCGCGGCGGGCCGCGGAGCGCGAAGTCGCCTCCTAGCCCCCCGCGCCGCAGCAGCCCCGGAGTAGACTTCCAGCACACACTCAGCTTCAACGCTCGGAGGCACGCATGGTTCCCGATATCAACTACTGGGCCGTGCTTCTCGCGACCGCCTCGAGCATGGTGGTTGGCTCCATTTGGTACACCCCGAAGGTGTTCGGCAACTACTGGATGAGGATGGCGAAGGTCACGCCGTCCGGCAACGCCAAGGACGCGCTCTGGCCGATCATCGTCACGCTGATCGTCAGCTTCGTGACCGCCTGGGTACTCGCCGGCGCCGTCTTCATCGCCTGGGACTTCTACGGCGGCAGCTTCCTGCTGAACGCCGTGTTCACGGGCGTCATCCTCTGGGCCGGCTTCACCGCGGCCCGCTTCATCACGCACGACGCCTTCGACGGCCGCCCCTCCGGGCTCACCGTGCTCAACATCGCCCACGAGCTGGTGACCATCGTGATCATGTCGCTCATCATCGGCGTCTGGCCGCCGGCCGGCTCCGTCTAGGCGGTGAGCGGCCCGCACTCCCCCGGATCCACGACGGTCATCGGGGCAGACAACTTCTCCCCCGAGCTGGTGGCCGCGGTCGTCCAGGCGACGGATGCGGCAGCGGCAGCATCCGCGGCGCTCGTCGGCAACGGCGACAAGAACGGCATCGACGCGGCCGCCGTCGCGGCGATGCGCGCGGGGCTGCTCACGGCCCCGTTCGCCGGCACGGTCGTGATCGGCGAGGGCGAGAAGGACGACGCCCCGATGCTGGCCAACGGCGAGCGGCTGGGGCTCGGTTTCGGCGTCGCCCCTTCTGCCCCTGTTTCGGCTGCTGGTTCTGACGTCGCCGACTACCCCGCCTGCGACATCGCCGTCGACCCGCTGGACGGCACCCGGCTGGCCGCCGAGAACCTGCCCGGCGCGGTCTGCGTCATCGCGCTCGCCCCGGCCGGCACCCTGTTCGACCCGCGCGACGTGTTCTACATGGACAAGCTCATCGCCGGGCCCGCCGGCGTCGGCGTGCTCTCGCTCGCGCTGCCCGCCGCCGAGAACGTGCGCAGGCTCGCGGATGCCACCGGCCGCGGCGTCGGAGAACTGACCGTGGCCGTGCTCGACAAGCCGCGGCACGCCGCGCTCATCGCGGAGCTGCGGGCCGCCGGCGTGCAACTGCGCCTGGTCGGGGAGGGCGACATCGGCACGGCGATCGAGGCGGCGACGCCCGGCTCCGGGCTGGACCTCGCCATCGGCGTCGGCGGCACGCCGGAGGGCGTCATCGCTGCCTGCGCGGTGCGCGCGCTCGGAGGCTTCATGGAGGGCCGTCTGGCCCCGCAGGGCGACGAACAGCTGGCGCTGGCTCTCGCCGCCGGGCACGACCTCGACCGGGTGCTCGGCCTCGACGACCTCGTCGCGAGCGAGCGCGTGCTCTTCGTCTCGGCTCCGGTCACCTGAGCGGTCACCGCTGGTTGGGCCTGTCGGCGCGCTCGGCGGTTGGCTTCGGTCGCTGGCGCTCCCTCGAGCCAACGCGGGCGGTGCCCGCTGGTCGAGCAGGCCCGCCCAGGCCGTATCGAGACCCGGCTTCCGCCGGGAAACCGCGCCCCGTACGAGGTCTCGACACGCTCGTTCCTCGCTACTCGACCAGCGGGAACCCGGAGGCTCCCGATGCGGGCCGCATTGGCTTCGGTCGCTGGCGCTCCCTCGAGCCAACGGGGGTGGGCGTGCGCACTAGCCAGCGGGGGGCGGGATGCACGTTGGCTCGAGGGAGCTTGCGACCGAAGCCAACATCCCGAGACGTCGGCAGGTTCTGCCACCGGCTCCCCGCCAACGCAGAAGACCCGTCCTCTGTCGAGGGCGGGTCTTCTGCGTAACGGGCCGAGGTTACTCGGCGATGTCCTCGGTGGCCTGGAACCACGGCGGGTACACGGCGACCTTGGTCTTGTGGCCGGCGTCGGCGAGGATGCCGCGCACGGTCGCCCGCACCTTGTCGTTGGCGACACCGATGAGCGAGATCTGCTCGAACGGGAACGTGTCGGCGACGAGCACCTCGGCGCCCAAGATGGCGTCGGACTCGTCGTCGGCGCGCAGGCGCTTCAGCATGCGCTCGGCCTCTGACTTGTCGGTGGCGAAGCTCGTGAGCAGGCCGACGGCGTCGCCGTCGGAGACGGCGAATCCGCCGAGGCTGCCGTCGACGGCATCCGTCACATCGGCGTCAGCGGCAGCAGCCGCCTGCGCCGTGGCCGCCTCGAAGGCGTGCTTGACGGTGCTGACCAGCAGCACGAACTCGGAGGCCGCGTAGCCGAGCGCCTCGAGCGTGAGGCGCGGGTCGTCGTGGCCGGCACGAATGCTGTTCCAGACGTGCGCGTTCGGGGAGAGGTAGAACGGCACGTAGTCGGCGACGACGCGGGGGCCGATGTCCTCGCTGAGCACGCGCTCGTCGACGGTCTTGTTGCGGCGCGCCTCGCGCACACCGGCGGAGGACACGTTCACCGGCGGCTTGGCGTAGTCGGCGAAGAGCTGGCCGGCCTTCAGGATGCTGCCCAGGTTGTCAACGTGGGTGACGTGGTAGATGCGCAGTTCGGCGACCTTGGTCGGGGCAGCCTCGACCTTGAGCGTCACGGGCGCGGCGCCCCGGGTCGTGGGCTTGGCCATCGGGGCCTCCCGCAGCGAAGCTGGCTTCACCCGGGCCACGCGCTTGACCGGGGCCGTGAGCGGCTCCGTGACAGGCGGGGGAAAGCACTGCGCGCAGAGGCCGTCATCGAAACCATGGATACATTCGTCGCTCAAGGCAACCCTTCCGTCTGTGTTGCACTCGCCCACCCCGAGCAGTTCAGCAGGCAAAAACTCGCCGCCCACTCGCACGGCGTTAAGTGCCAACCCTCTAGAGTACGCCGGATCGGACCTGCTCACGTACCACTCAAATTGGCACCCGCCCGGCCGCACCGCGCCCGGCGCCCCACCCGCCGGCCGAAAGGCGCGAGCGGGCACGACTCGCGGCCGAGCGGCCCCCTCCCCCGAACGGCCAACTAGTCTGGGGTCATGGCCCACACTTTTTCGAATGAGACGGATGCCAGCCGCTACGCCATGCACGATGGCGCGACGCTGATCGGCGTGCTGGACTACGCGGCGAACGATTCCGAGATCGCGCTGACCCGCGCCTTCACCCCGCCGCCGTTCCGCGGCAAGGGCTACGCGGCCGACCTCATGGAGTTCGCCGTGAATGACATCGAGGCGTCCAGCACCCTGCGTGTCGTGCCGAGCTGCTGGTACGCCGCCCAGTGGTTCGAGCGCAACCCCGACCGGGCGGGCCTGCTCAGCCGCTAGGCGTTCGGGGTTCCGCACTGAAGGCTTCGGGCGTTGGTGCTCGCTCTAACCACCGGGAAGTGGCGCGTTAGGCGAAGGCGGGCGCCACCTCGGCGGCGATCAGCTCCAGGTGGTCGAGGTCCTGCATGTCCATGATCTGCAGGTAGACGGTCTCGACGCCGATGTCGGCGAGCGCGCCGAGCTTGTCGACGGCCTCCTGCACGGTGCCGCCGAGCGACTCGGCGCGGAACTCGGCCGGGTCCTCCCCGATCGCAGCAGCGCGGCGGCGGTACTCGGCCTCGCTCGCGCCGATGGCGGTGGTGATCGCGGTCGAGTAGAGCATCGAACCCGCGTCGCGCCCGGCCTCGTCGACCGCCGCGCGCACCCGGGCGAAGGCGGCATCCGTCTCGGCGATCGGGCTGAACGGCACGTTGTACTCGTCGGCGAAGCGGGCGGCCAGGCGCGGTGTGCGCGCCGCCCCGGTGCCGCCGACGATAATCGGGATGTGCTGTTGGGCCGGCTTGGGCAGGGCCGGGGAGTCGCGCAGCGTGTAGTGCTCGCCGGTGAAATCGAACCGCTCGCCGAGCGGGGTGTTCCACAGGCCGGTGATCACCTCGAGCTGTTCCTCGAGCAGGCCGAAGCGCTGCTTCGGGAACGGCACACCGTAGGCGGCGTGCTCGGCCGCATACCAACCGGTGCCGAGCGCGAACTCGACCCGGCCGCCGGACATCTGGTCGACCTGCGCCACCTGCACGGCGAGCAGGCCCGGGTGGCGGAACGTCGCCGAGCTGACCAGGGTGCCGAGCCGGATGCCGCTGGTCTCGCGGGCCAGGGCCGCCAGCGTCAGCCAGGCATCGGTCGGGCCGGGCAGCCCGCCGTTCGGGGCGTCCATCTCGAGGAAGTGGTCGCTGCGGAAGAAGGCGTCGAAGCCGAGACGCTCTGTCGCCTGCGCGATGGCGAGCTGGTCGTCGTAGCTGGCGCCCTGCTGGGGCTCGGTGAAGATCCGGAACTTCATGGCCCCACTCTGCCAGCAGATCCGCGCCTCCCGTCCGAACCGCGCCGTCCGAACCGCGCCGGGCGACGCCGCGCCGGTTCAGCCGGACGCCCGCCGCTCGCTCAGGGAGATGGCGAGGCTGCCCGCCAGCCGCGAGAGCGCCAGCAGCCGCGGCTCGGTCAGCTGCTCCCGGGCCGCAGCCTCCAGCTCCGCCCAGAGTTCGATCGGGATCCAGAACGGCACACCGGCCCCGCCGGCGGAAGCCCGCGCCAACGCCGCCTCACCGCTGGCGCGCAGCTCGCTGAACGGGCGCGGAATCGGCGCCCCACATGCCGCGGCCTCGGCGACCGCCTCGCGGGCGCGGTTGCGGATGCCGGCCAGAGCCGCGGTCTGCTCGTCGGCGAACCAGCAGAGCTCGGGCAACTCGTCGACGCTGCCACGGAACGCGCGGTCCGGGCCCGCCCACACCACGCTGTAGTTGTACTGCTCGCTGGGGTCGGCGGCCCCGAGCGAGTCCACCTGCAGGCGGGCGATCAGCGAGCTGAGCGCCGCGGCGGTGCGCTTGTCGCGGGCGGCGGTGGTCAGGCGCTGGGTGCGCACCGTGGTGCCAGCGGCCGCACGGCTCTCGAGGGGAGTTGGTCGCAGTGCGTCGGATTCGTGTGCTCTCATTCCCTCATCCTGCGCCGCTGAGAAGCGGGCCGCCCGACCCCTTCCCCAGCTGTGGAGAACGTCGGAGCAGTCGGTGCTTGTGCGCAACAGGGCGCCGCACGCCACATCCTCGGCGGCGGCTAGCGCAAGGCGGTCGGTGCGGCGTTCTGGGCGAGCCATTCCATCAGCCTGGGCATTGCCCGCAGGGCAACCAGGGCATGGCCGGTGTCCGGGATGACGATGGACTCGACGTCGGCCCCCAGCGCCTTCTGCGCCGTGACGAACTCGGCGGTCAGCGCGGGCCTCACCAGGGTGTCGCTCGCCCC
>NZ_MPZN01000076.1 GCF_002936985.1 Microterricola pindariensis | reverse complement strand
AGCTCGTCGACGAGGGCGATTTCCGGATGCCGGGCCAGCACGGCGTCCACGTCCATCTCGTCCAGCAGCACGCCGCGGTGCTCGCTGACGGTGCGCGGCACGATCTCGAAGCCGTCCAGCATCTCGGCCGTGCCCTCGCGACCATGGGTTTCCACGAGCGCGACCACGACGTCCTTGCCGGCCAGGCGCAGCCGGCGCCCCTCCTCCAGCATCGTGAAGGTCTTGCCCACCCCCGGTGCGGCGCCGAGGAGTACCCGCAGACGACCTCGCGACACTAGTTCTTCTCATCCATTCCGGCCAGCGCCGCGTTCAGCGCCAGCACGTTGACGGTCGGCTCGCCGAGATAGCCGAGATCCCGTTCCTGAATCATAGACTCGACGAGCGCCGACACCCGAGCAGTCTCGAGCGAGCGCGCCGCGGCCACCCGGTGCACCTGCAGGCGGGCGTACTCCGGGCTGATGTGCGGGTCGAGCCCGGAGCCGGAGGCGGTGACGGCGTCCGGGGGGATCGCGGAGACGCTCACACCGTCAAGCTTCTCGATCGCCGACTGGCGGTCCCGGATGGCCGCCACCAGATCGGGGTTCTCCGGGCCCCAGTTGCTGCCGCTGGAGGCGGCGGCGTCATGGCCGGAGCCTGCGGCGGAGGGCCGGGGCTGGAACCACTGCGGGAGCGGGGTGCCCTCGGCATCCGCGAACGACTGCCCGATCAGGGCGGAGCCGACCGCCCGGCCGTCGACGCGGACGAGCGAGCCGTTCGCCTGTTGTGGCAGCGCGAGCTGCCCGATGCCGGTGATCACGAGCGGGTAAAGCACGCCGAGGATCAGCGTCAGCACGAGCAACGCCCGCACCGCCACGCCGTACTGGCGGAGTGTTCCACGTGTTGTAGCCATGAGAGGTCCTTCGTGTTGTGGTCTAGAAGCCGGGCAGCAGGCTGACGACGAGGTCGACGAGCTTGATTCCGATGAAGGGGGCGATCACGCCGCCGAGGCCGTAGATGATCAGGTTGCGCCGCAGGATCTGGGAGGCTGATGCCGCCCTGTAGCGCACGCCGCGCAGGGCGAGCGGGATCAGGATGACGATGATGATCGCGTTGAAGATCACGGCGGAGAGGATCGCGGATGCCGGAGAGCTGAGGCCCATCAGGTTGAGGACCTCGAGGCCGGGGAACGCGCCCGCGAACATCGCCGGGATGATGGCGAAGTACTTGGCCACGTCGTTCGCGATCGAGAACGTGGTGAGCGAGCCGCGGGTGATGAGCAGCTGCTTGCCGATGCGCACGATGTCGATCAGCTTGGTCGGGTCCGAGTCGAGGTCGACCATGTTGCCCGCCTCCTTCGCGGCGGAGGTGCCCGTGTTCATCGCGACGCCGACGTCGGCCTGGGCGAGCGCCGGGGCGTCGTTGGTGCCGTCCCCGGTCATCGCAACCAGGTTGCCGCCGGCCTGCTCGCGCTTGATCAGGGCCATCTTGTCCTCCGGCGTCGCCTCGGCCAGGAAGTCGTCGACGCCGGCCTCCGCCGCAATCGCCTTCGCCGTCAGCGGGTTGTCGCCGGTGATCATGACGGTGCGGATGCCCATCCGGCGCAGTTCGGCGAAACGCTCGACCAGGCCGGTCTTCACGACGTCCTTCAGGTAGATCACCCCGAGCACGCGGCTCTGCCCGTCTGCCCGCCGCTCGGCCACGACGAGGGGAGTGCCGCCGGCTTCGGAGACCCGCTCGACGGCGGCCCGCAGCTCGCCCTCGGTATCGGCAGCCAGGGCGCCGGACTCGGCGGCCCAGGCGGCCACCATGGAGCCGGCTCCCTTCCGGAGCATCGCCCCGTCGGCGTAGTCGATGCCGCTCATCCGGGTCTGCGCGGTGAAGGGCACGACCGCGCCCGACGCCTGCTGCACGCGGGTGAGGGTGGGGTCGAGCCGTTCGGCGAGCAGCACGATCGAGCTGCCCTCCGGGGTCGGGTCGGCCAGCGACGCCGCGTGTGCCGCTGCCACCAGTTCGGCCTCGCCGGCCCCGCCGACGGGGATGAACTCGGCGGCCTGGCGATTGCCGTAGGTGATCGTCCCGGTCTTGTCGAGGAGCAGGGTCGTCACATCACCGGCGGCCTCAACGGCCCGGCCGGAGAGCGCGAGCACGTTGCGCTGCACGAGGCGGTCCATGCCGGCGATGCCGATGGCCGAGAGCAGCGCGCCGATCGTGGTGGGGATGAGGCAGACCAGCAGGGCGATCAGCACGGGCACGCTGGGCGCGGCGTCCGAGTAGCCGGCCATCGGGCCGATCGTGAGCACCACGACGACGAAGACGATCGACAGCGTGGCGAGCAGGATGTTCAGCGCGATCTCGTTCGGCGTCTTCTGGCGACTCGCGCCCTCGACCAGACGGATCATCCGGTCGACGAAGGTCTCGCCCGGCTTGCTGGTGATGCGCACCACGATGCGGTCGGAGAGCACCCGGGTGCCGCCGGTGACGGCGCTGCGGTCGCCGCCCGACTCCCGAACGACGGGCGCCGACTCGCCGGTGATGGCCGACTCGTCGACGGAGGCGATGCCCCAGACGATGTCGCCGTCGCCGGGGATCAGCTCGCCGGCCGTCACCACGACGACGTCGCCGAGGTGGAGGTCCGCTGATGCGATCGCCTCGCTGGTGGCGACGAGTGCCCCCGGGTCTGCCGTCTCGTCGTAGTGCGGGACCCGGTGGGCGATCGTGCTGGTGCGCGTGGCGCGCAGGCTTTCCGCCTGGGCCTTGCCACGCCCCTCCGCAACAGCCTCGGCGAGGTTCGCGAAGAGCACGGTCAGCCAGAGCCAGACGGCGATGGAGACGGTGAAGGCGGACGGCATGGCGGTGCCGCCGGATTCGACGGGCCCGCCGCTGAGCGGCTCGGTGATGGCGATCAGCGTGGTGAGTGCCGCGCCGACCTCCACGATGAACATGACCGGGTTGCGCCACATCTGCCGGGGGTGCAGTTTGCGGAGGGCGACGGGGAGCGCGGCCAGCAGCTGCCGGGGGCCGAACGGTGCCGCCGTGTCCTTGTGGCGGTGCACCGAGCTCTCGGTGCGTTCTTCGGTGGTCGTTGACATGGTTAGAGCAGTCCTTCCGCGAGGGGCCCCAGTGCGAGCACCGGGAAATAGGTGAGAGCGGAGACGATGACGACCGTGCCGCAGAGCAGGCCGACGAACAACGGTCGGTGGGTGGGCAGTGTGCCGGCCGTGACGGGAACCTTCTCTTGTGCCGCGAGGGATCCGGCGAGCGCCAGGACGAACAGGATCGGCAGCAGCCGGCCGAGCAGCATCGCAACCCCCAGCGCGGTGTTGAACCACGGGGTGTTCGCGGTCAGGCCGGCGAACGCGGAGCCGTTGTTGTTGGCGGCCGAGGTGAACGCGTAGAGCACCTCGGAGAAGCCGTGCAGCCCGGGGTTCAGGATCGAGGTGCCGATGACCGACTCGCGGATGACAGGGATGCCGAAGCTGAGCGCGGTCCCGACGAGTACCAGGGTCGGCGTCGTCAGGATGTAGAGGCTCGCGAGCTTGATCTCCCGCGCGCCCAGCTTCTTGCCGAGGTACTCCGGGGTGCGACCGACCATCAGGCCGGCGATGAACACCGCGAGGATCGCGATGACGAGCATGCCGTACAGGCCGGATCCGACGCCGCCGGGGGCGAGCTCGCCGAGCATCATGTTGAGCATGGTGGTGCCGCCTCCGAGCGCGGTGTAGCTGTCGTGCATGGAGTTGACGGCGCCGGTGGAGGTGAGCGTGCTCGTCGTGCCGAAGAGGGCGGAGCCGAGTTCGCCGAATCGCTGTTCCTTGCCCTCCATGGCGCCGCCGGCCAGCACCGGGGCGGTGCCGCGGCCTCCGAGCTCGAGGGCGCTCAATAGGGAGACGGAGAGCACGAAGAAGGTGCCCATCGCCGCGAGGATGGCGTAGCCCTGACGGTTGTCCCCGACCATGCGGCCGAAGGTGCGCGGCAGGGCGAACGGGATCGCGAGCATGAGGAGCACCTCCACCAGGTTGACCCAGGCTGTCGGGTTCTCGAAGGGGTGGGCCGAGTTCGCGTTGAAGAAGCCGCCGCCGTTGGTGCCGAGCAGCTTGATGGCCTCCTGCGAGGCGACCGGGCCACCGGGGATCGACTGGGTGCCGCCGGCGAGCGTGCCGACATCCTGAAACCCGGCGAAGTTCTGGATGACGCCGCCGGCGAGCAGCACGATGGCGGCCACCGCGGCGAACGGCAGCAGGATGCGGAGCGAGCCGCGGACCAGGTCCACCCAGAAGTTGCCGAGGGTGGGGCTGGCGGCGCGGGCAAGGCCGCGCACCAGGGCGACTGCGACCGCGATGCCGACGGCGGCCGACAGGAAGTTCTGCACGGCGAGGCCGAGCAGCTGCACGCTGTAGCCCATGGTCGCCTCGGGGGAGTACGACTGCCAGTTGGTGTTCGTGACGAAGGAGATGGCGGTGTTGAAGGAGAGCTGCTCGCTGACGGCGGGCAGGCCGAGCGCGAACGGCAGGAAGGCCTGCAGTCGCTGCAGGCCGTACACGGCGAGGATGCCGACGGCGGAGAACGCGAGCACGCTGCGGAAGTAGATCGGCCAGGTCTGCTCGGCGTCTTGGTTGACGCCGGTCAGGCGGTAGATGACCTTCTCGACGCGCAGGTGCCGCGTCGAGCTGTAGACGGTGGCCATGTAGTCGCCGAGTGGGCGGTACAGCACGGCAAGGAGGAGCGCCAGCGTCAGAAGCTGCAGCGCGAAGAGCACGAGCGGCGGCATCTAGAAGCGCTCCGGTTTCAGCAGGGCGTAGACGAGATAGCCGAGGGCGGCCACGGCGAGCGTGGCGCTCAGCAGGTCGATGAAGCCGCGCAGCACATCGCCGCTCACAGCTTCTCCACCCCCCGCGCGATGAGGGCGATGAGGGCAATGAGCGCCGCAATGCCTCCGATGAAGATGAGATCGAGCACGAGCAGACTCCCGGTCAGACGGGGCCCGGCGGGGCTCCGCCGCGGCCGTGGCCCGTGGCCACGGCATCAGTTCACACCTCGGTGCGGCGGGCAGCCAGCATCCTCACAGCTTCCCTACGGTGCCCCGCCCAATCCTCACGGCACGCTCGCACTGCGGACGCTCGCTTGAGGCCCGCGTGCGCGACGTTGGCGCTCCGCACGCCGGCTGGAGGGGGCCGCGCCGCTAGCGGCCCGCGCGGTCGACGGCGACGAGCAGGGTCTGCACGCGCGGACGCGCCTCCGGCGTCAGGCGGATCTCCACGCGCAGGCGCCCGCTGGCCCCCGGCAGGAACCAGGCCAGGTGCGCGGGGCCGTCCGAGCAGGCGTCCGTCGGGGAGCCTGCGGTCAGGCCGCCGATGTCGGCGAGGGCGAGCCGGAGGGCCGCGGTGCGGCGCTCGAGCGGCAGGTCGAGCGCCACGTTCTCCGAGAACAGGGTTGGCTCCAGCGGCTTCTCGTCCCCGCCCGCCCAGTCAGCCAGCAGCTCCGTGACGGCGGTCTGTGCTGCGCGCGTCTCCGGCCAGAGCGGCGGAACGGGCGCGGGGGCGGATGCCGCTGCCTCTCGCTCCGCGAGCAGGGCGTCGAGCACGGCGGTCGCCGTCGCGGAGACGCGCGAGTAGGTGGCGTTCGAGAACGCCACGACGCCGAGCCGCTGCTCGAGCGACCAGCGCATGTGCGCCGAGAAACCGGGGTATCCGCCGGAGTGGGACACCACCCGGCTGCTCGGCGAGTACTGCTCGACGAACAGACCGTAGCCGTAGCCGGTCGGGCGCTCGCTCACGGTCTGGTCGAGGCGGTGCAACTGCTGCATCTCGCGCCGGCTGGCCGCGCTGAGCACGGCGTCGTCGGCATCCGCATCGAAGGCGGATGCCAGCCAGCCGGCCCAGCGGGCCAGGTCGGCGACCGTGCTGAACAGCCCGCCGATCGCCGAGAACGCGCCGGGGCCGGTGAACGGCAGCGGCTCCCAGGCGCCGGCGTGGCGGCGATGGCCGACGGCGACGCCGCCGGGCGCGGCCACCGAGGCGTCGAAGCCGGTGCTGGCCAGCCCGAGCGGCGTGAGCAGCCGCTCGGTGACGAAGCTCTGGTAGCTCCGGCCGCTGACGACCTCGATGACCCGGCCGAGCAGGGCGTAGCCGAGGTTGGAGTACGCGAAGCGGGTGCCCGGCTCGGCCTCGAAGCGCACGCCGGCGGCGAGCAGGGCGTCGAACGCCGCCGCCGTCATGGCCTCCTGCCGGTCGGCCCATGGGTCGTCGGTGGGCAGCCCGGAGGACATGGTGAGCAGCATCCGCACCGTCGGCACGGCGGAGCCCGCCGAGGGCAGCCCGGCCAGGCTCAGGCCGGGCACAGTGCGGGTGACCGGGTCGTCGAGTCCGAGCAGCCCCTCGTCGCGGAGGCTGAGCAGCGCGGCCGCGGTGAAGCTCTTGGTGCAGGAGGCGATGCGGAAGGCGGTGTCGGCCGCGACGCCGGACTGGCGGGCGTGCCGGAGGCCGTCGGCGTCGAACAGGCCCCAGGCGGCGGCCGGTGCCGCGCCGCGGGCCAGGTGCTCCTCGAACAGGGCGTCGCTCACGCTCCCGCCACCGGGGCGGCGTGCTTGCCCAGGCCGTGGCCGGCCGCGGCGAGGTCGGCGGCCCCGAGGATGCCGGCGTTGTTGCGGTGCACGGCGGGCACGATCTCCGTCTGCAGGCGGAGCAGGGGCAGGAAGTCGGCGTAGTTCTTGGAGACGCCGCCGCCGACGATGAAGAGGTCGGGGGAGAAGAGCAGCTCCAGGTGGCTGTAGTAGCGCTGCAGGCGCTCCGCCCACTGCTCCCAGCTGAGCGACTCCCGTTCCTTGGCCGAGTACGCGGCGCCCTTCTCTGCACCCTGGCCGTCGAGCTCGAGGTGGCCGAGCTCGGTGTTCGGCACCAGCACGCCGTTGTAGAGCAGCGCCGAGCCGATTCCGGTGCCCAGCGTGGTGAGCAGCACGACGCCGGAGCGGCCGCGCGCGGCGCCGAAGCGCACCTCGGCGTGGCCGGCGGCATCCGCGTCGTTGACGAAGTGGATGGGCACCTGCAGGCGCTCCTCGAACATGGCCTCGGCGGGCAGGCCGATCCAGTCGTCGGAGATGTTCGCGGCCGAGAGGGTGCGGCCGCCCTTGACGATCGCGGGGAAGCAGATGCCGACGGGCAGCGCGCCGAACTCCTCGCGGAGGCCGTCGAGCATGCGGTCGGTGGCCTCCAGGATGTCGGCCGGCTTGGCGCCGTCCGGGGTGGCCACCTTGCGGCGGTCCGAGAGCAGCTCGCCCGTGCCGAGGTCGACGACAGCGCCCTTGATGCCGGTTCCGCCGATGTCGATTCCAATGGCTGTGCGGGCGGGGAGGGTGCGCTGTTCAGTCATAGGGATGAATCTACTCGGTGCTCGGCAGGGTGAGGATCTCGGCGCCCCGCTCGGTCACGACGAGGGTGTGCTCGAACTGAGCGGTCATGCTCTTGTCGCGTGTGGTCACCGTCCAGTCGTCGGCCCAGAGGTCCCACTCGTGGCCGCCGAGGGTGAGCATGGGCTCGATCGTGAACACCATGCCGGGCACCATCACGTCGTTGTACTCGGGGGCGGAGTCGTAGTGCGGGATGATCAGCCCGCTGTGGAAGGCGGAGCCGACGCCGTGGCCGGTGAAATCGCGGACGACGCCGTAGCCGAAGCGCTTCGCGTAGGAGGCGATGGTGCGGCCGATGACGTTGACCTCGCGGCCGGGGGCGACGGCCTTGATGCCGCGGGCCAGGGCCTCCCGGGTGCGCTCGACGAGCAGGGTCACCTCCTCGCTGGCGGAGCCGACGATGAAGGTGTGGTTGAGGTCGCCGTGCATGCCGTTGCGGAACGCCGTCACGTCGATGTTGACGATGTCGCCGTCCTCCAGCACGGTGTCGTCGGGGATGCCGTGGCAGATGACCTCGTTGACGGAGGTGCAGCTGGACTTCGGGTAGCCCCGGTAGCCGAGCGTGGAGGGGTAGGCGTCGTGGTCGAGCAGGTACTGGTGCACGACCGCGTCCAGCTGCTCGGTGGTCACGCCCGGCGCGATGATGGCGCCGGCCGCGGCGATCGCGTCGGCGGCGATGCGGCCGGACTCGCGGATCAGCTCCACCTGCTCCGCCGTGTAGACGTTGTCGCCGGTGTACTCGGCGGGCGCGGCCTTTCCGACGTACTCGGGGCGAATGATGTGGGCGGGGACGACACGCTGGGGCGAGAGCCGCCCGGCAATCAGGTGACCGGCAGAATCCTTGGGCATAGGATCAAGCTTATGACCGAGCGTGGAGACAAACAGTTCTGGTACAACATGCGAACCGGCGCAGTGGAATTCGGCTACGCCTCGCCGTCACTCGACCGGGTGGGCCCATTCCCAACCGAGCAGGCCGCGGCGCACGCCCTCGAGAAGCTGCGCGAGAACTCCGCGAAGTGGGACGCCGAAGACGCCGAGGACCGCTAGCCCGCGCTACTCGTAGCTGTGCTCCGGCGCCGGGTAGGTGCCAGAGTCGACGTCGCCGCGGAACTCCGTGACGGCGTCCAACAGCACCTGGCGCACATTGGCGTACTGCCGCACGAACTTGGGCACGCGGCCCTCGCCCATGCCGGCGAAGTCGGTCCACACCAGCAGCTGGCCGTCGACGTCGGGTCCCGCGCCGACACCGATGGTCGGGATGGTCAGCGCCGCGGTGACCGCGGCGGCGGCCGCGGCGGGCACCATCTCGAGCACGACGGCGAAGGCGCCGGCATCCTGAATCGCGAGGGCGTCGGCGAGCAGCTGATCCGCGCCGGCACCGCGTCCCTGGATCATGTGGCCGCCGAGGCCGTGCTCGCTCTGCGGGGTGAAGCCGATGTGCGCCATGACTGGGATGCCGGCCTGCACGATGCGGCGGATCTGCTGCGCGCTGCGCTCACCGCCCTCCAGCTTGACGGCATGCGCTCCGGTCTCCTTCATGAAGCGGATGGCGGTGTGCAGCGCCTCCTCCGGGTTCACCTCGTACGAGCCGAACGGCATGTCGGCCACGACGAGGGCCCGCTTGGCTGCGGTTGCCACGGCCCGCGTCAACGGGATCAGCTCGTCGACCGTGACGGGCAGGGTGGTGTCGTAGCCGAGCACCGTGTTGCCGGCGGAGTCGCCGACCAGCAGGAAGTCGATGCCGGCCTCATCGAAGATGCGGGCCGTGAGCTGGTCGTAGCTGGTCAGCCCCGTGATCTTGACGCCGTTGTCCTTGGCGATCTGGAAATGCCGGGTGCGCACGCGCTTCGGCCCGGCGGTGTTGGACCCGCCGTAGGGGTTGGAGACTTCGGCTGCTTGCTCAGACATAGCGGCAGTCTATCGAGCGCCCGCAGACACGGCGGCTACGCACTACTCTGGAAGCCAGCGAGAAAGGGCATGAATGGACAAGCAGCGTGACTTCGTTCTTCGGACCATTGAGGAACGGGGCGTCAAATTCATCCGCCTGTGGTTCACCGACGTCGTCGGCACGCTGAAGTCGGTGGCCATCGCCCCGGCCGAGGTGGAGGGCGCGTTCACGGAGGGCCTCGGCTTCGACGGCTCCGCGATCGAGGGCCTCACCCGCACCTACGAGTCTGACCTGCTCGCGCACCCAGACCCCAGCACCTTCCAGATCCTGCCCTGGCGGGGCGACGTCGACCCGACCGCCCGCATGTTCTGCGACATCAGCACGCCCGACGGGGCACCGGCCGTCGCCGACCCGCGCAACGTGCTCAAGCGCACGCTGGCGAAGGCGGCCGACCGCGGCTTCACCTTCTACACGCACCCCGAGATCGAGTTCTACCTGCTGAAGTCCTCGAAGTACGGCAAGAACGGTCCCATCCCGGTCGACTCGGCCGGCTACTTCGACAACGTTCCGGGCGGAACCGCGCACGACTTCCGCCGCAGCTCCGTGCGGATGCTGGAGGACCTCGGCATCTCGGTCGAGTTCAGCCACCACGAGGCGGGCCCCGGCCAGAACGAGATCGACCTCCGCTACGCGGACGCGCTGACCACCGCCGACAACATCATGACGTTCCGCACCGTCATCAAGGAGGTCGCGATCGAGCAGGGCGTCTACGCGACGTTCATGCCGAAGCCCTTCTCCGACCACCCCGGCTCCGGCATGCACACGCACCTGTCACTGTTCGAGGGCGACGCGAACGCCTTCTACGAGCCGGGCGCGCAGTACCAGCTCTCCAAGACCGGCCGCCACTTCATCGCCGGCCTTCTGAAGCACGCGCCGGAGATCACCGCCGTCACGAACCAGTTCGTGAACTCCTACAAGCGGCTCTGGGGCGGCGACGAGGCGCCCAGCTTCGTCTGCTGGGGGCACAACAACCGCTCCGCGCTCATCCGGGTGCCGCTGTACAAGCCGAACAAGGGCCAGAGCGCGCGCATCGAATACCGCGCCATCGACTCCGCCGCGAACCCGTACCTCTCCTTCTCGCTCATGCTGGCCGCCGGCCTCAAGGGCATCGAGGAGGAGTACGAGCTGCCGGAGGAGGCCGAGGACAACGTCTGGAGCCTGAGCGACACCGAGCGCCGCGCGCTCGGCTACGCCCAGCTGCCGGCCAGCCTCGACCACGCCATCCAGTACATGGAGGAGTCCGAGCTCGTCGCCGAGACGCTGGGGGAGCAGGTGTTCAACTACGTGCTGCTCAACAAGCGCAAGGAGTGGCGGGAGTACCGCAACCAGGTAACCCCGTTCGAGCTGCGCAACAACCTCGAGATCCTCTAGACCGCGGCAGATGGCTTCCGCGCGCTTCAGCCTGACCGAGCTCGCCCGCGCCGGCTTCCTCGAACTCGGCGCGGCGGCCGACGGCCTGGCCGAGTTCGAGGAGTTGAGCGGCGCGCCCGCGCGCGGCATCCTCGGCGCGCTGTCGCGGGCCGCCGATACCGACTCCGCGCTGCGCAGCCTGACCGCGCTGCTCCGGCAGGCCCCCGCCGAGACGGGCGCCCTGTTGGCCGATCCGGACACGGCCGCGCGCCTCGCCCTCGTGCTCGGCGCCTCGGAGGGCCTGGCCGAGTTCTTCCTGCGCCAGCCGAGCGCCCTCGCCGCCCTGGCCGAGCCGCTGGCCGCGCTGCCGGATGCCGCAGAGCTCGGCGCCGACCTGCTCGCCGCCGTCTCCGGCAGCGCGGTGGGCAGCGCCGGCGGCGACGAGGCGGCCTGGGCGCGGATGCGTGTGCGCTACCGCTGGTGGCTGGCCCGGCTGGCCGCCTTCGACCTCGAGCAGCACGACCCGGTCGGTGGGGTCGACGGCATCGCCGGGGCGCTGGCCGACCTGGCCGGGGCCACCCTGGACGCCTCGCTGGCCGTGGCCCGGCGAGCGGTGACATCCGCCGGGACGGCTGCCTTCGGGCTCTTCGACGCCGCGGAGGTGGACGCCACCCGGCTCAGCATCATGGGCATGGGCAAGGCCGGCGCGCACGAGCTCAACTACGTCAGCGACGTCGACGTGATCTTCATCGCCGAGGCCGGCGACGGGCTCGACAACGCCCGCGCCGTCGACATCGCCACCCGGCTGGCCATGCTCACCATGCGCGGAATCTCCGAACCGCTGGTGGAGCCGGGGCTCTGGGAGGTGGACGCGAACCTGCGCCCGGAGGGCAAGGACGGCGCCCTCGTGCGCACCCTCGAATCCCACCTCGCCTACTACGAGCGCTGGGCCAAGAACTGGGAGTTCCAGGCGCTCGTGAAGGCCCGCCCGCTGGCCGGCGACCGGGAGCTGGGGGAGCGTTACGTGAGCGCCCTCGCCCCCGCCGTGTGGAACAGCTCCGATCGGGAGGGCTTCGTCGAGTCCGTGCAGCGCATGCGCGAGCGCGTGACGGCGCACATCCCCGACGATGAGGTCGACGTGCAGCTGAAGCTCGGCCCTGGAGGCCTGCGCGACATCGAGTTCACCGTGCAGCTGCTGCAGCTCGTGCACGGCCAGTCCGACGAGAGCGTGCGGCACGGGGGCACGTTGCCCGCCCTGGTGGCGCTGGCGGATGCCGGCTACATCGGCCGGGTCGAGGCCGCCGAGTTCGCCCAGGACTACCGGATGCTGCGCCTGCTCGAACACCGCCTGCAGCTGCAGCGGCTGCGCCGCACCCACCTGATGCCCCGCAGCGAGGACGCCCTGCGGGTGCTCGCGCGCTCCAGCGGACTGGCCGGCGGCGCCGGCGAGCTCCGCGCCCGCTGGGCGGCCGGCAAGCAGCGGGTGCGCGGCCTGCACGAGCGCCTGTTCTACCGGCCGCTGCTCTCCGCGGTGGCCGCGCTGCCGGCTGAGGGCCTCAACCTGACCAGCGCGCAGGCCGAGGCGCGCCTGGCGGCCATCGGCTTCGTCGACCCGCGCGGCGCGCTCGCCCACATCGCCGCCCTCACCGCCGGCGTCTCCCGCCGCGCCACCATCCAGCGCCACCTGTTGCCGGTGATGCTGCAGTGGTTCGCCGACGGCGCCGACCCGGACTACGGCCTGCTCGCCTTCCGCCGGCTGAGCGACAGCCTGGGCGGCACGCACTGGTTCCTGCGCATGCTGCGCGACTCCTCCGGTGCCGCCGAGCGGCTCACCCGGGTGCTCTCCGGCTCCCGCTTCATCGGCGAGCTGCTCGAGCTGACCCCCGAGTCGGTGGTCTGGCTGGAGGGCGACGAGGAGCTGCGCCCCCGCAGCCGCGCCTCCCTGG
>NZ_MPZN01000075.1 GCF_002936985.1 Microterricola pindariensis | reverse complement strand
GGTCGCGGCGACCCTTGCGTGGGGTGCGGCCGTAGCGCTGATCGAGATCGGCCGGCTGGGCGTTGGCGGTGCTCATGCTGCGGGGCTCCTGATCGGCGGGAATTCTGTGTCGCGGCACGGGGCTGGCCGGTGGGCGCAGCCCGGCCTCGACGTGGCTTAAGCTTGTCTAAGGCTATCCGGCAATCCTGAGGAGTTCCGCACGTGTACACGACGATTCTGGAGCTCTCGACACGCTTCGCACTGGCGACGGGCGACAAGGAGTTCGATCCGGACACCGTGACCCCCGGAATCTGGGGCTTCGTGGCCACCGCGGTGATCGCCCTCGCCGTGGTCGGCATCGGCTTCGACATGGTGCGCCGCATCCGCCGCACCAACTACAAGGCCGAGATCAGTGCCCGACTCGAGGCCGAGCTGGCCGAGCGCGAGGCCGGAACGGCCGGAGCGACCGACGGCGGCGCTGCGGCATCCGCCCCCGACGACAAGTAGCCAACCCACCGGCGCGCGTTCCGCGCTCCCCGTTGGCTCGAGGGAGCTCCAGCGACCGAAGCCGATCGGCACGCGGGACAACTGCGCCAGTTGAGCCGGAACAGCGCCAGTTGAGCTGGCGCGATTCCCACGGAAGTGGCGTGGCACCCGATCAGGTCAGCTCCCGGGCCAGGTGCCGCTAGCCGGCGTGGTAGGCCGGGTGGAGCACGATGATCAGCATCGCCACCCAGTGGCAGAGGAACGCGAGCACCGTGCAGGCGTGGAAGATCTCGTGGAAGCCGAACACCCCGGGAATCGGGTTGGGCTTCTTCAGCGCGTAGACGA
The DNA here is from genome assembly GCF_002936985.1 of Microterricola pindariensis. Taxonomy (GTDB): domain Bacteria; phylum Actinomycetota; class Actinomycetes; order Actinomycetales; family Microbacteriaceae; genus Microterricola; species Microterricola pindariensis. The sequence goes on along the minus strand of NZ_MPZN01000075.1, from coordinate 11,955 downwards.
CGGCGCCCGCGCTGTAGAGCAGCCCGCCGACCGCCACGAGCACCATCATCGCCACGCTCACCGCGAGGAGGTCACCGAGGTACATGACGGCCGCCCAGCCGAGCGCCAGGTAGGTGACCACGTAGAGCCAGCGCGGGGCGTTGATCCAGAACACGCGGAAGCAGATACCCAGCAGCGCGCCGCCCCAGACGACGGCGAGCAGCACCAAGCCCTTCTCCGGCGGCAGGGCAAGCACGGCCAGCGGTGTGTAGGTGCCTGCGATCAGCAGGAAGATGTTCGCGTGGTCGATGCGCTTGAGCAGCATCTTGGCGCGCGGCTTCCAGTTGAAGCGGTGGTAGAGCGCCGAGTTGCCGAATAGCAGCATCGACGTGAGCATGAACACGGCGCTCGCCCACTTAGCCGGGGCGCCCTGCGCGAGGGCGATGAGCACGATTCCGGCCGCGATCGTGACCGGGAAGGTGCCGGCATGAATCCACCCGCGCCAGAGCGGCTTGACGTCGACGGGGCTGTCCACAGCGGGATCATGCAGTGCCATGTGCTCAGGATACGACACACATCAGCGCGAGAAATGTGGGTGTCTGCAGGGGAGTGCACTAACGTAATTCTGTGCACACGCGCGATGAATCATTGGGCCGGGGAATCCTCTACGGCCTCTACCAGAACCGGCTACGGCGGGGGCTCACTGCGGAGACCCTTCCACGCCACGTCGCCATGATCATCGATGGCAACCGTCGCTGGGCCAAACTCCTCGGGTACGACACCGCCGCCCACGGCCATCGGGCCGGCGCGGCGAAGATGCGCGAGTTCCTGGAGTGGTGCGACGACCTGGGCATCTCCACGGTCACGCTCTACCTGCTCTCCAGCGACAACCTCACGAATCGCTCCTCCGATGAGCTCGCCGCGCTGATCGAGATCATCGCCGAGCTCGCCGACGACCTCTCCCGCTACCGGGACTGGCGGGTGCAGCACGTCGGCTCGACCGCCGGCCTGCCCGAGCCGCTCGTCGCGGCGCTCGGCGCGGCCGAGACCCGCACCATGAACAAGAACGGCCTGCACGTGAACCTCGCGGTTGGCTACGGCGGGCGCAAGGAGATCACGGATGCCATGCGCAGCATCGTCGCCGATCACCACGCCGGCGGCGGCAGCCTCGAAGACCTCGCCGAGCGGCTCACTCCCGATCTGATCGGCGAGCACCTCTACACCGGTGGCCAGCCCGACCCCGATCTCGTCATCCGCACCTCCGGCGAACAACGACTCAGCGACTTCATGCTCTGGCAGAGCGCGCACAGCGAGTTCTACTTCGTCGAGGCGCTCGGCCCGGATCTGCGCCAGGTGGACTTCCTCCGCGCCCTGCGTGACTACGCGAAGCGCAACCGCCGCTTCGGCGGATAGTTCGACCAGGCGCGCCCACCCGAGGCCGCCGAAAGGAAACAATGACCACCTGGGATGACTACACCGCCGGTTTCGGCGAAGAGCCCGGCTACCTCGACTACGGCCGCATCGGGCCGATCTCCGCCGCGGCATCCGCGGAATCGACCGGACTCATCGAGACTCTCGGCCGCGCGCGTTTCGGCAGCCTGCAGGCGATCCTCGACCAGGATGAGCGCCTGCGCGCCGCGGCCAGCACGCTGCTCGGCCAGCCGGCCGAGCAGATCGTCGCGATTCCGAACACCACGACCGGGCTGCTGCACGCCATGTTCGGCCTGACCGGCGACGTGCTGCTCTCGCCGGGGGAGTTCCCCAGCCTGCCGATCGCCGCCTCCCGCGCGCACGAGGCGCTGCACGTGGCGAAGCCGCAGTGGCTGAGCACCGACCACGGGACCGTCACGCCCGGCCAGGTCAAGGAGCAGCTCGGCGCCGGCACGGCCGCTGTCGCGCTGAGCCTCGTCGACTCGCGCACCGGCTACCTGGCCGACCTCGAGGGCATCCGCCAGGTGATCGGCGACCGGCTGCTCATCGTCGACGCCATCCAGGGCTTCGGTGTCGTGGACGCCCCCTACGAACTGGCGGATGTCGTCGTCAGCGGTGGCCAGAAGTGGTGCCGCGCCGGCTGGGGCACGGGGGTGATGGCGCTCAGCGAGCGCGCCCTCGCCCGGCTGACGCCGGTCTTCTCCGGGTTCACCGGCACCGACGAGGAAGAGATCTGGGACACGATCCCGACCCCGCCGCCGAGCGCCGGGGCCCGGGCGTTCCGCACCTCCAACCCGGACGGCATCGCCGAGGCCCGGCTGGCTGCCGCCCTCGAGGAGATCGCCGCCGTGGGTGTCGGCCAGATCCAGGCGGCCGTCGCCGCCAACGGCTCCCGCATGATCGACCTGGCCGACGAGTTCGCCATCCCCGTCGCCAGCTCGCGCAACGAGCGGGAGCGGGCCGGCATCCTCGTGCTCGAGCCGCCGCGCGAGCACCTCACACTGCTCAGCGCCTCGCTCTTCAACCACGGCGTGACCGCGACCGTGCGCGAGGGCTCGGTGCGGCTCAGCGTGCACGCCGTGCTGGAGGAGGAGACCGTCGACATGGTGCGGGGCGCCTTCACCTCCTACGCGAGCGCCGCCACCTACTGACGAGCTCCGGCTTCCCGCCGCAGTCCCGTCGGCTCGAGGGATCGTGCGATCGGAGCCGGCATCGCCGCACCCGCCCGGCTGTGCGCCCGGCATCCGTTCGGTAAATATTGCCTGCACGGTGGCGTGTCGCAGTGCACAACGTCGCCCGCGGTCGTAGCGTCACTTGCATCAGGCGAGCGCCTGATCGAGACGGCCACATAAGTTCGACTCGAAACCACGTGGCCGAATCGCAACACTGGGCAGAAATGCCGGGGCGGGAGTCGTTGTGGTCACAGTTGGTCAGCCGTCAAGGGGCAATCGAGGGTCGGGGCAGGCACGCCCGGAACGGGAACCGCGGGCCGGGGATTCCGGGCCGCGGGAGATCAAACAAACCGAGCGTGTCTACGTCTTAGACACCTCGGTTTTGTTGTCTGACCCCTCGTCGATGTTCCGCTTCGCCGAGCATGCCGTCGTGCTGCCGGTCATCGTCATCACCGAGCTGGAATCGAAGCGCAACGACCCGGAGATCGGCTACTTCGCCCGGCGGGCGCTGCGCAACCTCGACGAGCTGCGCATCAAACACGAGCGCCTGGACTTCCCGATCCCGGTCGGCGACGGCGGCACCCTGCGGGTCGAGCTCAACCACTCCAACCAGGGCGTGCTGCCGAGCGGCCTGCAGCTGAACGACAACGACACCCGCATCCTGGCGGTGGCGCTGAACCTCGCCAACGACGGGCTCGCCGTCACGGTCGTCTCCAAAGACCTGCCGCTGCGTGTGAAGGCGGCCTCGATCGGCCTCGCCGCCGAGGAGTACAAGCACGAGCTCGCCGTGGACTCCGGCTGGACCGGCATGGACGAGATCACGCTGAACGGCGAGCAGATGGCCGCGCTGTACGAGAACGAGCGGATGCAGACGCGACTCGTGCAGGACATGCCGGTGAACACGGGGCTGGTCGTGCACTCCGAGCGGGGCAGCGCGCTCGGCCGGGTGACCGGGCGCGGCGAGTTCAAGCTGGTGCGTGGCGACCGCGATGTGTTCGGGCTGCACGGCCGCTCGGCGGAGCAGCGCCTCGCGATCGACCTGCTGCTCGACCCGGAGATCGGCATCCTCTCCCTCGGCGGCAGCGCGGGAACCGGCAAATCGGCGCTCGCGCTCTGCGCCGGCCTCGAGGCGGTGCTGGAGCGCCAGCAGCACAAGAAGATCATGGTGTTCCGGCCGCTCTACGCAGTCGGCGGCCAGGAGCTCGGCTACCTGCCCGGCGACGCCACCGAGAAGATGAACCCGTGGGGGCAGGCCGTGTTCGACACCCTCGGCGCTCTCGTCTCCGACAATGTGCTCGAGGAGGTGCTGGACCGCGGCATCCTCGAGGTGCTTCCGCTCACCCACATCCGCGGGCGCAGCCTGCACGACGCCTTCGTGATCGTCGACGAGGCACAGTCGCTGGAGCGGAATGTGCTGCTCACGGTGCTCAGCCGCATCGGGCAGCACTCGCGGGTGGTGCTCACCCACGATGTCGCCCAGCGCGACAACCTCCGCGTCGGCCGGCACGACGGCGTCGCCAGCGTGATCGAGACGCTCAAGGGGCACCCGCTGTTCGCGCACGTCACGCTCACCCGCTCGGAGCGCTCGGCGATCGCCGCCCTCGTCACCGAGATGCTGGAGTCCAACGAGCTCGCCTAATCCCCCTCCCCTCCCCTCCCCGTCCGCTCATCGAGACTGCGCGACTTGTCGTTCCGGCGCCTCCGAACAGCAAGTCGCGCAGTCTCGGCGCCGGATGTGACTAGAGTGTGCGCATGGATCTGACGATGCGGCGCATGCGATGGGGGCTGGCTCTCGTCGTCAGCGCCCCGGTCGTGCTGGCGACGCTCTGGCTGACGGGAACCCTGAACGCCGAGCCCGGCAGCCCGCTTGCCCTGCTCGTCGCCGGTGCCGGCGGGCTCAGCCTGGCGGCGATGGCTCTCGGGTTCCTGCTGCTCATCGCCGCGGCGCGCGGCGCGAATCGCCTGGCGACGGTCGGCACCGCGCTGGTCGCGCTCGGGCTGCTCGGCGTCATCGTGCCGGCCGCGCTCGCGACGATGCTGCCCGGGACGGACTGGGTGTACCGGAACGGCGTCCTCGCCACGTCGATTCCGGTGCTGCTCGTGCTGGCCGCCGTCGGCGCCATCCTGGCACTCATCGGCTTCGCCCGCGGGCTCGCGCATGTCGAGCTGCCCGCGCGCGCCGCGCCGGGGCCCACCGATTCGGGCACGCGGGCGCGCGCCGGGCTGATCGCCTTCGCTGGCCTCGCCGGCGTCCTCGCCTTCGGCAGCTACGAGACGCTGGTGCTCAGCCCGCTGGCGCTGGCCCCCGGCTACGATATCGCCGAGATCTACGCGCTGCTCAGCCCGGCGGATCGCTCCTCGGGGATCATGATGGCACTGGTCTGGCTGGTGTTCTGGGGCGTGGTCGTCATCGCCTTCCTGGCGCTCTGCCTGGCGCGCGGCCGCCTCGCCCGTGCTCTGAACGCGCTGCTCACCCCGCGCCGCGTCACGATCTCCGCGCTGCTGCTCGGCGCCGTCATCATCTTCTTCCAGGGCTGGTCGGGCTTCTCGCTCGGCATGAGCATCTCCGACACGATCCCGCCGTACGCCGGCGGTCGGTCGTGGCAGGGTCAGGCGCTCTCGGCCGTCGGCGCGCTGGCCTTCGTCGCGGCCGTCCTGATCGCGCTGGTGCCCGGACCCCGGCGGATGCCGGTGCTCGCCGCATCCGCCCCCTGACGCTCCGCGAAGACGCCTGACCCCGCCAACGCAGAAGCGCCGCCCCACGCGGGTGCGTGGGGCGGCGCTGGGTGCTGCGACTGCGGTGCGGCTGCTTAGCCGGGGTGCGTCATGCTCAGCAGGTCGAGCGAGGCGTCGAGCTGCTCGAGGGTGATCGCGCCCTTCTCGACGTAGCCCATCTCGATGACGGCCTCGCGCACGGTGACGCCCTGCTTGACCGAGTACTTCGCGATCTTGGCGGCCTCTTCGTAGCCGATGATCTTGTTCAGCGGGGTGACGATCGACGGCGACATGCCGGCGAGGGCCGCTGCACGCTCGAGGTTGGCCTCGAGGCCGTCGATGGTCTTGTCGGCGAGCACGCGCGCGGAGTTGCCGAGCAGGCGGATCGACTCGAGCAGGGCGGTGCCCATGACGGGGATCTGCACGTTGAGCTCGAAGGAGCCGGACGCACCGCCCCACGCGATCGCCGCGTCGTTGCCGATCACGCGCGAGCAGACCATGAGGACGGCCTCGGGGATGACGGGGTTGACCTTGCCCGGCATGATCGAGGAGCCCGGCTGCAGGTCGGGGATGTGCAGCTCGCCGAATCCGGTGTTCGGGCCAGAGCCCATCCAGCGGATGTCGTTGCAGATCTTGGTCAGGCTGACGGCGATGGTGCGCAGCGCGCCGGAGGCGTCGACGAGGCCGTCGCGGTTCGCCTGGGCCTCGAAGTGGTCCTTCGCCTCGGTGATCGGCAGCTCGGTCTCTGCGGTGAGCAGCTCGAGCACCAGCTGCGGGAAGCCGAGCGGGGTGTTGATGCCGGTGCCGACGGCGGTGCCGCCGAGCGGGACCTCGGCGACGCGGGGGAGTGCAGAGCGCACGCGCTCGATGCCGAGGCGCATCTGGCGGGCGTAGCCGCCGAACTCCTGGCCGAGAGTGACGGGGGTGGCGTCCATCAGGTGCGTGCGGCCGGCCTTGACGGCATCCGCCCACAGCACGGCCTTCGCCTCGAGGGCCACGGCGAGGTGGTCGAGGGAGGGGATCAGCTCGTCGATGAGCGCGCCCGTCACAGCGATGTGCACCGAGGTCGGGAACACGTCGTTGGAGGACTGCGAGGCGTTCACGTGGTCGTTGGGGTGAACCGGGCTGCCGAGGCGCGCCGTGGCGAGGCTCGCAAGCACCTCGTTCATGTTCATGTTCGTCGACGTGCCGGACCCGGTCTGGTAGACGTCGATCGGGAACTGCTCGAGGTGTGCGCCCGCGATGATCTCGTCGGCGGCCGAGGCGATGGCGTCGGCGATGCCCTGGTCCAGGCGGCCGAGCTTCGCGTTCGCCTGCGCGGCAGCCTTCTTGATGCGCGCCAGCGCCACGATCTGGGCCGACTCCAGCGTCGACCCCGAGATCGGGAAGTTCTCAACGGCACGCTGCGTCTGCGCACTGTACAGCGCGTTGACGGGCACGCGCACCTCGCCCATGGTGTCGTGTTCGATGCGGAATTCCGCGTCAGCTGAATTGCTCACGGTTGCCCTTTCGGTGTGTTCTGAGACTGGGGAGTCCGGTCCCGGTGTTGCTGTTCGAAGTGTTGGTGTTCGAAGTGTTGCTGTCCGTTGTGAAGAAGTGGTGGGGGCGGCTCAGACGAGGCCGACGACGGCGTCGGTCTCGGCCCGGCCCTCAAAGAGGCGGTAATTGGCTCCGACGACGGCGAGGGTGCCCGCCGCGACGGCGTCGCTGATCATCTCGGATGACGCGAGCAGCTCCGACACGGTGTCGCGCAGGTGTTCGCGGCCGACGAAGCCGGCATCCACCTGGCTGGCGTCGGTGATCTCGCGGCCGCCGGTGACCCGCTCCACGGCGGGCACGATCTTCTGTACGAGCTTGTCGATGAAGTGCGGCAGCGGCGCGGCATCCGGAAGCTTGGACTGGATGGCGGCCTGGACGGCGCCGCAGGAGTCGTGGCCGAGCACGACGATGAGCGGCACGTGCAGCACGCCGACCGCGTACTCGAGCGAGCCGATGATCGAGGATCCGATCACCTGGCCGGCGTTGCGCACGACGAAGAGGTCGCCGAGGCCGACGTCGAAGATGATCTCGGCGGCCAGGCGTGAGTCAGCGCAGCCGAACAGCGCGGCGCGCGGGCCCTGCGCGCCGGCGAGCGAGCGTCGGCTGTCGACGTCCTGGTGCGGGTGCAACGGCTTTCCGGCCACGAATCGCTCGTTGCCCGCACGCATCTCCGCCCAAGCCTGGGCGGGGGTGGAGCTGGGTGTTGCTGTCGTGTGGCCTGCGCTCATCGAGCATCCTCCTGGGCGGCCCGCACATCGGGGGCCAGTTCTGTTGCAACGGAATCGAACACCTCGGGGCCGGCCTCGCCGAGCAGCACGATCGTGCTCGGCCCGGCCTCGGTCACGAGGGCGTAGTGGAACAGCCCGCGCTCGTCGGCGGGCTTCGGGTTTGAGTACACATCCCAGCTGACGCCGTCGATCACGGCGGTCGACACCGGGGAGTTGCCGTCCAGCTTGGCGGCGAGCCAGCTGGCGTCGGTGTCGATGCCCTGGTGGATGCCGAGGTACTGCTTCTCGGGGCTGATCAGGGCGATGTACCAGCTGGTGATGCCGGCCTTGTCGGTGCTGAGCTCGGTGGAGTTCGCGGTCCAACCAGCGGGCAGCGCCGGGTCCATCAGCGTCACGTCGACGGTCGGCTGCAGCTCGGCGGCCACGGAGGACCAGTCCACGGCGCGCTCGATCGGCTTGTCGCTGCGCGGGACGATCAGCACGATCACGATGACGAGGCCGAGCGTGGCCGCCAGCGAGAGCACCAGGTTGTTGATGGTCTGCTTGGCGCGGTGCTTGCGCGAGTTCTCGGCCTTGCGGGCCGCGGTCTCTTCTGGGGTCTCCGGGCGACCGAGCTCCGCGACGACGCGCGGGGGCTTGGCCTTGTTCTGCTGGGGCGGGTTCACCGTCGGGGTGCTCATTCGGCGGATGCCGCGGCTTCTGCCCCGGCCCTCGCGGCGTCCAGGCGCTCCTTGGCCCCGATCAGCCATTCCTCGCAGCGGCGGGCCAATGCCTCACCGCGCTCCCAGAGGGCGAGGGACTGCTCCAGCGTGGAGGAGCCCTGCTCGAGCTCGCTCACCACCCGAATCAGTTCGTCGCGGGCCTGCTCGTAGCTCAGGTCTGCGAGGCTCAGTTCGGCGCGGTCGTCGTTCGTGGGCATGCCTCGATTCTATGCGGCTTGGCCGACAGCGCGGTTCGGGCCCCGTTCCCGCCGTCTGGCCCCCTGCGCTGCCGGGCCACGGGGGCACGGTACCCGTCGTTCGGAGCCCGGCCGTCAGCGCGTCGCGGCCGGTCCGGCGGACTCGGCCGTGATGCTGCCGTCGGCGACGGTGATGCGCAGCGCGGTGCCGGCCGGCGCCTGGTCGGCGGCGCGCAGCACGTTGCCGTCGGGCAGCTGGGCGATGGCGTAGCCGCGGTCGAGGGTGGCCTGCGGCGAGAGCGCGCGCAGCTGCGCGCGCAGCTCGGCGGTCTGGTTGCCTGCCCGCTCGATGCTGCGCTCGACCAGCTCGGCGCCGCGGGCGACGTAGCGGGTGAGGTCCTGGCTGCGGGACTCGATGATCCAGGCCGAGTCGGCCAGCACGGGGCGGCTGCGCAGCTGGGCGATCCGGTCGATCTCGGCGGAGAGGATGCCGGTGAGGCGGCTGCCGATGCGGGCGCGGGCCTGCTGCACCCGGGAGAGCTCCTCGGCGACATCCGGAACCACTCTCTTCGCGGCGTCGGTCGGGGTGGAGGCGCGCAGGTCGGCGACGTCGTCGAGCAGGGGCCGGTCGGCCTCGTGCCCGATCGCGCTGACGATGGGGGTGCGGGCGGCGGCCGCGGCGCGCACGACCCGCTCGTCGCTGAAGCCGAGCAGGTTCTGGAAGTCGCCGCCGCCGCGGGCGATGATGATCACGTCGACTTCGGGGTCGGCGTCCAGCCGCTCGATCGCAGCCGACACCTCGCCGACGGTGCGGTCGCCCTGCACCGCGGCGTGCACGACCCGGAAGTTCACGGCCGGCCAACGCAGCTGGGCATTGCGGATGACGTCTTTCTCGGCGTCCGAGTCCTTGCCGGTGATCAGGCCGATGCAGTGCGGCAGGAACGGCAGCGGCTTCTTGCGGGCCGGGTCGAAGAGCCCCTCGGAGGCGAGCTGCTTGCGCAGACGCTCCAGCCGTTCGAGCAGGTCGCCGAGGCCGACGTGGCGCAGCTCGAACACCTGCATGGTGAGCGTGCCGCCCTTGACCCAGTAGTTCGGCTTGACGAGGGCGATCACGCGGTCGCCCTGCTTGAAGTCGCCGTCGAGTTTCGCACGCACCGACGACCAGACGGTGAAGCTCACGGTGGCGTCCTCGCCGAGGTCCTTCAGCTTGCCGTAGACGTTGCCGCCGGAGACGCCCCACTGGGTGATCTCACCCTCGACCCAGGCGGTGCCGAGCCGTTCGATGTAGCCGCGGATCTTCTGCGACAGCACGGCAACCGGCCAGGGCGCCTCGAGGGTGGGTGTTGCGTCGCTCACGCGGGTTTCCTCCAGAATGTCGCCGGCCGGTGCGGCGCCGGGGCGCGCCACATCTTCTCAGGCTCCCAGCCTAGACTTGGGGGGTGACGAATCTGACGGACGCCACCATTATCGGCCTCGGGATGCCCCGCATTCCCAGCCGCCGAGGGCACCTTAAAAACAATCCTGTTCCCGGCGAGAAGAAGGTGCTGCTCGCCGCCCCGCGTGGATACTGCGCGGGCGTTGACCGCGCCGTGATCGCCGTGGAGAAAGCCCTGGAGCACTACGGTGCCCCGATCTACGTGCGCAAGCAGATCGTGCACAACATCCACGTTGTCACCGAGCTGGAGGCGCTCGGCGCCATCTTCGTCGAAGAGGTCGACGAGGTACCGGAGGGCTCGCACCTCGTGTTCAGCGCGCACGGCGTCTCGCCGGCCGTCGTCAACGCCGCGGCCGACCGCGGGTTGCAGGCCATCGACGCCACCTGCCCGCTGGTCACTAAGGTGCACCGCGAGGCGGTGCGTTTCGCCCGCGACGACTTCGAGATCCTGCTGATCGGGCACGAGGGCCACGAGGAGGTCGAGGGAACCGCCGGTGAGGCACCCGACCACGTCACCATCGTGAACAGCCCGGACGACGTCGACAACATCGAGGTCAAGGACCCGGACAAGGTGGTCTGGCTCTCGCAGACCACGCTCAGCGTCGACGAGACCATGGAGACGGTGCGCCGCCTGCGGCAGAAGTTCCCCAAGCTGCAGGATCCGCCCAGCGACGACATTTGCTACGCGACGCAGAACCGCCAGGTGGCCATCAAGAAGGTCGCCCGCGACGCGGAGCTCGTCATCGTGGTCGGCTCGGCCAACAGCTCCAACAGCGTGCGCCTCGTCGAGGTGGCGCTGGAGTACGGTGCGAAGGCGGCCTACCGGGTCGACTACGCCAGTGAGGTCAAGCAGGAGTGGCTGGACGGCGTCGCAACCGTCGGCGTTACCAGCGGCGCCTCCGTGCCGGACGAACTCGTGCAGGAGCTGCTGCGCGACCTGGCGGATGCCGGCTACGGCACCGTGCAGGAAGTGAAGACGGCCGAGGAAGACCTCGTCTTCAGCCTGCCCAAGGAGCTGCGCACGGGGCGCTCCGGCAAGCAGGACCCGCGGGCGCTCGGCGGTCGCACCACCACGGCCGCGGCCGACTCCGCCTGCAACACCCAGTAGCTCCGCGAGCGCAGTGACGGCGGCTCGGCGCGCCTCAGTTCGGGGTGCGCCAGCCGTCGTCGTGCGACCAGCTGACGGATGTCGGCCGGATCTCCAGCGTGCCCCACTGGGCGGCCGGGCACTTCTCTGCCCACTCCAGCGCCGCGGCCGGGTCGTGCGCCTCGATCACGAAGAAGCCACCGAGCTTCTCCGGGGTGTCCTGGAACGGCCCGACGAGATTGACCCGGTTGCCGCCCTGCAATGACAGCGTGGCCGACTCGGTCGACGGCTGCAACACCTCGGCCGCGACCATCACGCCGGCGTCGTCGAGCTCGCGTGCGTAGCGATTGAAGGCATCGCGCCACGGCGCCATCTCTTCGTCGGTCATCCCCGTGTCGCCCTGTTCGGCGTAGTACATCAGCAGCGTGAATCGCATGAGGTTTGCCTCCCGTGCACCCGATTCTGCCACCGCGCACGCGCGCGCACCAGCGTCGGCGCTGCCCGGATGCCGCGCTCGGATTCCGCGCCCGCGGAGTGCCTAGAGGGCGCCGCCCAGCTGCATCAGCAGGGGGTCATTCGCGGCGACGATCGACACGATGGCGAAGAGCAGGATGACCGAGAGCACGCCACCGACCAGCGGCACCCAGAAGGCGCGCCGAGACTTCTGCAGCCGGAGCAAGGCCCAGGCTGCCGTTGCCACCCAGAGGATGCCCTGCAGCACGTTGCCGATCAGGATGGTGCGCATGTCGTCCTGGCTCGCGACGTAGTCGGCGAGGCCCTGCTGGCTGTGCAGCATCTGGATCGCCTCGGGAATCGAGTTGAGGGTGCTGATGGCGATCCACAAGCCGAACAGGCCGAACACGAGCAGGGCGATCGTGATGCGGCGGTCGGTGCGGAGCGCGTCCGCGGGCGTCTTGGCCAGTGCGGGAGTGTGAGCCGCCGGCGGGGCCGGCGGCTCACACTCCCGCACT
>NZ_MPZN01000074.1 GCF_002936985.1 Microterricola pindariensis | reverse complement strand
GGGCCGCCGTCCGGGCCGCGTAGCCGGCGCGGCCCGCCCTCGCGCCCACGCCCACCGGGGTCCTCGGCTCACGTCGAGCCGGGCCCGCGCCCACGTCGGGCTGGTCCCGCGCCCACGTCGAGCCGGGCGCACGCCCCGTCAGGTCAGCCGCTCTCTCCCCACGTCGGCTGCGCCTCTCCCCACGTCGGCTGCGCTCCTCCCCACGTCGGCTGAGGGAGCGAGGAACGAGCGACCGAAGCCCGGCTTCCAGCCCGACCACGCCGCCGTCCCGCTGGTTGAGTCCCTCGCGGCCGTCGCCAGTCTCACGCCGTGTCAGGGCTTCGGTCGCTGGCGCTCCCTCCAGCCGGCGTGCAACTCCAGCGCCCCTCTCCCCACGTCGACCGGGCCCCATCCCCACGTCGCCTAAGCTTCCCTCCCCACGTCGGCGGGGCTTCACTCCCCACGTCGACCGGGCTTCCCTCCCCACGTCGACCGGGCTTCCCTCCCCACGTCGGCTGAGGGAGCGAGGAACGAGCGACCGAAGCCCGGTTTCCAGCCCGGCCACGGCATCCCTTTCCGACGCTACCGCATCCCACCGACACGGCGAAAAGTTATCCACATCAGGGATTTAATCCGTTTGGGGCACCCATTCTTCCGTAGAATTGTGGTATGCGAACAGCCATCCCGGAAGCCACAGAAGAGGTCGCCGCCGCCCACCTCGGGCTGGCCGCCGGGCTGTCCGGTGTGGACGAGCGGCTGCTGCACGACGACCCTCTGTTGCAGCTGACAGCGGCGATTGAACGGCTCGGCATGGTGGTCGATTCCTGGCGGGTGCGCTTGGCCGGTGAGGTCGGCGCCCGCTCCCGCCGCGAGCTCGGCGAGGACCGCCTCTCGGCCAAGAAGGGCTGCCGCAACGCCGTCGAGCTCCTCGCCCGGACCACGCTCGCCTCCGAGCGCACCCTCACCCAGCGGATGCGCCTCGGGGCGGCCACGAGGCCCCGCACCGCCCTGACCGGTGACACACTCCCCGCCGCGTTCCCCGAAGCTGCCGCAGCACTCCGGTCCGGCACCCTCGGCTACGACAGTGCTCTGGCCATCATCGACACCCTCGACCCGATCCGCGGTCGCGTCGGCGACCTCAACGTCGAACTCGCCGAGACCGCCCTCGTCGCCGCCGCCACCGGCCCCACCGTGGAGTCCCCGCTGCCGTTCGGCGCCGACGAGGTCCGCGGCCAGGCCCGCGTCTGGGAGAGCGTCTTGGATGAGGACGGCACGATCCCGGCCGAGGAACGGGCGATGGGCGCCCGCGGCATCAGCGGAGGACTGACCCGGGACGGGCTGGTGCACCGCAAGATGGCACTCCTGCCGGAGATCGACGCGAAGTTCGAGGCGCTGCTGAACGCGTACCTGAGCCCGCGCTCGAAGCCCACCTTCAACGATGCCGACCCGGACGCCCCGAGAGACCCGCGCGCCACCGCGCAGGCCCGGCATGACGTGTTCGCGAGCCTGATCGACGGGGCCGCCCGCAGCGCCGCCGCGCCCACGATGGGCGGGGCCGCCCCGACCGTGCTGGTCTCGGTGCGGCAGGCCGACCTGGCCTCGGGCACCGGTGCCGGCTTCATTGAGGGCTGCGAGGCGCCCGTCTCGCTGCGCGCGGTCGAGCAGTTCATCTGCGCCGGCGGCCTCCAGCATGCATTGATCGACGACGACGGGCGCCTGGTCAGCCTGAGCACAACCGACCGAGTCTTCAACGCGCAGCAGCGGCGGGCGATCACCCTGCGCGACGGCGGCTGCATCATCCCCGGCTGCACGATCCCGGCCGCGTGGTCCGAGATCCACCACGTGATCGCGTACCGGGACGGCGGCGAAACGGAGACCTGCAACGGGGTCCTCCTGTGTTGGTTCCACCACCGCACGATTGAGACGAGCGGCTGGCTGATCCTGATGATCGGCGGGGTCCCGTTTGTGAAGCCGCCGCCCTGGCTGCGGAATGGCCGCAGCGAGGCCGAGACGCCCTGGCGAAGATCCACCAAGTCCCGCACCCAACTCGCCGACCTCCTCGAGCGACAGCGGGAGCGCCAGCCCGTCCTCGTCGAGTAGACCCCCGGCCGAATCGAGACGCGCGCAACCCGATCGAGCAACCTTTCCGACTGCGGTCCCGCCGGCGGCGGCAATGGGGTCAATCTTTTATGGCACCGTTGGCGATGGCGATGCCAGCTCGATACGGTGACCCATATGACGCTAAACGGGTTCTGGTCTTACGTTCACGCTGACGATGAAGCTGAAGGGGGCCGAATCGCCCAACTGGCGCGAGATATTGTCTCCCAGTTTGAAATGATGACTGGTGAAACCGTCGAGCTTTTCCTCGATCGCGATTCGCTCGAATGGGGCGCTAGATGGCAAGACCGGATCGAGGGAGCTCTTGCAACTGTTGCGTTCTTCGTGCCAGTACTCACACCGCGCTACTTCGCCAGCGTAGCGTGCCGCAATGAACTGAATTCCTTCGCTCGTACAGCAACCGATCTCGGGGTGCGTGAGCTGCTTCTTCCGCTCCTGTACGCAGAAGTTCCCGGCGCAGACGCTGACGAGCCCGACGATGAACTCGTTGCTCTCGCGAGATCCTTTCAGTGGGTCGACTGGCGCGACCACCGGTTCGCAAATCGCGATGACGGGGTCTACCGGCGTGCGGTGTACAGCCTTGCGGAACGGCTGGCAGCGGCGAACCGTGATGCCGAGATGCCTGGGACGGCGCAAACCGCGCTCGATCTGGCCGACCGTGAGGGCGAAGAAGGCCTCCTCGAAGTCATGGCGACGTTCGAGGACGCAGTGCCGCATATCGCTGAAGTAACAGGTGCGATCAACGAAGAGATCGTCAAGATTGGCGAAATTACCCAGATAATGGGCGGCCGCATGAACGCTCCTGGCCCTGGAACCAACACGTTTGCCTTCCGGCTACGCATCACGCGCGAATTGGCCGCAGAACTAAAAGCTCCAGCCGATCGAGTGGGAGAATTGGGTGAGGAGTTCGCGAGAACGTTACATGACATGGATCGCGGCGTGCGCGTGATCGTGATGCGGGCCCCGCAGGAGCCCGAGCACCGGAAGGAGTTCTTGAGCTTCTTCGGCAACATTCGCGGTCTCGCGGATGCGGCTGAGACTGGATTGGGAGCACTCATGCAGATGGGCGAGTCGGCGGCACACCTTGAAGATATGTCGCGCGAGATTCGCCCAGTCATCCGCGAGATGCGGCGAGGTTTAACTCTGGTCGCCGAGGGTCGAGAAGTGATCCGTCAATGGACTGCACTGATCGACAGCACAGAGATGCCAGATGTCGAACCCGCGGAGGCTGGGGAAGAGTCGACCGAGGAGCCCGCTGCGTAGCGGCACTTTACTTGAATCTGCAACGTAACTCGGGAACGACTGCACGGTACCCTTGTCGCACGATTCGGCATTCGTCGGCCATCGAACACGCGGCAGCCGTCGCGCAGCGGTGGCACGAAAAACGCAACGTTGCTCGGTGACTTTGTTGAGGCCGTGGCACGGCAGGCACCTCAACGGTTAGAGGTCTGTGTCAGTGAGCTTCGATGTGGCAGCCGGCGCCGGTCGGAACACCGGCCGGGGCGGCAGGGCCCAACATGAGACCGCGGGCAGCGAGTAGGCAGCCGAGCGCTATTGAAGCGTTCCCGGCGTTTGTGGACACCTGGGTTCGATGAGTCGGGTTGCACTGGGATGTACTAGCGAATGGCGGCAACCGGCTGCCGCTGTGCTGGTGCCACCACCGCACCATCGAGGGCAGCTAATGGCTGACTCTCGTGATCGACGGCGTCCCGAACGTGAAACTGCCGCCCCGACTGCGCTGCGGCCGGTCTCAACACCCGCGCCGTCCTGAAACTCCGCCGCGGCCGGCGCCGCAGCCCGTTTGGCGGATGCCACGGCGCGCGCTCCGCGGCATCCGCCGGGCGGCGCATAGCCTGAGGACATGGCGAAATTCAGGGTGGGGCGGTTCCTCGGGGTACTGGCAGGAACTGTGGCGATCCTCGCGGTGGGCGTCTACGCCCCGGCCACGCTGCTCGGGCCGCTGCCCGCCGCCAGCGCGACGACGGTGAGCGAGCTTCCGGGCCAGACGGATGCCGCGGCCCCCGTGCTCGCCGCGGACGGCGCCAGCGCCGTCATCCTGGCCGGCGACACCACGCCATTCGCCCAGGGCGGCAGCACCGAGGCGCTGCCGTTGGCCTCGATCGCCAAGCTGGTCACCGCCCTCGTCGTGCTCGACGCGAAGCCGCTGGCCGCCGGCGAGAGCGGCGAGGCGCACACCATCGGCACCCCGGACTACCAGGACTACATCGACTACAGCGGCGGCGGGGCCCGCACTGTCGTCGTGTTCCCGAAGGAGCAGTGGACGCAGCGGGAGATGCTGCAGGCGCTGATCCTCGGCTCCAGCAACAACCACGCCGACACGCTCGCCCGCTGGGCCTACGGCAGCGTCGACGACTACCTCACCGCGGCATCCGCCTGGCTCGGCGCGCAGGGTCTGGACGGCATCACCGTCGCCGACGCGACCGGCCTCTCCCCCGACAGCCGCGGCACCGCCGCCGACGTCACCCGCCTGGCCGCGCTGGTGCAGGCCGAGCCGGCGATCGCCGAGATCCTCGCGAACCCGCCGTCGGCGCTCGTGAACAACCGCGGCGTCAGCAACACCACCGCCTACCTGGCGGAGGAGGGCATCACCGGAATCTCGCGCAGCTACACGGATGAGGCGGGCGTCTGCCTGCTGTTCACCGCGAGCGTGCCGGCGCCGGAGCCAGACGGGGAGCCGCTCGCCTTCTCAGCCGTGTTCCTCGGCTCCCCCGACTACGACACCCTCGAGTCCGACGTGCGTGCGCTGATGGAGAGCGCCGTGGCGGGCGCGGGCACGGTGCCGCTGATCGCGCAGGGCGAGCGTTACGGCGAGTTCACCGCGCCGTGGGGCGCCACGGCATCCGCCGTCGCCATCACGGCGCAGAGCCGGCGGGCCTGGGCGGCCCAGGATGCCAGCCTGCTGGTCGAGCTGGACGAGCTCAGCACCGCCCAGCTCGGCCGCATCGTCGGCAGCGTCAGCGTGAGCACGCCGGGCGGCGAGCACCGCTCCCGGCTGGAGCTGGACCGGGCCATCACCGACCCGGGTCCGGCCTGGCGCCTGCTGAACCCGGTGCCGATGATTACCGCGCTGCTCGCGTCGGTGCAGGGCTCCTAGCGGCGGTTCAGGCCGCCTCGAGCACGATCTGGGCGCGGTCCCGCGGCCGCTCGACGACCTCGTAGAGCTCCCACTGCGCCTGCCACTCGTCCCAGTGGGCGTCGAAGCCGCCGGCGTCCCGTTCCAGCGCCCGGCGCTTGCGCACGGTGTCGTCGGCGCTCACCCAGACCGTCACGTCGGCGTGCGCGGCCGCGTCGCCGGCCAGGGCGCCGCAGCCCTCCACGATCACGGGCCGGTCCGGGGCCACCTCGTGCCATTCGGCCGGGGCGAGGCCCAGCCAGTCCCAGCGCCGCCACCGGGCCGGGCGTCCGGCCGAGCGCGCGTGCAGCAGCCCGGTGCGCACCTGTTCCGCCCCGGCGGCGAGCCCGCCCCAGCCGGGGTACACGTCGTCCAGCCGGAGCAGCTGTGGGGCGGCGTCCGTCGGCCAGTCCGCCAGCAGCCGGTCGGCCAGGGTGCTCTTGCCGGAGCCGCTCGGCCCGTCGATCAGCACGACGGCGGCGCGCGGGGCGTCGGCGATGGCCGCGAGCACCGCCGTGAGGTCGGGCTCGGTTGGCACGGGCTCGGCCGGCACGTGTTCAGCGGGCGCGTGTTCAGCGGGCGCGGGCTCAGCGCAGCACAAAGTTCCAGCTTCCGGTCGCGACGGCCACGGCGACGGAGACCGCCGCGACGGCGCAGCCCAGGGCGATGGCCACCCATTCGGCGCCGCCGAACACGGAGGGGCGGGCCCAGCTGCGCGGGGTGTCGCCGCCGAAGCCGCGCGCCTCCATGGCGGTGGCCAGCTTGCTGCCGCGCCGGATGGAGAGCACGAGCAGCGCAAACGCCTGGCCGAGCAGCCGCCGCAGCAGGCCGCGGTCGGCCACTCCGCGGGCTCGCCGGGCCAACTGCAGGCTGCGCCAGTCGTCGATGAACAGGCCGACCAGGCGGAGCGCGGCCAGCGCGCCGAGCACGAAGCGACTGGGCAGCCGCGCCACCTGGGCGAGCCCGTCGGCGAGCTCGGTGGGGTCGATGGTGATGAACAACACCACGGCGGGCAGGGCGATCGCCAGCACCCGCATGCAGGTGGCCAGGCCGATCTCGAGCGAGCCCTCTGTCACGTGGATCAGCCAGAACTGGAAGTAGGTCTCGCCGGACGCCTGCCCGTAGAGCACCATGCTGAAGCCGGTGAGCGGGGCGGCCAGCCAGACCGGGAGGGTGCGGGCGCTGAACACGACGCGGCCGAGGCCGCCGGCGGTGAGCAGCGCGATCTCCAGCAGCAGGGCGACGGTGGCGGACACCCAGTCCAGGGTGAGCACGAGGGCGAGCGTGATGGGGATGGTCGCGGCGATCTTGGCGACAGGATTCAGTCGGCCGAGCACGCTGTCGGTGGCGACGGGGGCGAGCACGCTCATCGCGGCACCGCCTGTTCCGCGGCGGTGAGCGCGTACTCCTCGTCGGCGAGGGCGCGCACGAAGGCGGCGTCGTGGGTGACGGCGAGCACGGAGTGGCCCTCCTCGACGAGCTCGGAGAGCAGGGCGAGCATCTCCGCCCAGGTGCGGGCGTCCTGGCCGAAGGTCGGCTCGTCCAACACCAGCAGGCGCGGCTTCGCGGCCAGCATGGTGGCGACCGAGAGCCGGCGCTTCTCGCCGCCGGAGAGGGTGAAGGGGTTGGCGTCGACGAGGCGGCTGAGGCGCAGCCGCTGCAGCAGCTCCTCGGTGACGGCCGCGATCTCAGCGGCGCTCCGGCCGAGGGCCTTCGGACCGACGGCGAGCTCGTCGCGCACCCGGGCGGTCAGGAACTGGTGCTCGGGGTCCTGGAAGACGGTGCCGATGCGGCCGAGCAGCTGCCGGGACTTCCAGCGGATCGGGGACGCGCCGGCGCCGGCGGCGAGGCCGTCGCTGGCGTGCAGCGTGCCGCCGGCCGGCGGCAGCAGCCCGGCCAGGGTGAGCGCGAGCGTGGATTTGCCGGCGCCGTTCGGCCCGGTGAGGGCCAGGGCACGGCCGGCGCGCACGTCCAGCTCGATGCCGGTGGCGACCGGATGCCGCGGCATCCGCGCCACGGAGAGCTCGCGCGCCTCGAGCAGCACCTCGGCCCTGGCGGGGCGGCGCCGTTCCGGCACGGCTGGCGGGTGCCCGGGCACCCACACCCCGGCGGCGGCGAGGCTCGCGCCCTGCTCGCGGAGCACCCGGCCCGGCTCACCGTCGGCCAGCACGCCGCCACCGGCGGCGAGCACGATCACCCGGTCGACGAGCGGCAGCCACACCTCGACCCGGTGCTCGACGACGACGAGCGTCGCCCCGCGGTCGGCGAGCACACGGGTGACGGCCTGCTGCACCTCGGCGACGCCGGCCGGGTCGAGGTTCGCGGTCGGCTCGTCCAGCAGCAGCAGGCCGGGGCGCATCGCCAGTACGCCTGCGAGGGCGAGGCGCTGCTTCTGCCCGCCGGAGAGGGCGGAGGTGCTGCGATCCAGCGGCACGTCGAGGCCGACCGCATCCAGAGACTCGGCCACGCGCCGCCAGATCTCCTCCCGGGCGAGGCCCAGGTTCTCGCAGCCGAAGGCGACGTCGTCGCCGACGCGGGAGAGGATGACCTGCGAGTCGGGGTCTTGCAGGACGAGCCCGCTGCGGCCGCGCGCAGCGGCGGCCGGCATCCCGTCGATCGACAGGGAGCCGCGGTGTTCGCCCTCCTCGTCGCCGCCGAGGACGCCGGCCAGGCCGTGCAGCAGGGTCGACTTGCCGGCGCCGGACGCGCCGAGCAGCAGCACCCGCTCCCCCGGCTCGATCGTGAACTCGGCGTCGCTGACCGCCCAGGAGCTGCGCCCGGCATGCCGCCAGCCCCAGCCCTGCACGTCCACGCGCGCCGCACCCTGTTGCACTGCCATGGTTCTGCCTACGCCCTGCGTCCCACGCCCTACGCGGCGATCCGGGCCTGGCGGCCGGAGGCGAAGCGGCTGAGCGCGCCGGTGGCGGCAAGCCCGCGCACGGCGAACCAGGACAGCGCGCCGGCTATGACCGCGCCCCCGATGATGGCGGACACCGTGTAGATGAGCAGGAACTGGGTCGCCGCGCCCGGGTACCAGAGCAGCAGGTCGTTGATCGCCATGCCGAGGCCGGCGCTCGCCCCCGCCAAGATCGCGACGGGCAGGGTCCAGCGGCGGTAGAGGAAGAGCAGGAAGACCAGCTCTGCGCCGAGGCCCTGCACCAGGCCTGCCTCGATGGTGAGGAAGCCGCCCCACTGGGTGCCGACGAGCGCAGAGACGACGGCGGCGAGGGTGGAGGTGTAGATCGCCGCGCCTGGCTTGCGGATGACGAGGCCGCCGAGCACGCCGGCGAAGAGCCAGACGGCGGCGAGGCCGGCCTGCACGCCGGGCAGGGCAGCCTTCAGCGGGGAGCTGACGGTCTCCCAGGCGAGGCCCCAGGCCCAGAAGACGACGCCGGCGGCGACGCCGAGCACACTGGCGACGACGATGTCGACGACGCGCCAGTTGCCGATGCGCGCCGGCGCCGTTCCGCTCGTGTTGGAGGTGTTCTGTGGTGCGAGTGTTGCATGCACTGTTCGTGCCCTTTCGTTAGGTGAAAAGAGGGCACGGGTATGAGATTGTTTCGGCCTCCCTGCGCTGGCATGATCCAGATCAGGTTCGACGGTCGAAGCTTGATCAGCTTCCTCTCAGCCCGGCTCACCGGACTCCCGTGTTCGTCACCGAGTATAGCCCGAGCGGGCGTGGCCGGCAGCGCCGCTAGCATCGGAGCATGGGCATTCTGATTTTGCTGCCGCTGGCGGCGCTGATGCTCCTGCTGCTCTGGCTCTCGCTCCGCCGGCGCCGCCGCCTCGCGGCCGGGCTCCCGGTGCGCCTGCCCCTCTCGGATCGGCTCAGCGCGCTGCGGCAGCTCTGGCGCCGCCGCTAGCGCCCGCATCGAGAGGACGGCTGTGCGCCCTCCCGGCGAGCCTCTCGGGCCGGAGACCGGGCTTCGGTCGCTCGTTCCTCGCTCCCTCAGCCGACGTGGGGGGGCTCTCAGCCCGCACGACGCGGGGGCGCTGCTCGTTGGCTCGAGGGAGCGCCAGCGACCGAAGCCAACAGACGCAGAGCGCAGTGTCGACGGGTCTTAGTGCTTGAGCACCTTGATGAACCGCGACACTGCCCACCCGAAGACGCCGACGAATGGTGTCGCCACTGCCAGAAGGGCAATCACGTTCGGCTCGAAGCGCAGCACGCCGTCGCGTTTGATATAGGCCCCGATCGGGATCGAGACGCCGCCGCCGCCGCCGCCGCCGGCCTCGTCCCCCGGACCGGGCGCGACAGAGTTCTTCGACTGCATCTCGCCACCGCCGCCGCCGAAGCCGTACCACGCCAGCGCGACCGGCACCATCTCCTGCCCGTCGACCTCAACGGGGTCGCCGTAGACCGTGGAGGCCCCGGCGTTTCGAACAGATTCGGCAAGTTGCACAGCAATATTGCTCATGCGGATACGCTACCCCGCAGTCGGCGGCTTGACTAGAGCGGCCGGGCGCAGCATGCCCTTGCCGAAGCGGGCGGTCACCTCGTCGACGGCGAGCTCGGCCTCCCGCCATTCCTCGTCCGGGTCCCACAGCCCGAGGCTGCCGCCACCCGCGCCGAGCTGCTCCGCACGCACCCCGATCAAGCGCACCCGTTTGCCGGCGGCGCCGAGCGCGTCGAAGGCGGCGAGGGCCTCCTCGTAGATGCGCCGGCCCACGTTGGTGGGCTCGGCCAGGGTGCGCGACTTGGTCACGGTGCTGAAGTCGCTGTACCGCAGCTTCAGCACGACCGTCCGCGCGACGACATCCGCCCGGCGCAGGCGCGCGGCGACGTCATCCGCCTGGCGCAGCAGCGCCCGCCGGATTTCGAGCTGGTCGGTGACGTCGAAGCTGAACGTCGTCTCGTGGCCGATGCTCTTCTCCTCGCGCTCCAGGCTGATGCTGCGCGGGTCGATGCCGTTGGCCAGGCTGTGCAGTTTGAGGGCGAGCGCCGGGCCGAGGGCGCCCTGCAGCACCTCGAGCGGCGTCTGGGCGACGTCGGCGACCCGGTTCAGGCCCAGCCGCTTCAGCTGCGCCTCCGTGGCGGGGCCGACGCCCCAGAGCGCACTGATGGGCAGCGGATGCAGGAACTCCAGCGTCTCGTCGGCCGGCACCACCAGCAGGCCGTTGGGCTTGGAACGGCCGGAGGCCAGCTTGGCGACGAACTTCGTCGAGGCCACGCCCACCGAGCAGGTGAGCCCCGTCTCGGCGAGCACCCGGGCGCGGAGCAGCTGGGCGACGGTGCGCGGCGAGCCGAGCAGTTTGGTGGCGCCGGAGACGTCGAGGAAGGCCTCGTCGATGCCGAGGCGTTCTACCAGCGGCGTCATGTCGTCGAAGATGCTCATGACCTGCCGGGAGAGCTCGGCGTAGCGGGCCATCCGCACCGGCACGACGACGGCATTCGGGCAGCGGCGGAGCGCGAGCGCCATCGGCATCGCCGAGTTCACGCCGTAGCGGCGGGCCTCGTAGTTGGCAGCGGACACCACGGAGCGCGGGCCCAGCCCGCCCACGACGACGGGTTTGCCGGCGAGCGCCGGGTTGTCCAGCAGCTCGACGGAGGCGAAGAAGGCGTCGAGGTCGACGTGCAGGAACGGGGTGCGCGAGTCGTCGGCGTCGGCGGCGCTCACCTGGCGCGTCGAACCGTCTTGTTTGCTCACCTCTCGAGGGTACCGTCCGCCGCTGACACCCGGCCGGTGCGCTCAGCGGTCGTCCCGCTCCGCCCCCGCGATCCGCTGCGCAATGTAGATGGGGACGATGGAGACGAGCACCAGCACGACCGCGATCACGCTGACGATGGGCGCCTGGTTCGGCCGGAACAAGTTGTTCAGGATGAAGATGGGCAGGGTGGTCACCCCGGAGCCGGCGGTGAACGTCGTCACGATGATCTCGTCGAAGCTGAGCGCGAAGGCCAGCAGCCCGCCGGCGAAGAGGGCCGAGCGCAGCTGCGGGAAGGTGATCAGCCGGAATGTCGTCCAGATGCCGGCGCCGAGGTCGGCTGAGGCCTCCTCGAAGTTGGTGCCCAGCCGGCGGAGCCTCGCGATCACGTTGTTGAAGACCGTCACGATGCAAAAGGTGGCGTGGGCGATGACGACCGTCCAGATGGAGAGCGGGACGCCGAGGATGGTGCGGAAGAAGTTGTTCAGGGCAATGCCCGTGATGATCCCGGGCAGCGCGATGGGCAGGATGACGAGCAGGCTGACCGTGTCGCGGCCGAAGAACGCGAAGCGCTGCAGCGCGAACGAGATCAGGGTGCCGAGCACGAGCGAGACGATCGTGGCGATGATGGCGAGCTGCACGCTGGTCAGCACGGCGTCAATGGCGCCCGCGCTCTGGAATGCCTTGCCCCACCATTCCAGGGTGAAGCCGGGCGGCGGCCAGCTCAGGCTCTGGCTGGTGCTGAAGGAGTTGATGAAGACGACGCCGAGCGGCAGGTAGATGGCGAGCAGGATGAGGACGGTGACGATGCCGAGCACCGTGCGGGAGAGGCGGCTGAGTCGCATCCGGGCTCCTAGAGGTTGTCCAGGGCGCCCGTGCGCCGCACGAGGGCCAGGTAGCCGAAGATGATCGCGATCGGGATGAGGGCGATGGCCGCCGCCAGCGGCAGGTTGTTCGCCGCGCCGACGTTGGTGAAGACGAGGTTGCCGAGCATCTGGTTGGCGCCGCCGACGATGTTGACCGTCAGGTAGTCGCCGAGGGAGAGCGAGAAGCTGAAGATCGAGCCGGCGATGATCGCCGGCCAGATCAGCGGCAGCGTGACCAGCCTGAGCGTCATCCACGTCCTGCCGCCGAGGTCGCCGGACGCCTCCAGCAGTGAGTCCGGCACCCGCTCGAGCCCGGCGTAGATGGGCAGGATGACGTAGGGCAGCCAGAGGTAGCTGAGCGTGATGATGGTGGCCGTCAGGCCGTAGCCGGGGGTGCTCCCGCCGAAGGGGGTGAGGAGCCACTGCAGGATGCCGTCCTGGGAGAGCACGCTGCGCCAGGCGTACGCCTTGACCAGGTAGCTGGCCCAGAGCGGCATGAGCACGGCGATCACGAGGATGCGCTGCATCCGCGGGCCGGCCACCTTCGCCATGAAGAAGGCGATCTGCAGGGCGATGAGTACGTCGATCACCGTCACGAGCAGGGCGACGCCCACGGTGCGCAGCGTCACGACCTGGTAGAGCGAGCCGGTGAGCACCGTGATGATGTTGTCCAGCGTCCAGCTCTGCGTGATCTCGCCGGTGAAGCTGTCGACGCTCCAGAACGCCGTCACGAGCAGCGCGGCCAGGGCCACGACGTAGACGATGCCCAGCCAGAGCAGCGGGGCGGCGATCAGAAAACCGAGCCGCAGCCGCGGGTGCCGGCTGAAGAAGGCCGAGCCGCGCCGCGCCAGCCCGTGCCGGGGCGCGGGCACGCCCGAACGCTGTTGCGTCGGGGCGGCTGCACTGCTCATCTGGCTGCTCTCGCTCGGAACGGGTGCGGTCGGGCCGCTCGCGCGGCAGCCGGGCGGCCGCCGCGCGAGGGTGGCTCAGCCCTTGATCTCCTGCCACGCCGTCGTCCAGGCGGCGTAGTCGGTGCACTGCACGTCGGTGCGCCCGTCCAGGCAGTCGGCGATCGGCGTCGACCAGTACCAGATCTTTGACGCGTAGTCGGCGT
>NZ_MPZN01000073.1 GCF_002936985.1 Microterricola pindariensis | reverse complement strand
CTTGAATAGCGATATGATCCTCGCCCCATCCACACGGCCGGCGTTGCTCGTCTTTGACGGCGATTGCGGCTTCTGCACGAGCACCGTGGGCTGGCTCCGCCGCTGGCTCCCGGCCATGCCGGATGCCTCCCCGTACCAGTGGACCGAGCTGGCCGAATACGGCCTGAGCGAGGCGGATGCCGCGGCCAAGGTCTGGCTCGTGGTCGGCGGCCGGCGGCTCGGCGGCCATGCGGCCGTGGCGGGCCTGCTCACGCACCAGCCCGCCGCCGCATTGCGCCTGCTCGGGCACCTGATGATGATTCCGCCGATCTCCTGGGCCGCGGCCGCGGCCTACGCCCTGGTCGCGCGCTACCGCTTCGCGCTGCCCGGCGGCACACCGGCGTGCCGCGTCGGCCAGTCGTGACGCGCGAGCGCGAACTGCTCGTCACCGACCGGGCGGAGCGCCGGCGGATCTGGATCGAAGTCGTCATCGTCCTCGGCCTCTCGCTCGGGGCATCCGCGGTCTACTCGATCGTCTCGCTGGTCGCCAAGCTGACGAAACCGGTGCCGCTCGGCGATCAGAGCACCGCGCTGAACACCTCCCAGTCCACCCGGGAGTGGCTCGACTTCACCTACCAGTTCCTCAACATCTTCTTCGCCCTGTTCGCCGTCGCCCTCGTGCTCTACCTGCTGTGGCGGCCGGGCCGAAGCCCGTTCCGGCGCATCGGCTTCGACCTCAGCCGGCCGGGCCGCGACCTCGGCGCGGGCCTCGCGCTGGCCGCGCTCATCGGCATCCCCGGCATCGCCCTGTACCTCGGCGGGCGGGCTCTCGGCATCACGGTCGCCGTCAGCGCCTCCCCACTGGACACCTTCTGGTGGACGATCCCGATCCTGCTGCTCTCGGCCGCCAACGCGGCACTCAGCGAAGAGATCATCGTCGTCGGCTACCTGTTCACCCGGCTGCACCAGCTCGGCTGGAACCGCTGGGCGATCATCCTCGGCAGCGCGACCCTGCGCGGCAGCTACCACCTGTACCAGGGCATCGGCCCCTTCTTCGGCAACCTTGCCATGGGCGTGCTGTTCGGCTGGTGCTACGAGAAGTGGGGCCGCACGATGCCGCTCGTCGTCGCTCACTGGATCCTCGACGCGGCGTCCTTCGTGCTCTACCCGCTCGCCGTGCTCTGGTTCCCGACCCTTTTCGGCGCGTAGGCCGCGCCGCTCGCGGCCGCCGCCCCCGGCATCCGCTCCATCCAGAAGCAAGAAAACGCACCAAGACCGGAGTCTTGGTGCGTTTTCTTGCGTGTCGATGCCGCTTAGGCGAAGGCCTCCGGCGGCGGGCAGGCGCAGACCAGGTTGCGGTCGCCGAAGGCCTGGTCGATGCGGCGCACCGGGGCCCAGTACTTGTTGCGGATGAGGGAGCGCACCGGGTAGACCGCGGTCTCGCGGCTGTACGGGTGCGTCCACTCCCCCGAGCCGTCGTCGCCGGTCACGACCGACTGCGCGGTGTGCGGGGCGTTGCGCAGCGGGTTGTCGTCGGCCGGCCAAACTCCCGCAGCCACCGCGTCGGCCTCGGCCTTGATCGAGATCATGGCCTCGATGAAGCGCTCGATCTCGCCGAGGTCCTCCGACTCGGTCGGCTCGACCATGAGGGTGCCCGCGACGGGGAACGACATGGTCGGGGCGTGGAAGCCGTAGTCGACGAGGCGCTTGGCCACGTCGTCGACGGTGACGCCGGTCGCCTCGGTGAGCGGGCGCAGGTCGAGGATGCACTCGTGCGCGACGAGCCCGTTGTCGCCGGTGTAGAGCACCGGGTAGTGCGGGGCCAGGCGCGCGGCGATGTAGTTCGCGCTCAGCACGGCCGCGCCGGTGGCCTGCTTGAGGCCCTCCGCGCCCATCATCCGGATGTACGCCCAGGTGATCGGGAGGATGCTCGGGCTGCCGTAGGGCGCGGCCGAGACGGGGCCGCCGGCGTGCACGTACGGGCCGTGGTCGGCGCGCTGGGCGAGCGGGTGGCCGGGCAGGAACGGCGCCAGGTGCGCCTTCGCCGCGACCGGGCCGACGCCGGGTCCGCCGCCGCCGTGCGGGATGCAGAACGTCTTGTGCAGGTTGAGGTGCGAGACGTCGCCGCCGAAGTCGCCGAACCGGGCGAAGCCGAGCAGCGCGTTGAGGTTGGCGCCGTCGACGTAGACCTGGCCGCCGGCGTCGTGCACGGCCTGGGTGATGGCGGTGACCTCGTGCTCGTAGACGCCGTGCGTCGACGGGTAGGTGATCATGAGGGCCGAGAGCTGCTCCGCGTGCAGGGCGATCTTGGCGCGCAGGTCGTCGAGGTCGACGTTGCCGAGGTCGTCGCAGGCGACGACGACGACCTTCATGCCGGCCAGCACGGCGGATGCCGCGTTGGTGCCGTGGGCGCTCGACGGGATCAGGCAGACGGTGCGCTCCAGCTCGCCGTTGGCGCGGTGGTAGCCGCGGATCGCGAGGAGGCCGGCGAGCTCGCCCTGGCTGCCGGCGTTCGGCTGCAGCGACACCGAGTCGTAGCCGGTGACCTCGGCGAGCCAGGTCTCCAGCTGTTCGATCAGCGCGAGCGAGCCGACGACATCCGCCTCGGGGGCGAAGGGGTGCAGCCCGGCGAACTCGGG
Source organism: Microterricola pindariensis (assembly GCF_002936985.1). Taxonomy (GTDB): domain Bacteria; phylum Actinomycetota; class Actinomycetes; order Actinomycetales; family Microbacteriaceae; genus Microterricola; species Microterricola pindariensis. The sequence continues at coordinate 10,286 of NZ_MPZN01000073.1, read as the reverse complement.
CCAGGTGACGGCCTCCATCTCGGTGGCCGCGTTGAGCTTCATGGTGCAGGAGCCGAGCGGGATCATGCCGCGGTCCAGCGCGTAGTCGCGGTCGGCGAGCGACTTGAGGTAGCGCATCATCTGCGTCTCGGAGTGGTGCGAGTTGAACACCGGGTGGCCGAGGTAGGAGCTCGTGCGCTCCAGCTCGGCGGGCACGGCGGCGCGGAGGGCGTCGGCGGTGAGCGTGAGGGGCACCGGGGTGCGCTCTGGCAGGCCGAACGCCTCGGCGATGAGGCTGAGGTCGGCCTCGGTCGTGGTCTCGTCCACCGAGATCGCCACGGTGGCCTCGCTCACCTCCCAGAGGTTGTAGCCGCGGGCGCGGGCCCGCTCGATCACGGTGGAGGCGAGGCCGGGCACGTGCACCCGGATCGTGTCGAAGTAGTCGTCGTTGGCGAGCGTCAGGCCGTAGCCGGTGAGCACTTCGGCGAGGGCGCGTGCCTTCAGTGCCGTCGTGACGGCGATGTGGCGGATGCCGGCCGGGCCGTGGTAGACCGCGAACATGCTCGCCATGACGGCCAGCAGCACCTGCGCGGTGCAGATGTTGGACGTGGCCTTCTCGCGGCGGATGTGCTGCTCGCGCACCTGCAGGGTGAGCCGGTAGGCGGGGTTACCGACGGCGTCCTTGGACACGCCGACGAGGCGGCCGGGAAGCTGGCGCTCCAGGCCGGAGCGCACGGCCATGTAGCCGGCGTGCGGGCCGCCGAAGCCCATCGGCACGCCGAAGCGCTGGCTGGTGCCGACGGCGACGTCGGCGCCGAGCTCGCCCGGCGAGGTGAGCAGCGCGAGCGCCAACAGGTCGGCGGCGACGACGACGAGGCCGCCCTGCTCCTTGGTTGCGGCGATCACGGCGGACGGGTTCCAGACCCGGCCGGAGGCGCCCGGGTACTGCACGAACGCGCCGAAGTGCTCGCCGAGGGCGGCCACGTCGGTGTCGGCGTTCAGCGCGGTGACGACCAGCTCGATCCCGACGGCCTCGGCGCGCGACTCCAGCAGCGCCAGCGTCTGCGGGAACGTGTCGGCATCCACCACGAAGCGGTTCGTCTTCAGCTTGGAGGCGCGGCGGGCCAACAGCATGCCCTCGACCACCGCGGTGCCCTCGTCGAGCATGGACGCGTTGGCCGTGTGCAGGCCGGTCAGGTCGGTGACCATCGTCTGGAAGTTGATCAGCGCCTCGAGCCGGCCCTGCGAGATCTCGGGCTGGTACGGGGTGTACGCCGTGTACCAGCTCGGGTTCTCGAGCACGTTGCGCTTGATCACCGACGGCGTGATGGTGCCGTAGTAGCCAAGGCCGATCATCGAGGTGCGCACCGTGTTCTGGTCGGCGATGGCGCGCAGCTCGGCCAGCGCCTCGCGCTCGGTGGCGGCCTCCGGGATCGCGGAGTTGAGAATCTCGCCGACGCGGATCGACTCGGGCACGGCGGCGCCGACCAGGCCCTCCAGGCTGTCGTAGCCGAGCGTCTGCAGCATCTGCTGCTGCTCGCTCGGGCCGACGCCGATGTGGCGGCGTCCGAATGCATCGGTATTGAATGCAGATGAGGTGGGGTTCATTGCTCTCGAGATTCTCTGGTTGGTCGTCAGAAGCGGGTGTTCGGCGCCTATTCGGCGATGAGCGCGCTGTACTCGTCGAAGCTGAGCAGCGCGGGCAGCTCGGTGAAGCTGATCTTGATGAGCCAGCCCTCGCCGAAGGGGTCGGAGTTGATCAGCTCGGGTGCGTCGACCAGGGCCTGGTTGACCTCGGTGACGGTGCCGTCGACGGGGGTGATCAGCTCGCCGACCGACTTGGTCGACTCGATCTCGCCGACGACGGCGCCCGCGGTGATCTCGTCGCCGGAGTCGGGCAGGTCGACGAAGACGACGTCGCCCAGCTGCTCGGCGGCGTAGGCGGTGATGCCGACGACGGCGGTGTTGCCGTCGACGAGCAGCCACTCGTGGTCGGCGGTGTACTGGAGGGTGGTCGGCTCGGCCATGGTGGCTCCTTGGGTGTGGTGGTTTGTTGGGGCGTGTTGCGGGTGGTGCTGGGGTCTACTGGGCGCGCTTGTAGAACGGCAGGGCGACGACGGATGCCGGCACGCGGGTGCCGCGCACGTCGATGAACAGTGCACTGCCGATCTCGGCGTGGCCGGGGTCGACGAAGGCCATCGCGATGGGGTGGCCGAGGGTCGGCGAGAGCGCCCCGCTGGTGATCACGCCGATGGCGGGAGCGCCGGCATCCGCCCCGGTCTTGTCGCTGGCGAAGAGCTCGTAGTCGGCGCGGCCGGCCCGGCGGCCCTCTGCGGCGATGCCGACGAGCACGCGGGCGCCGTCGGCCGGGCCCCGCTCGCTGGCGGCGCGGCCGACGAAGTCGCCCTCCTTGGCGAGGGCGACGACGCGGCCGAGGCCGGCCTGCGCCGGGAGGATCTCGGTGCCGAGCTCGTGGCCGTAGAGCGGCATGCCGGCCTCCAGGCGCAGCGTGTCGCGGCTGGCGAGACCGCAGGGCACGAGGCCGTGCTCGGCGCCGGCCGCGGTCAGCGCCGTCCAGAGGTCGGCGGCCTTCTCGGTCTGGATGTACAGCTCGAAGCCGTCCTCGCCGGTGTAGCCGGTGCGGGCGATGAGCAGCGGGGCGCCGTCGAAGGAGGCATCCGTCGACCAGTAGTACTTGAGCTCGTCGAGCGGGATGGCGGGGTCGGTGATGCCGGGCGTCGCCTCGAGGATGGCGCGGGAGGCCGGCCCCTGCACGGCGATGAGGGCGAGGTCGTCGCTCTGGTCGGCGACGGTCACGTCGAAGTCGGCCGCGCGCTCGGCGAGGGCAGGCACGACGGCGAAGCGGTTGCCGGCGTTAGCCACGACGAGGAAGCGCTCCTCAGCCAGCCGGTAGACGACGAGGTCGTCGATGATGCCGCCGGCCTCGTTCAGCAGCAGGCTGTACTTGGCCTGGCCGAGCTTGACGGCGGAGATCTTGCCGGCGAGTGCGTAGTCGAGGAACGCCGGGGCGCCCGGGCCCTCGACGAGGATCTCGGCCATGTGCGAGATATCGAAGAGGCCGGCGGCTGTGCGCACGGCGTGGTGCTCGGCGAGGTCGCTCGAATAGCGCACCGGCATCTGCCAGCCGCCGAAGTCGGTGAAGCTGGCGCCGGCGGACACGTGGAGGTCGTGCAGCGGCGAGAAGCGTGCGGTGCCGGTGGTATCGGTGGTGGCGTCAGTCATTGACCAGGAGTTCCTCACGTCGAACCGGCAGGCGCCGGGCGAGATTCTGGACGGTCGCTTGACCGTCTCGGAACTCCCCCTCTGTCATCCGGCCTGAGAGTTTCACCGCGGCGCAGGTCGAGATCGACGGATGCGTGCGGCTTTCACCTTGGGCGGGATCTCGCTTCGCGAAATCCTCTTTCCAGAGCGGCCAGCTCGACGCGGTACTTATACCTGAGAGATTGTCGGGGAGGATTGCTCCTTCGGTGCCGATACGCATCGCTGCGCCCGGCTCTCCCGCGTCGACCATGTGGCCCGATATTCAATTGCAGTTGCGTGCGCGGATGCTGCGTGAGCACAGCGCGCTGCCAGCATACCGCGCCACGCGTACGGCCAGCTGCAACACCAGTGAAGATCTCGCAAACACTAGTTCGCCGTGGAGAGATGCCTTCTGAGGATCACCAGATCGATTCAACCGATACGCTCGACGCGTGACTCTCCCACCTCCTGCAAGGCACCGCCTTTCCGAGCCGTTGCGGGGTGCGCCACTTCTCGATCACGTTTCTCGGGTCGCGGGGTCTGTGCCCGTTGGATCTACTGCTTGGGGGCATCACGTTATGACGTTGACTAGCTCTCTGCGGTCGCTGGAGCATCTGCTGATTGGGCCAGAGGTTTCCTCCTTCAAACAGGTTCGTTCTTGGACCCGCCAGCTCCTCGATACTCGACTTCGCGTCGCGGCCCGCCTGCTTGCGCTTCAGCCCTTTCAACCTTTCGACGTCGGAAAGGCCAACAGCCTTTTGGACTTGATCAATCGAATCTGCATAGATGCTGCAGCAGCTGTGGACTCTGGCAATCGGTACGTCGGGCCATCAGATTCCGTTCGGGCTGCCGCCGAGTACTGGGATTCCATAAACGCGGGCGATGGAATCAGCGACCTCTGGCGCACCGCTTTCAACGTGCCATCCGACCCTGTCGACGAGCGAGGGGAATTCCGCCCGGAGTGGGTACTGCAGCACTACGCCTACAGGAACACCGAACTCCTAGATCTGGTCGTGCCTCATCTTCAGTCACTTGGTGTCCCCTTCGTGACGGACCCGCTCGTCGGAGTGAGCATTGTTGGCTGGGTTATCGGCAGCGAAGATCCAGTGCTTGCCTACATCTCGATGAGGAGCTCTGTGGATCATTGTCTTCAGTCCGATTCTCACCTTTATGCCCGCATCGCGACAGAGCTTGAATCAAAGGAGCCCGCATTGCGCCGCTCACGCGATTCAGCGCGGCGTGCTCTTGCAATTGCCACTTCGGCCGGCGAAAGCGCCGAAACACGTGCTGCGGCGCTCGCAGAAGCTTACAAACGCATTCTGGAGGGTCCATTCCGGCAACACAGCTGGGCGGTTTTCTGCTTGATCGATGGCGAATGGACGTCTCCGCCGACCCTCTTTGAGCTGCGCCAACGATTGGCCTCAGTAGGAGGGCTACTCGGCGCCATTGCCGACGAAGTTGTGTTTTCCGATTTGCGGAACGGAGAAGCCCATGAAACGTGGATGTGGGACGGGTTCGCGGAAGAGTTCGTGACTGAACTTGGCCGCATTTCACTTGAAAAGGTCTCCGCTGCCGTTGCGATCGCCGATTCATTCGCGCGAGGCTGCGAGGCAGGATTCGCCGCCGTTCGGTCGCTCGACATTCAGAACGAAGTCTTGATTCTCCCCGACCCGAGCGAAGCCGGACGGATGGCATCATGGCGCCGAGCCCAGGCATTCTTTGGCACAAATCGACTTCACGTCATCGATGCTCAACTCAATGCCCGTGATGCTTCAATTCGCCTAGAATCCCTAGCGACCACAGACATTAACCCGTGTTTTCAGGCCCTCATTTTGTCGCGCCGTCTCATCCCCAAAATCTCGACATTTAGCGTTTCGACATCGCAAGACCTCGGGCCAGTAATCACCGTTTCGGCCGAAGCGCTCGACGCGACGATGCCGGTATGGGAATTCGCCGTCTCGTCCATCGACCAGATGCCCCTGTCAACTTTCTTGCCCGCGAACTTTGATGCTCGAAGGCGCATAGAACCCGGCTCAGTGGCCGCTCGCTCAGCAGCCTGGATTGCCGTCGACGACTCTGTTGACGCGCTTGACGGAAGCCCTGCAATTTGGGGGCCGAGCGCGGTCACCCTGTTAGACGTACGACTGCGAATAGTGGAGATGGCAATCGATCAGACGATGCGGCAAGTTGAGTTGCCAAATTCGCGGCTTGAGAGTGTTGGTTCCTCCGTGAAGGCATTGCGCGCGTGGCTGGCGCAATCACCAGAACCAAACCGGAAATCCTTCGAATCGCATCCGGCCCTTCAGCTATTAAGGCACCAATGGGAACGCTGGGGACCAGTTTCACGCCACCCGCTGGTAGCCGACGACCAACGACCCTTGATCACGCAACGACAACCTGGCTTGAGAGAGCGACCTGAAACCGGACGATACTCGACTATCTAGGCGATTCGACTGACTGATTCACTGTTCGCATGCAGCGCGCAAGGCCCGCGGCACGTCCGCAGACATTGAGCAAATACGGCTAGGTCAGCAGACCGGCGATCGTAGCTTCTGCGTCCGCGACGGTGATAAACATCACTCGTGCGCTGTCAGGCACGAGCGTGAAACCGAACTTGAGATAGAACCGTTCCGCGCTCGCACTGATGGCGTGCACTACCAAAGCGCGAGCACCGATAATCCTTGACGCCTCAACGCCCTTCAAAATCGCGTCTTGTAGAAGCGATGCGCCAAGCCCGAGGCCCGCAAAACGTTCGTCGACCGCGAGACGACCGATCAAAATCACGGGGATGGGGTCCGGCATGTTGCGGCGCAGGCTCGCCGTCGCGTCTTCGCGAGCGAGCGAGCTGGCGGACAGGCAGTAGTAGCCAGCGACGAGACCCGTGTCCAACTCACCGCTCACAAAAGTCCGGGAAGCGCCCGTCTTCTCGTTCTTGAGCGCTCGAGTTCGCACCCAGTCGTCGAGGGCACGTTCCCCGCAGCTGAAGCTCGAATAGTCATGTTCTGCGCGGATTGGCCGCGGACGGGAGAACGAACTCAATCGCTGAAAACGGAAGGTCGACGCAGTAGCTCGGCGAGCCCCGCAAGCGGCTTGGCCGGCTCATCCAAGATCAGATTGAAAGCGTCCCAAGCAGCACTGGACATCTTGAGTTCCCGTTCCTGACGGATGATTTCGGCCGCCTCGTCAACAAGCAACGGAATCGAGAAATCCGTGACCGAACGGCCGGAAATAGCAGCAGCTTGCTCGATCTCCTTCTTCTGCTCGGGGGTCAGGCGCAGCTCTAGTCTTTCGCTTTTCATCGTGATGCCCATCTACGGATTGTACGTCGATCTTCCGTACATGTCCATGGCTTCGCTCTGGGAGCACGCTTTGGTTGGCGTCACAAAATTGCCTTCAAGTCAGATCGACCATAAGATGAGACTCTGACTTAGAGTCAAACTGACTCCAAGGTGTCCCGAACGGCGGATGACGCATGAGCCCGGCCCCACGCACCAAACCGGCGCACGAGCCCGCCACGGCGGAGCTCGCCGTCTCGACCGTCATCTTCGCCCTGCACACCGAGGCGGGCGCCGCCCTGCCCTCGCTCTGGCTGCCGCTCGTGCGGCGCACCCGCGAGCCGTTCCAGGGCCAGTGGGCGCTGCCGGGCGGCTGGCTGCCCGTGGACGAGGAGCTCGGCAAGGCCGCCGCGCGCACCCTCAACGAGACCACCGGGCTGACCCCGAAGTACCTCGAGCAGCTCTACACCTTCGGGGCGCTGGACCGCTCTCCCGGCCGCCGCGTTGTCTCGGTCGTCTACTGGGCGCTGGTGCAGTCCGACGAGGCCGCGCGGGCCGCGGAGGGCGAGAACGTGCGCTGGTTCCCGGCCGACGATCTGCCGGCGCTCGCCTTCGACCACAACCTGATCGTCGACTACGCCCTCTGGCGGTTGCGCACCAAGCTGGAGTACTCCCGCATCGCACACGCCTTCCTCGGCGAGATGTTCACGCTCGCCCAGTTGCGCGAGGTGCACGAGGCCGTGCTGCAGCGGCCGCTCGACCCGGCGAACTTCCGCCGCACGATCGAGGCCTCCAAGACGGTCATCGCCACCGACGAGTACCTGGCCGGAACTCCGCACCGACCGCCCCGCCTCTACCGCTTCGACTCCACCATCGACCCCGCAGACCTCGGCCCCCTCGGCCGCGCCACCCCTGGGAAGGCATCATGAGCACCACCGCGACGAACCCCGCCCCCACCAACCCCGCTCTGACCGCATCGGTCGACCGCGTCATCCAGCTGATCTCCAGCGGCTCCGGGAGCGCCGAGAGCTGTTCCCCCGAGCTCGCGAAAGGCCCGTGGGAGTTCGACGCCGGCCCCGTCTCCTACGGTCCCGGTTCCTCGATGGGCGACGTCATCCCGACCGGCTCGCCCCGCCAGGGCGCCCTGCCGGCCGAGTACAAGACCGCCAGCGACGCCGAGCTCGACGCCCGGGTGCGCGCCGCGAAGGCGACGCTCGGTGACCGGGTGCTCGTGCTCGGCCACTTCTACCAGCGCGACGAGGTCGTCGCCCACGCCGACTACATCGGCGACTCGTTCCAGCTGGCCGGTGCCGCCCGGTCGCGGCCGGCTGCCGAGGCGATCGTGTTCTGCGGCGTGCACTTCATGGCCGAGACCGCCGACCTGCTCTCCACCCCGGAGCAGGCCGTCATCCTGCCGAACCTCGCCGCCGGCTGCTCGATGGCCGACATGGCCGACATCGACTCCGTCACCGAGTGCTGGGAGGCGCTCGAGGAGCTCTACGGCACCGAGCCCGACGAGACCGGCCGCGTGCCCGTCCTCCCGGTCACCTACATGAACTCCTCGGCTGCCCTCAAGGCGTTCTGCGGCGAGCGCGGCGGCATCGTCTGCACCTCCTCCAACGCCGAGACGGTGTTGGAGTGGGCGTTCGAGCGCGGCCAGCGGGTGTTGTTCTTCCCCGACCAGCACCTCGGCCGCAACACGGCCAAGGCGATGGGCGTGCCGCTCGAGCGGATGCCGATGTGGAACCCGCGCAAGCCCCTCGGCGGCAACACCGAGGAGGAGCTCGACGCCGCCCGGGTGATCCTCTGGCACGGCTTCTGCAGCGTGCACAAGCGCTTCACCGTCGATCAGATCGAGCAGGCCCGCGCCAGCCACCCCGGCGTGCGCGTCATCGTGCACCCGGAATGCCCGATGCCCGTCGTCGACGCGGCCGACGAGTACGGCTCCACCGACTACATCACGAAGGCGATCCAGGCCGCCCCGGCCGGCTCGACCTTCGCGATCGGCACCGAGATCAACCTGGTGCAGCGCCTCGCCGCCCAGCACCCGGAGCACACCATCTTCTGCCTCGACCCGGTGGTCTGCCCGTGCTCGACGATGTACCGCATCCACCCCGGCTACCTCGCCTGGGTGCTGGAGTCGCTCGTGGCGGGCGAGGTCGTCAACCAGGTGTCGGTCAGCGTCGAGGTGGCCGAGCCCGCCCGGCTCGCCCTGGAGCGGATGCTGGCCGCCAAGCCGCCGGCCAACGGCGGCGGGACCGCGGCCGCTGCCGCTGCCACCACCACCACCACCACCACGGCGGCCTGAGATGACCAGCGTTCTGGTGGTCGGCAGCGGGCTCGGCGGGCTGTTCGCCGCGGTGCGCGCCGCCGATGCCGGCCACAGCGTCACCCTGGTGACCAAGGGAGCGCTGGCGGAGAGCAACACCGGCCACGCCCAGGGCGGCATCGCCGCCTCCCTCTTCCCCGACGACTCCCCCAGCGCCCACCTGCTGGACACCCTGTTGGCCGGCGCCGGGCTGAGCGACGCCGCGGCCGCCCAGGTGCTCTGCGACGAGGGCCCGGCCCGGGTGCGCGACCTGATCCGCTTCGGGGCGCACTTCGACCAGGACGAGTCCGGGCTGGCCCGCGGGCTCGAGGCGGCTCACCTCCGCGCCCGGGTGCTGCACGCCGGCGGAGACGCGACCGGCGCCGAGATAGCGCGCGCCATGCGCGACGCCCTCTCCCGCCGGCCGATCGCCGTGCGCGAGCACACCCTGCTGGTCGAGCTGCTGACGGAGGCCGGCCGCGTGGTCGGCGCCGAGGTGCAGACGGCCGACGGGCGCCGCGAGGCGCTGCACGCCGACGCCGTGGTGCTCGCCACCGGCGGGGCTGGGCAGCTGTTCCTGCACACCACCAACCCGGCCATCGCGACCGGGGACGGCGTCGCCGCCGCGTGGCGTGCCGGCGCCGCCCTCCGCGACCTCGAGTTCGTGCAGTTCCACCCGACCGCGCTGGACGTGCCCGGCACCCCGCTCGTCTCCGAGGCGGTGCGCGGCGAGGGCGCCGTGCTGCTGAACGCCGCCGGGGAGCGGTTCATGCTCGGCCGGCATCCGCTCGCCGAGCTCGCGCCCCGCGACATCGTCGCCCGCGAGATCGCGACCGAGATGGCGGCCCAGGGCGGCCGGCCCGTGCTGCTGGACGCCACCGCGCTCGCCACGACCCCGGCCGCCAACGCGGCGCTGCTCGCCCGGCGCTTCCCCACCATCTCGGCCGCCTGCGCGCAGAACGGCCTGGACTGGGCCACCTCCCCCGTCGCTGTGACGCCGGCCGCGCACTACTGGATGGGCGGCGTTGAAACCGATCTCTGGGGCCGCAGCTCGCTGCCCGGCCTGTTCGCCGTCGGTGAGGCCGCCTGCACCGGCGTGCACGGCGCCAACCGGCTCGCCTCGAACTCGCTGCTGGAGGCGGCGGTGTTCGCCGAGCGGGCCGTGCAGGCGCTGACGGCGGATGCCGCCGAGCGCCCCGCCGATCTGCCAGTCAGCGGATGCGAGACGCGACACGCCGCACCCGGCGCCTCCGAACACGGCGTGTCGCACGCCGCATCCGCGGACCGGCCGCGGGACGCGGGGCAGCCCGGGGCGGCGGGGCAGCCCGGGGCGGCGGAGACGGATGCCGGGCTGCGCGCGCGCATCCAGACGCTGCTCTGGGACGCGGCCGGCCTGCAGCGGGACGGAGCGACCCTGGCCGCGGCCGCGGCGACACTCGCGGCCCTCCCCCGGCCACACACCG
>NZ_MPZN01000072.1 GCF_002936985.1 Microterricola pindariensis | reverse complement strand
GTAGACGCTGGAGATTCCGGCATCCGTCATTTCGAGGTACCACGCCTGGCCGATGCGCTGGCCGTCGACGAGCGGGTACGCCTGGGCGCTCCGGGTGTAGGAGCCCTCCCACGTCTCAGAGCTGAATTCGAACGCGGCGGGGTCGCTTCCGGCAGCGGTGACGATCCCGCGCAGCGCTGCGATCGCATCCTGATCGCTGGGGAGGCTGGTCGGCACCGGGCACATCCCCGTCGCGTCATCGGGCTGGTCGCACTGCCACGGGTCGACAGCGGGGTTGGTGTAGCTGAAGCTGAGGGTGCCGTCGAGGCCGGCGTAGAGTGCAGGCCCCGAGCCGTCCTGCGGCCCCACGTGCCATGCGCCATCCTTGAGCTCTGGCGTCCCGTCGACGCCCAGGGCCGCGGCGAGCACCGCGATCCGCTCGGGGGTCGACGCCGAGCGGGCGTCGTAGCCGTATCCGGCGGCGCTCCCGGTCTGCGTGGACAGCCCGGAGGAGCTGAAGCTGTTGCGGCCGAATCCCCACGGCGCCATCTTCGTGTCGCTTTCAGCACCAGAAGCGGCCTGCTGGCCCAGGCCTGAGACGCGGCCCTGCCCACCCGCGATCTCGGGAGCCGTGCCGCCCGCGCCCGGCCCGGACTGCAGCGAGATGGGAGGAGCTGCACCCTCGGCGCCGCCCAGCGGTCCGCCGGCCATGTTGCTGTTGCTGACGCTTGCGCCGAGGCCGAAGCCGGCGCCGCCGACGATCGCGATGGAGGCGGCGACTGCCGCGATCGGCAGCCAGCGGGGGCGGCGGCGTGCCCGCTCGGCCGTCAAGTCGTGCACCGGGGCGGGTTCGGAGGCCGCGGTCGAGCCGGCGGTTGCCGCCCCGACGGTGCGGGCGAGCACCGCGTCGACGAAGCCGGCGCTGGGCTCGAGGCCGATGGCGGGGTCCGCGGCGCGCAGCCGGGCCTCCGCATCGAGCCCGGTGTCGGCGCTGCCCGCATCGTTCCCGGCAGCGTTCGCTCCGCCAGCGGCGTTCGCGCCGGCGTCGTCGTGGTCGTTGTCGTTCATGTTGGCGTTCATGTCGTTCACCCTCCGTGAGTGCGGTTCACTGGGGAATATGTGCCCAGGGGCCCAAAGCTTGCAGGTGGTCTAGAAGGAGAGGCGATCGTGCCAGGCGTCCCGCAGCCGTTTGCGGGCGCGGGAGAGGGCGGCATCCGCCCCAGAGCGCGAGATGCCGAGCACCTCGGCGAGCTCGACCCCGTCCAAGCCCTCCCACGCGTTCAGCAGCAGGATGTGCCGGTCGCGCTCCCCCACGCTGGCGAGGGCGCCGCGGAGTTCCGCGTCGAACAGCAGGCTCAGCTCGGGGTCGTCGCCGACCCGCACCGCCCCCGTCTCGGGCACCTCGTCGACCGGCAGGTCGACGAGCTTGCGGCGATGATTGGCCAGCGTGAAACCGGCCGTGCGGTACAGCCAGGGCAGCACGGCATCCGTCGGCACGTCGGCGCGTCGGCGCCACGCGGTCGCGAAGACCTCGGCGGCGAGGTCCTCGGCGTCCTGACGGGGGCCGCGGCGGGCGAAGTAGCGCACCAGCGCCGCCCCATGCTCGCGCACCACCGCGGTGAACCAGGCCCCGTCGTCGCGCGGCGCGGCGGGCGCAGGCGCGTCGGGCTGCACGTCGCGCTGCACGTCTTCGTCGGTGCGCTCAGTCATCGCCTCCCCCTCGCTCGCATCGGCCACGGCTGTCTCGTTGTCGATCGTCACGCTTGGAATATGTCGTGACTGCGCCGATTCTTGCACCGGATGCCGCAGATCGCGTTTCGTGCGCGCGAGCCTCGGGCGCGCGACTCGGCGTCGGCACGATTCCTACGCGCAGTACTCGCTCGGCGGCCTGGGAGTATCGCGCACAAAGATCGCGCCCACGACCTCCTCGTAGACGGCAAAGACCAGCCAGACCCCGGCGGGGTTCTGCAGCGCGTAGTAGAGGGTCGGAGTCCCACCGCCATACTCCCCCGACTTCGTGATCGTCGGGTAGGCAGCGAGCATCTCGCCCAGAGTGGAGCCGATCCCGATGCCTTCCGCCGTGCGTGGGGAGCTCTCGTTGGTGGCGGCCGGATCGGCGCCGCCACCAACGAACATGCCCGTGATCGTGGCGAAATCCTCGTCCAGGGTGGCCACCACCGTCGGGCCGCCCGCGCGGTCAAATTGTGCGACAGGGCACCATTCGGGCATCGTGCGTTCGGAGAAGGCGCCCATCGACGGCCGCACATCGATGATCTGCGCGCCGCGATCGATCGGCCCGATGCCCTCAAAACCGATCAGCCACGTGCCCGGGTTCTCGAGGTCGATCGCGGGAGCCGGCGGCTGCTCGGGCTGCGTCGGCGGGCCCGTCGGCGTCGGGCGCGGCGCCGCAGTCTCCTCCGGGAGGGCAGCTGTCGGAGCCGCCGTCGGGCCGTCGGTGCGAGGCGGTTCTGCCACCGGGCCTGCCGCACATCCGCTGAGCAATGCCACGACGATGCCGGCGCTGAGCGCGCACGCCTGAATGGGCTTGATCCCCCTGAATGGACGCATGTCCATCAATGTAGGGGATGGCATGCCGTCATCCGGCATTCTGCGGGCCACGGCAGGTCGAGCCGCCCGCTCAGCTGCAGTACTCGCGGTTGACGACGGGCATGTCGCGCACGACGACAGTCTGCACGGCGTCCTCGTACAGCGTGAAGAGGATCCAGTGCCCCGTGTCGTCCGACAACCCGTAGTGCGGGGTAGGCGGGTCTCCCTGGAACTCGATGTCCGGGTACGCGGCCCGGAGCTCGGCGAGGCTCGACCCGACGCCGATGCCCTCTACGGTGCGCGGCGCCCCCTCAGCGAGCCCGGGCTCGTCCACATTGCCCATCAGCACGATCTGCTCGACGAGCCCCGTGCCCAGCCGGTCGGGGATCACGATGGTGGGCACGTGTGCCTTCTCGAAGGAGACGACTGATTCGCATCCCTCGTACACGGCGCGCGTGAAGCCGTCCATGCTCCGCTCGACGGAGGCGATCTCGGACCCGAGCGTGATCGGGCCCACGCTGTCGAACCCGATCGTCCAGGCGGCCGGTTCCTCCGGTGCGGTCGGGGTCGGAGTCGGCGTTGGCGATGGCGCGACCGGCGCGGCGCTCGGCGGAATGGACGCCCCGGGGACGGCCGCACCGGTCTGCGCCGTCGCGCAGCCCGTCAGCAGCAGGATTGCGGACGCTGCCGCAACCAGCACCAGTCCGCGCGTGCGTGAACTCGATGCGATCATGATCCGGTTCCCCCTCGTCGCCGTACCGGCCACACGTTACACCCGAGTGGGGGCTAGAGCGAGAACGGCACCGCGAAGCCGCCGGAGAACAGAACCGTCCCGATCCCGAGCAGGCAGAGCACGCCGAGCACGATGTAGGCGGGCGCAGCCAGCCAGCCACGTTGGTACGGGCGTTTGGCCACGAATGCCAGTGCCAGCAGCGGCAGCAGGAGCAGTGCCCCGTAGATCAGGGCGGGCGCGAGGCGCACATCGGGTGCCGGGCAGGTGAAGGCCAGTGCACACACCGTCGGGATCCCCTGCGCCAGCGCCATGAGCGCCCATGTGACGAGCACGACGATGACGGGCGGCAATAGCACGCGGCGCCACGCAGGAGTCTCCACGGTCATATGCCCACACTGGCATGTGTGGCCTCGACGGCCGGCGGAGCGCCGCAAACGTTGTCGCTTCGTGACACCCGGCACGTGCCACGGGAGAGAACGGGTGCGGCGAGAGCCCTCAGCCGAGCGAGAGCGCTCAGCCGAGCGAGAGCGCGACGCCGTCCAGGATGTCGTGCTCGCTCGTCGTGACGAACTCGAGCGGGTGCCCGGCGGCGGTCGTCGCCTCCGCGATCCGCTGCAGCACCGTCGACCAGATCACGGCGCCGGCCACGATCACGTCGACCCGCCCTGGGTGCATGAACGGCAGTGCGGCACGCTCGGCGCGCGGCATCCGGGCCAGCGATTCGCACGCCTCGAGTACGACGGCCAGCGGCAGCCTGCTGCCGTTGATCAGCTCGGGCCGGTACGCGTCGAGGCGCAGGGCGTGCGCGGTGATCGTCGTCACCGTGCCGGCCACGCCCACCACCTCGGTCGCGAGCGACACGTCGACGGTGGCGGATGCCGCGTCCAGCGCGGCGTTCACGTCGGCGCGCAGCGCGGCGAAGGCGGCGTCGTCTCGTGCCACGTCGCCGTCCGCCCCGGCGCCGAGGTGCCGCTCGGTCATGCGCACGCAGCCGATGTCCATCGAGATCGCGGCCTCGGGGGCCTGCCGCCCGAGCACCAGCTCAGTCGAGCCGCCGCCGAGGTCAATGACGAGGTGCCGCGCCGCGGCATCCGCCCCGGCGCCGGCCACTGCGGTGAGGGCGCCACGGAAGGAGAGCGCGGCCTCCTCGGTGCCGGGGATCACCTCGGCGGGCACGCCGAGGATCTGCTGCACGGCGTCGGTGAACTCGTCGCGGTTCGCGGCGTCCCGGGTGGCGGACGTCGCGACGAAGCGGGCGCGCTCGACGCCGTGCTCGCGGCACAGCTCGGCGTACCGGCGGGTGGCGTCCAGGGTGCGGGCGAGCGCGTCATCCGCGAACCGGCCGGTGCGGTCGACGCCCTGCCCGAGCCGCACAACTTCGAGGGTGCGCAGCACGTCGGTGAGGCCGCCGTGCCCGTCGAGGTCGGCGATGAGGAGGCGGATCGAGTTTGTTCCGCAGTCGATGGCGGCTACACGGGTCATGGGTTTCAGTGCTCTCTGTCGACGATTCGGTGCCCCTCGAGGCTATCCCGCGGATGCCGCGGCCGCCCGCCCGCCCCGGCCGCCTCGCCCCGCCACCCCGCATCGAGCAGCTTAAGACGGGATCTCGAGGGTGACGGGCTCGACCTCGCTCGGCCCGCCGCACTGCTCGCTGCCACCCACGCGGCGCCAGTCGAGTTCCACATCCTGCTCAACAAGCACGGCGCCAGCTGAGGACAGCGCGCGAATCGTGGGCGTCTCCGGGGCCGCCATGTCCACCGCGATGTGCCAGGTGCTGTCGTTCGTGCGGGTGATGGAGAAGGTCGGGGCATCCGCCGGACAAGCCGCCGAGGCCTCGCGAGTTCTTGGCCTTAAAGCGGGGCTCCCCCGCGCCCCGTCAGCCGGCCTCGTGCGGGCGCGGCGGGTTGTGCATGAATTCGATCCGGATGCCGTTGTCATCCTCGACGAATGAGGCGTAGTACCGCTCCGTGAACCGGGGGTACTCCTTCGGGTCGCGCACGACCGTCCACCCGGTGTCCGTCGCGATCTGATGCAGGCGGTCGACCTCTTCGCGGGAGTCGACGGCGAACGCCATGTGCTGCCACCCGACTCGCCCGTGGCGGTGCGGTCCGGTGCCCGCGTCGCGAGCCGGCAGCAGGATGAGCTCCGGCTCGCCGTCCAGGCTCCACGAGACCGACCCATTCGCGTCGTACCGGGCGAATCCGAGCGCCGTCAGGACGGGGTCGAACTGCGTGACTGCCCGCGGCACGTCGTCGACGGTGATGCCGAGATGATCGAAAATGGCCATGAGCAGACGCTACCGGATGCATCCGCCGGGGTCATGGACCACGTCGGGTGCCACGGGCGGCCGACAGGAGTCTCCGCACTCGTCGCGGGGACCGGGCTCGGGGCGTCAGCGTGTGTTGCTGGGCGTTGACGAGGAACTCCACCGCATCCTGAAACCGAACTACCGCCACCGCGGGCGGAAAATGCGTTCCCAGTTCGTGCATGGCTTGGTCGAGCCCCGTCGTGTCGTGCCGCATGGGGGCATCCTGTCGGGTGGTTTGGTGTCCACCCGTTCACCCCACTCTTCCGAGTCGTCCGATTCTTGCACCGGCGTCCACAGTCGCGCGGCGGGCTCATAGCTGTTCATGAACATCTCACAATCACAGCAGCACGCGCCCATCGCGGAGAGTCGCGCGATCAGCGCCGTGGCGCGCGGCGCAACGCTGTCACGATACTGCGATACAAACCGGTGGGTGCCGTCGCACCCGAACTCGTCGATCTGGCGAGCCACGAAGCAGACGAGACATTCGCCGGCTGTGGGTGTCATGAGGGTCGAGGCGGCATCGTGAAGGATCCGCTCGGCCCGTTCCGTGATCTCTGTGCGTTCCATGAGGGAACCGTGCCACGAGCCACCGACACCGCGGCCGACATCGGCATCCGCCCTCCCGGACGGGCCGTTCTGCCGCGCCACGCCCACCCGTTCGGCTGCGCGCCGTTCGTCGGGCCCCGCCCCACCGTCGCGGCCCGTGAAATGCTTCGCGGCCCGCGATATGTCGGGGGCCGCGAGACTTTTCGGGGGCCGCGAGCGCGAAGCCAGCGTGCGAACACAGGAACGGCCCCGCCTGCCGAAGCAGACGGGGCCGTCCCAGAAACTAGCGAAAGCTAGACGTTGAAGCGGAACTCCACGACGTCGCCGTCCTGCATGACGTATTCCTTGCCCTCCATGCGGGCCTTGCCCTTGGAGCGCGCCTCGGCGACCGAGCCGGTCTCGACGAGGTCCTCGAAGGAGATGACCTCGGCCTTGATGAAGCCACGCTCGAAGTCGGTGTGGATGACGCCGGCCGCCTGCGGAGCCTTGGCGCCCTGGGGGATCGTCCACGCGCGGGTCTCCTTCGGACCAGCCGTCAGGTAGGTCTGCAGGCCGAGGGTGTCGAAGCCGATGCGGGCGAGCTGGTTGAGGCCGGACTCGGTCTGGCCGGTCGAGGCGAGCATCTCGGCGGCATCCTCGTCGTCCAGGTCGATCAGCTCGGATTCCAGCTTGGCGTCCAGGAAGATGGCCTTCGCCGGGGCGACGAGGGCGGCCAGCTCGGCGAGCTTGGCGTCATCCTGCAGCACGGCCTCGTCGACGTTGAAGACGTAGATGAAGGGCTTGGCCGTCAGCAGGCCGAGCTCCTTGATGGGCTCGAGGTCGACGGATGCCGCAGACAGCGGGGTTCCGGCGTTCAGCACGTCGCGGGCCTCGTTGGCGGCCACGAGCACCTCCGGGCCGAGCTTCTTGCCCTTGATCTCCTTCTCGAAGCGCGGGATCGCCTTCTCGAGGGTCTCCAGGTCGGCGAGGATCAGCTCGGTGTTGATGGTCTCCATGTCGCCGGCCGGGTTGACCTTGCCGTCGACGTGCACCACGTCCGAGTCGGCGAAGCCGCGCACGACCTGCGCGATGGCGTCGGCCTCGCGGATGTTGGCGAGGAACTTGTTGCCCAGGCCCTCACCCTCGCTGGCGCCACGCACGATGCCGGCGATGTCGACGAACGACACCGCAGCCGGCAGGATGCGCTCGCTGCCGAAGATCTCGGCGAGTTTCTCCAGCCGGGCGTCGGGCAGGTTGACGACACCGATGTTGGGCTCGATCGTGGCGAACGGGTAGTTCGCCGCGAGAACCTGGTTCTTCGTCAGAGCGTTGAAAAGGGTTGACTTGCCGACGTTGGGCAGACCAACGATTCCAATAGTAAGAGCCACGGTGGGACAGTCTACCTTTCGGGGGCGGCTCCGTCGTCTTGACGGCGGATGCCGCGGCAAAGCATTGACGGCGCCGCGACCGCGCAGTAGCCTCGCACCGCCCGCGACACCCCGGCCACGGAAGAGGCAGTCCATGCGCAACAAAGACTTCGACGTCTTCGCCGAGGCCAGACTCACGCCCGAATACCGCGAGATCTTCGAGTCGCTGCGGCGCCTCGTCGAGGAGACCGTTCCGAGCGCACACGAGGTGATCAGCACGGGTTCGCCCGCGTGGCAGGGCACCCGCATCCTCGCGAGCGTCAGCCCCAGCGCCCAGTACCTGACTCTCGGCTTCGAGCGCGGCGCCGCCTTCACCGACGAGCACGGGCTCCTCGAGGGCACCGGGTACAACACCCGGCACGTCAAGCTCTGGCCAGAGGAGCCCGTGCCCCTCGACGCCATCCGGGACTACCTCACCCAGGCGGCCGCCATCGACGCGCCGGCGGCCCGCTCCTAGGGAGCGGAGCGCTCCCCGCCGACGAGCGCGGGCGCGGGCGCGCGCGTCATGCGCCCGGCTGGCATCCGCGCTCCAAGCCGACTGTCATCGCTGCGTGAGAACATGGTTTCGTGCCCCTAGATTTCACCGCGATCGACTTCGAAACTGCCAACTCCTCCGCCGCCTCCGCCTGCTCTGTGGGCCTGGTCAAGGTGCGCGACGGCCGCGTCGTCGACGAGGCGAACTGGTTCATCAAGCCCGCGCCGCCGCACGACGAGTTCGTCGAGTGGAACACCCGCATCCACGGCATCCGGGCATCGGATGTCGCCGGCGCCGCAAACTGGGCCGGGCAGCTGCCCGACCTGCTCGACTTCGTCGGCGGCGACCACCTGGTCGCCCACAACGCCAGCTTCGACCTCGGCGTGATCAAGGCGGCCACGATCGCGAGCGGGCTCGTCGTGCCCGACCTCCGCTACGTCTGCAGCCTGCAGGTGGCCCGGCGCACCTACCACCTCGACTCCTACCGCCTGCCCGTCGCGGCGATGGCGGCCGGCTTCGAGGACTTCCGGCACCACGATGCCCTCGCCGACGCGGAGGCGTGCGCCGCCATCATCGTGCACGCCGCCGGCCGGCACGAGGCGGAAGACCTCGAGCGCCTGGCGCACATCACGCGGGTGAAGATCGGCGTGATCGGGCCCGTCGCCACCGCCGAGCGAGCCAGCACGCACGGCCCGATGGCGCTGCAGTAGCGCCGCCTTCACGCCGATTCCGGCCTGCTCCCGCCCCGTCTGCCGGCCGCGCCGGCGCCGCAGCCGCTTGTCGCAGCCGACCCTGTCGGTGGCAGCTGATTCACTTGCAGTATGGAACCTCTTCTGATGCTCGTGCTCGGCCTGCTGCTCGGGGCCGCCGTCGGCGTGATCGCCACCTGGGTGTACGCCCGCCGGGGCGCGGCGGGCGGCCTGACCGACGCGGCGCAGTCGCCGGAGGTGCTGGCCGCGCGGCACGCGCTGGAGCTCTCCGAGGTGCGTGCCGGGGCGGCATCCGCCCACGCCGGCCTGCAGGCGGAGCTGGCCGCGGCCGACGCGACCGTCGACAGCCTGCTCGCGCAGATCGAGGCGCAGAAGCTGCAGTTCGGCGAGCTCGCCGAGCGGCACCGCGCCGACCGCATCGAGCAGGCAGAGCGGGAGCGCCGCGAGAGCGCCGTGCTGCAGGCCCTCGGCCCGGTGCGCGAGACGTTGAGCACCATGCAGACCACCGTCACCGAGCTGGAGAAGCAGCGCAGCGAGCAGTTCGGCTCGCTCGCCGAGCAGCTCAAGCAGGCCCAGCTCTCCGACGAGCAGCTGCGCGGGGCGACCGAGTCGCTGGCCAGCGCCCTGCGCTCCAACAGCACGCGCGGCGTGTGGGGCGAGACGCAGCTGCGCCGCGTCGTGGAGGCGGCGGGTCTGGCCCAGTACGTCGACTTCGACGTGCAGCAGACGATCACGACGGATGCCGGAATCGGCCGCCCCGACATGGTGATCCGCCTGCCCGGCGGCAAGTCCATCGCCGTCGACGCGAAGGTGCCGCTGGAGCACTACCTCGAGGCCAGCCAGATCGCGGTCACCGCGACCGGCGAGGAGGGGGCGCGCCGCAAGGCGCTCGTCGACCGGCACGTCAAGGCGGTGCGCGGGCACATCGATGCCCTCGCCAAGAAGACGTATTGGGAGGGGCTCGACGCCAGCCCCGAGTTCGTGGTCGCGTTCATCCCCAGCGAATCGCTTCTCTCCTCCGCTCTGGAGGCCGACCCGGCGATCCTGGAGTACTCCTTCAGTAAGCGGGTCGCCCTCGCCTCGCCCGTGAACCTCTGGGCGGTGCTGAAGACCGTCGCCTACACCTGGCAGGAGCAGGCGCTGACGGATGACGCCAAGAAGCTGTTCGAGCTGGGCAAGGCGCTGTACGCCCGACTCGGCACGCTCAGCACGCACGCCGACGGGCTGCGCAAGGCGATCGAGCGCACCGTGGACAGCTACAACAAGTTCGCGAACTCGCTCGAGACCCGCGTGCTCGTGACCGCGCGGCAGTTCCCCGGCATCGACGAGACGAAGATCGACCTGCTGATCGCGCCGGCTCCGATCCACGAGGTGCCGCGCAAGCTCACCGCCGTCGAGCTGGAGCTCCCCGAGGCCGACCTTGAGCTGGACCTCCCGGAGGCCGACGGGCTCGAGCTGGAACGGCCCCACACCGAGCCGGAGCAGTCGAACGCCCGCCACAGCCTGCCGGAGTACTCCCCCGCCGACTGAGCGCCTCTCGTTGGTCGAGTAGGCGCGCCAGCGCCGTATCGAGACCTCGCAAGCCGGTCTCGATACGCTCGTTCCTCGCTACTCGACCAACGGGCGGTTCCGACTCGACCAACGGGTGGTTCCGAGCTCCCCGGCCTCGGCGGGGCTAGCGGCGCGCTACTTCAGCCACTTGGAGACGAGGTGGTCCGCCGTGATGCGGCGGATCGTGCCCGACTTGCCGCGGAGGATGATGCTCTCGGTGCGGATGTGGGTGCGGCCGACCTTGCGCGGCCCGGCGAGCAGCCCGCCGTCGGTCACGCCCGTGGCGACGAAGAAGGTGTTGCCGCCCTTGACCAGGTCGTCCGCGTCGTACACCCGGTCGCAGTCGAGGCCGGCGGCCTCGCCGCGGGCGCGCTCTGCGTCGTCCTTGGGCGCCATGCGGGTCTGCATGAAGCCGCCGAGGGCCTTGATGGCGCAGGCGGTGGTGATGCCCTCCGGGCTGCCGCCGATGCCGACACACATGTCGATGCGGGAGTCGTAGCGGGCAGCGTTGATGCCGCCGGCGACGTCGCCGTCGCTCATCAGGCGGGTTCCGGCGCCGGCCGCGCGGATGTCGGCAATGAGCTGCTCGTGCCGGGGGCGATCCAGCACGGCGATGCGCATGTCGCCGACCTCCATGTCCTTGGCCTTGGCCAGGGCGTGGATGTTCTCACCAATCGGCCGGCTGATGTCGATGACGCCGTGACCCTCCGGTCCGGTGACGATCTTGTCCATGTAGAACACGCTGGAGGCGTCGAGCATGGTGCCCCGGTCGGAGACGGCGATCACCGAGATCGCGTTCTGGCGTCCGACGGCGGTCAGGCTGGTGCCGTCGATCGGGTCGACCGCGATGTCGCAGGCGGGGCCGCGGCCGTTGCCGACGCGCTCACCGTTGAAGAGCATCGGCGCGGCATCCTTCTCACCCTCGCCGATCACGACGAGCCCGTCGAAGTTGACGGTTCCGAGGAAGGCCCGCATCGCGTCGACGGCTGCGCCGTCGGCGGCGAGCTTGTCCCCGCGGCCGATCCACGGTACGGCACGGATCGCCGCCGCCTCCGTGGCCCGAACGAGCTCCATCGCGAAGTTGCGGTCGGGGTGCAGGTAGATGCTGGCGGTTTCGGTGCTCGTCATGGTGGGTCCTCCCGGACGCGATGGTGAAAGGCTTCGGGTGCATGTGCGCCCGAATGCCCGCCAGCGAGTTGGCGAGCCGCCAGTCTCAGGCTATTTCACCGTCGCTCGCTGTGGCGCAAGAATCCACGCGGCAAATCGGAAAGAATCGTGAACTTTAACAGAACAGACAAGTTCAAGCCGGTCCTTCACAGGCATCTGTGTCCGGTGCCGCGGGCGCGGATGTGGGCGAGGCCGGGGCTGGCTAGACTTTGCTCACACTCTCAGACCAACGCCAAGGAGCTTCCATGCCCATCGCAACGCCCGATCAGTACGCCGCAATGCTGGACAAGGCGAAGGACAAGGGTTTCGCCTACCCCGCCTTCAACGTCTCCTCCTCGCAGACGATCAACGCTGTCCTGCAGGGGCTCACCGAGGCCGGCTCTGACGGAATCATCCAGGTCACCACGGGCGGCGCCGACTACTTCGCCGGCCACACCGTGAAGAACCGCGCCGCCGGTGCACTGGCCATGGCCAAGTTCGTGCACGCCGTCGCCGACAACTACCCCATCACCGTTGCGCTGCACACCGACCACTGCCCGAAGAACGCCCTCGACGACTTCGTGATGCCGCTGATCGCCGCATCCGAGGAGGAGGTCAAGGCGGGCCGCAACCCGATCTTCCAGTCGCACATGTGGGACGGCTCGGCCGTGCCGCTGACCGAGAACCTCGAGATCGCCAAGGAGATCCTCCCCCGCCTCAAGGCCATCAACGCCATCCTCGAGGTCGAGATCGGCGTCGTCGGCGGCGAAGAGGACGGTGTCAGCCACGACATCAACGACAGCCTGTACACGACCCTTGACGACGCGATCGCCACGGTCGAGGCCCTCGGCCTCGGCGAGAACGGCCGCTACATGTCTGCCCTCACCTTCGGCAACGTGCACGGCGTCTACAAGCCGGGCAACGTCAAGCTGCGCCCGGCCCTGCTCAAGGAGATTCAGGACGGCATCCAGGCCAAGTACGGCACCGGCCCGAAGCCGCTCGACCTCGTCTTCCACGGCGGATCCGGCTCGACCGACGCCGAGATCGCCGAGGCCGTCGCCAACGGTGTCATCAAGATGAACATCGACACCGACACCCAGTACGCCTACACCCGCGCCATCGCCGACTACATGCTGAAGAACTACGACGGCGTGCTCAAGGTCGACGGCGAGGTGGGCAACAAGAAGCTCTACGACCCGCGCGCCTGGGGCAAGGTCGCCGAGTCGGCCATGGCCGCTCGCGTGCTCGAGTCGACCAAGCAGCTCGGCTCCTTCGGCCACTCGAACAGCTAGTACCCGCATCATGACTGAGAACGAGGCCGCTTCCACCCCCGATCCCTCGAAGCCTGAACCTTCGAAGGCGGATGAGCGGCCTCGTCCTCGGTACGGCGAGCTCGCGCCGGAGGGCTGGACCTGGCAGCCGCCGGTCCCGCCCACGGCCGAGCCGCCGCAGCCGCCGGCAGCGCCGGCGCCCACCGGCATGCCGATCACGCATCGGCGCGTGCTTGAGCAGGCTGGCCCAGTCGACGGCGCCGGGGGCCAGATGCCCGAGCGCAGAACCACA
>NZ_MPZN01000071.1 GCF_002936985.1 Microterricola pindariensis | reverse complement strand
GAGCCAACGGGTGCTCTCGCGTCGGCTCGAGGGTGCCGCGCCGCGACGGAGGAGCAGCGCAGCGCCCGAAGCCGGGGGGGTCGGCGTGGTCGGGGAGCCCATCCCGCTGGTCGAGTAGCGAGGAACGAGCGTATCGAGACCTCGCGCGAGAAACGGTCCCCGCTGGGCACCGGGTCTCGATACGGCCCTGGCGGGCCTACTCGACCAACGGTGAGCGGCAGCCTTGGCTTCGGTCGCTGGCGCTCCCTCGAGGCAACGGGGATGAGCGCGCCCCGCTCCCCTTCCACGTCGGCTGGAGGGAGCGAGGAACGAGCGACCGAAGCCGGGGAGCCCATCCCGCTGGTCGAGTAGCGAGGAACGAGCGTATCGAGACCTCGCACGAGAAACAGTCCCAGCTGGGAACCGGGTCTCGATACGGCCCTGGCGGGCCTACTCGACCAACGGGGAGCGGCAGCCTTGGCTTCGGTCGCTGGCGCTCCCTCGAGCCAGCGGGGAGGAGCGCGTCCCGCTCCTCTTCCACGTCGGCTGGAGGGAGCGAGGAACGAGCGACCGAAGCCGGGGAGCCCATCCCGCTGGTCGAGTAGTGAGGAACGAGCGTATCGAGACCTCGCGCGAGAAACGGTCCTCGCTGGGAACCGGGTCTCGATACGGCCCTAGCGGGCCTACTCGACCAACGGTGAGCGGCAGCCTTAGCTTCGGTCGCTGGCGCTCCCTCGAGCCAACCGGGAGGGGGGGCTCCCTCTGTCTCAAGGGAGGGGCGCTCCCTCTGACCAACGGGAGGGGCGCTCCCTCGAGCCAACGAGAGGGGCCAGCGGGCGCGCGCTACGCGGAGTGCTGCTGGGCGGGCAGCGCGGCGATGATCGGGTGGTCGAACGACAGGGCGCCGCTCCGGGCGGCACCGCCCGGCGAACCGATCTCGGAGAAGAACTCGACGTTCGCCGTGTAGTAGTCCTGCCACTGGGTGGGCAGGTCGTCCTCGTAGTAGATGGCCTCGACCGGGCAGACCGGTTCGCAGGCCCCGCAGTCCACGCACTCGTCGGGGTGGATGTAGAGCGAGCGGGCTCCCTCGTAGATGCAGTCAACGGGGCACTCGTCGATGCACGCCTTGTCTTTGAGGTCGACGCACGGCAGTGCGATCACGTAGGTCATGCCTTCACCGTACGAGCTCAAGTGCGCTTGAGGTCAAACGATGGGGCGCGCTCAGCGGGCCGAGCGCTCACGCCCCGAGGCCGGCATCCAGCACCCGGCGCGGCCCCGGGCCGTCGTCGCCGAGCCGGTCGCGCGAGTTCACGACGGCGCACCGCGTCTGCGACAGGCAGCCGCAGCCGATGCAGCCGGTCAGCTCCTCCTGCATGCGCGCCAGGATGGCCTGCTGGCGGGCCAGGTGCTCCGACCAGCGGGCGGAGATGCGCTTCCAGTCCGCGCGGGTCGGCGGGTGCTCCTCCGGCAGCGTTGCCAGGATCTCGGCGACCTCGCTCAGACTGACGCCGTAGCGCACCGAGATCTGGATGAAGGCGATGCGGCGCAGCACGTGCCGCGGAAACTGGCGGGTGTTGCCGGCCGAACGCACAGAGGGGAGCAGCCCGATCGACTCGTAGTAGCGCACCGTCGACACCGGAACTCCGGCTCGCCGGGCGATCTGGCCGATCGGCAGCAGGTCGGATGTTGCGGGGTCAACCGCCATTGTTACGTTCTCCTTGATCTCAAGTGCACTTGAGATGTTAGCGTTACGGATGTGCGGTGCACAATCTTCGCTGCCGCGCGTGAACAGGAGCACAATGGCCCAGGATGCCGCCGCAACAATGGTCGATCAGTTCAAAGCGGCGTTCCGCCGGCACCCCGCCGGGGTCGCCGTGATCACCGCTGAGGGCCCGGACGGCCCGGTCGGCCTGACCGCCTCGAGCGTCGCATCCGTCTCGGCCGCACCGCCCGTGCTGGTGTTCTCGGTCACGACGACGGCCGGATCGGCCGGGAGCATTCTGGCCGCGCCCACCTGCGTCGTGCACCTGCTGCGCTCGGAGAACGTCGAGATTGCCCGCTCCTTCGCCGTCAGCGGCGCCCCGCGCTTCGTTGAGGAGCAGGGCTGGACCACCCGCGGGACCGGCGAGCCGCTGCTGCCGGATGCCGCGGTGATGATGCGCTGCGCCATCGTGAACACGGTCGCGGTCGGCGCCTCCACGCTCGTTGTCGCCGAGGTACTCGAGATCGACGAGGGCATCGAGGGCAACCCGCTGGTCTACCACGACCGCAACTTCCACGGGCTGCAAGAGCACAGCATCCTGGGCTGAGAGCCCCCCGACTTCACCCCTCCCGTCATCACCAGGCCGGGCGCACCTGCGCGCCCGATTGAAAGGAAACGATGTCTCTCTACACACTCCCCGAGCTGGGCTACGACTACGCGGCGCTGGAGCCGGCCATCAGCGGGCGCATCATGGAGCTGCACCACAGCAAGCACCACCAGGCCTACGTCACCGGCGCCAACACGGCCATCGCCCAGCTGGCCGAGGCCCGCGACTCGGGTGACCTGACCAACGTCAACAAGCTGCAGAAGGACCTCGCCTTCAACCTCGGCGGGCACGTCAACCACTCCATCTTCTGGACCAACATGTCCGCGGACGGCGGCGACAAGCCGGTCGGCGAGCTCGCCGCGGCCATCGACGACGCCTTCGGCTCCTTCGAGAAGTTCCAGGCGCACTTCACGGCCACGGCGCTCGGCGTGCAGGGCTCCGGCTGGGCGATCCTCGCCTGGGACACCCTCGGCCAGCAGCCGATCATCGTGCAGCTCTACGACCAGCAGGGCAACCTCCCCGCGGGCCTCGTGCCGCTGCTCATGCTCGACGTCTGGGAGCACGCCTACTACCTCGACTACCAGAACGTGCGCGCGAGCTACGTGAGCGCCTTCTGGAACATCGTCGACTGGCAGAACGTCGCCGCCCGCTTCGAGCGCGCGCGCAGCACCACCGGCGGGCTCATCAGCCTGTAGTCGCGACCCGGGTGGTCGTCGGCGGCCGGCCTAGGCCCGCGCCCCGCCGACGACCATCCAGCGCGATCCCGCAGCGCGCAGGCCCAGCGTGATCGCGCGGGCGCCGAGGTAGCCGAACGAGAACGCCGCCATCAGCCAGGCCAGGCCCGCGGCATCCGGGCTCGCCAGCTGCTGCACGAGCAGGGCGAGCGGCACGAAGACCGCGAAGTTCAGGATGCCGGTGAGCGCCAGGTAGCGCGCGTCGCCGGCGCCGATCAGCACGCCGTCCAGCACGAAGACGAGCCCGCCAAGGGGCACGGAGAGCCCGAGCACGATGAGGGCCGGCGGCAGCAGCCCGGCAACATTCGGATCGCTGGTGAACACCAGGCCGAGCACGCCGCTCGCCGCGATCACGAGCAGGCCCAGCACGGCGCCGCCGCCGATGCCCCACTGCAGGCAGCGGGCGAGCACGGCGCGCACGCTGGCGGTGTCGCCGGCGCCGAGGCCCTTGCCGACGAGCGCCTGGGCGGCGATGGCGAGGGCGTCCAGCGCGAAGGCGAGCGTGGCGAACAGGGTCATCGCGATCTGGAAGGCGGCCAGCTCGTCGGAGCCGAGGCCCGTCGCGGTGAACACCGCGAGCAGCATCGCCGCGCGCAGGCTCACCGTGCGCAGGAACAGCCAGCCGCCGGAGGCCGCGCCGCCGAGCACGCCGGCGTGGTGCGGGAGGAGCCCGGCCCCCACGCGCCGGGCGTGCCGGGCGGAGACCACGAGGTAGACCGCGGCCATGCCCCACTGCGCCACGACGGTGCCGAACGCCGAGCCGGCGATGCCGAGCCCGAGCCCGTAGATGAAGAGGAAGTTCAGCACGATGTTGGCGGCGAAGCCGAGGCCGGCGACGTAGAGCGGGGTGCGGGTGTCCTGCAGGCCGCGCAGCAGGCCCGTCGCCGCGAAGACCACCAGCATGGCCGGCAACCCGAACATCGAGATGCCGAGGTAGATCACGGCCTGCTCGGTGACGGCCTGCTCGGCGCCGAACAGCCCGGCCAGCCAGGGTGTGGCGAACCAGCCGGCGATCGCCAGCACGATTCCGAGGCCGCTGGCGAGCCAGAGGCCGTCGATGCCGGATGCCACGGCGCCCCGCTCGTCGCCGGCGCCGAGCCGGCGGGCGACCGCCGGGGTGGTGCTGTAGGCGAGGAACACCATGAGCCCGATGATCGTCTGCAGCACGGCGCTGGCGATGCCCAGGCCGGCCAGCGGCACGGCGCCGAGGTGGCCGATCATCGCGGAGTCGGCGAGCAAGAACAGCGGCTCGGCGATGAGCGCGCCGAGCGCGGGCACGGCGAGGCGCAGGATCTCGCGATCGATGGGGCGGCGGCGGAAGAGAGTGATGCTCCGAGCCTAGAGCGCGCGATGGTCGTAAGGAATTCGTCAGAATGCTCCCCAGTGGCCGCCGAGCGGCGTAGCGTCACGAATATGAGCACGGTGACGGACACCCCGGTCGGTGGGATCCCTGTGATTGAGACGCGGGGTCTGCAGAAGCATTTCGGACGGGTGGCGGCGCTCGACGGCCTCGACCTCAGCGTCGCCCGCGGCGAGGTGCATGGCTTCCTCGGGCCGAACGGCGCCGGCAAGTCCACGACGATCCGGGTGTTGCTCGGGTTGATGCGGGCATCCGGCGGCTCGGCATCCGTCTTCGGGCAGGACCCCTGGGCGGATGCGGCCGCGCTGCACGCGCGCATCGCCTACGTGCCGGGCGACGTGAGCCTGTGGCCGAACCTCTCCGGCGGCGAGGCCATCGACCTGCTGACCCGGCTGCGCGGCGGCGATGCAGACAAGCACGCATATGCCGCTAGGCGGGAGGCACTCGTCGCGGCCTTCCAGTTCGACCCGTCGAAGAAGGCCCGCACCTACTCCAAGGGCAACCGGCAGAAGGTCGCGCTGATCGCGGCGCTCGCCACCCCGGCCGAGCTGTACATCTTCGACGAGCCCACCTCGGGGCTGGACCCGCTGATGGAGGCGGTGTTCCGTGAGCAGATCGCCCTGCAGCTGGGCGACGGGGCGAGCGTGCTGCTCAGCAGCCACATCTTGAGCGAGGTGGAGCATCTCTGCGACCGGGTGAGCATCATCCGCGCCGGCCGCACCGTGGAGAGCGGCACGCTGGCCGAGCTGCGGCACCTGACCCGCACCGAGATCGCCTTCGCCGCGGTGGGGGAGGCGGGTGAGGTCACGCCGGAGCAGCTAGCCCGCATTCCCGCGGCGCACGGACTCGTGCGCGATGGCGGGCGGGTGCGCTTCACCGCCGACAGCGACGACATGCCGCGGGTGCTCGGTGCGCTCGCCGAGCTGCGCGTGGCCGGCGTCACCGTGAACCCGCCGTCGCTGGAGGAGCTCTTCCTCCGGCACTATGGGCCGGATGCCCGGGCGGATGCCGAGGGGGAGACCGAGGAGGCGCGACGATGACCGCCACGCACGCGTCGGCGGGGCGCGTCGGATCGGCCGGCGCCCTCGCCCCGGCATCCGCAGGCCGCAGGCCGCCGCACACGCTGCTGCCGCTCGTGGCGCAGCGCTTCCGCCGCGACCGGGTGCAGCTGCTCGCCTGGGTGGCCGGCTTCGCGCTGCTCGCCTACGTCGGCAACGCGGCCGTCGTCGGCACCTACGGCACGGAGGCGCAGCGGGTTGAGGTGCTGAAGCTGATCCAGTCGACTCCCGCCGTGCTGATGCTGCGCGGCACCCCGCAGGGCCCCGCCGCCGACGCCTTCCAGTTCTTCCTCTTGTTCGCCTTCCTCGGCGTGCTGATCGGCCTGATGCAGACCTTCCTCGCTGTGCGGCACAGCCGGGCCGAGGAGGAGTCCGGCCGGGCCGAGCTGGTCGGGGCGACGCCGGCCGGCCGCAGCACGCCGATCGTCGCGACCGTGATCGAGGGCATCGTGCTCAGCCTCGTGATCGGCCTGGTCTCCGCCGCGGGCTACCTGGCCGGCGGGGCAGATGCCGCCGGCAGCTGGCTGGCCGGTGCCGCGCTCGCCGTGACCGGCATCGCCTTCCTCGGCGTCGGCCTGTTCTGCGCCCAGCTCATGCGCACCTCGCGCGGCGCGAACGGCCTCGCGGCGGCCGTCGTGACCGTCTCCTACGTGCTGCGCGGCCTTGGCGACGCGACGGGCACCGTGCACCCCGACGGGGTGAGCATGACGGCGTCCTGGCCGAGCTGGCTCAGCCCGATCGGCTGGGGGCAGGCCGTCGCGCCCTTCTCCGCCGGCGAGCAGCACGGCCAGCGCGCCTGGCCGCTCGCCCTGGGCGTGCTGCTCGGCGCTGGGCTCGTTGCCGTGTCGCTCTGGATGCAGGCGCACCGCGACGTGGACTCGAGCGTGATCCCCGAGCGGCCGGGCCGGCTGCACGCCCCCGCCGGCCTGGCCGGACCGATCGGCCTGGCCTGGCGCCTGCAGCGCAATGCCGTGGTCGGCTGGATGGTGGCCGGCGCCCTCTTCGGGCTGCTCATCGGCGCGCTCGGCCAGACGATGGTCGATCTGGTGCAGGCCGGCAACGGCGCGGCCGACGACCTGGGCAGCACACTCGGCAACACGCTGAAATCGTTCGCGGGGCCGGGAGCCGCCGGCTCCTTCATCGACCTGTTCACCGCCGCGATGTTCAGCCTGGTCGGCATCATCGCCGCGGTCGGTGCGGTGCAGGCCATGGTGCGCGCCCGCCAGGACGAGGCGGCCGGCACCGCCGAGATGGTGCTCGCGACGCGCATCACGCGGCTCCGCTGGTTTGCCAGCTACCTGGTGCTCGGCGCGCTGACGGCCGTGCTGGTGCTGGCGGTCGCCGTGCTCGGTGCGATCGTCGGGCTCACGCGCTCTGCCGGGGTCGGTGACCGGGCCGCGGTCGCTGCGCAGGCCGGGCTCGCCCAGCTGCCCGCCGTGCTGGTGCTGCTCGCTGTCGTGGCGCTCGTCTTCGCCGTGCTGCCGCGCGCGACGGTCTGGCTCGGCTGGGTGGTGCTCATCCTGGCGATCGGCATCGGCCAGTTCGGCGGGCTGCTCGGGCTGCCAGATGCCGTGCGCGACGCGTCCCCGTTCTCGCACACTCCCGTCGTCGTCTCGGTGCCCGGGGCGGGCGCGGTCGACTGGAGCGCGGCCTGGGTGATGCTGGCGCTCGCGGTGGCGGTCTCAGCGCTCGCCGCGGTGCTGGTGCGCCGCCGCGACGTCGCCCTCGGCGGCTAGGCGCCGCCCGCGGGTTGGCTCGGGCCGCTGGCGCTCCCGTTCCCGCTGGTCGAGCAGCCAACGGGGGAGTCCTGTTCCCGCTGGTCGAGTAGCGAGGAACGAGCGTATCGAGACCTCGCACCCGGCTCGGTTTCGCGCG
The DNA here is from genome assembly GCF_002936985.1 of Microterricola pindariensis. Lineage (GTDB taxonomy): Bacteria > Actinomycetota > Actinomycetes > Actinomycetales > Microbacteriaceae > Microterricola > Microterricola pindariensis. The sequence goes on along the minus strand of NZ_MPZN01000071.1, from coordinate 6,388 downwards.
GGATACCGGGTCTCGATACGGCCCTGGCGGGCCTACTCGACCAGCGGACAGGGGCGTTGCGCCACTTTCGGCGATCTGCGCCATTTGGGCTGGCGCGGAGGGCGCGGAAGTGGCGCGGGGGTTGGCTTCGGTCGCTGGCGCTCCCTCGAGCCGACGGGAGCCTGACGTTCCCGCTGGTCGAGTAGCGAGGAACGAGCGTATCGAGACCTCGCACCCGGCTCGGTTTCGTGCGGGATACCGGGTCTCGATACGGCCCTGGCGGGCCTACTCGACCAGCGGAGAGGCGCGGGCGGCGCTTTGTGCCACCTGCGGCGCTCTGCGCCGGCCCAGCGGCCCGGCGCTAGTGCACGGGGTGGGCGGAGTGGATGCGGCCCGCCGGGTCATACTGCTTCTTGGCCGCGCGCAGCCGGGTGAGCGTGGCCGCCGGGTAGAGCCGCTCCGGCGCGACCTGCGACTCCCGGAAGTTGATGTAGTCGATCCCGCTGTGCCACTCCCTCGTCGCATCGAGCACGGCGGTCGTCGCCGACTCCACCATCGCCGCCACCTCCGGCGTCGGGGTGATGCCGACCGCGTAGAGCAGGAAGCGCCCGTGCAGCGAGTCCACGGCGCCGCCGCCGGGTGCGGGAACCGCGAGTGCGCCGCCGAGGTGGCGGATCTCCACGGCCAGCAGGGGCGAGTCGACGTCCGGGCCGGCCAGCTCCACGATCCGCTCGATCGCGGCGCGCGGCAGGTCGGAGAGGTTCGCGCCGTCGCCACCGCCGGGAACCGGGCCGGGCGGGTCCATGTGCACCTCGCCGAGCCTGCTGGCCGGCATCAGGCCGAAGGTGTCCACGATCGGCCCGAGCGCGCGCAGCGGGGCGAGGGTGGCCGCGGCCGCTGCCGAGCGCTCGGCGTCGGATGCCGCGGCATCCGCGCCGCCGCCGGCCTGCTCGACCGCGATCGCACCGTCGATGGCGACGAAGCGCTGGCCGCGCAGGAACTCCGGCAGCTCGGGCAGCGGCGGCACCCGCAGCAGCCGGAGGCTCGTCGTGGCGGTCTCGTCGATCTCGCGGGTCCAGGCCTCCCAGGCGGTGAGCACCTCGTCGGCGCGCTCGAGCGGGAACAGCAGCATGCCGGCGTAGACGTCGCGCACGGCGAAGGCGCGCATGGTGATCGCGGTGACCACGGCGTAGTTGCCTCCGCCGCCGCGCAGGGCGTGGAACAGCTCGCTCTCCTCATCTGCGTTGGCGCGGAGCACCCGCCCGTCGCCGGTGACGGCCTCGATCTCGGTCACGTGCGAGGTGGCCAGGCCGTGGCTCCGGGCGAACCAGCTGACACCGCCGCCGAGCAGGTAGCCGGCGACGCCGACGTCGGGCGCGGACCCGGCCAGGCCCATCAGGCCGTGCTCGGCCAGGGCGGCCGTGACATCGGCCCAGAGCACGCCGGCGCCGACGCGCACGGTGAGGGCCTCCGGGTCGACGTCGATGCTGGACAGGCCGGCCGTGCGGATGAGGATGCTGCCGGCCAGGTCGCCGAGCGGGGCGGCCAGGTGGCCGGTGCTCTGCGCAACGACGCGCAGCTGGTGCTGCTCGGCGAACCGAATGGCCGCCTGCACGTCCTCGGCGCTGCTCGGCGCAATGACGGCGTCTGGGTGCTGGTCGGCGGCCACGTTCCAGGCCTGCCTGGCCGCATCCCAGCCGGCATCCGCAGGGGTCGTGACGGCGCCCTCGATGTGTGCCGCCAGTTCGGCGAAGGCCTCGGCGGGGGCGACGCTGCGGAAAGCGGGGGAATCTGCACTGGTCATGGTGGCCTTCTTCTCGGGTTGGTGAGAGGCGGCCGGATGCCGGAACTCCCGTCGCAGAGGGCGGGAGTCGAGTCGGGCAAGCGCCGGAACCGGGTCGATTCGAGGCGATTTCCAGCCGCACCGAGAACCCACGGTAGGTGGGCCGGTCGCCGATGGCCTCGGGGGGCGCCCTGAGCCTGTGTGGCGACCTAGGTCGCCACACGTCGCACGCGAATTGAGCCTGTCGAAACCGTTTCCGGTTCGACAGGCTCAACCGGCGGGTGGCGGCGCGCCGGCGGGCGGCCCTACTGCAGCGGGTGCGCCGAGCGGATCCGGCCGGACGGGTCGTAGCGGCGCTTCGCCGCGCGCAGCCGGGCCAGGGTGTCCACCGGGTAGAGCCGCTCGGCCGGGGTGGCCACCTCGCGGAAGTTGAGGTAGTCCGCGGCGGCCTGCCAGGGCGCCAGCGCCTCGAGCACCCTGGCCACCGCGGCGTGCAGCACGGCGGCATCCGCAGGGCTCGGGCTCATGCCGCCCGTGAACAGAAGGAAGCGCCCGTGCAGGCGGTTGACGGCGCCGCCGTCCGGCGCCGCGATGGCGAGCTGCCCGCCGATGTGGCGGATGTCGACGACCATCAGTGGGGTCTGGGCGTCGGGCCCGGTCAGCCCGAGCAGCGCGTCGATGGCGGCCCTCGGCAGCTCGTCGAGGTTCACGCCGTCGCCCGTTCCCGGCACTGGCCCCGGAGGGTCCATGTGCAGCTCGCCGAGCCGGCTGACGGGCATGACGCCGAAGGTGTCGAGGAAAGGGCCGAGTGCGCGCAGCGGGGCCAGGAGCGCCTCGGCATCCGCTGTGCGCCCGGCATCCGCTGTGCGCCCGGTGGGCGCCGTCGGGTCGGCCCCGCCCTCCGCCTGCTCGATGGCAACGACCCCGTCGATGATGACGAGCTTCTGCCCGCGCAGGAACTCGGGCAGCTCGGGCAGGTCGGGCACCCGCATCAGCCGAAAGCAGGTCATCGCGCTCTCGTCGAGTTCCCGGGTCCAGCGCTCCCAGGCGCCGAGCAGCTCGTCGGCCCGTTCCATCGGGAACATCATCATGCCTGCGTAGGCGTCGCGCACGGCGAAGACGCGAAAGGTGATGGCGGTGACCACGGCGTAGTTGCCGCCGCCGCCGCGGAGCGCGTAGAACAGCTCGCCCTCCTCCTCGGCCGTCGCGCGCAACAGCCGCCCATCGCCGCTGACCGCCTCGATCGCGGTCACGTGCGAGGCGGCCAGGCCCATGCTCCGGGCGAACCAGCTGATGCCGCCTCCGAGCAGGTAGCCGACGACGCCGACATCGGGGGAGGAGCCGGCCAGGGCCATCAGCCCGCGCTCGGCCAGGGCCGCGGTGACGTCGCCCCAGAGCACGCCGGCGCCCACCCGCACGGTGAGCTCCTCGGCGTCGATGTCGATGCCGAGGAGGCCGCCGGTGCGGAGCAGGATGCTGCCGGCCAGATCGCCGAGCGGGCTGGCCAGGTGGCCGGTGCCCTGCGGGACGACGCGCAGCTGGTGGTCGCGGGCGAAGAGCAGCGTGGTGCGGACGTCTTCCGCGTGGCGGGGGGCCACGACGGCGTCGGGGCGCTGGTCGGCGCTCAGGTTCCAGGCGAGTCTGGCGGTGTTCCAGTCGGCGTCGCTCGGCGTCGTGACGACGCCGTCGATGCGGGCGGCCAACTCGGCGTACGCGGCGGGGTGCAGCGGGACGAGCGTGGTGAATACGGGCGATTCTGCGATGGACATAGTGACTTTCTTCTCGGGGGAGGTGCGACCGGAGGGGGCCTGGTCCCGTCGCAGGAGGCGGGAGGAGAGGCGCAAGAATCCCTGAACCGAGTCGATGCGAAGCGATTGTCAGCCGCACCGAGAGAAAACGCTATGTGTGCCGGATGCCGCAGTCGTCGGGGTTCGCCCCCAAGCCGCACCGGGCCGCGCACCGAGTTGCACCCGCGGCATCCGCCGTCAGAGTGCAGGGCGGCCGCGCGCTAGAGGTCGACGATCTCCTTGCCCAGCGGGGCGAGCGAGACGGGCACCATCTTGAAGTTGGCGATGCCGAGCGGGATGCCGATGATCGTGATGCAGAGCGCGATGCCGGAGGCGATGTGGCCGATCGCGAGCCAGAGCCCGGCGACGATGACCCACACCACGTTGCCGAGGAACGACCAGACGCCGGAGGTCGGCTTGTTCACGACGGTCTTGCCGAACGGCCAGAGGGCGTACACACCGATGCGGAACGAGGCGATGCCCCAGGGGATCGTGACGATCAGGATGCAGCAGACGATGCCGGCCAGCATGTAACCGAGGAACAGCCAGAAGCCGCTGAGCACGAGCCAGATGATGTTGAGCAGCGTCTTCATAGTTCTCCCAGTGAAGCAGTTCTGGCCCGGCTTCGCACGCCTCGGCCGCTGCCGACACTTCGCCACTGGCGGAATCCCTCCGGTTCTGAGCGGCCCGCCCAATAGGCTGAGGCCATGACCGCTGCGACGACTGCTTCCGGAATTGTGCTCGACGAACTCGACCCGGGCGTGCGCCCGCAAGACGATCTGTTCCGACACGTCAACGGCAAGTGGATCGCGCGCACCGAGATCCCCTCCGACAAGGCCCGCTACGGCTCGTTCTACGTGCTGCACGAAGAGGCCGAGAAGGCCGTGCGCGACATCATCAACGAGTCGCAGGGCGCACCGGCGGATACCGAGGCGCGCAAGATCGGCGACCTGTTCGCCAGCTTCATGGACGAGGAGCGCATCGAGCACCTCGGCGTCGCGCCGATCGCCGGCCAGCTGGCCGTCGCGGCATCCGTCAGCTCCATCCCGCAGTTCCTCGCCGCCCTCGGCGAGCTGGAGCGGGCCGGCGTCAGCGGCTTCTACCAGCTCTTCGTCGACAACGACCCGGGCGACCCGGAGCGCTACCTCGTGTTCGCCGAGCAGGGCGGCATCGGGCTGCCGGACGAGAGCTACTTCCGCGAGGAGAAGTTCGCCGACATCCGCACCGCCTACCTGGCCCACCTCGAGCGCATGTTCCGCCTGGCCGGCCTGAGCGAGCCCGCCGAGCGTGCAGCGCGCGTCTTCGCGCTGGAGACCGCGATCGCCGGTCTGCACTGGGACAACGTCGCCAGCCGCGACAGCGAGAAGACCTACAACCTGATGAGCTGGGCGGATGCCGCGAGCCTCGTCCAGGCCGACCTCGCCATCTGGCGCGACGCCATGGGCGCCCCGACGGGCGTGTTCAACGAGCTCGTGCTGCGCCAGCCGAGCTTCACCGGCGGGCTCAGCGAGCTGCTCGTCGAGGAGCGCCTCGACGAGTGGCGCGACTGGATGTCCTGGCAGGTGATCCGCGGCGCGGCCGCCTACCTGACCGCCGAGATCGTCGAGGCGAACTTCGACTTCTACGGCCGCACGCTCACCGGCACCCCCGAGATGCGCGAGCGCTGGAAGCGCGGCGTCTCCCTCGTCGAGGGCGCGCTCGGCGAGGCCGTCGGCCACATCTACGTCGAGAAGCACTTCCCCGAGTCGGCGAAGACCGCGATGGACGGCCTGGTCGCCAACCTGGTCGAGGCCTACCGACAGTCGATCACCACGCTGGACTGGATGAGCGCGGAGACCCGCGAGCGGGCCCTCGACAAGCTCGACAAGTTCACGCCGAAGATCGGCTACCCGGTGAAGTGGCGCGACTACTCGGCGCTCAGCATCGACCCGACCGACCTGATCGGCAACGTGCGCGCGGTCAGCGAGTTCGAGTTCAACCGCGAGCTGGGCAAGATCGGCAAGCCGATCGACCGCGACGAGTGGTTCATGACCCCGCAGACGATCAACGCCTATTACAACCCCGGCTTCAACGAGATCGTCTTCCCGGCCGCCATCCTGCAGCCGCCGTTCTTCGACGAGGCCAGGGACGCCGCGGCCAACTACGGCGCGATCGGCGCCGTGATCGGCCACGAGATCGGGCACGGCTTCGACGACCAGGGCTCCAAGTACGACGGCGACGGACGCCTCACCGACTGGTGGACGGAGGCCGACCGGGCCGCGTTCGAGCAGCGCACGGCCTCCCTCATCGCCCAGTACGACGCCCTCGCGCCCGCCCAGGTGCCGGACCACCACGTCAACGGCGCGCTCACCATCGGCGAGAACATCGGCGATCTCGGCGGCCTCGCCATCGCCTGGAAGGCCTACCTGATCTCGCTCGACGGCGCGGAGCCTCCCGTGATCGACGGCCTGACCGGCGCGCAGCGCTTCTTCCTCAGCTGGGCGCAGGCCTGGCAGATGAAGGGACGCGACGAGGAGGTCATCCGCCTGCTCGCGATCGACCCGCACTCGCCGAACGAGTTCCGCTGCAACCAGATCGTGCGCAACATCGACGAGTTCTACAACGCCTTCGACGTGACCGAGGCGGATGCCGCCTGGCTGCCGCCCGAGGAGCGCGTCACGATCTGGTGATGCTCGCGGGGTCTTCCCGCCGCGTTGGCTTCGGTCGCTGGCGCTCCGCGGTCCGGCCCGGTCTCGCTGGTCGAGTAGCGAGGAACGAGCGTGTCGAGACCCCGCACGAGTGACGGTTTCCCGCCGGGAACCGGGTTTCGATACGGCCCTGGCGGGCCTACCCGACCGGC
>NZ_MPZN01000070.1 GCF_002936985.1 Microterricola pindariensis | reverse complement strand
CCGGCCCGCTCATCTCGACCACGATGAGCACACTCCCCCAGAGGAAGGTCTGCGCACCGGTCACCGGGGCGACCAGCAGCACCACCCAACCGGCTTGCGCGACAAGCAGCGTGACGACGTAGCTGAGGGCGGCCGGGCGGTGCACGGGGTCGGATGCCGCGGCGCGCAGCCATTGCGCGACCATGGCGATCCGCATCACGACGTAGCCCAACACCACGACCTCGTTGTCGATCGCGCCCTTCTGGTCGATGGAGGCGAAGAGCTGCGGCAGGCCGAGGGCCAGGATGATGACGCCGACCATCTGCACCATCGTCGTGACCCGGTATGGCCAGTCGTCGGTGTCGAACGCCGAAGCGAACCAGGAGAAATTGATCCAGGCCCAGACGACGGCGAACATGGCGAACCCGAAGCCGGCCAGGCCGCTGACCAGATGCCCCTCCGCCACGAGGTGGGCGAACTGGTTGCCGGCCACGCCGAACGCGACGGCGAAGGTGAGGTCGAAGAGGAGTTCCAGCGGGGTGGAGGCGCGGTGTTCCTCGAACGGGTCGCGGCCGCGCATCGGGCGGATGCGGGGCTGGCGGGCCGGGGACTCACTCATGCGGGCCTCCCCCACGCTTTCGGTGGGAGCAGTGTACGGCTCCCGCGGTGGCGCGCGCAGTATTGGCAGGCATACGCGGGATGGGGAGGCCATTGTCGCCCACTTGTGGCCTCCCAACGCCACGATTGCCTCCCATTCCGATGCTGCACGGGGGTTCGAGGTCCCGCCTCCGGGATATTGGGGGGCGGCCCCTACTCGACCAGCACCGGCTGGCGCTCCCGCTGGCGCTGGAGGAGGTCGGCGAGTTGGGTGCGGGACTTGGTGGATCTTCGCCACGGGGTGTCGGCGTTGGTGCGGCCGTTTCGCAGCCAGGGCGGCGGCTTGACGTGCGGGACGCCGTCGATCATGAGGATCCGCCAGCCGCTGGTCTCGATCGTGCGGTGGTGGAACCAGCAGAGGAGGACCCCGTTGCAGGTCTCGGTTTCGCCGCCGTCCCGGTAGGCGATGACGTGGTGGATCTCGGACCAGGCCGCTGGGATGGTGCAGCCGGGGATGATGCAGCCGCCGTCGCGGAGGCTGATCGCCCGCCGCTGCTGCGCGTTGAACACCCGGTCGGTTGTGCTCAAGCTGACCAGGCGCCCGTCGTCATCGATCAGCACGTGCTGCTGCCCGCCGGCGCACACGAACTGCTCGACGGCGCGCAGCGAGACGGGCGCCTCGCAGCCCTCGATGAACCCGGACCCGGCCCCCGAGGCGAGGTCGGCCTGCCGCACCGAGACGAGAACCGTCGGGGCGGCCCCGCCCATCGTCGGGGCGGCGGCGCTGCGGGCGGCCCCGTCGATCAGGCTCGCGAAGACGTCGTGCCGGGCCTGCGCGGTGGCGCGGGGGTCCTTCGGCTGGTCCGGGTCGGTGTCGTTGAAGGTGGGCTTGCTGCGCGGGCTCAGGTACGCGTTCAACAGCGTTTCGAACTTGGCGTCGATCTCCGGCAGCAGCGCCATCTTGCGGTGGACCAGCCCGTCGCGGGTGAGTCCTCCGCTGATGCCGCGCGCGGCCATCGCCCGTTCCTCGGCTGGGACGCTGCCGTCCTCGTCGAGGACGCTCTCCCAGACGCGGGCCTGGCCGCGGACCTCGTCGGCGGCGAACGGCAGTGCGGACTCCACGGTGGGGCCGGTGGCGGCGGCGACGAGCGCGGTCTCGGCGAGCTCGACGTTGAGGTCGCCGACCCGGGCCCGGATCGGGTCGAGGGTGTCGATGATAGCCGCGGCGCTGTCGTGACCGAGGGTGCCGGACCGGAGTGCTGCGGCAGCTTCGGGGAACGCGGCGGGGAGTGTGTCACCGGTCAGGGCGGTGCGGGCCTTCGTGGCCGCCCCGAGCCGCATCCGCTGCGTGATCGTGCGCTCGGAGGCCAGGGTGGTCCGGGCGAGGAGCTCGACGGCGTTGCGGCAGCCCTTCTTGGCCGAGAGGCGGTCCTCGCCGAGCTCCCGGCGGGAGCGGAACGCGACCTCGCCGGCGGCGCGGATGCGGAGCGCGTCGGCGAGGCGGCCGACGGCCTCGGCCGTCGCGGTGAGCTCGAGCAGGGCGTCGTCGCGCAGCATCCGCTCGTCGGATTCGGCGAGGGCGCGGGCCAGGAGGGACTGTGCCTCTGCCAGCTGCCCCGCCGCGTTTTCCATGCCCCTATTCTACGGCGGAATGCAAGCCCCTGACGAAGAAAATGCCTGATGTGGATAACTTTCTGTTCGTGCGGCGGGGTCTCGATACGCTCGTTCCTCGCTACTCGACCAACGGGGTGTGGCAGGGCTCGTGGCCGGTTTCGACGGGCCCGACCAGAGGGCTTCGGTCGCTCGTTCCTCGCTCCCTCAGCCGACGTGGAAAGAGAGACGTGGGAGATGCACGCTGGCTGGAGGGAGCGCCAGCGACCGAAGCCCTGACACGGCGCGAGACTGGCGGGGTGTCGACGGGCTCAACCAGCGGGGCCCACCCGCGGTGATCGGGCTGGAAACCGGGCTTCGGTCGCTCGTTCCTCGCTCCCTCAGCCGACGTGGGGAGAGGGCCCAGCCGACGTGGAAAGGGGCGACGTGGGGAGAGGCGCCTAGGCGCCGAGGACGGCGAGGAGGGCGGCGGCCTTGATCTGGGTCTCCTCGACCTCCTCGGCGGCGACGGAGAGCGCGGTGATGCCGCCCCCGGTGCCGATGCTGGCGCCGGTGGCATCCAGCACAATGGAGCGGATGACCATCGCGAGGTCGATCGCGCCGTCCAGCCCGAAGTAGCCGAAGGCGCCGGAGTAGATGCCGCGCGGCCCCTGCTCGAGGCCGTCGAGGATGCGCATGGCGCTGATCTTGGGCGCCCCGGTCATCGAGCCGGCCGGGAAGCTGGCCTCGACGGCGTCCACACCGCTCAGGCCGTCGGCGAGCTGCGACTCGATCGTGCTGACCAGCTGGTGCACGTGCGCGTAGCTCTCGACGGCGAGCAACGTGGAGACGCCGACGGAGCCGAGTCGGCTGATCTTGCCGAGGTCGTTGCGCATGAGGTCGACGATCATCAGGTTCTCGGCGCGCTCCTTGTCGCTCGACTCGAGCTCTGCACGCAGCTCGAGGTCACGGGCGAGCCCGCTGGCCCGGCGCCGCGTGCCCTTGATCGGCTTCGTGGTGACGTGCCCGCCGGCGGTCACGGCCAGGAACTGCTCGGGACTGGCCGAGAGCAGCGACACCTCGCCGAGCCGCAGCAGCCCCCCGTGGTGGGTCGGGCTGGACGCCCGCAGGCGCAGGTAGGCCTCGAGCGGCTCGGGCCGCACGTCGAGCCTGATCTCGTTGGTGAGGCAGAGCTGGTAGGCGTCGCCGCGGTAGATGGCGGCCTGGCACTCGGCGATAAGCTCGGCATAGCGCTCGGGCGCATGCCGCCAATGCGGCTCCGGAGCCGGGGTTGACGCCGCTGCACCCCGGGGCGGGGCGGATGCCGCGGCATCCAGCGCCACCGTGATCTCCTCCCGCCAGGCCGCCAGTGCGGCTGCGTCCTCGGCGGTGTCGCCGCTGGCCCGCAGCTGCAAAGTGACGGTTTCTGCGGCGTGGTCGAAGGCGAGGCAGCGGTCGATCTCGAGCAGCGCGGCATCCGGGGTCCTGGCCGGGTGCGCGGGCGTGCCGAGGAGAGCGGCGCCCAGCTCGTAGCCGAGCCAGCCGACCCAGCCGAGGCGGAAGCCGGGGAGTTCGTGGGCGCTCTCGTGCGCGGCATCCGGCACCGGGCCGCGCTGCCCGAGCTCGGACCGGAGGAAGTCGAAGATGCCGCCCTGCACGCTCGACGTCGCCAGTGTCCCGCCGGCCAGGAGAGTGGAGACCGTCAGCGTGCCGGTCTGCACCGAGGCGGTGACGACCCGCGCCCCGACGCCCGGGGCGCCCATGTAGCTGGTGCCGCTCTCGGCGCCGGCCCCGCCGTCCAGCCAGAAGGCGTGCGGGGAGGAGCCGTACAGGGCCGCGAAGACACGGGCGGGTTCCAGCCAGCCCGGCAGCTCGAGTTCGAGCACGGACGGGGAGGGCGAGCGAGTCACCCTCCTAGACTAGGGCGCGACGATCCGCGTCACGCGACGCCCCTGCCCGGGACGAGCGGGAGGGAGCAGCGTGTTGCTCAGCTTGATCGGCCTGCTGGCGGCCGCCTTCTCCGTGCTCGTTGCCGCGCTCTGCGCAGCGGGCGCGATCCCGCCGAACTCGATCCTCGGATTGCGCAGCACGGTCACGCTGCGATCGGAACGCGCGTGGCAGGCCGCCCACCGCCGAGCCCTCGGCCCGCTCGTCGCCACGACGGCCGTCGTGGCCGCGGTCTGGCTGCTCTACCCGCTCGGCGTCCTCGGCGACAGGGCGGCGGGGGTCGTCGGCCTGGTCGTGCTCATCGCCGGGCTGCTCTGGGGCTGGTCCCGTGGCGTCCGCGCGGTGCGGGCTGAGTAACGGCCGCGCTCAGAGGCCGTCCGAGCTCAGAGCCCGCCAGTGCTCACAAGCCGCCCGGCGCTCAACACGAGCTCCCGGTCGACCAGCTCGGCCGGCACGGCATCGTGCGAGATCAGGATGACGCTGCGGGCGGCACCGGCATCCGCACTGCTCGTGGCCGACAGGATGTCGCGCATCAGCGCGTCCGCCTGCGCGGCGTCGACGTTGGCGGTCGGCTCGTCCACGACGAGCACCGGGAAGTCGGCGAGCAGCGCCCGGGCCAGAGCGATGCGCTGCGCCTGCCCACCGGAGACGAGCGCGCCGCGCTCCCCGAGCTCGGCGTCGAGGCCGCCGCGGCTGCCCGCCCACTCGCCCAGGCCGACGCGCTCCAACATGGCGGTCAGCTCCGCATCGGTCGCGTGCTCTCGCGCGAAGAGCAGGTTCTGCCGCAGCGAGGAGTCGAAGATCCACGGGTTCTGCTCGCACAGGCCGATCGTGCGGCGGAGCTCCCCCGGCGCCATGGCCTTCGCCTCGCGTCCGCCGAGCGTGAAGCCGCCTTCGTAGTCGAGGAAGCGCACCAGCACATTGGCCAGCGTGGTCTTGCCCGCTCCGCTCTCGCCGCGCACGAGCACCCGCTCGCCGGGGGCGACGGTGAGGCTGATGCCCTCGAGGGCGACACCGGGGGCGAGCGAGGGGTCGCGGCCGCCGAGGTCCGGCCAGCGGGCCGACAAGCCGTTGAGCACGATGGCCGGGGCCTCCGGCCGCGGCGCGTCGGACTCGGCTGCCGGCGCGACGGCGGTCTGGTCGCCGGAGGCCGGCTCCACCGGGATCCCGCTCGGCACGGCCGCCGGAGCGATCCGGGCGACGCGCTCCGCGCTGGTGCGCACCTGGCGCCAGGCGCCGACGGCGAGCGGCACCATGCCGCACACCTCGAACACGGCCAGCGGCACGAGTGCGACGATGGCCAGCTGCGGCCCCTCGAGCACGGGGGCACCGACGAGGATGGCCAGCAGCGTCGCGATGCCGGCGGCGAACGTCATGGCAGAGGCGGCGAGGCCGGCGCCGAGGGAGGCCCGCACGCCGTCGCGGCGGAGCGCGGCATCCGTGCGGTTCAGCTCCTGCAGCCGCTCGTCGACGGCGCCGAAGGCGAGCAGCACGTCGAGGGAGCCGATGAAGTCGAGCAGCTGCTGCATGAGCGCGCCGCGGCCGGGCGCGAGGCGGCGCTCCGCCCGGGCGGCGATGGCGGCGTGAAGCAGGGTGCCGGCCGCGAAGGCGACGACGAGGCAGACGAGCAGGGTGAGCGCCGCCTGCGGCAGCACGATCCAGACGCCGGCGACGCTGAGCACGGCGATGACCCCGGAGACCAGCAGCGGCTGCACGACTCGCAGTGGCAGGTCTTGCAGGGCGTCGACGTCGCTGACCAGCCGGCTGAGCAGGTCGCCGCGCTTGGTGCGGGCGAGGCCGGCCGGGGCCAGCGGGATCAGCCGTTGGAAGACGGCGACGCGCAGCTCGGCGAGCTGGCGGAAGGCGGCGTCGTGGCTGGCGAGCCGGTCGACGTAGCGGAAAGCGGCCCGGCCGAGGGCGAAGGCGCGCACGCCGACGACGGCGGCAGACAGGTAGGCGAGCTGCGGTTGTTCGGCGGCGCGGGCGATCAGCCAGGCCGAGCAGGCCAGCAGGGCGACGGCCGAGATCGCGCTGAGCAGCGCGAAGAACAGGCCGGGCGCGAAGCGGCGCGGGCCGGGTTGGGCGTGCCGCAGCACGTCGCGGGCATCCGCCGTGGTGGCCTGGGCGGCGATCGGCGCGGCCGGCCCCAGCGAGGCGTTCTCAATCAACATGCACGGTCTCCAGCCAGAGAACCCGATCGGCGGCGGCCAGAACGGCCTCCCGATGGCTCACAACGATGACGATGGCTCCGGCGTCTGCGGCCGCGCGGAGCGAGCCGAGCAGGCGCGCCTCGGTCTCGGCGTCGAGGGCGGAGCTGGGCTCGTCCAGCAGCAGCACGGGCGTGCCGAGCTCCTGCCAACGGTAGAAGGCGCGGGCCAGGGCGACGCGCTGCGCCTGCCCGCCGGAGAGCCCGGCGCCGTTGACGCCCAGCTCGTGCTCGGGGTCGATGCCGGATGCCGCGGCGAGGCGCATGCTGGCCTCGATCAGCCGCACGCGCTCCGGGGTGCCCTCAGCCAGCGCGCTGCCGAGGGCGATGTTGCCCGCGACACTCCCGCTGCCGAGCGCCGGGTTCTGGCCGGCCCAGGCGATCTCGGTGCGGGTCAGCGGGCCGTCGCCGAGCGTGATCTCGCCCGCGGACGGCACGAAGCCGAGCAGGGCGGCGAGCACGGTGGACTTACCGGAGCCGCTCTGGCCGGCCAGCACGCTCAGCGTGCCGGGCTCGAACTCGGCGCTCAGGCCGTCGACGATGAGCCGGTCGCCGCGGTGCACGCTGACCCCGTCGAGGCGCAGCGGCCCGCGGGCCTGGGCGGGCGCTGCTGCGGCCGCGGCGGCATCCGCCGGGATCGCGTCGGCGAGCTCGAGCACCTCGAAGACCTCGGCGGAGGCGGCCATGCCGTCGGCGGCGGCGTGGAACTGGGCGCCGACGTTGCGCACGGGGAGGAACACCTCGGGGGCGAGGATCAGCACGAACAGGCCGACGGCGAGCGTCAGCTGCCCGTCGAGCAGGCGCAGTCCGATGGTCACGGCGATGAGGGCGACCGAGAGGCTGCCGGCCAGCTCGAGCACGAACCCGCTCAGGAAAGAAAGGCGAAGCACCTTCATTGTTTCGGTGCGGTAACTATCCGTGACGGTGCGGATGCGGGCGAGCTGGCGGCGCTCTCGCCCGAAGATCTTGAGGGTGGCGAGCCCGCCGACGACGTCGAGGAAGCTGCCGCTCAGGTGCTGCAGGCTGTCCCACTGCTTGCGCTGCACGGCCTGCGTGGCCATGCCGATGAGCACCATGAACAGGGGAATGATCGGGAGGGCCAGCGCGACGATGAGCGCGCTCAGCCAGTCGTTGAGGAAGATGGCGAGCACCAGCAGCGGCGTGGCGATCGCGGTGAGGATCAACTGCGGAAGGTACTTCCCGAAGTAGCCGTCGAGGGCGTCGAGACCGGGGCCGACGAGGGTCGCGGTCGCGGCGCTCCCCCGGCGCTGGGTCCAGGAGGGGCCGAGCTTGCGGATGCCGGCGAGCACGGCGACCCGCAGCTGGCTCTTCACCCGGGCCGCGCCGGCGGCGGACGCGGCATCCATGGCCCAGACGGTGAAGGCGCGCAGCAGCACCATCGCGGCCAGGGCGGCGAAGGAGCCGGAGAGCTCGGCGAGGCTCTGCCCGGCGATGGCGCCGGTGACCAGCACCGACACGAACCAGGCGAAGCCGATGATGGAAGCCGTCTGGATCAGGCCGAGCAGGCCGCCGAGGGCGAGGAAACCGCGCATCGCCCGCGCCCGCCGAAGCAGGCGCGGGTCGATGGGGGCGCGCGACGAGCGCGCGCCCCGTGTCTCGGTGTCGGTCTGACTCACGCCGCGGGGGCGGCGACGCCCGTGGCCGCCTCGATGGTGCGGCGGCTGACGCGCTTGCGGAACACCCAGTACGTCCAGCCCTGGTAGAGCAGGATCAGCGGCAGGAAGATCAGCGCCGTCCAGCTCATCACCGTGAGCGTGTACTCGGAGCTCGAGGCGTTGTCGATCGTCAGGCTGTTCGCCACGTCGGTGGTGGAGGGCATGACGTTCGGGAACAGCGCCGTGAACAGCGAGAGCACCGCCAGGGCGATCGTCACGGCCATCAGGGTGAAGGAGACACCCTCCGAGCCGCGCAGGTTGAACAGCCAGGCGCCGATCAGCGCGACGGCCGCGAGTGCGGCGAGCACCAGGTAGGCCAGCTTGAACTCGGCGATGAACGCCGTCCAGACCAGGAAGGAGGCCGCGATCACGATCGTCACGACGCCGGCCTTCGTGGCGAGCTTGCGGGCCCGCTCCCGGATGTCGCCGTCCGTCTTGAGCGAGACGAAGATCGCGCCGTGCGTGAAGAACAGCATCAGCGTGGTGAGGCCGCCGAGCAGCGCGTACGGGTTGAGCAGGTCGAACAGCGTGCCCGTGTAGTTGAAGTTCGCGTCGATGGCGACGCCCTGCACGATGTTCGCGAATGCGACGCCCCAGAGCAGCGCAGGAACGACCGAGCCGACGATGATCATGCCGTCGAACCACTTCTTCCACCGCGACTCCGGCCGCTGGTGGCGGTACTCGAAGGAGACGCCGCGCGCGATCAGCGCCAGCAGGATGAGCAGCAGCGCCAGGTAGAAGCCGCTGAACAGGGTCGCGTACCACTCTGGGAAGGCCGCGAACAGGCAGGCGCCCGCCACGATCACCCAGGTCTCGTTGAGATCCCAGACCGGGCCGATGGTGTTGATGAGCACGCGACGATCGAGGTCGTCCTTGCCGAGGAAGGGCAGCGTCATGCCGACGCCGAAGTCGAAGCCGTCCAGGATGAAGTAGCCGATGAAGAGACCGGCCACAATCCAGAACCAGAGAATGCTGAGATCCATGAGTGTCTCCTAGTAGACCGTCGTAGACGGTTCGATGAGGCCGGTCTCCGGATGCGGTTCCGGGGCGTCTGCCGGGCCCTTCTGGGCCACCTTCTTGATGAGCTTGAACTCGACGACCGCGAGGATGCCGTAGATCAGCGTGAATGCGACGATCGAGATGAGCACCTCGAGTCCGGTGACCCCGGGCGAGACGCCGTCCTCCGTCTTCAGCAGGCTGAACACGAGCCAGGGCTGCCTGCCCATCTCGGCGAAGATCCAGCCGACGATCATGGCGGCGAGGGAGAGCGGGAAGGACCAGATCGCGGCCTTCCAGACCCACTTGTTCTTCGGCAGGCGACCGCCGCGGGTCAGCCAGAGGCCGACGATGGCGACGAAGACGTGCAGCATGCCGAGGCCGATCATCCAGCGGAACGCCCAGTAGGTGATCCAGATGATGGGGGCGTAGTCGCCGGGGCCGAAGGCCTCGGTGTACTGGGCCTGCAGGTCGTTGATGCCCTCGACGCAGCCGTCGAAGGTGTGCGTGGACAGCAGGGAGAGCAGGTACGGCACGCGGATCGAGAACAGCTCGCTGGTCCCGTCGGGGGTGCCGAGGGTGAAGATGGAGAAGGAGGCCTGCGCGCCGCACACGGTTTGATACGTCGCCTCGGCCGCGGCCATCTTCATCGGCTGCGTCGCCACCATTGCCAGGCTGAGCTGGTCACCGGTGAGCGTGGTCAGGAGGCCGGCGCCGATCATCGTCCAGAGGCCAAGCTTCAGCGCCGGGCGCATCGTCTCGAGGTGCTGGTTGCGGGCCAGGTGCCAGGCGGCGACCGTGATCACGAGGCCGGCGGCGACCATGAAGCTCGCGAAGATCGTGTGCGGGAATGCCGCCAACGCGACCGGGTTGGTCAGCAGCTCCCAAATGTTGACGAGCTCTGCCCGGCCCTTCTCCTCGTTCATCTCGTAGGCGACCGGGTTCTGCATGAACGAGTTCGCGGCGATGATGAAGTAGGCGGAGATGATGGAGCCGAACGCGGTGGCCCAGATCGTGAGCAGGTGGATCTTGCGCGGCAGCTTGTCCCAGCCGAAGATCCAGAGCCCGATGAATGTGGCCTCGAAGAAGAAGGCCAGCAGGCCCTCGAGCGCCAGCGGGGCACCGAAGACGTCACCGACGAAGCGGGAGTAGTCCGACCAGTTCATGCCGAACTGGAACTCCTGCACGATGCCGGTGACCACACCCATCGCGAAGTTGATGAGGAAGATCTGGCCGAAGAACTTGGTCAGCTGGAGGTACTTCACATGCCCTGTTCGATACCACGCGGTCTGGAAGACCGCGGTGACAGTGACCATTCCGATGGTGATCGGTACGAACAAGAAGTGATAGATCGTGGTGAGGCCGAATTGCCAGCGCGCAAGCGCCAACGGGTCCAAGATCTCGTTCAACGGGGACTCCCCTCACAGGAGTTCTACACTGCGTAGAACTCTCAACTTCTACAGAGCGTAGAACATATTCAGCTTCAGCCGGTAATCTGGAGATATGAACACGCTCGGAGTCCTGGAAAGATCGATCATGAACGCCCTCTGGGACGCTCCTGAGGGTCTGTCCGCCCCCGAGCTGGGTGATCGTCTGCTCAACGCTAACGCCGAGTCGCCGCGGAAGGAACACGCAAAGACAACTCTTCTGACCGTGCTCTCGCGGTTGGAGGCGAAGGGCTTCGTGGCGCGCAGCCGCATCGAGCGCCCGCACCGCTACTTCGCCGTGAATTCCCGCGAGGAGCACACCGCGAACCTGATGCACCAGGTGCTCGAGCTCGCCCCGGACCGCGACGCCGCCCTGGCCCGCTTCGTCGGACAGGTCAGCGCCAGCGAGGCCGACACGCTGCGCGCGCTGCTCGGCACGGCCGGCCCCGCCTAGCCGCCCACTCCCCCTGTGCTGATCGCCTCCCTCGCGCTCGCCGCGCTGGCCGTGCTGCTCGCCTGGCCGGTGCCGCTCGCCCTCGCCTCCGCGCGCTGGCCGTCCCGCGCGCCCGGCATCGCCCTCGCGCTCTGGCAGGCCATCGCGCTCGGCGGCGGGCTGGCGATGATCGGCGCCCTGCTCAGCTTCGGCCTCGCCCCGCTGCAGGGTGACCTCGGTGGCATCCGCGCCCTGCTGGCCAGCCTGCGGAGCGGCCCCATCCCGGCCGAGTTCGGGGTGCTCAACATCGTCGCGCTCGGCGGCGCCGTGCTGCTCGGGCTGCACCTGCTGCTGAACCTGATCAGCACCGCCGTGCAGACCGAGCGCAGCCGCCGGCGGCACCGGGCGGCCGTGGAGCTGCTCAGCTCGCCCCTGCCGGAGCAGCCGGGCACCCGGGTGCTGGACCACCCGACGCCAATCGCGTACTGCGTGCCGGGCGTGCACACCGTCACGGTGCTCTCCGGCGGCCTGATCGAGCTGCTCGAGCCCGCCGAGCTCGATGCCGTGCTCGCCCACGAGCGCACCCACCTCCGCCAGTTCCACCACCTCGTGCTGCTCGCCTTCCGGGCCTGGCACGCGGCGCTGCCCTGGTTCCCGATGGCGAACCGGGCAGAGAACGCGGTCGGCCTGCTGGTCGAGATGCTCGCCGACGACGACGCCAGGCACGAGGCAGACCCGCACACCCTGGCCCGCGCGATCGCGCTCGTCGGCACCTCGCAGCCGAGCGCCAGCGGGGAGCTCCGTGCGCGCGCGGAGCCGGCCCCGCCCCTGCACTGCCCACGGATGCCGCGCGCACCCCGCTCGGCCAGCGGGTGACCCGGCTGCTGCAGCCGGAGCCGCCGCTGCCGCCGCTGGCCCGTCTGCTCGCCCTGACCGCAGCGGCCCTCACCGTCTCGATGCCCTCCGCCGTGCTGCTGACCGTCGCGCTCGGGGTCGGGCCCGCACTGGCCTGAGTATCGGCCGGAGTGTCGGCCGGAGTGTCGGCCGGAGCATCCGCCGGAGAGTCGCGCAGGGCACCGCCCCGCGTTCAGGAAGCGCCTCCCCCGACCGTTTATGCTCGGGCAGGTGAACGAGATTCTCGACTGGCTGCTGAACACCGTGCAAAGCGTCGACCCCGCGGTGCGCACGCTGCTCGCCGGAGTCGGGATCATGCTCGAGACCTCGATCCTCATCGGCCTCGTCGTGCCGGGCGACACCATAGTCATCGTCGCGAGCACCGCCGTCTCGACGCCGCTGCAGTACTGGGCGATGGTCGCCGCCGTGATCGTCGGCGCCCTGATCGGCGAGAGCATCGGCTTCGCCCTGGGGCGTTGGTTCGGGCCGCATATCCGCCGCAGCTGGCTGGGCCGGAAGATCGGCGAGTCGAACTGGGCGCGCGCCGAGCGCTACCTGGCCCGCCGAGGCGGCATCGCCGTGTTCATCTCCCGCTTCCTGCCGGTGCTGCACTCTCTGATCCCGCTCACCGTCGGCATGAGCAAGATGCGCTACCGCACCTTCATCTCGTGGACGGTGCCCGCCTGCGTGATCTGGGCGTTCGCCTATGTCAGCGTCGGCTCGGCCGCGGCCGGCAGTTACCGCGAGCTCTCCCAGCAACTGCACTTCGCCGGCTACATCTTCGTCGGCGTCATCGTGCTCTTCCTCGCCCTCGTCGTGCTGGCCAAGAAGCTGCTCGAGCGTCATGAGGCCCGCCACATGGCGGACCCCGTCGACGCGGATCCCGACGCCGAGGGCTGACGCCGAGGCCTAGAAGAACCGAAGCCTAGAAAAGCCGGGGCCTAGAAGAGCGCCTTCTCGTCCAGCCACTGCGTGGCGATGACCGGCGCGGCGAGCTGGTCGTTCTGGCTCTGCGCGTTCATCGACACCAGGTCGGCCGTGCTCAGGGCGCCCTGCACCGTGTTGATCACGGCGGCCGCGTCATCCGAGACGCCCGCGCCGGCCAGCGGCACGACGTGCGAGGCCAGGAACAGGCCCTTCGGGTCGGTCAGCGTGACAAGGTCGTTGGCCTTGATGTTCGGGTCGGCGCTGTAGATGTTCACCAGCTGCACGGTGCCGTCCAGTAGGGCCTTCTGGGTGAGCGGTCCGCCGCTGTCCTCGATCGGTGTGAAGCCGACCGTGACCCCGTATACCGATTTCAGGCCCTCCGGCCCGTACGGCCGCGTCGCCAGCTCGGAGTTTCCGCCGAGCGTGATCGGCGTCGTCACCTGCGCGAGGTCGCCGATCTCGACGAGGCTGTTCGCATCGGCGAAGGACTTCGTCACGACGTAGGAATCCTGGTCGGTGGCGTCGGCCTGGTCGAGCACCCGCAGGCCGCTGGGCAGCGCGTCGCCGAGCGCCGCGTAGACGTCGTCGGTGGTGCGGGCGGTCGTGTCGGGTGCGTAGTACTGCAGCAGGTTGCCGGTGTACTCCGGGAACAGGTCGACCTCGCCGCTCTCCAGCGCCGGCAGGTAGGCGTCGCGCTGGCCGATGTTGAAGGTGCGCTTCACCGTGAAGCCGTTTGCCTCCAGCGCCTGCGCATAGATCTCGGCGATGATCTCGTTCGAGTAGTACTGCTGCGAGCCGACGACGATGGTCTCGGACGCCGCCGTGCCGGTGTCGCTCGGGGCGGCCGGGTTCAGGGGGTCGCCGCTGGCGCAGCCGCCGAGCGCGAGGGCGAGCAGCGCCGCGGCGCCGGCCGCGGCGACGCGCAGGCCGCGCCGCGTGGAAGGGGAGGAGTGGGACGAGGTGCTGAGGTTCATGCGAGTGTCCTTTGCTCTGGCGCGTGGGCTGCCCCCCGCTTTCGAGGGGCACCCGCTCGGTTGATTCTGCCACTCAACGCCGACACTCCGCGCGGTGTGACGAATTTTTCTATCAGCGCGAAGATCGCCTCCAGCGCCAGCGCGAGCGCCGTGATGACGATGGAGGCACCGAGCATCTCGGTGTAGTTGCGCGTCGCGATGCCGAGGAAGATATAGCCGCCGAGCGCCCCGCCGCTGACGTAGGCGGCCAGCGTCGCGGTGGCGACGACCTGCAGGATGCCGGCGCGGAGTCCGCCGATCAGCAGCGGGAGGCCGAGCGGGATCTCCACCTTGAGCAGCAGTTGCAGCGGCGTCATGCCGAGTGCTGTCGCCGCCTGGATCACGTTGCGGTCGATCGACTGGAGGCCGGCGTACGCGCCGCCGAGCACCGGCGGGATCGCCAGCAGCACGAAGGTCAGCAGCGGCGCCTCGAAGCCGATCCCGAGCCCGAGCGCGAGCAGGATGAGCACGCCGAGGCTCGGCAGCGCGCGCATGCCGCCGGTGAAGGCCACCGCGAGCTCCCGGCCCCGCCCGGTGTGCCCGATGTAGTAGCCGAGCGGGATGGCCAGCAGCGCCGCGATCGCGGTGGCGCCGAAGGTGTAGCCGAGGTGCTCGGCGATGCGCTGCGGCAGCGCGCCGGGCGCGCTCTGCAGCGCCGGGTTGAAGATCCAGGCGATGGCGTCGAGGAAGAGGTTCATCGCAGGCTCCCCCGCCACGG
>NZ_MPZN01000069.1 GCF_002936985.1 Microterricola pindariensis | reverse complement strand
AGCGGCCCGAGTGGGTCGACGGCGCCCGCGCCGCCGCCGAGGCGCTGCTCCGGCTGCACCTGCGCCCCGCGGCCGAGGGCGATCCGCGGCGGCTGGCGCGGGCCTCGCTCGGGGCGCGCGTCTCGGACGCCCCGGCCACGCTCGAGGACTACGGCATGCTGGCCGGTGGCCTGCTCGCCCTGGCCGGCGCCAGCGGGGAGGCCCGCTACGCCGTCATCGCGCGCGACCTCGTCGACGCCTGCCTGGATGCGGCCCGGGGGAGCAGCCTCCCGTTCGCGGTGCCGGGCGGCGCGGAGGACGTGCTCGCCGCGCAGGGCATGGCGCTGGAGCTCGACGCCTCGGAGGGGGCCTACCCGTCGGGGCTCAGCGCCCTGGCATCCGCCGCATTCGAGCTCTCGCTGCTCAGCGGCGACCGCCGGCACCGGGAGGCGGCTGAGGCCGCGCTCGCCGTCGTGGGGGCGACCGCGGCGGAGCGCCCGCTCGGCTACGGCGGGCTGCTCGCACTGGCGGAGCGGCTCCGGCGCCCGGTGGTGCAACTGGTCAGTGTGGTTACAGTCGATGCCCCTACGGGCAGCGCGCCGGACGGGGCCGCCGCGGCGCTGCTCGCCGAGGCGCGGCGGCAAGCGGCATCCGTCTCGGTGCAGATCGCGCTCAGTGAGGCACAGGCGGAAGCCTTCGCCGCGGCCGGCTTCGAGCTCTTCGCGGGTCGCCGGACGCCGGGCGGCCGGGCGACGAGCTACCTCTGTGAGCAGTTCGTCTGCCGGCTGCCCGTGACGGATGCCGGCGAGCTCACCGCGCTGCTGGCCGCGGTACCCGGCGCGGAGGGCGCGCGCCCCCTGCCCTAGCCGGCGCGGCCCAGCTGCCGGGGCGCCCGGCCGAGCAGCCGCCACACGGCGCCGCTCAGGGCGGGGTACTCGAGTGCGATCGCCCGGAGCAGCCCGAACTCGAACTCCTCGGCCGCACCCGGCCGGGCGGCCGGGTGATAGGCGCGGGCCCGCTCCGCGGCCAGCTCCGGCAGCGTGCAGCGCTCGCGCTGCAGGTCGAGCACAACCTGCTCGTCGAGGGTCGGCAGCGTGGGCAGGAAGTGCAACGGTTCCTCACCGAGGGCGCTGTGCAGCTCGATGTCGCGGGCGATCTCGGCCATGGCCAGCTGGCGGAGCGCGTGCAGGCCGGGAGACTCCGGCTCCGCCGTCACCTCGTGTTCGATCCCCGACCCCTGCTTGCCCATGAGCACCCCTCCCGTGCACGCCCGCGGCGGCTGCGGCCCCCGCGGTGCGTTGCTTCTGAGCTGAGCGTATGCCCTTCGGATGTCCGGCAGATGACGAACTGGGTGCGGCCCGGTTTCGCGGGCGACCGGCGCGCCACACGGCGTAACGCAGGCCCTCGCGGCCGCATCCGCCGGCCCGCGGCACCCGCCCACCACGAAATACACTGGACGTATGTCTGAAACCCGTTCCGCGCGACCCAAGGTGCTTCCCGACCTGCTGATCGACCTGATCCTGGTGTTCGCCTTCGTGCTGATCGGGCGCCGCAGCCACGATGAGACCTTCGACCTCGCCGGCACCTGGCAGACGGCGTGGCCGTTCTTCGCCGCCCTGCTGCTCGGCTGGCTCCTCACGCGGGCCTGGCGCTCGCCGGATCGAGTCTGGCCGACGGGCATCCTGATCTGGCTGGTCACCGTGGCCGGCGGCATGGCGCTGCGCGCGCTCTCCGGGCAGGGCACCGACATCGCCTTCGTCATCGTCGCGACGCTCACACTCGGCGCGTTCCTCGTCGGCTGGCGCTTGCTCGGCGTCTGGGTCGAGCGGATCCTGCAGAAGCGTCGGGACGCCAAGGTCGCCGCCGAGGAGGCCGCCGTCGTCAACGCGGCCGCCCAGGCTGAGGCGAAGGCCGCTCTGACCCGGCGGGACCCCAACCACCGCACTCCCGGGCTCTAAACCGCATGAACGTGCTCGAATGGCTTTTTGACGCCCAGCTCGTCATCGGCGACCAGACCATCCTCTGGCGCGAGGTGATCGGCAATGGCTTCGGAATCGCGAGCGCGATCGGCGGGATGCGCCGCAAGATCTGGGCCTGGCCGGTGGGCATCGTCGGCAATGCGCTCTTGTTCACCGTGTTCCTCGGCGCCGTCTTCGGCACGCCGAACCCCGTGAACCTGCTCGGCCAGGCCAGCCGGCAGATCATGTTCATCGCCGTCTCTGTCTACGGCTGGGTGCGCTGGTCGCAGACCCGCCGACGCGTCGACGTCGCAACCGGCATGAGCGTGGCCGTGCAGCCGCGCTGGGCCGGGGCGCGCATCCGGGTGGCGCTCGTCGTGGCGATGGTGGCCGGGACGGCGATCCTCACGCCGATCTTCACGGCGCTGGGCTCCTTCGAGCCGGTCTGGGCCGACGCCTGGATCTTCGTCGGGTCGCTGCTGGCAACCTGGGGCATGGCCAAGGGCTGGACCGAGTTCTGGTTGATCTGGGTGGCCGTCGACATCGTCGGCGTCCCGCTGCTTCTGAGCGCCGGCTACTACGCCTCGGCGATCCTGTTCATCTTCTACGGCGCCTTCACGCTCTGGGGCTTCTTCACCTGGGTCAAGGTGCAGCGCCGCGAGACGCCGGCGGTTCCCGCGTAGCCTCGCCTAGATCAGGCTGCGCAGGAACTCCTCCGGGCTGACCCCGTGGTCGCGGGCGCGACCGAGCAGGCGCGCGTGCTCGTCGACGCTGAGCGTCAGGGTGAGCTCGCGCCACTCGGTGCCGTCGGGCGAGAGCCCGTCGTCGATGTCGCCGAGCTCGTCGAAGCTGAACAGGTCCGGCTGGGTGGCGACGGGGGCGGATGCCGCCGGCTCCGGGCTTGCCGGAGTGCTCGCCGCGGGCGCGCTCGCCGCGGGCGCGCTCGTCGTGGGGACCGCAGCCCGGGCCGGTGCTCCGTCGCGGGTCCAGCCGGGACCGGTCGGCACGGGGGAGCGGTTCTGGAACGCCTCGGACGCGGCGCGCGCCCGGGCGTCCGCCGCCTCGTTCATCGGGTGGTTGGCGTGCCCCTTGACCCACTCGAAGCGGTAGCGGCGGCCGGCCAGGGCCTCGTCGATCTCCTTGAGGATCTCAACGTTCATCACGGGCTTGCCGTCGGCCTTGCGCCAGCCCTTCTTCTTCCAGCCGGGCATCCACTTGGTGACCGAGTTGATCACGTACTGGCTGTCGCAGAGCACGTGCAGGTCCTCGTCGAGGTGCGCGGTGGCGCGGAACAGCTCGAGCACCGCGGTGAGCTCGCCCTGGTTGTTGGTGGCGTGCGGCCAGCCGCCGGCCGCCCAGCAGTCGTCGTCGACGTACCAGGCCCAGCCGGCGGGCCCCGGGTTCCCAAGCGCTGAACCGTCGGCTGAGGCGATAATCGTCATGGGGACAGTCTTTCACTGCCGAGCGGGGATACCGGTCTCGATACGCTCGTCCCTCGCTACTCGACCAGCGGGTTGTGCCCGATACCCCGTTACTCGACCAGCGAGTTGTGCCCGATACCCCGCTTCTCGACCAGCGGGTTGTGCACGTGCCTCGCTAGTCGACCAGCGGGTTGTGCTCGATACCCCGCTGGCTTGAGGGAGCTTGCGACCGAAGCCAAGGTCACAGCGTGGCGGTTGGCCTCAGTCGCTGGCGCTCCTTCGAGCCAACGTGGGGTGCAAGGCAGCCGCCTAGACTTGAGGGCATGACGATCGAGACGATCCCACTGCTCGATCGACTGCCGCGTGCGGCATCCGGGGGCCCTGAAGCAGACAAATACGCCATCGACGCGCTCGAGCCGGATGCCGTCTTCGACGTCTTCGAGGACTGGGTGAAGGACCGCGGCCTGACGCTGTACCCGGCGCAAGAAGAGGCGCTGCTCGAGATCGTCTCCGGCTCGAACCTCATCCTCAGCACCCCCACCGGAACCGGCAAGTCGCTCGTCGCCGTCGGCGCCCACTTCGCTGCGCTCGCCGCGGGCAAGCGCAGCTTCTACACGGCGCCGATCAAGGCGCTCGTCAGCGAGAAGTTCTTCGCGCTGGTCGAGATCTTCGGCGCGGCCAATGTCGGCATGATGACGGGCGACTCCGCGGTCAACCCGGACGCCCCGATCATCTGCTGCACCGCCGAGATCCTCGCCAACCAGGCGCTGCGCCACGGTGAGGACACCGAGGTCGACCAGGTCGTCATGGACGAGTTCCACTTCTACGCCGACCCCGACCGCGGCTGGGCCTGGCAGGTGCCGCTGCTCATGCTGCCGCGCGTGCAGTTCGTGCTGATGTCGGCCACCCTCGGCGACACCCGCGCCATCGCCGACGACCTGAGCGCCCGCACCGGCCGGGAGACGGCCGAGGTCACCGGGGTCGAGCGCCCGGTGCCGCTGCACTTCTATTACGAGACGACGCCGATCCACGAGACCGTCGAGGAGCTGCTCACGACCGGGCAGTCACCGATCTACGTGGTGCACTTCTCGCAGGCCGCCGCCCTGGAGCGGGCACAGTCGCTCTCCAGCGCCAAGATCGCCAGCCGCGAGCAGCGCGAGCAGATCGCCGAGCTCATCGCCGAGTTCCGCTTCACGACGAGTTTCGGCAAGACGCTCTCCCGGCTGCTGCGGGCCGGCATCGGCGTGCACCACGCCGGCATGCTTCCGAAGTACCGCCGCCTCGTCGAGACCCTTGCCCAGCGCGGCATGCTGCGCGTCATCTGCGGCACCGACACCCTCGGCGTCGGCATCAACGTGCCGATCCGCACGGTGCTGCTCACTGCGCTCACCAAGTACGACGGGCAGCGGATGCGGCACCTGACCGCGCGCGAGTTCCACCAGATCGCCGGCCGCGCCGGCCGCGCCGGCTTCGACACCGCCGGCACCGTCGTCGCTCAGGCGCCGGAGCACGAGAGCGAGAACATCAAGGCGATCGAGAAGGCCGGCGACGACCCGAAGAAGCGTCGCAAGATCATCCGCAAGAAGGCGCCGGACGGCTTCGTCTCGTGGGGTGAGCCCTCCTTCCGCAAGCTCATCGACGCCGAGCCGGAGCCGCTCAGCTCGCGCATGCAAATCACCAGCGCCATGATGATCAACGTCATCGGGCGCGGCGGCGATGTCTACCAGCACCTGCACGACCTCGTCTTCGACAACCACGAGCCGTGGCGCAATCAGCTGGTGCTGGCCCGCCGGGCCCTCGGCATCTACCGCACGCTGCGCCAG
Organism: Microterricola pindariensis; assembly: GCF_002936985.1. Classification (GTDB taxonomy): domain Bacteria; phylum Actinomycetota; class Actinomycetes; order Actinomycetales; family Microbacteriaceae; genus Microterricola; species Microterricola pindariensis. Next base: position 9,980 of record NZ_MPZN01000069.1, on the reverse strand, counting down.
GCCGGCATCGTGGAGCAGTGGCAGCTGGAGTCCGGCGAGATCCAGATCCGCCTCACGGTCGACCTGCCGCCGAACTTCGCGCTCAACCAGCCGCTGTCGCCGTTCGCGCTCGCCGCGTTCGAGCTGCTCGACCCGGAATCGCCCTCGTTCGCCCTCGACATCCTCTCCATCCTCGAGGCGACCCTCGACGACCCGCGCCCGGTGATCAGCCAGCAGCAGTTCGTCGCCCGCGGCGAGGCCGTCGCGGCGATGAAGTCGGAGGGCATCGAGTACGACGAGCGCATGGAGCTGCTGGAGCAGGTGACGCACCCGAAGCCGCTCGGCGAGCTGCTCGAGGCCGCCTTCGACACCTACAAGTTGGCCCAGCCGTGGATCGCCGACTTCGAGCTGTCGCCCAAATCGGTCGTGCGCGACATGTACGAGCGGGCGATGTCGTTCGGCGAGTTCATCGCCTTCTACAAGCTGGCCCGTTCGGAGGGCGTCGTGCTGCGCTACCTGAGCGACGCGTACCGGGCCGCCCGGCAGACGATCCCCGACGAGTTCAAGAACGAGGATCTGCACGACCTGATCGAGTGGCTCGGCGAGCTCGTGCGGCAGGTGGACTCCAGCCTGATCGACGAGTGGAACGAGATGGTGCACCCGGATGCCGCCGCGCACGCCGCGCACGAGCACGAGGTGGTGCCGCCCGCGCCGAAGCGGCTCACCAGCAACACGCGGGCGTTCCGCGTGCTGGTGCGCAACGAGTTGTTCCGCCGCGTGCAGCTGGCGGCCCGCGACGACGCGGTGGCGCTCGGCGAGCTGGACGGCGAGCACGGCTTCGGCGAGACGGAGTGGGGCGAGGCGCTCGACGCCTACTACGACGAGCACGACGAGATCCTGACCGGGGCGGATGCCCGCGGCGCGGCCCTGCTGCTGATCGAGGAGTCGGCCACCAGCTGGAAGGTTCGCCAGATCTTGGACGACCCCGAGGGCAACCACGACTGGGGCATCACCGCCGACGTCGACCTGGCGGCATCCGACGAGGCGGGCGAGGCCGTCGTGCGCGTGACCGGGCTGAGCCGGCTCTAGCCCCCCCCCCGTTGGGAGGCCGAAGGAAGATTGGGAGGCGGGAACGGGGGCCGGCCGGCCTCCCGATCTTCCGTTCGCCTCCCAACCGGCCGAGAGCTAGCTCGGCGCGTGCGCCTCGAGGAACTGGAACACCTCGGTTTGGTCGACGCCGGGGTAGCTGCCCGTCGGCAGCGCGGCGAGCAGGCTCGTCGGTGTGCGGGCGGCCGGCCAGGACTGCTCCGCCCAGCGCTCGGCGAGATCGGACGGCGCCCGGCGGCAGCACGACTCGTCTGGACAACGGGAGACGGCGCGGTGTGTGCTCTCCCGGCCGCGGAACCACTTGACGTGTGCGAACGGCACCCCGACGCTCACCGAGTACTCGCCCTCCTTGGCCTTCTCGATGCGGGAGGTGCACCAGAACGTTCCGCTCGGGGTGTCGGTGTACTGGTACCAAGGGCTGAAGCGGTCCTCGACGTCGAACACGGTGCGCGCCGTCCAGCTGCGGCAGACGATCGTGCCCTCGACGGCGCCGAGCGCGTCGCTCGGGAAGCGCACCGCGTCGTTCTCGTACGCCTTGATGATGGTGCCGGACTCGTGCACCTTCATGAAGTGCACCGGGATGTCCAGGCGCGCGGTGGCCAGGTTGGTGAAGCGGTGCGCGGCCGTCTCGTAGGAGACGGCGAAGGCGTCGCGCAGCTCCTCCATCGAGATGCGGCGCAGATTCTTGGCCTCGCTGAGGAAGCGCACCGTCGCCTGCTCCGGCAACAGGATCGCCGCAGTCAGGTAGTTCGTCTCGACGCGCTGCTGCAGAAAGTCGGCGTAATTTCGCGGCTCCTCGTGGCCGAGCAGATGGCTGGCGAGCGCCTGCAGGATCGGGGAGCGGGAGTCCCTGGACGCCGACTGCTCCGTCGGCAGGTACACCCTGCCGTTCCGCTTGTCGGTGACGGAGCGGGTCGAGTGCGGCAGATCACCGACGTAGTGCAGCGAGTAGCCGAGGTGGCTGGCCATGTCGGCGACCATCTGCTGGGAGACCGGCCCGCCAGTGTGCCCGACGGCATTGAGCAGTGCGCCCGCCGCGCCCTCCAGCTCGGCGAAGTAGTTGTCGCGGGCGCGCATCGTGGCCCGGAGCTCGGCGTTGGCCCGGCGGGCCTCCTCCGGGGTGGCTGCGCGCTCGCGGTGCAGTCGGTCGATCTCGTTGTGCAGGGTCAGGATCGTCTGCAGGGTCTGGTCGCTGTGCCCTTTGCCCACGCGGAAAGACGGCAGCCCGAGCGCCCCGAAGACGGGCCCGCGCTGGGCACGCTCGACGGCGATCTCCAGTGCGGCGCGAGGGCTCGGCGCCTCGGCGCGGAGTAGTTCGTCCACGCTGGTGTCGAGTGCCTGCGCGATGGTGCGGAGCATGGAGAGGCGCGGCTCCCGCTTGCCGTTCTCGAGGGTGGAGACCTGGCTGGGGGCGCGGTCGATGGCGGCGGCCAGCTGCTCGAGCGTCATGCCGATGGCGGTGCGGCGCTGGCGGATGCGGCGGCCGAGCGTGAGGGCGTCGACGTCGGTGTCGGCATCCGGCGTCTCGACGCCCGTCACAGTGGCGCCGCGCTCGGGCGCCCTCGGCGTCGGACGGGTCGGGTCGGCGGTGCGATCGGCGGTGATCATGAACCGATGCTGTCACGCCCCACCGGAACGCACAAACAGAACAAACACGAAACTTCTGTTTCGAGGTCGGGTCGCTGTTGGCTTCGGTCGCTGGCGCTCCCTCGAGCCAACGGGGCATAGGTCGGCCCCACCCCAGCGCGCTCCCTTGAGCCAACGGGGCAGGGGTCGGCCCTGTCCCGGCGCGCTCCCTTGAGCCAACGGGGCAGGGGTCGGCCCTGTCCCGGCGCGCTCCCTCGAGCCAACGGGCGTGTGCACGTCGGCTCGAGGGGGCCGCGCCGCGAGGAACGAGCAGCGCAGCGCCCGAAGCCGGGGAGCCAACGTGAGACGGGGCGCACCCGCGCGCCAGTGGGGGCAGAGTCTTAGACGCCGAAGACGCGCTCGCCCTCGATGAAGGTCTGCTCGACCGTGGTGAGGCCGATCTCCTCCTTCGGCCCGGCGAACGGGTCGCGGCTGAGCACGGTGAGGTCGGCGAACTTGCCCACCTCGATCGTGCCGGTGATGTCGTCCAGGTGGTTCACCCAGGCCGAGCCGGCCGTGTATGCGGTGAGCGAGCTGGCCAGGTCGATCGCCTGCTCCGGCAGGAACGGCTCGTAGTCGCCCTCCTCGTAGCCGGGCGCCGCCTGGCGGTTCACGGCCGTGTGGATGGCGGCGAGCGGGTTCGGCGTCGACACCGACCAGTCGCTGCCGGCGGCCAGCACGGCGCCGGAGCGGAGCAGGTCGCCGAAGGGGTACTGCCAGGCGGAGCGGGTCGGCCCGAGGAACGGCAGCGTGAGGTCGACCATCTGCGGCTCCAGCGTCGCCCAGAACGACTGCATGTTGGCGGCGACGCCGAGCTCGCGGAAGCGCGGCACGTCCTCGGGGTGAACGACCTGCAGGTGCGCGATGTGGTGCCGGTTGTCGTTGCGTCCGTTCCGCGCGACGGCGACGGCGACGGCGTCCAGGCACTCCCGCACGGCGCGGTCGCCGATGGCGTGGAAGTGCAGCTGGAAGCCGAGCTCGTCGAGCAGCGGGACAGCCTCGTTCAAGATCTCGGGCGGCACGAAGCTGATGCCCGAGTTGTCGCTCGGGTGCCCGTGCCCGTCGGAGTATGGCTCGAGCATCGACGCGGTGAAGTTCTCGGCGACGCCGTCCTGCATCACCTTGACACTGGTCGCGGTGAAGCGGCCCGAGTGCACCTCGGCCCGACGCGCCACCAGCTCCTCGATCTGCTCCAGGCCGCGGCTGCGATCCCACCAGAGCGCCCCGACGACGCGCCCGGTCAGCTCGCCGGAGCGGGCCGCAGCCAGATAGCTCGGGGCCGGGTCGTCGGCATCGCCGTAGCTGCCGACGATGGCATCCTGCCAGGCCGTCACCCCGTGCGAGTGCAGGTAGGACTGCCCGGTGAGCAGCGCCTCGCGCATGCCGGCGGCGCCCACCTTCGGCAGCAGCCTGTTGACCAGTGTCATCGCGCCCTCGTGCAGCGTGCCGGACGGCGTGCCGTCGGCGAGCCGCTCGATGCGGCCGTCGGCCGGGTCGGGGGTGTTGCGGTCGATGCCGGCCAGCTGCAGGGCGCGCGAGCTGACCCAGGCGCCGTGGCCGTCGCGGTTGGTCAGGAAGGCGGGCCGGTCGCCGACGATGTCGTCCAGGTCGGATGCCAGGGGGGTGCCGCCCGGGAACACCGACATGCTCCAGCCGCCGCCCAGGATCCACTCGGTGTCTGGGTTGTCGCGGGCGTGCTCGGCGATGAGCGAGCGGTACTCGGTGCGCGTGTTGGCGTCGGCCAGGTTGCAGCGCATGAGGTCGAGCCCGCCCCAGACCGGGTGCACGTGCGCGTCTTGGAAACCGGGCACGAGCAGGCGGCCGGCCAGGTTCACCAGCTCGGTGTGCGGGCCGATCAGCTCGCGCACCTCCTCATGCCCGACGGCGATGATGCGCCCGCCGCGGACGGCGACGGCGCTCGCCGTGGCGCGCACGGTATTGGCGGTGAAGACGGTCCCACCGGAGAAGACGAGGTCGGCGTCTGTACTGGTCATTGCTGCTCCTTCGGGCTGGCAGTGGTGGTGCGGAGCTTGTCCTGGGTTCGAGTGTTCTTAGCTTCCCGCCATGGTGCGCGCGATCTGCGTGGCGGAGTCGCCGGCCCGCCGCAGCACGACGGCCACCATGGCGAGGGCGAAGAGGGTGAGCAGCAGCATGATCGTCGACACGGCGGCGATCTCGGGTCGGAGCCCGCTGCGCAGGGCGCTCAGCACGTAGACCGGCCACGGCGTCGTTCCGGACACCTGCACGAAGGCCGCGACGATGGTGTTGTCGAGGCTCAGCGTGAACGAGAGCAGGCCTCCGGCGAGCACGGCGGGCAGCGCGAGCGGCAGGGTGACCCGCCAGAAGGTGCGCAGCGGCGGCGCGTACAGGTCAGCGGATGCCTCCTCGAGTTGTGCGTCCAGGCCGACAAGCCTGGCCCGCACGATATACGCGACGATCGCCGTGGAGAACAGGGAGTGCCCGATGACGAGGCGCACGATGCCGTCGCTGAAGATGCCGAGGCCGAGGTCCTGGCCGAGGAAGACGAGCCAGGGCAGCAGCGCGACGGCATCCACGATCTCCGGGGTGACCGAGACGAGCAGCAGCAGCCCGATGAACCAGAACACCCATTTGCCGGGGCGCCGGGCCATGGCGATGCCGGCCAGCGTGCCGAGCGCGGTCGCGAGCAGCGCGGCGACGGCGCCCGTGCGGATCGACACCAGGACGGCATCCCGGATCGCCGGCTTCGTGACGATCGCGGCGAAGGAGTCGAAGCCGAAGTGATCCCAGGAGACGAGCAGCCGGCCCACGTTGAACGAGTAGGCGATGATCACGATGATCGGCGCGAACAGGAACAGGAAGACCGCGATGCTCCAGACGGTGAGGCCGATGTCGGCGGCCGAGCGCCGGGTGCGGAACCGGCTCCGCGAACGGGACCCCTCGGCGACCGCGATGGCGCGGGTGGCATGCAACTCGGTCATGATGCGTCTCCCAACACCAGGCGTCGACGGGAACGGGCCGGCCAGGTCAGCAGCCAGAGCAGCAGCGCCCCGGCGGCGACGGTGAGCGCGATCACCAGGATCAGCAGCACGGCCATCGCCGAGCCGAGCGCCCAGTTCTGCGCTGTCTGGAACTGGCTGGCCACCAACTGGCCGATCATGTTGCCCTTCGCGCCGCCGAGCACCGTCGCGGTGATGTAGTCACCCATCAGCGGGATGAAGACGAGCAGCACGCCGGCGACGATGCCGGGCTGGGCCAGTGGCACGGTGACCTGGGTGAAGGTGCGGATGCGGTTCGCGCCCAGGTCCTTGCTGGCCTCGCGGAGGGAGCCGCCCACCCGGTCGAAGGCGACGAAGAGGGGCAGGATCATCAGCGGCAGATAGTTGTAGACGACGCCGATGAGCACGGCGGTGCGAGTGTAGAGCAGCTCGAGCGGCCCCTCCTGCAGGCCGACGGCCTGCAGCAGCGTGGACAGCCAGCCCTCGGGCGCGAGGATCACCTGCCAGCCAATCGTGCGCACCAGGAAGTTGGTCCAGAACGGCACCATGACGAGCGCCAGCAGCAGCCCGCGCCGGTTCATCGGCGCCTTCACCGCCATCCAGTACGCCACGGGGCCGCCGATCACCAGGCAGAGCGCCGTGCCGGCCAGCCCCACCCAGAGCGTGTTGACGAAGGTGGCGAAGAACGTGGGCGAGAGCGCCTCGATGTAGCGGTCGAAGGAGAGCACGTCGTTGGCGTGCGTGCCGAAGATGCCCGGCTTGTAGCCGAAGCTGAACCAGAGCACCATGCCGACGGGCGCGACGAAGAAGAAGAGCAGCCAGGCCCAGGCGGGGAAGGCCAGGAGCGGCGCCGGCAGCCGGCGCGGGGCGGAGGGGCTTGCCATCAAGCGCCCGCTGCGGCCTTGGTGTTGTTCCAGATGTCGACGATGCGCTGCTGGGCCTCCGTGACCTTGCCGGTGTGCATCGTGGCGATCTGCTCGGGGGAGAAGAAGACCAGGTCGAGCATCTCGATGCCGGCATCCTCTGCCGCCGTCTGGATGTCGAGCGCGCCGGTGTGGTAGCCGATGTAGTCCAGCTCGGAGAGCGAGTTCTCCGGGGTGAGCACGAAATTGATGAAGGCGTGCGCGGCCTCCGGGTGCGGCGCGCCGGCGGCGATCGCCCAGTTGTCCATCCAGAGCTCGGTGTCGGGGGCTCCGAGCACCCACTGCCAGCGCTCCGGGTCGGGGCTCTCCTGGATTCCGATGCGGGCGTCGCCGTTCCAGACCTGCATGAGGGCGTGCGTCGCCTGCGGGATCGCGGCGCCGCCGGGGTAGGAGTCGAAGGCGGTGACGTGCGGGGCGAGCTCGTTGACGAGGAAGTTCTCGCAGGCGTCGAGCTCGGCGGGGTCGGTCGTCATCCAGTCGATGCCGTTGGACCAGAAGTAGATGCCGGCCAGCGGGGCCGGGTCGTCCAGCAGCGACGTCTTGCCGCTGGCCTCGTTCTGGGCGGCGTCGATGAAGTCGTCCCAGCTGGTGAGCTCGCGGGTGATGACGGTCTTGTCGTAGACGAAGCCGGTCGTTCCCCAGGCCTTGCAGATGGTGTACTCGTTGCCGGAGTCCCAGTCCTGGCCGAGGAAGGCCGGGTCCATGTACTGGATGTTCGGGATGAGGTCGCGGTTGAGCTTGGTGAGCAGGCCGTTCTCGATCATCTGCGGGATGAACGGGCCGGTCGGCACGATGATGTCGTAGCCGCTGGTGCCCTTGGCCGCGACGAGCTTGGAGATCATCTCCTCGTTGGAGGCGAAGGAGTCCAGGGTGATGGCCGGGCCGAGCGTCGACGTGAAGTCCTCGAGCACGCTCGGGGCGTCGTAATCGCCCCAGGTGTAGATGGAGAGCTTGTCCTCGAGCGGGCCGCCGGAGGCCTGGGCGCTGCTGCCCGCGTTGCTGCCCGGGCTGCTGCACGCCGCCAGGAATAGGGTGCCGCCCGCGGCGGCGGCGAAGCTGAGGAAGCGCCGGCGACTGAGCTCGCGGGCGATGATCGGGGCCGCGGATGAGCTGGCGAGAATGCGCAGGGGGGAACGTTCAGCGGTCATGAGTGGTCCTCCAAGGGGGTTGCCGGTGCAGGGGTTGCCGGTGCAGGGGTTGCCAGTACGGGGGAAAGAGTCGGCGGCTCGACGTGCGCGCTGTCTGGCAGCTCGTCCGCGGCGAAGAGGATGACGGAGTCCGGGCTCCAAGAGCACCAGACGTCGTCCCCGATGGCGAGCCTCGGCGCCTCGGGGGTGGGCCGGCGGACGAGCAGGCTCTGCGTGTCGGTGCCGTTGCCGCCGCCGAGTTGCACGAGGTACTGCATCGTCTCGCCGAGGTGGGAGACGCCGATGAGCGTGCCGGCGACCCGGTTGGAGCCGTCGGCACCACCCACGTCTGCGCCGGTGGATGCGGCATGCGCGCCGCCCGTTCGCGCGCTGATCTGCACGAACTCGGGGCGCACGGCCGCCTGCGCGGCGGCGCCGACTCGAAGGCGGGGGGTGCCGGAGGCGATCTTCGCCGCCCGGATCAGGCCGTGTGCACTCCGCAGCAGGGTGGCGCCCGGCTCGTCGCCGACGATGGTGCCGGTGAGGAAGTTCTGCTGGCCGACGAACCCGGCGACGTAGGCCGTGGCCGGTGCGGCGTAGATGGTGTCGGCGTCGGCGAGCTGCTCGATGTGCCCGTCGCGCATGATGGCGATCCGGTCGCTCATCGAGAGCGCCTCGCCCTGGTCGTGCGTGACGAAGACGAAGGTGATGCCGAGGCGGGACTGCAGCAGCTTGAGCTCCAGCTGCATCTCCTCGCGCAGCTGCCGGTCGAGCGCGCCGAGCGGCTCATCGAGCAACAGCACGGCCGGCCGGTTGACGAGTGCGCGGGCCAGGGCGATGCGCTGCTGCTGGCCGCCGGAGAGCTGTGTCGGCTTGCGGTCGGCGAAGCGGCGCATCTGCACCATGTCGAGGGCCTCGGCCACCCGCTCGCGGATCTCGGCCTTCGGGGTGCGCTTCTGCTGCAACCCGTAGGCGACGTTCTCAGCGATGCTCATGTGCGGGAACAGCGCGTACGCCTGGAAGACGGTGTTGACGTTGCGGCGGTACGGCGGCTGGCCGAGCACGCTCTGGCCCGAGATGAAGATGTCACCGGCATCCGGGTGTTCGAAGCCGGCGATCATGCGCAGCGTCGTGGTCTTGCCGCAGCCGGAGGGCCCGAGCAGGGAGATGAATTCACCAGCCGCGATGTCGAGACTCAGATCATTGACGGCCGCCGTGTCGCCGTAGAACTTGCTGATACCCCTCAGCTCGATGGCCCCAGTGCTGCTCTGCGCGCGTGACGCACTCGCATTTGCATGGTCGTCGAGAACGGTCACCGGCACCTCCATAGCTGCAGTTGTAGAGGTCATTCAATCGTTGAAAGTGGTTTTGCACAATGCATTCCGTTGCGAGAGGGCCAGCTTTTTGCTGAGACCGTCGAAATCGGGCCGTTCGGCCGTCGAAAGCGGAGGAGTTCCGCCGGACAGAAATTCCGCGAAAGTTCACCCCCGGATCCGTCGGGTGCAGCTGCCCGCGGCGGCGCAGAGTGGGTTCAAGCCAGAACCGAGACGGCCAGAACCGCCCGTCTCACCCGCACCGTTCGAAGGAGAACACCATGACGCACGCCAGCACCAGCCCCGAGGCGTTCCCCCAGTCGGCACGGGCCGGTGACCAGACGCAGACCGCCGAACAGCTCGAACTCGAGTGGGCGGCCGACCCGCGATGGGAGGGCATCCGCCGCGACTACACCGCCGCCGATGTGATCGCTCTGCGTGGCCCGGTGCGCGAGGAGCGCACGCTCGCTCGGCGCGGTGCGGAGAAGCTGTGGGGCGAGATCCAGAACAACGGCACGCCGGAGGACCCCCGCTGGGTGGCCGCCCTCGGCGCGTTGACCGGGAACCAGGCGGTGCAGCAGGTGCGGGCAGGCCTCAAAGCGATCTACCTCTCCGGCTGGCAGGTGGCCGCCGACGCCAACCTCTCTGGCCAGACCTACCCCGACCAGTCGCTCTACCCGGCCAACTCGGTTCCGGCCGTCGTGCGCCGCATCAACAACGCGCTGCTGCGTGCCGGGCAGATCGAGTTCGCCGAGGGGGACCCCTCGACGTCGACCGGCTCCACCGACGCGGACCCCATCGACTGGATGGCGCCGATCGTCGCCGACGCCGAGGCCGGTTTCGGCGGACCGCTGAACGCCTACGAGCTGATGGCGTCGATGATCGAGGCCGGGGCGGCCGGCGTGCACTGGGAGGACCAGCTGGCCA
>NZ_MPZN01000068.1 GCF_002936985.1 Microterricola pindariensis | reverse complement strand
CCTTTCGCGACGCTGCGCGTCGCGTTCAGTCGTGCAGGATCCGCTGGAACAGCACGTGGTCCTGCCAGTCGCCGGCGATCTTGAGGTAGCGCGGGGCAACCCCGATCCGCTCGAATCCGGCCCGCGCGAGCACCGCCTGCGACGCGGCGTTGTGCAGCAGCGTCCCGGCCTCCAGCCGGTGCAGCTGCAGCCGGTCCCTGGCCAGCTCGACGACGTGCTGCAGCATGGCCTGTGCGATGCCCCGGCCGGTGTACTCGCCGTCGACCCAGTAGCCGAGGCTCGCGCTCTGGAACGGCCCGCGGGCGATGCCGGAGAGGTTGATGCGCGCGAGGATCTCGGCGCCGTCGCTCAGCACGAGCGGGTAGCCGGTGCCCGCGCCGTACTGGCCGAGCTGGCTGAGCACGACGGAGCGTTGCCCGGCCGGCGTGAAGTAGTCCTCGGAGCGCACCGGTTCCCACGGCGCGAGGTGCGCGCGGTTGCGCAGGTATGCGCGGGCCAGAGCGGCGCCGTCGTCGGCGCGCAGCAGGCGGAGGGCGGTTCCGTCGGGCAGGGCGCGGGGCAGATTCGCGGATGTCGGCACGCAACGATGCTATCCAGACGGCCGGGGCCGGGGGCAACGCGCGCGCGGCATCCGCCAGCTCGTAGGCTCGAGTCTGTGCCCACACCCTCGCCCGTCCTGATCGCCGTCGAGTCACCGTTCTCGGACGACGCCCGCGCGATCTCCGCGCGCTACGTCGACGACCTGATCACCCGCTATCACGGCCGCCCCGCGACGGCCGCCGAGATCGCGGATGTCGACGCCTCGTACCCGGGGGAGCGCCTGCAGGAGCCGCACGGGCTGCTGCTGCTCGCCCGGCGCGGCCGGAGCGTGCTCGGGTGCGCCGGGATGCGGTTCGTCGCCGAGGACGCCGTGCCCGGCGCCGAGGGCGAGGAGGTGGCCCCGCAGCGCGTGGGCGAGGTGACGCGGGTGTTCGTCGACGCGGCCGCGCGCGGGCTCGGGCTCGGCCGCCTGCTGATGGGCGAGCTGGAGGTGCAGGCGCGGGCGCAGGGGCTCTCGGCGCTCCGCCTCGACACGCGCTCGGATCTCGTCGAGGCGCGCCGGCTCTATGCCGCCGTCGGCTACGCCGAGGTCGCCCCGCACAACGACGACCCCTATGCTGATCACTGGTTCCGCAAGAAGCTCGGCCGCTGACCGGCTCGCCCCGTGGAAAACAAGCGGCCCCGACAGGCCGCTCGGCGGGGGAGCGGAGCAGTCTGTCGGGGCCTGTGGTGATCGGGCCAGCGCGCCCCGCGGGGGAGCGGGGCGGCCCGCCCGATCACCGGTTCGACAGGGCCACCGGCTGGGGGCCGCCGGCTCGGCCTGTCGAACGTGGGGGGAGCATTAGGGCGCGCTACTGAGCGCGGCCGCCAACTCCGTGATCGAGACGCCGGCGAGGGCGGGGACGAAGAGCCCCTTCACGGCGTCCAGCTGGGTGTCCCAGCTGGTGCCGAGCAGCTCGGCGGGGTCGATGGCCCCGACGAGGGCGCCGACCATGGCCGGCAGGCTGTCCGACTTGCGGCCGAAGGCCAGTGAGACGAGGAGTGCCTCACTCAGGCGGCCCTCGCAGAGGCGCACGATCGAGAAGGCGAGCGGCAGTGTCTCCGGGGCGACGCCGCCGTGGCTGTACTCGCGCGAGTTCAGCATCGCGGAGAGTTCCGGGATGCTGCCGAAGGCGCTGCTCGCGGCATCCGTGATCTCGCGGGCCCTGGCAACGTTCGCGCCGAGCCAGCTGGATGCCGGGATCTGCTCCTCGGCGAGCGTGAGCGCCGCCTCGAGCGGCGAGCCGTCGGCCAGTGCGGCAATCGCGACCGCCATGGCCGCCGTGGCCCAGACGCCGTCCTCGGCGTGGGTGATCGAGGCGTAGTCGAGCGCGATCGCGGCCGCACGCTCGGGGTCGCCGGCACAGTGCAAGCCGATGCTGACGCCGGCGGGGATTGCGCTGTCGGTGTAGAAGGCGGGGTTGTCGTTGCCCGTGATCGGCGGAACGTAGCCGCGCTGGGTGTTGATGATCGCCGAGCGCTCGGCGATGCCGCTCCACACGTCCTCGCCAAGCATGAACTTCTGCCAGCCGGCGAAGAGCGCCTCGGCGCCCTGCCCCGAGCCGGACTCGGCGCAGTCGAGCAAGACCTTCGCGGCGACCACGGCCGTCTCGATGTCGTCGCTCGCGTTCAGCGTGGAGATGCCCATGCTGTGCGCGAAGGGCAGCATCGGGCGTGCCACGCGCTGCTCGTCGAGCTCTGATGAGCCCCGCCACAGCATGCCGCGCACCCAGGTGTCGCGGATCGACTGGTGGAAGTCGGAGGCGAGGCCGAGGGAGTCGCCGGCGGCGAGTCCGAGCAGGGCCCCGTGTGTGCGCGTTGCGCGGTTTGGCGAGTCAGACACGGGCGGGCTCCTCAGCGTTTTCGGGGGCGGTGGTGGGGCTCAGCTCGACGAGGGCGTCGGCGAGCTCGAGCAGGTTCGTTCCCGCGGTGGAGAGGATGCAGCGACCCATCACCTGGATCACCTGCGCGCTCCACGCCTCGGGGATGGCGGAGTAGCCGATCATGGCGCCGGCCATGGCACCGGTCATCGCGGCGATCGTGTCCGAGTCGCGCCCGATGTTGACAGAGGACTCGACCACGGTGGCGAAGTCGCCCCTGCTGGCCGCGAACAGGCCGAAGGCCAGCGCGAGCGCCTCGGGCCCGGCATCGGCCCACGGGTAGTGCAGCAGCGAGATCTCGTCGTAGAGCGTGTTCTCTGCCTCCTCGACGGATGCCGCGGCGCGGGCGAGGGCGATGGCCCGGGTGACCAGGCGGTAGGACCAGGAGTCCTCGGGGAGCGCGGCGACGCCGGCCGCGAGGACCTCCTCGAAGTCGTCGCTCACCATGGCGATGGCGACGGCGGCGGCGATCGCCTGACCGCAATATATTCCGTCGCGGGCATGGCTCACCGAGGCGTCGATGCCGGCCAGTCTGGCTGCCTCGGCCGCGTCGCCGCGGGCGAAGATGCCGATCGGGGCGACGCGCATGGCGGCGCCGTCGCTCCACTGCTCGTAGTTCTCCTGGCCGCTGCGCGGTGGCGTGACACCCTTGATGAAGTTGCTGATGGCGACCATCTCGCTGAAGCCGGCACCGAAGAAGCCGCCCTTCTGGTGCGAGACCGCGCGGACCCACTGGGCCATGACTCCCTCGGGGCTCAGCGCGGAGCCCTCGGCGAGCACGCCCTGGGCGCAGAGCACGGCGTACTCGGTGTCGTCGGTGCCTGCAGCGTCTCCGCTGAGGTAGCCGGTGACCCGGCCGAACTGCTCGCGGATCGCGGAGATCGTCATGCCCTCCGTGGGGGCACCCATGGCGTCGCCGATGGCGAGGCCGATGATGGCGCCGCGGGCGCGATCATGAATCGTAGTCACGTATCTTCCAAACCATTACGTTTTGCGGGATAAGTCATCACCATAGCGGCAAACATCCCCGTTTCTTCGCGGAAACTTTCATTTGACAGAGCAGGTCCCCGCGCTGAATACTGAGGCGACGCAAAACGTTATGCGTGAGGAGCCCAATGAACAGTGCCACCGGAATTGTCGCCGTCGCGACGGAGGCCGGCGTCAGCGTGTCCACCGTCTCCCAGGTGCTCAGCGGCAAGCGCCCCGTCAGCGCCGCCACGCGCTCGCGCGTCGAGGCTGCCATCGAGAAGCTCAACTACCGCCCGCACCCCGGCGCCCGCAGCCTGCGTAGCCAGCGGACGGAGTCGGTCGCGCTGATCGTGCCCGACATCACGAACCCCTTCTACCCGCTGGTGGCCGTCGGCATCCAGGACATCCTGATGCCGCAGGGCTACCTGCTCTCGGTCAACGACGTCGCGCTCCCCTCGCGCACGGTGAGCGAGACGCTGCGGCACGTTCTCGCCCGACGGGTCGACGGCATCGTGCTCACCACCTACGGCTGCACGCCGGCCGACCTCGAGCTGATCGCGCAGTCCGGCACGCAGGTCGTCGCCCTCGGCCAGGACATCGGCGTGAGCGGCAGCGACTATGTCGACGTCGATGAGGCGGCCGGCATCGGCTCCGTCGTCGAGCACCTGCTCGGCAACGGCTTCCGGCGCATCGCGTTCGTCGGCGGGGAGCGCGAGGACTTCACCTCCTCCCTGCGCCACTCCGGCTACCGCGAGGCCCTCCTCAGCGCGGGTCTGGGGGTGGATGACGAGCTCTCGGTGTTCACCTCGTTCACTCGTGACGGCGGCGCCGCCGGGGCCCGCCGGCTGCTCGAACTCGACACCCTCCCCGACGCGATCGTCTGCGCCAACGACCTGATCGCCATCGGCGTCATCGACGCCCTGCGCGCCCGCGGCATCTCGATCCCGGGCACCGTCGCGGTCACGGGGTACGACGACATCGAGGCCGCCGGCCTCATCACACCCGCGCTGACGACCGTCGACAACCCGGCACGCGAGATCGGCCGCACCAGCGCCCGGCTCCTGCTCGACCGGCTCAACGGCTCGGTCGACAACGTCACCCGTCACGTTCGTCTCTCCCAGCACCTCGTCATCCGCGAGTCCAGCACTGTTGTCCCCCACTGAAAGGAACACCCCCTGTGTCTAAGATTTCCCGACGCGTTCTGCGCAGCGCAGTAGTCGCCGTGGCCGCATCCAGCCTCCTGGCCGGATGCGCCGGTGCGGCAAGCTCCGCAGAGACCGTCACCTACTGGGCGGCGTTCAACTCGAAGGACACCCAGAAGACCTTCCAGGCCGAGTTCATCGACGCGTTCAACGAGTCGTCCGACGACGCCCAGGTGAAGCTGGACGTCAAGCAGTGGTCGAACATCGGCTCGCTCACCGACACCGCCGTCGCGGCCGGCCGCGGCGCCGACGTCGTCTTCTCGCCCGGCCCGTCGAGCGCGCTCGGCTTCGCCTCGTCCGACCGCATCGACTCTCTCGACTCCTTCGCCAAGGAGTACGAGTGGGAGAAGGTCCTCGAGCCGTGGGCCTACCAGGCCAGCCTCGTCGACGGGGAGCTCTACTCGATCCCGACCGGCTACGGCTCGATCGTGATGTTCTACAACCCGGCCGTCTTCGCCGAGCACGGCTGGACTGTCCCGACGACCGCCGCCGAGTTCGAGAAGGTCGCCACCGAGGCCGCCGCCGCGGGCATGATCCCCGTCGGCGCCGGAAACAGCGGCTACCAGGCGCAGAGCGAGTGGTACCTCTCCGCCGTGCTGAACGCGGCCGTTGGCCCGCAGAAGCTCTACGAGGTGCTCACCGGCACCGCGAAGTTCACCGACCCCGAGTTCGTCGACGCGATGACGACCCTCAAGTCGCAGATCGACAAGGGCTGGTGGGGCGGCAGCGCGAACAGCTACTTCACGAACACCGACACCGACATGTTCACCGGCCTGGCCAACGGCAAGGTCGCCCTCTACATGACGGGGACCTGGTCGTTCAGCTCGGCCGGCTCCTACTTCGGCGAGGCCGCAGGCAACGACGCAGACTGGAACTGGGCCCCGCTGCCCGCGCTCAGCGACAACGTCGAGCCGGGCGTCTACCCGCTCGCGATCGGCACCTCGCTCTCGATCAACACGGTCTCCAAGAACAAGCCGGCAGCGGCGAAGTTCCTGGACTCGCTGATCAATGACCCGGCCAAGATCTACAACTACATGGCCGAGACCAACGAGAACCCGGCCCCGGTCGTGGTGGAGGAGTCCGACTTCCCCGCCAGCCTCGACGAGCGCATCGCCCGCCTCTACAAGGACATCCCGAAGAGCAGCAACCTCGGCTACGCCTCCTGGACCTTCTTCCCGGCGGCGACCGACACCTACCTCTACACCGAGTTCGACAAGATCATCACGGGCGACATGAGCCCGAGCGACTACCTCGCGGGTCTGCAGAAGACCTTCGACGGCGAGCTCGCCGCGGGCAAGGTCATCGTGCCGTTCGCCCCGACCGCGGGCTAATCCACCCCATGTCACGAACCGCAACCGCCGTGCCGCCGCAGGGGACCCCCCTGCGGCGGCACGGCCGCACCAAGATCCGCTACCGCACGCGCGGACTCGCCTGGGCGTTCATGGCGCCCCTGCTCATCGTCAACCTCCTGGTGATCGGCGGCCCGGGGCTCGCCTCGTTCTTCTACTCGTTCACCGACTGGGACGGCCTCGGCAGCGCCAACTTCGTGGGCATCGCGAACTACGTCGAGCTGTTCACCAGCCCCGCCGTGCTCAGCGCGATCCAGCACAACCTGATCTGGACCGGGTTCTTCCTCGTCGTCCCGATGTCGATGGCCCTCCTCGGCGCGTTCCTGCTCTCCCGCGTGCGCCGCGGCCAGATCCTGTTCCGCGTGCTGTTCTTCATCCCGTACGTGCTCGCGACGATCGTCTCCTCGATCATCTGGCGGCAGATCCTCAGCCCCACCGCGGGCATCGGGCAGGCGCTGCAGGGCATCGGCATCGACTGGTTCGCTGACACCAACTTCCTCGGGGACCCGGCACTCGCCCTCGGCTCCGTGGCGTTCATCAACAACTGGCAGTGGTGGGGCTTCCTGCTCGTGCTGTTCCTGGCCGCGATGCAGGGCGTCGACCCGGCGCTCTACGAGGCCGCCCGCCTCGACGGCGCGAACGCGTTCCGCGAGTTCTGGCACATCACGCTGCCCGGCATCCGCCCGACCCTGATGTTCCTCATGCTCATGACGGTGATCTGGTCGTTCCTCGTCTTCGACTACGTCTTCATCCTCACCCAGGGTGGGCCGGCCGGGTCGACGGATGTCATCGGCACGGTGCTCTACCGCACGGCGTTCTCCGAGAACCGCGCGGGCTACGCCTCCTCGATGGCGATGCTGCTCACCGTCATCAGCGCGGCCATCGTGCTCGGCTATCAGCTGCTTCGCAAGAAGCTCAAGTGGGAGGTCTAGCGTGAGCAGAGTCTCTGAAGTGAGCGCTCCGGCGACGACCCGTTCGCAGCCGCGATCCGGCGCCCGCCCCGGTCGCGGGCGGCGCACGACCGGCACGAACACGGGCACCGGCCCGCTCGGCTGGTTCCTACTCGTCGTGCTCGCCGTCTACGCAGGCGGCCCGCTCGTCGTGTTCCTGTTCAACTCGCTCAAGAGCCCAGCGGAGATCAGCAACTCCCCGCTCGGGGCGCCGACCGAGTGGCGCTGGGAGAACTTCATCAC
Source organism: Microterricola pindariensis (assembly GCF_002936985.1). Taxonomy (GTDB): domain Bacteria; phylum Actinomycetota; class Actinomycetes; order Actinomycetales; family Microbacteriaceae; genus Microterricola; species Microterricola pindariensis. Next base: position 8,004 of record NZ_MPZN01000068.1, on the reverse strand, counting down.
GGCGTTCCAAGACGCCAACATGGGCCAGGGCATCCTGAACAGCCTGATCATCTCGGTCTCGACCGCGGTCGGCGTCTGTGTCATCGCGGGGCTCGCGGCCTACGCGATGACGCGCCTGGACCTGCCGGGCAAGAACAACTGGATGCTCTACCTGCTGGTCTCCACCTCGCTGCCGATCCAGATGTTCCTGGTTCCGCTGCTGACCTGGTGGTCGACGCTCGGGCTCTACAACTCGCAGTTCGGCCTCATCGTGATCTACTGGGCGATCTACAGCCCGTTCGCCACGCTGCTGCTGCGCTCGTTCCTGATCGCGATCCCGCCGCAGTACGAGGAGGCCGCGCGCATCGACGGCGCGGGCGAGTTCCGCCTGTTCACCAGCATCGTCGTGCCGATGGTCTGGCCCGGCTTCATCACGGCGGCCCTCGTTGCCGGCCTCCAGGCCTACAACGAGTTCCTGCTTGCCGTGACGTTCATCCAGGACGCCGACCGGCTCCCGGCCTCGCTCGCGCTGTACTCGTTCCAGCAGAACCTGACACCCAACTGGGCGCTGGTGAGCGCAGCCGGCCTCATCATGGCGCTGCCGGCGATCGTGATCTTCGTGCTGCTGCAGCGCAAGTTCATCGAGGGCTACACGCAGGGCGGCATGGCGAACTAGCGCGACGCGCAGCGTCGCGAAAGGCGGCAGCCCAGTCCAAGGAATCCTGTGGACAGTTACCGGTGCTTGCCGGGTTTCGACAGGCTCAACCAGCGGGGCGCGGTCACCCGCTGATTGAGCCTGTCGAAATCCCCGCCGCTACAGGCTGCGCCCGGACTCCCAGAGGTTGTCGGAGGTGCCGCTGATCAGCGCCGCGACACCCATCGCCTGGGCGTCGGTGAAGGAGGCGATGTAGTCGACGACCGCGCGGGAGCGGCCGAAGCGGGCGATGTCGGCGTCGCTCGTGGTGGCGCCGACCGCCGCGAAGTACTCGGGGGCGTCCGCGCGGAGCGCCCGGTACTCGTCGGTGGCGGCCTCGATCGAGTCGAGCAGCCGGCGCGGGGCGCGGCCGGCATCCGCCGGGTCGTTCAACCAGAGGTGGAAGCCCTCGGCGAGCGTCTCGAGCACGCGGGCCTGGCCGCGCTGGTAGACGGCGAGGTCGCTGCGGTCGAGCACGAAGCGGGTGTGCACGAACTTGAGCACGACGACGTCGTGCCAGGCGTCGCTGCGCAGGCGCACGTGGCCACTCCGCACGTTCGGCGTGCGCTCGACCCGGATGGAGCCCTTGAGCCGGTCGATCCAGCGCCGGGTGAAGGCGGCGACCGCGCGGTCGGCCTCGAGGCCGCCGTCGTAGGGCAGGGTGAGCAGGCCCTCGACCAGGTCGTCGGTGACCCGCTCGACCGACTCCCGGAACGCGTCGGCGTCGGCGATCCAGGCGTCCTTCGTCTGGGTGTGCCGCCAGGCGGCCTCCAGCGCGTAGCCGGGCCGGCGCACGGCGAGGCCGGCGCGCAGCTCCTCCGCGTCCAGGTCGGCGAGCGCGCTCTGGGCGAGCAGCCAGCCGTTCAGCTCGACCGAGACGGAGGTGTACTGCAGCACGCCCGCGCGGTAGAAGTCGTCGAGGTCGTGCACCGAGTAGGCGATGTCGTCGGCGATGTCCATCACCGAGCACTCCAGCGTCTGCTGGTGCCGCCCGATCGCCGGGAACACGGAGCGCACATCCGCCATCTCGAGCGCGTCGATCGAGTAGGCCGAGAACTTGAGGGCGCCGGATGCCGAGTCGGCGCCGACCCCGCGGGGCAGGCGCTCCGCCGGCTGCGGGGGCAGCGCGCGCCACTCGTTGCGGGTCCACGGGTACTTGAGCACGGCGGCCCGCACCGCCCGGGTGAGGTTCAGGCCCCGCGCGGTCGCGTCGCAGCTGTCCAGCGCGGTCAGGATGCGGAACGTCTGTGCGTTGCCCTCGAAGCCGTCGGGCAGGCCGAGATTGCCGCGGGCGAGGCGGTCGAGCACCTGCTCGCCGAGGTGGCCGAACGGCGGGTGGCCGAGGTCGTGGGCGGATGCGGCCGCCTGCACGACGACGGGGTCGCAGCCGCCGAGCTCGGCGACCGTGTTGCGCACGTCCTCCGGGGCGTCGCGCAGGCCGACCGCGATCGAGCGGGCCACGGCCGACACCTTGAGCGAGTGGGTGAGCCGGTTGTGCACGGTCGTGCCGGAGCCGGCCTGCGGGATCACCTGGGTGACCGCGGAGAGCCGGGAGAAGTAGGGGGAGAAGCGGATGCGCTCGATGTCGACGCGGAACTCGTCCTCGCCCGTGCCGGGTGCCGCGGGCTCGGGGATCGCGCGCTCGCGCCCGCCGCCGGTGTGGGATTTCGCAAAGCTCTGCATGGTGTCGTCAGCCTAGCGCCGGCCCCGCCCGGCCCGCCCGCGCCCCCGTTGGCGCGAGGGAGCGCCGGCGACCGAAGTCAACGCCGCCCGCGGAGGGGCGGCCGCCGCATCGACTACGCGAAAAGCGCGCCACACCGTGAGTCTTGGCGCACATTTCGCGTAGTCGATGGCTGGGCCCGGCTCAGCGTCGGGCGAACGCGGCCACGCGGGCCCTGGCCTCCGGGGTGGCGAACGCGGCGCCGATGGTGACCGCCTCGTCGTCGAGCGACTCCCGGAAACTGCGCGTGCGGGCGGCACGGAGCAGCCGCTTCGCCTCGGTGAACGCGGCCGGGACCCCGCCCAGCCACGAGTCGGCGATGGCGCGGGCGCGCTCCGCGACGGCATCCGGGGCGGTGACCTCGGTGACGAGGCCCCAGTCCAGCGCCTCGGCCGCGGTCAGCGTGCGCGGGGTGAGCAGCAGCTCCAGTGCCCGGCGCTCGCCGACGGCCTCGGGCAGCAGGCTGGTCACGCCGCAGTCGGGGGTGAGTGCGACATCCGCGTACTTGCTGGCGAAGCGGGCCGTCTCCGAGGCGACGATGATGTCGGCCACGAGCATGAAGCCGAGCCCGCCGCCGGCCGCGACGCCCTGCACGGCGGCGACGATGGGTGTGCCGCTCTCGCGCAGAAGCAGGTGCCCGGCGTGGATCACATCGGCGAGCTCGCGCACGGCGGCTCCCGCGTCCAGGCCGGTTTCCGGGCCCGTCGCGGCCAGCCCGGCCATCTCCATCACGTCGCCGCCGGCGCAGAAGGCACGGCCGGCCGCGTCGAACAGCACGGCGCGGATGTCGTCGCGGCGGGCGATCTCGCCCGCGATCTCGCGCCAGCGGTGCGCGGCCTCCGCGTTGATCGCGTTCAGGCGCTCCGGCCGGTTGAGGGTCACGTGGGCCAGGCCGTCGTCGCTGACGGTGAAGAGGATGCTGTCGCTCATGGCGTGCAGTCTACGGAAGGCCGCGGCGCGGCATCCGCAGACTGCCCCTTGCCGGTAGCGTGCGTGGCCAGTATCTTGTGACGCATGAGTGAGGACGTCGGGGCTCAGCTGCGCAAGGGCGTCGCCGAGCCCTGCATCCTCGGGCTGCTCGAGCGCGAGCCGATGTACGGCTGGCAGCTCTCGGAACAGCTCGTCGGCCACGGCATGATCGCCAGCATCGGCACGCTCTACCCGATCCTCGGCCGGCTGCGCGCGCAGGGGCTGGTGAGCAGCTTCGACGAGGCCTCGCCGGCCGGGCCGGTGCGCAAGTTCTACGAGCTGACGGATGCCGGCCGCAGCCGCCTCGCCGCCTTCCGGCAGCAGTGGGCGCCCTTCTCCGCCACGGTCCTCCAGCTCGTCGGCCCCCTCGACCCACGCAAGGACGACTCCCATGACTGATGCACGCCTGCCTGACGCCCGCCTGCCTGACGCCCGCCTCGCCGACGCCGCGACCGCCTACCTCGCCCGCCTCGATGCGGCGCTCACCGGGGTCGACGAGGGGACGGCCGCGGAGATCCTCGCCGGGGTGCGGGAGGAGCTGCTGGGGCAGGACGCCGCGGCGACCGGCGCGCGCATCCGGGAGCTCGGCGACCCGGAGTTCATCGCGGCCGAGGCGCGCGGGGCGCTGCCGGGGGAACCCGCGGCGTCCGCACCCGCCGCCGCGCCCGTGTCGGGACCGTCGCCCGCGGCCGCCGATGCGCGGCCGGAACCGGCCTGGTTCGCGGTGGTCGCCGGGCTGCTGGTGATGCTCGGCGGCGTCGTTGTGCCCGTGCTTGGCGGGCTCGCCGGTTACGTGATGGTGTGGCTGTCGACGGCGTGGACCCGCGGGCAGAAGCTGATCGCGACGGCCGTTCCGGTGGTCTACCTCGCCGTCCTGTGCGCCGTCGCGGCCCTCGTGATGGGCGGGCAGCATCCGCCGGCGACGGGCGCGACGGGCGCGGCCGGCGCCGGATCGGCCGAGGCGGGGGCCGCCGCGAACCCGCTGCTGCCCGCCGGCTACGACGTGCTGTGGAGCGGCGTGCTGCTGCTGGCCGTGCTGCAGCTCGGCGTCGGCGCCTGGCTGCTCGCCGCCGCGCGCCGCACCCGGATGCGCCGGGCCGGCTGAGGCTGCTGCCCGCTGCCCGCTGCCCGCCGCCCGCTCGCTCTGCCTGCCCGCTCGCTCTGCCTGCCTGCCCGCCCTGCCTGCACGCTGCGCCAGTTGCTCGCCCTCCGCGCCACCCCGGGTGGCGCAGAGGGCGAGCAACTGGCGCAGGGGCACGGATGCCGCAGGCGAGCGCGCCAGGCCCGGCGAGCCCTTGCTCGCGCCCCGACCGCGCACTAGCGTGATCCCCAGCGGCCACAGAGCGGCGGCCGGGAGCGAGCGGGGGCAGCGAATGGCGCACGTGGTGGCATCTGGGGCGGGCAAGGCGCTGATGGAGCGCCGCAACGATCCGACCCACGACTACATCCTGGAGCTCACCGGCAAGGAGCGCCCGCGGGTGCTCTTCGTCGGCACGGCGACGGGCGACGAGCCGGCCTACATCCTGAGCTTCTACCAAACGTACGACTCCGACCGCTGCGCCCCGCACCACCTGCCGTTGTTCCACCGCACCCTGGACGACCTCGCCGGCTTCGTGCGCGGCTTCGACGTCATCCACGTCGGCGGCGGCAACACCGCCAACATGCTCGACGTCTGGAAGCGGCAGGGGCTCGACGTGATCCTCCGCGAGATGTGGGAGGACCCCGCCTCCAACGCCGTGTTCACCGGCGGCAGCGCCGGCGGCATCTGCTGGTTCGAGGGCGGCACCACCGACAGCTACGGCCCGACCCTGCAGGTGTTGCCGGAGAGCCTCGGCTTCCTGCCCGGCAGCTTCAGCCCGCACTACGACGCAGAGGACCAGCGCCAGCCGCTCTACCACGCGGCACTGAAGAGCGGCGAGCTCGGCCCCGGCTACGCGGTCGGCAACTTGCAGTCCGTGCACTTCACGACCACGGCAGGGGGCGCCGGCGCCGAGTTCGTGCGGGCGATCAGCCCCGTCGACGGGGGCCTGGCCCTCACCGTCGCGGCCGTCGACGGGCAGATCGTCGAGACGCCGCTGCCGATCACCGTGCTCGCCACGACGCGCGCCGCAGGCGGATCGGTCAGCGCATGAACGACAGCGTCGTCATCCTGATCCTGCAACTGCTCGTGGTGATCCTGGCGATCTTCATGGGGACCCGCACGAGCGGGATCGGGCTCGGCGTCTGGGGCCTGGTCGGCGTCGCGGTGCTGCTGTTCGGCTTCCAGACGGCGCCGGGCAACGCGCCCATCGACGCGGTGTTCATCGTGCTCACCGTGGTGACGGCGGCATCCGTCATGCAGGCGGCCGGCGGCATCGACTGGATGGTCTCGATCGCGGCGAAGGTGATCAGGCAGCGCCCGAAGAGCGTGGTGTTCCTGGCGCCGGCGATGTCGTTCCTGTTCACGGTCGGCGCCGGAACCGGCAACATCTTCTACCCGCTGCTGCCCGTCATCTACGACGTCTCCTACCAACAGCGTATCCGGCCGGAGCGCTCGCTCTCGGTCTCGGCCGTCGCCTCCCAAGTCGGCATCCTCTGTAGCCCGGTCTCGGCCGCGACGGCTTCGATGGTGGTGCTGCTCGCCCCGAGCGGCTTCGACCTCGGAAAGCTGCTGCTGATCATGTGGCCGGCCTCGATCGTCGCCCTCTTCGTCGCCAGCCTGGTGATGGTGCGCTGGGGGAAGAACCTCGAGGACGACCCGGAGTTCCAGCGCCGGCTGGCCGCCCACGCGATCAAGCCGCCGGAGTCCAAGGAAGACAGGGCCCCGCTGCCCCGCACGGCCGTGCTCTCCGCGTCGCTCTTCCTCACCGGAGTCGGGATCATCGTCCTCACCGGCCTGTTCGAGGGCCTGCGCCCCATCATCGGCACGGATGCCGACGGCAACCCGGAGCGGGTCTCGGTCGCGATCGTGATCGAGGTCGTCATGGGTGTGATCGCCGCCGCGATCTTCCTCACCTGCAAGGTGAAGGCCGCGGACGTGCCGAAGCAGTCCACCTTCCCGGCCGGCATGGTCGGCGCGTTCGCACTGTTCGGCATCGCCTGGCTCGCCAATACCTTCGTCGCCAACAACAACAACCTGATCGTCGAGGGCCTCGGCGCCGTGGTGTCTGGCTCCTCCGCCTTCCTCGGCGCGCTGCTGTTCGCCCTCGCGCTGGCCGCCGTCGCCATGCTCACGACCAGCCAGTCGAGCGCGACGAACGCGATCGTGCCGATCGGCCTCGCGATCGGCCTGCCCGCCTCGCTGATCGTCGGGCTCTGGCCCGCGGCGATGGGCATCTACATCCTGCCGGCCAACGGCAGCCAGGTCGCCACGGTCGCCTTCGACCAGACCGGGTCGACCAAGATGGGCAAGTTCGTCTTCGACCACTCGTTCCAGATCCCGAACCTCATCTACATGGTGGTGGCCATCATCGTCGGCGTTGTGCTGTCGTTCGCAATCGCCTAGCGAGGCTTTCGCTTGCCGGGGTGTCGCGCACGTAGAATCGGGGGGTGACTGACGTGCGAACCAAACTGATCGACTACATCTCGGCTGAGGCCGTCTTCCACGGTGACTTCACCCTCACCAGTGGCAAGAAGGCGACCTACTACGTCGACCTCCGCAAGGTCAGCCTCGACCACCGGGTCGCCCCGCTGATCGGTCAGGTCATGCTCGATCTCATCGCCGAGATCCCGGATGTCGCCGCCGTCGGTGGCATGACGATGGGCGCCGACCCGATCGCCGCCGCCGTGCTGCACCAGGGTGCCGCACGCGGAGCCGCCTACGACGCCTTCGTCGTGCGCAAGGAGCCGAAGGACCACGGCCGTGGCCGCCAGGTCGAGGGCCCGGACCTCGAGGGCAAGCGCGTGATCGTGCTGGAGGACACCTCCACCACCGGTGGTTCGCCGCTGGCCGCCATCGAGGCGCTCAAGAAGGTCGGCGCGATCATCGCCGGCGTGGCCGTCGTCGTCGACCGCAACACCGGTGCCCGCGAAGTGATCGAGGCCGCCGGATACCCCTACTATGCAGCGATTGGCCTCGACGACCTGGGCCTCTCGGATGCCTGATCTCGACCAGCCGGCGGCATCCGACGATCGAGAGACCCCGGATGCCGTGGGCTCCGCCGAGGCCGCTGAGCGTCCAGAGGACGACGGCCCCGCCTTCGGCAGCGCCGAGTGGCTGCTCGCGCAGCTGAGCGGCGACCGCAAGCCGGCCGCGGCGCCGCGCAGCCCGCTGCTGCCGCCCGCGCAGGAGGAACAGCCGGCCGCCCCGGCAACCGCGCCGTCGACGACCCCGTCGGCCGCATCGCAGCCGGTCGTTCCGCCGGCGACCCCGACCGTGGCCCTGCCGGTCGCGCCGGCGCCCGCCCGCGGTCGCGGCTCAGGCACTCGATCAGGCGGCGCGAGACGAGGTCGCGGTTGGACTCGAGCACCATGTCGATGAAGTCGACGACGATGATGCCGCCGATGTCGCGCAGGCGCAGCTGGCGGACGATCTCCTCCGCGGCCTCGAGGTTGTTCTTGGTGACGGTCTCCTCGAGGTTGCCGCCGGAGCCGACGAACTTGCCGGTGTTGACGTCGACGACGGTCATCGCCTCGGTGCGGTCGATCACGAGCGAACCGCCGA
>NZ_MPZN01000067.1 GCF_002936985.1 Microterricola pindariensis | reverse complement strand
GCGGCGTCCCGGCGGTCGCCGAGCTGCGGCAGGCCCGGGTGCGCCGAGACGTCCGCGCCGGCCGTGCTCGGCGCGCAGACGGCGATCTCGGCGCCGTTCTGCGCGGCCCAGGCCGACGCCACCAGCGCGGCGTCGGAGCGCGCCCCGATGCAGAGCACCAGGTCGCCCGGGCGCTCCAGCGGCAGCGGCGGTTCGGCTGCCGGGGCAGGCTGCGCCAGGGCGAGCTGCGCGGGGGTGCCCGCGGGGAGCTGGGCACGCGACGGGGCGTGCACGACGGAGACGATCGGCAGCAGCCCGAGTGCGGGAGGCTGTGGCAGCGAGGCCTGCTCGCCGGGCGGCGGCGCCATGTCGTGCGTCATCTGGCGCAGCAGCGCCGCGAAGTCCGGCGAGGCCGTGGTCGGCTGCTCCGGCGGCGCCTCGGCCAGCGCCGACTCGACCGTGTCGGCCTCCTCGAGCAGCGCGGCCAGGCCGACCCGGGTGGGCAGGTCCATGCTGTGCACGCTGGGGCTGCCGGATTCCGGCAGCTCGACGACGACCTCGAAGTGCTGTTTGGCGAAGAAGCCGCGGATGCCGCCGCTCACGACGCGCTCGGCGGAGACGATCCGGGCGTGCCGGCCGTGCTCGGCCAGCACCCGCTCATGGAGCGACTGGAGCGACTGCCCCTCAAGCCGAACCTGCCGTGACACCGCGCACCACCCCCACGGTCTCGATCTCGACGTTGGCGGAGGTGACCTCCTGGTAGGAGAGCACGGCGACGCCGGTCTGCGGGGTGACCAGGCGGTGGATGGCCGGGCGGAGCGCCGGGGCGCACACCAGCACGGCGCTGACGCCCTGGGCATCGGCCTGGGCGAGGGACGCCCGCAGCGAGTCGATGACCTGCTCCATGCTGCGCTGGTCGAGCAGAATCTGGGTGCCGTGCTCGGCCGGGCGGAGCCCCTCGAGCATGCCCTGCTCCAGCGAGGGGTCAATCATGACGACGCGGAGGATGCGCCCGTCCAGGTGCTTGGCGACGATGGCGGGCCCGAGCGCGGCCCGGGCGGCCTCGATCAGCCCCTCCGGGTCGACGGCAACCTTGGCGCGCAGCGAGAGGGCCTCGAAGATGCGGGGCAGGTCGTTGATCGCGACCTGCTCGGCGAGGAGGCCCTGCAGCACCCGCTGCACCTCGGCCAGACTGAGCAGGCCGGGCGTCAGCTCCTCGACGGCGGCCGGGTTCACCTGCCGCACGCCGTCGCTCAGCACGCGCACGTCCTCCCGGCTGAGCAGGCGGGCGGCGTTGGCCGTGACGACGGAGGAGAGGTGGGTGACGATGACGGAGACGCGGTCGATGACGGTGGCGCCGGCCATCTCGGCGCTGTGCCGCAGCTCGCTGGGCACCCACTTGCCGGGCAGGCCGAAGACGGGCTCGACGGTGGCGGTGCCCGGCAGCGCCTCGAGGGCGTCGCCGAGGGCGAGCACCCGGCCGCCGGGTGCGATGCCACGGGCCACCTCGACGCCGGCGATGCGGATGACGTAGCAGGAGGCGGGCAGCTCGATGCTGTCGCGGGTGCGCACCGGGGGCACGACGATGCCGAGCTCCATGGCGATCGTGCGGCGGAGGGCCTTCACCCGGCCGAGCAGGTCGTCGGAGGCGCCGGAGACGACGTCGACGAGGTCGGGGGCGAGCAGGATCTCGAGGGCGTGCACGCGCATCTGCTCGATCAGCGCCTCGGTGCTCTCGGCCAGGGTCGGCGCCTCGTTCTGCGGCGACGCCGCGGCCTTCTCCTCGCGCTCGGTGCGCGCCTTGACGCGCTGTGCGGCGAAGATCAGCAGGCCGCCGATCACGATGAACGGCACCATCGGCATGCCGGGGATCAGCGCCATCACGATCGCGGCGCTGCCGGCGATCATGAGGGCGTTGCGCGACTGCGCCAGCTGGGCGCCCGCGGTGGTGCCCATGTCGGCGTCGGCGGTGGACCGGGTCACGATCATGCCGGTGGAGACGGCCATCAGCAGGGCAGGGATCTGGGTGACGAGGCCGTCGCCGATGGTCAGCAGCGTGTAGGTGCTGACGGCGTCGCCCATCTCCATGCCGCGCTGGATCATGCCGATCGCGATGCCGCCGATGATGTTGATGACGATGATGAGGATGCCGGCGATGGCGTCGCCCTTGACGAACTTCGACGCGCCGTCCATGGCGCCGTAGAAGTCGGCCTCGGAGGAGACCTCCGCGCGGCGCTCCCTGGCCTGCACGTCGCTGATCAGCCCGGCGTTCAGGTCGGCGTCGATGGCCATCTGCTTGCCGGGCATGGCGTCGAGGGTGAAGCGGGCGCCGACCTCGGCCACGCGCTCCGCGCCCTTGGTGACGACGATGAACTGGATCACGACGAGGATCAGGAAGATCACGCTGCCGATGATGATGGAGCCGCCGACGGCGACGTGCCCGAAGGCCTCGATCACCTGGCCGGCGTAGCCCTCGCCGAGCACGAGGCGGGTGGAGGCGACGTTCAGGCCGAGGCGGAACAGCGTCACCGCCAGCAGCAGCGAGGGGAACACCGAGAAGTCGAGCGGCTTCCTGATGAACATCGTCGTGAGCAGGATCACGAGCGCCAACAGGATGTTGACGATGATCAGGATGTCGAGCAGCCAGGCGGGCACGGGGACGACGAGCAGCAGGATGATGCCGACGACCCCGATGGGCACCGCGAGCTTGGCGAGGTTGCGGTTCATTGACCGGTCCTTTGGGGTACGAGTTGCGGGGTCATGGTGTGGGTGCCGTAGCCGGCGCCGCGCTTCTTCAGGGCCATCACGAAGGCGAGCACCCGGGCGACGGCGTTGTAGTGATCGAGCGGGATCTCGTGGCCGATCTCGCACTCGGCGTGCAGGGCCCGCGCCAGCGGGACGTCCTTGACGATCGGCACCCGCTGGGCGTCTGCCTCCTCGCGGATGCGGGTGGCGATGGTGCCCTGACCCTTGGCGACGACGCGCGGCGCGGCCTTGCCCGCCTCGTAGCGGAGGGCGACGGCGATGTGCGTCGGGTTGACCAGCACGACGTCGGAGCCGGCGACGGAGGCGATCATGCGGTTGCGGCTCATGGCCAGCTGGCGGGCGCGGCGCTGCGATTTGATCATCGGGTCGCCCTCGCTGGACTTGTTCTCGTCCTTCAGCTCCTGCTTCGTCATCCGCGTCTTCTTGCGGTTGCGCTTCATGACGACCATGATGTCGGCCGCGGCCAGCACCAGGCCGGCCACGACGGCCGACTGCAGCAGCACGGTGGCGCCGCTGCTCGCCGCGGCGAGCAGCGCGCTGACGGGCAGCCCGCCGGCGCTGCTCAGCACGGGCATCAGCCCCTGGATGACGAGGTAGAGCACCCCGCCGACGACGAGCGTCTTCAGCAGCGACTTGGCCCCCTCCCAGAGGGCCTGCATGCCGAACACCCGGCCGGCGCCCTTGACGAGGTTGAGCTGCTCGTACTTGCCGGTGAACTTGCGGAGGTGGATGCCGCCCTGTGCGGCCGCGCCGAGCAGGATCACGCCGGCCGCCACCGCGAACAGCGGCCCGATCGTGCCGAGCATCGAGCCGAGCCCCTGCACGAGCGTGTCGAGGGCCTGCATCGGCTCCGGCGCGGCGATGAGCGCGGTGATGGAGTGCATCTGCGTCTCGGCGGCGGCGGTGCCGAGCGCGATGGTCGTCGGCAGCATCAGGGCGACGGCGCCGACGCCGAGCCAGGCGCTCATGTCCTGGGAGCGGGTGAGCTGGCCCTTCTCGCGCACCTCTTTCATGCGCTTGGGCGTTGCTTGTTCTGAGCGTTCGGAGGCGTCGGACACTTACTTCACCGCCCCGATGGTGCGGAAGGCCTCGGTGGCCAGGGCCGAGATGACCTCGGGCAGCACGACGACGACCATGCCGGCCAGCAGCAGCGTGAGCAGGATCTTGATCGGGAAGCTCAGCGCGAAGGCGTTGAGCGCCGGCGCGACCCGGGTGAGCAGGCCGAGGCCGGCATCCGCCAGGAAGAGCACGACGAGCAGCGGTCCGGCGATCTGCACGGCGGCCAGCATCATCTGGGAGACGCCGGTGACCATCAGCTCCGCGCTGCCGGCGAGGTCCAGGCCGCCGCCGAGCGGCAGCGCCTCGTAGGAGCGCACGATGCCGCCGATGACGAGCTGGTAGGCGCCGGAGGCGAACATCAGCGCGAGGGCCGTCATCTGGAACAGCCGGGTGAACTGGGCGCCGTTGACCATGGAGCCCGGGTCGAAGGCCTGCGCCATCTGGAAGCCGCCGAACATGTCGATGAGGTTGCCGGCGGTCTGCACGGCGGCGAAGACGAGCGAGACCAGGAAGCCGAGCATGGCGCCGACCAGCAGCTCCAGGGCGAGGGCGGCGAAGAACGGGCCGGTGTCCAGCGGGGTGTAGCCGGGCGTCACCCGGGGCGAGACGGCCAGCGCCAGCGCGACGCCGAGCATGGCCTTGATCCGGGCGGGGATCGCCTTGTAGGAGAAGGGCGGCGCGATGACGAGGAAGGCCGTCATCCGCACCGCCGCCAGCCCGACGGCCTCCAGCCAGCCGGCCGAGAGTGTCGCGCCGAGCATCAGGCGTTTCCGATGAGCATCGGGATGGTGGCGAACAGCTGCTCGGTGAAGCTGATCAGCTCGCTGATCATCCACTGGCCGGAGATGAACAGAGCGGCGCAGACGGCGATCGCCTTGGGCACGAAGGAGAGCGTGACCTCCTGGATCTGCGTGATCGACTGGAACAGCGAGATGGTGAAGCCGACGACGAGCGCGGTGATCAGGAGCGGGGCGGCGAGCTTGGCGGCGATGATCAGGCTGGCCATGGCGATGTCGAGGACGGCTGCGGAGTCCATCAGCCCCCCTTGTAGCTGGCGATCAGCGACGTGATGATGAGCCCCCAGCCGTCGACGAGGATGAACAACAGGATCTTGAAGGGCAGCGAGATCATGACGGGCGGGAGCATCATCATGCCCATCGACATCAGCACGGCGGAGACGACGAGGTCGATCACGAGGAACGGCACGAAGATGACGAAGCCGATGATGAACGCGGCGCGCAGCTCGGAGATCATGAATGCCGGGATCAGCGTGGTGAGCGGCACGGCGGCGGCGTTCTCGGGGTTGGCCAGGCCGGCAGCCCGCGTCATCAGGGCGATGTCCTCCTCGCGGGTGTGCGCGAGCATGAACGACTGCAGGGGCGCGGATGCCGCATCCAGCGCCTGCGAGAAGTCGATCGTGCCGGCGGTGAACGGCTGCACCGCCAGGTCGTTGATGTCGGTGAGCACGGGGCTCATGATGAACAGCGAGAGGAAGAGGGCGAGGCCGGCGAGCACCTGGTTCGGCGGGATCGTCGGCAGGGCGAGTGCGTTCCTGGTCATGGCGAGCACGACGAAGATCTTTGTGAACGAGCTCATCATGAGCAGCAGCGCGGGGGCGACCGAGAGAAGCGTGATGCCGATCAGGGTGATGACGGCAGAGGACGGGGTGCCGTTCGATCCGTTGATCTCCACCGTCACGCCGCCGCCGGGGTCGGCGGGGTTCGTCGGCGGGGTGGGCAGCAGCGGGTCGCCGGGGGCGGCCAGGGCGTCGCTGACGCCGAACACGAGGTTGACGCCGACGAGGAGGGCGATGAGGCTGAGCGCCAGGGCCCAGCGACGCATTACCACCGGTCCCGAACGACGGCAGCGGCCTGCTTCCAGGTCTCGGGCGCGAGGATTGAGCCGGCGAGCCGGCCGGCCGGCCGGGCGAGCGCTGGTGAGGCCGGCGCCGCCGCAGACAGCGCTGCGGCAGCCGGCACCGGTGCGGCCGGCGCTGTTCCAGCTGGCACCCCGGCCACCGGCACGACGTCTTCCGCCTGGCCGGCCTCGGCGAGCACCCGGGCGAAGTGTGCGTCGCCCTGTTCGGCGTCCGCCGTCTCGGCGAACGCGGCGGGCGGGCCCGCCGGCACGATCGGGGCGGCGTGCAGCTTGGTGACGCCGTGCTCGGTCACGCCGAGCAGGAAGCGCTGGCCGTCGTGCTCGACCACGACGACGGATGCCTTGGCGCCGACGCTCTGCCGCCCGACGACGGCGAGGCTGGCGGTGCGCGCCTTGCCCTTGGCCGCTCCGCCGCGCGCGAAGCGTCGCTGCAGCAGCCACAGCAGTGCCAGGACGGCACCGAGGGAGAGCAGGACGCGCAGCGCGACGAAGAGGGTGTCCACCGTTAGAGCGCGCCGTCCGCGACGTCGAGGATGCGCGTGATGCGCACGGCGTAGTCCTGGTCGACGACGACGATCTCGCCGTGGGCGATCAGCCGGCCGTTCAGCAGCACATCGGCGGGGGCGCCGGCGGAGCGGTCCAGCTCGATGACGGCGCCGGGCTCGATCGAGAGCACGTCGCGCACCGTCATCCGGGTGCGGCCGAGCTCGACGGTCAGCGCCATCTCGACGTTGTTGATGCGGCCGAGCCGGCCGAGCACGTCGGCGTCGGATGCCGCGCTGCCCGCGGCGGGGGTCAGCACGGCCGCCTCGCGCACGCGAATTGCAAACCAGCCGATCGTGGTGTCCTCGCCGCTGCTGCCGCCGAGCAGCTCGAACACGACGGCCTCGTCGTCGCCGATGAGGCCGCTGGCGTCGCCCTGCGCGCTGGCGCCGAGCAGCCCGGTGCCGAGGGTGGATGCCGCCGCCTCGAGCGAGGGGCGCAGCACGTCGGCGGCGGAGACCAGGGCGGAGTCGCCGCCGGCCGCGCCGAGCAGGGCCGAGCCGTCGAGAACGGCAACGGCCAGGTCGGCGGAACGGGCTCCGACGAAGCTCGCCTGCACGGCGGACGCGATCGCGGCGGCGGCCGCGGCGGCATCGCTGCCGCTCAGGTCGCGGGCGATGACGGCGCGGGTGACGCCGGGCAGCGGCAGAACCGCAAGCAGGGCGTCGACGGCGGCGCGCTCGAGCGTGCCAAGTTCAGGGGTGGTCGTCATCGTGTTGTCTCCTTGGTGCTCACCACGACGCAGGCCAGGCGGGATCCGTTGACCCCGACGGCAGCGCTGGCAAGTTCGTGGCCGTCGACGACGAGGTCGAGCGGGCGATGTTGGGAATGGGGAAGCGGAATGACGTCGCCGACGGCGAGTCCGAGCACGGTGCCCGGCAGCACAGGGGCTGGCGCCAGGCGCAGCGCGACGTCGACGGGCACGGTGCCGAGCTGCTGCCCGATCAGGGCGCGGGCATTGTCGACGGGGCTGGTCGGGTTGGACTCGCCCAGCTGCGGCAGGATCACGGCGGCGGGGACGGCGACGCTCGCCAGGGAGCGGTGGTCCCCCACCCGCACGGCGAAGCGGGCGACGATCATCAGCTCGGCGGTCGGGGCGGCCTGGGCGAACTGGGAGTTGTACTGGATGCCGTCGATCGAGATGGCGTCGACGAGCAGCTCGCCGAGCGAGTAGCGCAGGTCCTCGAGCGCGTCGTCCATCAGCCGGCGCACCAGCGCCTGCTCGATCTGGGTGAAGACCCGCTCCGGCATCTCTGCGTCGGCACTGCCGCCGAGCATCCGCGCCACCCAGGAGAGCCCGGCCGAGGCCGGGAACTGCACGACGGCCTTGGCGGAGGTGCCCTCGATCGAGCAGAGCACCATCGCGGTGGTCGCCGGGAGGACGGCCGCGTACTCGTCGTAGCTGTGCATGAGCACCTGCTCGCACGTCACCTGGGAGAGCACGCGCACCTTCGCGGTGAGCTGCGTCGCCCACTGCCTGGCGAAGGTCTCGAAGGCCAGCTCCAGCACACGCGAGTGCTCGCGGGCCAGTGTCGTCGGGCGCCGGAAGTCGTAGGGCTGGGGGCCGGCCGAGTACGCGGAATCCACGGAGTCTGCGCGCTGCTGCTTATCTCTGACCGTCACTGTTGCGACTATCGGCAGCGAATGGCGCCGCGTTAGGGAGCGGGCTGCCCTGTCTTCGTGCTGAGCGCGGTGGGGATCAGATTGCGCACAGACTCCGGCAGGTCAGACAGCACGGCGATGTCGACCCGGCGGTTGATGGCGGCATCCTCTGCGCTCTCCCCCGTGCGGGCCGGCCGGGTGGAGCCATAGCCGACGGCAGAGATCTGGGAGCCGGGGAAGCCGGCGGACTCGACCATGCGGCGCAACACCTGGGTGGCGCGGCCGCCGGAGAGCTCCCAGTCGGTCGGGAACGGGGTGGGCGAGCCGCGGTAGTCGGCATGGCCCTCGACCGAGACCTTGTGCTCCGCCGCGGCCAGGATCGGTCCGAGCGTGTCGACGACGACGAGCGCCTCGCCCTGCAGCTGGATGCTGTTGGGCTGGAAGAAGGTCTCCCAGCCGATCAGGCCGACGGTCAGCCCGCGCTGGTCGATGACGAACGTGACGGTGTGCTCGAGGTTCTGGGCAGCCAGGGCGGAGCGCAGCTGCTCGCGCAGCTTGAGCAGCTCGTCGACCTCGGCGGAGGCCTCCTCGGCCTCGGTGAAGCCCGCGCCCTGCTCGTCAACCAGCTCCTCCGGGACGACGACCCCGGATGCCGTGTCCAACTTGCCGACATCCACGGTGCCGAAGCCGGTGGCGAGCGAGTTCTTCAGGGCGATGAACTTGTCCTGGTCGACGGTCGACATGGCGAACAGCACGATGAACAGACACATCAGCACGGTGACCATGTCCATGTAGGACGCCATCCAGCGCTCGTCGACGTGCTCCTCGGCGTGCTCGGTGTTGCGGGAACGGCGGGCGGGCCGACTCATGCCGCGTCCGAGACCTTCACCGGCTGTTCCTTCTCGCGCGGCGCCTTCTCGCGCGGCACCATCGCGCGCAGGCGGTCGCCGAGCAGGCGCGGCTGGCTGCCGGCGTGGATGGCGAGGACGCCCTCCATGAGCAGCGTCATCCGCTCGACCTCGAGCTCGGCGAGGCGCTTCAGGCGGGTGCCGATCGGCAGGAAGATGAAGTTGGCGCTGAGCAGGCCCCAGAGCGTGGCGACGAAGGCGGTGGCGATCATCGGGCCGAGGGTGGCCGGGCTGTCCAGCTTCTCCAGCACGTGGATCAGCGACACCACGGTGCCGATGATGCCGATGGTCGGGGCGTAGCCGCCGACGCTGGTGAAGTAGCGGGCGGCGTTGCGGGCAGCGCGGTCGCTCGTGCTGATCTCGTCCTCGAGCAGGATCCGCAGCTCCTCGCCGTCCGTGCCGTCGGCGACGCTCTGCAGCGCGCGCTTGAGGAACTGGTCCGGCTCTTCCTCCGCCTTGATCTCCAAGGCGAGGAGGCCCTCTGACCGGGCGATCTCGGCGAGCGAGACCAGCTTGCCGATGGTCTCGTCTGGCTTGGTGGAGCGGCCGATGAACGCGCTGGGCAGGGCCTTGAAGGCGGCGATGGTGTCGCGCAGGGTGCCGCCGGCCATGCCGACGGCCATGCTGGCGCCGAGCACCAGGATCATGGGTGCCGGGAGCAGCACCGCCGTGACGGCGGTGCCCTCGAGGGTCATCATGGCGAACAGCGAGCCGAAGGCGATGACGAGTCCGAGAATGATCGCGATGTCCATCAGCGTGCATCTCCCGGCGTGTTCAGCGGGCGAAGGACCGGGTGCGGGCCGGCCTGCTGCTCATGCATCTCGGATGCCAGGTTGATGACCCGCGCGCGGTACTCGGTGATGCGGGTGATCACCTCGGCCAGCGACTCCGTCACGATGTACTTGGCGCCGTCGAGCATGACCAGGGTGGTGTCGGGGCTCTCGTGGATGCGCTCGATGAGATCGGGGTTGATCGCGAATTGGCTGTCATTGAGTCGGGTGACGACGATCATCGCCTCGCCTCGCTTCTGCTGAAGTTTTCGCGGCCGAATGGCCGTCACGCTGCACTATCGGCAGCGCGCCGCTCATGGTTAGCGCGGTCGCCGCCCTCGCCGACAGATTCAACGGCCGGGCGCGCCGTGCCCGATTCCCGCACTCGTCGAATCGCGTCACCGCAGCCGGCTCAGAAACGGCACGATTCTGAGCCAGCTGTCGCGAATGGATGACGCGCGCCGCTGGCGCGGCTCCTCGCCCGTCACTCCCGTGCGGCGGCCGCGGCGGCTGCGTCGGCCGCGCGGTCCGCCGCGCGCGCCCGCTGCGGGGCGATGACCCAGCACAGCACGAGGAGCGCGCCAACCGCCACGGCCAGGCCGATGCCCCACGCCCGGCCGAGCACGAAGTCGAAGATGAGGAGTGTGATGCCCACCACGGTGATGGCAACCCCGACGAGCGTGATGCGGGCGAAGCGGTCCGCATACGCGACGACCTGCTCCTTGGCGCGCTTCCGGAAGAGGTAGCGGTGCAGGCTCACCGGGGCGAGCCCGGCGATCGTCGTCACCACCGAGGTGATGACCAGGCACAGGTAGGTGGCCAGCTGGAAGGTGTCGAGTTCGGTGAACCGGGACTGGAACACCGCCGCGAGCAGGAAACCGGTGATGATCTGGGTGCCGGTCTGCACCACACGGAGCTCTTGGAGGAGTTCGCTCCAATTTCTGTCCAGGCGCTCTCGGCGGCTCTCCCCCGGGTCGGAGCCGTCTGGGTCCACTCCCGTCATGCCGGCGCGTTGTCGGGGTCCACCGTCGCGACGGTGTCCTCCTCGACGTCGTTGTCGGCGGTGAGATCGTTGTTGGCCGGTGGCGGATCCCCGCTCACGCCGTCCTTGCGCCCCGGCGTCGGGTGATCGCTGCGTCGTTCGCCCATCTCTTCATCCCCTCATTCGTCCAGTTGTTCAGTTGTTCAGTTGTTCAGGCCTTCAGTGGGTGCGGAGCAGCTCGATCAGCTCGCCCTTGCGCTTCCCGGAATAGCCGCGCAGCCCCAGCTCCTTGGCGCGTGCGCGCAGCTCAGGGACGGTTCGCTCGTCGTAGTCCTCCGCAGTGCCTCCGCGGCGTCCGATCTCGGACCGCCCGCTCGCTGCCGCGGCGTTTGAGATGCGCGCCGCCTTCTCCTTTGATGCGCCCTCGGCGCGGAGCTTCTCGTAGAGCTCGGGGTCTTTCAGGCTTGGATTCGTGCGTCCCGGCATGCTGTGCTCCCCTCTCGTCCCTCCACGCTAGGTTCTGGCCCGGCGGCGGGGGAGGGGCTTGACAGACGCCCCCAGGTCATGCCGCTGGTGTCGGAACGGGGGGCGATAACACACGAGGCCGGGCTGTTCAAGCCCCTGCCGAGTCGGCCGGACACGCACTAACGTGAGGCTGACTCACGGCGGGCAGACAGTGCCCGCCACGGACGACGGAGAAGGACAGATGCACATCACGGCCCATCGAGCGACAGAGCCAGCGCACAGGGGCTTCGGCGCAAGCGACGTCATTTGTGCGGTGCGCGCGGAGTTGGACGGCCACACACCGGAGGCGGTCGAGAGCATTCTGCGTGCGCAGCTCACAGACCACCAGGTGGAGATTTCGGACGGCGAGCTGCACCGGGTCGCCGCGGACATCGCGACGGCGCGGATCGCGCAGCTGCTCGCAACGCCCCTGGGCGCAGAGCGCTGAGACGGCTGAGGGGATGGAGCGGGACGTGGACAACACAGGACGCACCGGTGCGGAGAACACCGAGAACAGCGGGACCCAGGACGAGCCGGTGATGGAGCAGGACGCCGTCTCCGACCGGGAGAAGCTGGAGGGGATCATCGACCAGACGATCGCGGATGTCGGCCCGCAGCGCGTCCGGCACATCGCCGGCATCGTGCGGGAGCGGAGCGCCGAATCGGGGCTGAGCATCCCGGAGGACGAGCAGGCGAACGCGATCTCCGCCGCGGTGGGCCGGCACACTGCGCACCACCCGGCGCCCGGCTCGGCCGACTGAGCGCCCATGCCCCGACTGCGCACGGCGGACCCGTCCTCGCCGGGGTGGACCCTCTCGCGGACGGGTGCACATCTGGCCGTCATCGACGAGCGCGGGGCCCCGCTCACCGCGGAGTCGGCCACGGCGCGTGTTGAGGCGCTGAGCATTCCCCCGGCGTGGACCGCCGTGTGGATCGCGCCCCAGGCCAATGCACACATCCAGGCGATGGGAACCGACGCCGCCGGGCGACGCCAGTACCTCTACCACGAGCAGTGGCAGCGGGCACGGTCACGGCTGAAGTACGACCGCGCCCTCGACCTGGCCGCCAGCCTGCCCGCCGCGCGCGGCGTGGTCACCCGGGACCTGCGGGGCCCGCGGCACACGCGGGCCCGGGCCCTCGCCGTCGCCTTCCGGCTGTTGGACAGCGCATATCTGCGCGTGGGGAGCGAGCGTTACGCGCAACGACACGGTAGCCGGGGCCTGACGACGCTGCGCGGCTCCGACGCCCGGGTCTCCGGCGACACGGTGCTGCTCGAGTTCACGGGGAAGGGCGCCGTCGACTGGTCGTCGCAGACGACGGACCCCGATCTGGCGGCGGCCGTGCGCGCTCTGAAGCGCCGCGGGCCGGACGCCGTTCTGCTCGCGTGGAAGGACGACGACGGCTGGCATCGGGTGCTCCCTGAGGAGGTGAACGAGTACGTGCGCGAGCGCACGAAGGGCAACTTCAGCGCGAAGGACTTCCGGACACTGCACGGCACCATCATCGCCGCGCAGGCCCTTGCCGCGCAGGGGCCGGCGGCGCACGGCTCCGGTTCGTCTGCGACCGCCAGGAAGAAGGCGATCGTCGAGGCGACGCGGGTCACCGCGGAGGCCCTCGGGAACACGCCGACGGTGGCGCGCGCCAACTACATCGACCCTCGGGTGTTCGACCGGTTCCGCGACGGGCGCCTGCTCACGACGGCCGGTCTGGCGCCGGAATCCGCAATCAGGCTCCTGCTGCTCGGCGAGGACGCCCCTGCCACCTAGTGGTGTCGCCCGGCGGCATGCACCTGGCCGTGCAACGGCGATGGCCCCGGTGCCGAGACACCGGGGCCATACCGTGAGCCGCTGTTAGCGCTTGAGGTTGGTGAGCTCCTGCAGCACCTCGTCGGAGGTGGTGATGATGCGGGCGTTTGCCTGGAAGCCGCGCTGGGCGACGATCAGGTTGGTGAACTCCTGCGAGAGGTCGACGTTGGACATCTCGAGCTGGCCGCCGGCGAGCACGCCGAGGCCCGCATCGCCCGGAACGCCGTAGGCCGCGTTGCCCGAGTTGACGGTGGCGCGGTAGCCGGAGGATCCGGCCTTCTCGAGGCCGCCCGGGTTGGCGAAGGTGGCCAGGGCCACGCGGGCGATCGGCTCCTTGGCGCCGTTGCTGAAAAGGCCGATGAGGGTGCCGTCCTTGGACAGGGTGAACGATTCGAGCGTGCCGGCCTGGCGGCCGTTCTGGCCCTCGATGGCGACGGTGCTGAGGGTGGCGAAGCCGGTGATGCCGGCCAGGTCGACCGTGATCCCGCCGATGGCGCCGAGGGTGCCGCCCGTCAGCGCGCCGTTGGCGAAGGTGAGGGATGCCGTCTGCGTGGCGACGCCGTCGGACCCGGAGACGTCCCAGCCGGCTGCGGTCTTCGTGAAGGTGAGGGTCAGGGTGCCCGCCTTGCCGTCGGCGTCGTAGACCGGCACGTCGCGCACCAGCTCGGCGCCGGTGGCCGCGTCGGAGGGCAGGTTGCCGCCGACCGTCGCGCCGGTGGTGGCCACCGCGGGGGCGACGGCCTTGAGCGGCAGGCTGATGGTGCCGACGGCACCGCCGGTCGGCACCTGGCCGCCCACGGCGTTCCAGCCCTGCACGAGCGAGCCGTCGGGCGCGGTCAGGCGGCCGTCGGCGTCGAGCTCGAATGCGCCGGCGCGGGTGTAGCGGGTCTCGCCACCGATGCTGGTGACGAAGAACCCGTCACCAGCGATCATCATGTCGGTCGCCCGACCAGTCGCCTGGGCGGAGCCCTGGGTGAAGTTGGTGGAGATGCCGGCGACCTGCACGCCGAGGCCGACCTGCGACGGGTTCGTTCCACCGGTCAGGGCCTGCGGCCCGCCCGCGCCCTGGGTGAGCTGCGAGAGGGTGTCCTGGAACTGCACGGCGGAACCCTTGAACGCGGTGGTGTTGACGTTGGCGATGTTGTTGCCGGTGACGTCGAGCATGGTCTGGTGCGAGCGGAGTCCGGAGATACCGGAGTAGAGCGAGCGAAGCATGTGTTGGCCTTTCGGTGGAGGTGTCGGCGGTCAGACGGCGGCGGCTGCGCCGGGAGTTTCTGGTTCTGCGGGAGGGTCGACCGGGGGGTCGACCGGTACGTCGGGCACCGGGGGCACGGCGGGGGGCTTGGTGACGCTGGCGATCACATCGAGCGGGATATTCTTGCCGCCGACGGAGACTGTCGGCACCGCTCCGGCGTAGGAAACGGAGTCGGCTATTCCGGTGATGGTCTCGCCCGTCGCGTTGACGTACGTCACCTGCTGGCCGACGAGTGCGGCGGCCGCGGAGCGCATCTGCAGCGAGAAGCCCTCCGCGCTGGTGGTGGCGAGCTCGTTCATCTTCTCCATCATCGCCAGCTGGGTGGTCTGCTGGATCATCTGGCCGGTGTCCATCGGCGAGCTCGGGTCTTGGTTCTGCAGCTGGGTGACGAGCAACGACATGAACACCTCGCCGTCCATGTCCTGCTTGGGCGCCCGGACGGGTGCGTTGGTGTAGATGCCGCCGCGGGCAGTGGCAATGGGGTCAATCGGCACGGGGTCCTCTTCTATGCGATCAGATCGATGTGCGGGTGGGCGGATGTCGTGGCGGCGGCCTCGAGAAGCTCGGCGTCGCTGGCGTGCTCGTCGGCCTGCAGGGCGGCCAGGGAGCGGGGTGCCACGACCGGCTCCTCCCGCGGCACGGCCCCCTGCTGGGCGGGACCCTGCTGGCCGGGCTGGTTCTGGCCGGGCTGATTCTGTCCCGACGTGTTCTGGCCGGCGTGGTTCTGGCCGCCCGGGTTGCCTGCGCCCTGCCTGGCCGGGGCGTCGTCGCCGGAGAGGTTGAGGCTGGCGTGCAGCCCGGTGCCGGCGAGATCGCGGCGCAGTTCGCCGAGGATGCCACGGACGGCGTCGCGGGCGACGTCGCTCGGGGCGAAGAGCTCGATGCGCAGCTGGTCGCCGGCGACGACCGCTTGCACGGTGACCGGGCCGAGACGTTCGGGGTTCACCGTGATCGTCATGTGGTGTGTGCCGTCGCCGGCGGCGGCCAGGGTGAACAACGGCCGGGCCAGCTGGGTCGCCAGCGGCGCCGGCGCGGCGGGGAGGCCGGGCTGGGCCAGCGAGGCCGTGCCCGTGAGCGCCGAGTGGGCGACCGGAGCCGGACCGACGGCGGCAACAACGGGTGCCGGGGCGCTCTCGCCGGTGCCGTCGACCGGGACCGCGCTGGCCGCCGCGGCCGGGGCGGGGGCCGCAGTGGCGTTCGCCGTGGGGTTCGCGACCGGGTTCGCCGCGGGGTTCGCCGCGGCGAGGGGCGCCTGCGTGGCGGCTCGCGCTGCGCCGGCCGCCTCGGTGGATGAGGGCACCGGCGCGGCACCGGATGCCGAGGCGCCCGGCACAGCAGCGGTCGGAGCCGCGGCCGCGGCCGTCGCAGCGGCTGTCGCAGCCCCGTCGCCGGAGACCTGCGCGGCCGGGCCGGCGGCCGGTGAAGCCGGTGTGGCGATCGCGTCGGCGGG
>NZ_MPZN01000066.1 GCF_002936985.1 Microterricola pindariensis | reverse complement strand
CACCGTGCCGGCCCCCGCGACGGGCAGGCCCACGGCAGGAACGAGCGGTTGCCCGAGGGCGCCGCCCGCGGTCGGCGGGAGCGGCGCGCCCTGCTGGAGCGGAGCGGCGTCCGCAGCACCGAGCGCCGGGGTCCCGGCGGGCGCAGTCGACGTGGTCGTGGCTGCGGCGGCCAGACCCCAGAAGCCGCTCGCCAGGGCGGCCGCACTCCCCCAGCCGAGTGTGCCTGGCTGCGGCGAGGCCGCGAGCTGTTCCTGGGGAAGCGGTGCGGCGGCGTCCTCGGGGCCGGGCTGCGCGCCGGCATCCGTGCCGGCGCCCGCCCCGGAATCGCCGAGCGGCGCCTGCTCGGCCGCCCCGGCGGCGTTGCCGTCGGCCAGTGTCGCGAGGGCGGCGCCGAAGCCGGCACCGGCGTCGGTCGTTGCCGACGTGGATGCGGGGCCGCTGGCGCGTCCCGGCGAGACGGAGGTGATCAGGGGCATGCTCATCGGGTGCCTCCACTCAGCATGGCGGCGCGGGCCGCGGCGAGCAGCGACTCGTTCACGCTCGTTGTCGCGCTCTGCTGCCCGCCGAGCGAGCCGAGGAGCGCCTGGATGTCGAGTCCCGCGGTGTTCGCGGTGTTCGCGGTGTTCGTCGGGACGATGCGACGGATCGTGACGATGTCGGACTCGTCGAACCAGCGCTCGACGTGGCTGACGGTGCGGCCCTCGTACGGCGCGTGGATGACCTTGTTGTCGCCGGCGTAGATCACGATGTGCTCGGCGTTGTCGGTGACGATGAGGTCGCCCGGCTGCGCCTCGGCCAGCGAGGCGACAGGAGTTCCCGCGGTCATCTGGCCGGAGACCAGTCGCGGCACCTCGATGCCGAGGTCGGCGTAGACGCGCTGCACCAGTCCGGAGCAGTCCATGCCGCTCGCGTCCTCGCCGCCGAAGACGTACGGCACGCCGATGTACTTCATCGCGGCGTCCTTGACCGCGTTGCCGGTGACGCCCTCGCTGCCGGGCACGCCGGTGCCCTGGGTGGCCCCCGCGCCGCTCAGCGCCTGGTTCAGCAGCGCGGTGAAGTCGCTGTTCGCCCCCGAGACGGTGGTGTCGGGCGATGCCGCCGCGCGCGTGGCCGTTGCCCCGTTCAGCTGCTCGATCGTCGAGCGGATGGACTGCATCCGGCCGATCGCCTCGGTCATGGCCGTGGTCATCGTTGGGTCCCCTCTGCCTGGCGCTGCCAGGCTGTGCCGGCCAGCTCGTCGAGCACGATCTGCTCGGCGTGCAACTCCTCGCCGGCCACGGTCTCGGCGTGGCGGGCGGCCAGCTTCTCCAGGCTCAGCGTGTTGCGGCGCGCCGCGGAATACTCCTGCTGGGCCTCCTCGGCGCGGCGCTGCCGCTCCAGGGTGACGGCGCCGAGCTCTGCGACCATGCTGCGCGCGGATGCCCGGGCGGCCGCGATGCCGTGCAGCGCGTCCAGGGTGTCCGGCGTCGCCAACGACTCGCCGAGCCCGGCACGGGCGGCGGCCTCGCGGGCGGCGCTCTCGTGCCGGCCGGCGTTGGCCGCGGCCAGGCTGCCCGCTGCCTCGTCCTGTTCCAGGCGGCGCAGGCGCAGGAGCCCGTCCAGTGCGAATGCTCGTGTCATGCTCATGCCCCCAACAGTCGGCTCAGTCGGGCCAGTGCGGCCCAGGCGTCATCCGCGGTCGATTGATCGCTCATGCTCTGCTGCAGGAAGGCGTTGATCTCGCCCTCGTGGTCGACGGCCGCGTCCACCAGCGGGTTCGTGCCGCGGCGGTAGGCGCCGACGTCGAGCAGGTCCTGTGCCCCGCGGCGGGCGGCGAGGGCGCGGCGCAGCACCGCGGCCTGTTCCCGGCGCTCGGGGGCGGTCACCCGGCTGGCCACGCGGGAGACGGAGCCGAGCGCGTCGATCGACGGGAAGTGCCCGACGACGGCGAGCTTGCGGTCGAGCACCACGTGGCCGTCGAGGATCGAGCGGGCGGAGTCGGCGATGGGCTCGTTATGGTCGTCGCCGTCGACGAGCACCGTGTACATGCCGGTGACGGAGCCGCGCTCGCCCGTTCCCGCGCGCTCCAGCAGCTGGGCGAGCACCGAGAACGTCGAGGGTGGGTAGCCGCGGGTGGCCGGCGGCTCCCCCACGGAGAGGCCGATCTCCCGCTGCGCCATGGCGACGCGGGTGAGCGAGTCCATCATGAGCATGACGTCGTTGCCCTGCTCGCGGAAGGACTCCGCGATCCGGGTGGCCACGAAGGCGGCGCGCAGGCGCATGAGGGCCGGCTCGTCGGAGGTGGACACGACGACGATGGCGCGGGCCAGGCCCTCCGGCCCGAGGTCGTCCTCGAGGAACTCGCGCACCTCGCGGCCGCGCTCTCCGATCAGGGCGATGACGCTGATCTGGGCGTCGGTGCCGCGGGCGATCATGCTGAGCAGCGAGGACTTGCCGACGCCGGAGCCGGCGAACAGGCCGAGGCGCTGCCCCTTGCCGACGGTGGTCAGGGTGTCGAGCGCGCGCACGCCGAGCTGCAGCGGGGTGTCGATGCGGGCGCGGTGCATGGCGGACGGCGCGTCGTTCTGCAGCGAGACGTAGCCGTCGGCCTGCAGCGGGCCCTTGCCGTCGATGGGGCGGCCGAGGCCGTCGAGCACGCGGCCGAAGAGGCCGGTGCCGGTGGGCACGCGCACGGGCTCGTTGCGGGAGCGCACGGGCGTGCCGACCTTGATGCCGGCCATGCGGCCGAGCGGCATGCAGCGGATGCCGCCGCGGGTGGACGCGACGACCTCGGCCTCGATCGGGGCGACGCCGGCGGCATCCTCGCCGCCGAGGCGGACGAGGTCGCCGATGGCGCAGTCCAGCCCGACGACCTCGATGCCGAGGCCGACGATCGAGGACACGACGCCGCTGCGCTCCGGCGCGGCGGCCAGGCTGGCCAGGCGGAGGCGCTCGGCGAGCTCGGAGGGTGCGGCCAGCCTGGCGGCTCCGGCGAGGGTGGCGGGGCTCATGCCGTCTCCTCGAGGAGGGAGAGCGTGGCCCGGTGCAGGGCGCTCTCGATGCGGGCGTCGACGAAGCCGTCGGGGAGCACGGCGCTGGCGTCGCCGCGGCGGAGGGTCGCGTCGGCCTGCACGGTGACGCCCTGCGGAATCTGGCCGGCGCCCTGCAGCAGCGCGAGGTCGTCCTGGTGCAGGTGCACGATGACGTCAGGGTGGCCGGCATCAGAGGCCAGGGCGGCAAGCACCCGCTGGAGTGCGGCGCCGGCGGAGCCCGGCCCGTCCGTGAGCCGGTGGCCGATGACGGCCTCGGCGAGCTCGATCGCGGCGGAGACGAGGGTGGCGTCGCTCTGCTCCAGCAGGGGCAGCGTCGTCCGCTGCACGGCGGAGACGGCCGCGCCCAGCACGGCCTGGACGGCGTCCAGGCGGGCCAGCGACTCCGTGACGGCCGCGGCGTGGGCGGCCTCCAGCTCGGCCAGACGGATGAGGCCTGCGGCATCCGCCTGGCGCAGGCCCTCTGCATACCCGGCTGCGTGGCCGCGCACGCGGGCTCGCTCGGAGATCAGCGCCAGCTCCGCGGGGGCGATGGCTCCGTTCGCACCGGCGCCGGCACCGTCCACGCTGGGGAAGGCCATGGCTGCGAAGTCCGCGTCAATCGACGAACGCATCTTCGTCTCCACGGGTCACGGTGATCTGGCCCTCCGCTTCGAGGGTGCGGATGGCGCGCACCACCTCGGCGCGGGCCTCCTCCACCTGCGAGAGGCGCAGCGGCCCCGTCGAGGCGATCTCGTCGTCGAGGATGTCGCGGTTGCGCTCGGACATGTTGTTGTGGATCATCTCGGAGACGGGCTCCGAGGCGCCCTTCATGGCGACCGCGAGCACGCGGACGTCGATGCCGCGCAGCAGCTGCTGCACGTCGCGCCGCTCCAGGCGCACGATGTCCTCGAAGGTGAGCATGCGCGAGCGCAGCTCCTCGGCCAGGATCGGGTCGCGGAGCTCGAGCCCCTCGAGCACCGCGCGCTCGGTGGCGAGGTCGGCGCGGTTGATGATCTCGACGAGGGGCTGCACGCCGCCGACGACGTCGAAGCTGTCGCGGGAGGACACGACGGCGCCGGTGCGCAGCTTGAGGGTGTCGGCGAGGATCCGCACGGCCTCCGGGGTGGCCGAGCCCATCGTCGCGATGGCCTGCGCCACGTCGGTGCGGGCCGTCTCCTCGAATCCGGCGAGCACGGCGGAGGCGTGCTCCGGCCGCAGGTGCGCGAGCACGAGGGCGGCGGTCTGCGCCAGTTCGTCGGAGAGCAGGGCCTGCACGTGGCTGGCCTCCGCGGCATCCAGGAACTCGAAGGCCCGGCCGGCCATCGTGGAGGCCACGCGGCTCATCACGCCGGCGGCCTTCTCGGCGCCGAAGGAGGCCTCGAGCAGGCCGACGGCGAAGTCGCGCCCGCCCCTGGTCTGCCGGGCACCGCGGGTGGCCAGGGTGTGGAACTCGGCGAGGGTCGCCTCGGCGAGGGTGGCGTCAACGCGGCGCAGGCGGATGATCTCGCCGGCGATCTCCTCCGCCTCGTGCTCGTCGAACTGCTTCATCACGGCGGCCGCGCGCTGCGGATCCATGTTCATCAGGACGACCGCGGCCTTCTGGGTGCCGCTCAGCGTCGCGCCCTTTGAGCCGTTCATACGCTCTGCCTGTCATCCATGAGCGCCCGCAGGTACTCGGCGGTCTTCTGGGGGTCGCGCTCCGCGAGCATCTCGATCTCCGAGCGGGTGCGGTCGGCATCCGGTGCGATCGGCATGACCGGCAGAACCTCGGTCTCGAGCTGCATGGGCGTCGTCTGGGCCGCCAGGATCAACGGCTGCTGCTGCGCGGCCTCCAGTGCCTCCCGTGCTGCCTCGAGCTCTGCCTCGTCGACGGCCTCGCGGCGGGCGCGCCGCGAGCGGCTCACCAGCACCGCGGCCAGCACGACCAGGAGCAGCGCGGCGAGGGCGATGATTCCGGTGCGCACCAGCGACGTGAGCTGTTCGCCCGCCGCGACCTCCTTGGCGTCGTTGAGCGCCTGCTGGGCGGCTGCGGCGCCGCTGGCGTCGAAGGTCATCGCCTCGACGGTGACGGTGTCGCCGCGGTCGACGTCGATGCCGGCCGCCGCGGAGACGAGCGCGCGGAGGTTGCGGATGTTCACGGTGCTCGCGTCGCTCACCGCGACGGAGACCGACTGCCGGCTCAGCGTGCCGGCGGGGATGGTGCGGGTCTCGGTGACCTTGTCGATCGCGTTGTTGCGGGTGACCGACTCGGAGTTGAACGTGCCGTCGCCTGCGCCGCCCGGCACCGCGATGTTGTCCGGGCCGAGCACGCCGGCTCCGGTGCCGCCCGTGCCCGTGTACGACTCGGTCGCCCTGGACTCGTTCAACGAGGCGATGGCCTCCGGTGCGGTGAACGTCTCGGCCGTGCGCTCTGCCGACTCGGTGCTGACGTCGGCGGCAACCACGACGGTGGCGTTGCCGGGGCCGACGACCTTGTCGAGCATGGCCTGCACGGAGTCGCGCACCCGGGTCTCGTAGTCGCTGGCGAGCTTGCCCGCGCCGCCGGTCGGGCTGCCGCCGACGGCCGAGAGCACGGTGCCGGACGAGTCGATGACTGCGACATCCGTCGACGTCATGCCCTCGATGGAGGCGGAGGTGAGGTGCACGATCGCCTGCACCTGGTCGGCGCCCAGGGTGACGCCGCGGGTGGTCTCGATGAACACGGATGCCGTCGGTGCCTGCTTCTCGGCGGCGAAGACCGTCTCCTGCGGGATGGCGAGGCGCACCGATGCCGTCTTCACACCACTCAGCGCGCTGATCGTCGAGGCGAGCTCGCCCTCGAGCGCCCGCTTGTAGGTGACGGACTGCTGGAACTCCGAGGTGGTGACGCCCATCTTGTCGAGCAGGGAGTAACCGCCGTTGCTCGCGCTCGGCAGCCCGGCCGCTGCGGCCTTGAGGCGCTGCGCGTAGACGTCGTCCTGCGGCACGAGGATGCTCGAGCCTCCGTCGCTGAGCTGGTACGGGATGGCGTCGGACTGCAGCTGCTCGACGACCGCGTTGGCGTCGGCGGCCTGCAGCCCGGTGAACAGCGGCGCGTAGGAGGGGCGGCTGAGCCAGACGCCGAGGCCGGCGACGCCGAGCACCAGCACGGCGACCGCCAGCAGCGCGATGGTGCGCTGGGCGACGGTGAACTCGCGCAGTGCCGCCGTGAAGCGTGCCAGTGCGGAGGTGACCTGACGGGGCATCAGGCCTGCATCCTCATGATCTCGTTGAAGGCGTCGACACCCTTGTTGCGCACGGCGGCGACGAGCTCGACGGTCACCTGGGCCCTGGTCGAGGCGATCGTGGCGGCGTGGATGTCGGTCAAGTCGCCGGTGACGGCGCGCAGCGCCAGCTCACTGGAGTTGGTCTGCAACTGCTGCATGTTCTCGACGGCTCCGCTCAGCGCGGTGGCGAAGCCGGCTCCCCCGGTCCCTGCCGGTGCGGCGGCCTGGTCCAGGTAGCCGCTCGGGCGCACGCCCTGCACCGCTCCGGCGCCGATGGCGTCAATAGCTCCGATGGGCATTAGCCACGTCCGATCTGGAGGGCGGCCTGGTAGCTCTCCTTGGCTCTGTCGACGACAGCGGCATTGGCCTGGTAGCCGCGCTGCGCCATGATCAGCTGCCCCATCTGGGCGCCGAGGTCGATCTCCGGGTAGCGCACGTAGCCGTTGGCGTCGGCCAGGGGGTGCTCCGGTTCGTGCACCATCCGGCCCTCTGCGTCGCCGAGCGCCGTGCCCGCGACGAAGACGCCGCCCTGCTCGCCCTGCTGGGCGAGCACGTAGCGCTCCTGGAACGCGGCACCGTCGGTGCCGGTGACGGTGTTGATGTTGGCGATGTTGTCTGAGATCGCGTCGAGCCACTTGCGGTGCACGTTCATGGCCGATCCGGCGATTCCGATGGCGTCAAAAGTCATGGTCTGTTCCCCGCTCAGTTGCTTCTCATGGCGCTGCGGACGCTCGTGAACTGGCCCTCGATGGCACGCGAGGCGAACTGGAATCGCAGCACGGTGTCGATGTTGGAGAGCGTCTCGGTGTCGAGGTTCACGTTGTTGCCGTTGAGCTTGGTCGGCTCGAGCGAGCGCTCCGTCGTGGCATCCGCGTGCCCGTCACCGCGTGCGATCGAGCTGGCGAGTGCGCCCTCGAAGGCGACCCGCTTGGCGTGGTAGCCGGCGGTGTTGATGTTGGCGATGTTGTCGGCGATCGCGCGCTGGCGCGCAGACAGGCCGTCCAGCGCACTGGAGAGCGCGGAGAAGCTCACGGAATCGAACACATTCGTCCTTCATGACGGCGATGCGGCTGACAAGTGGCCGATCCGTGGCCGAGAGAGGTGAGCGATCCGTGCTCAGTAATAGTTATCGACCGGATGCCGGCATCCGTTAGTGCGCGAAGGAATCTTGGGCTCAGCCCGAGACGTCGAGGTAGACGGATGCGGCTGCGCGCGGGCGCGGCACGGCACGCAAAGCCTCGAGGTGGCGCAGCACCTGGGTGCGCTCGGCGACCAACTCGGTCTCGCGCTCGCGTTGACGGCGGTGCAGTGCGTCCGCGCGGTCGCGCAGTGAGGCGGGCAGCACGGGAAGCTGGGTGGGCGAGCTCCACATGCCGAGCTCGGCATGGGAATCGTCGTCGAGCTCGACCGGCGCCTCGAGCTCGGCTTCCAGCTCGGTGAGCACGCGCAGCCAGAGCTCTTCCGCGTCATCCGAGCTGCGCGCGGACAGGCTTTCAGGTTTAGGCAATGCCGAGCGCCCCCGCACCGAGCGTGGCCGGCGCAGCCGGCAGGATGGCCGCGGCGTCGTGCCAGGTCTGCCGGAGCGGTTCGAGGAGAACGATGGACTCGCGCGTGCGCGCCACGTCGCGGTGGATGTTGGCCATCACGAGGGCGTTCGTCACGTAGGTGTAGAGCGCGAGCAGGCCGTCGGCGCCGTCCCAGACGTCGAGCTTGAGCGAGCCGCTCAGCTCGGTCAGGATGGCCTGCGCGTGTTGCAGCTGCTCGCTGGCAGCCGGCCAGTTCTCGGCCAGCTGAGCCTGCTCGGCCCGGCTCAGGTCGAGCAGCAGACGGTCGTAGAGCATGGTGAGCAGCCGTACCGGTGTCGCGGACAGCACGGCATCGCGGCCGAGCTGGGCGGCGCGGTCGGCCGCTCCGCGGTCGGCGACGGGGCGCTGCACCGAGGGGAAGGGGGTAACGCCGGCGAGCGAGGTGAGAGGCGCTGCTGCGGGTGCCGGCAGCGGCTGTGCCTCGTGCTCGCCGGAGGCGGGTGACTCGTTCGGCTCGGGGTTGACGATCAGCTTCACTGCGAGTTCCCGGAGTTCAGGCCGGCCAGCTGCGATCCGATCCAGGACGACTGCGCGTTCAGCTTGCTGAGCTGCACCTCGAGCGCCGAGTAGGTGCGCTTGAGGGTGGCCTCGCGCAACTCGAGTCGGCGGTCCCAGTTCGCGATCTGCTCGGTGATGTCCTTGGAGAGGGACGTCTGGCCGGTGATCTTGTTGGTGAGCTGGCCGTCGTACTTGTCAGAGGCAGCGCGAGCGGCTTCCTCGAGGCGCGTCGAGATGGTGGTGAGCACCTTCTGCGTGCCGGCCGGGTCTGCCGCCATCGACTTGGCGAACTTCTCGGCGTCGAACTCGATGCGACCGCCCTTGGTGATGCTGATGCCGAACTCCGACGGCGAGCGACCGTCGATGGGGGCGGATGCCGCGGTGATGAGCTTCTGCTCTGCGTCGCGCACGGTGCTGTCGGAGCTGAACACGCCACCCGTCACCACGGGCTTGCCGTCGCTGCCCGTTGTGGTGGTGAGGGTTCGCTTCGTCGCGATGAAGTCGAAGATCTCGTTGAGCTTGCCGATGAGCGTCTCGGCCACCTTGCCGATCGCCGCGTCATCGCGGGCAACCGTGACGGTGATCGGCTTGGCGCTGGTCTCGGTGACGGCAACGCTGATGCCGGGCACCAGGTCGGTGAAGGTGTTGCTGCTCGAGGTGATGGTCTGCGCGGCTGCCGTGCCCTTCCACAGGGTGACTTCGGCGTTCTCGGCGCTGCGGATGGTGGTGGCGGTGAGCTGCGCGGAGGTGCCGGCGGTGACGCCTGCCGCGCTCCCCTCGTACACGGTGAATGCCCCGGCCGTGCCCGACTCCTTGGCCGTGAGCTGCAGGCGGTACAAGGTCTCGCCGGTTCCGGCGTCGACGCCGGAG
Organism: Microterricola pindariensis; assembly: GCF_002936985.1. GTDB lineage: Bacteria > Actinomycetota > Actinomycetes > Actinomycetales > Microbacteriaceae > Microterricola > Microterricola pindariensis. The sequence continues at coordinate 6,607 of NZ_MPZN01000066.1, read as the reverse complement.
GCGACGCGGGTGGCCTGCACCCCGGCATCGGCGGCGTTGATGGCCGAGACGACGTCGAACATCGAGGACGACTCGGCGGTGATCTCCTTCAGAGTGCCGTCTGCAGCCTTGATGGTGAGCACGGGAGGGTCTGTCGGCCACGCCGCCATGGCGTCGGTCACGAGCTGCTGCGACTGGGCGAGCTTCTCGACGGTCACGTCGAGCTGTGTGGCGCCGGCGCCCGTGCTGACGGTGACGGTCGCCGACTTGTCGGAGCTTGTGGCGGTGTAGAGGTCGAGGGCATCCGCCTTCATGCCGTTCTTGCCCAGCTCCGCCAGTGCGGCGACCGAGCTGTTCAACGTCTGCAGCGACTTGAGGTAGTTCTGGGTGGAGACGAACTTGTTCTGCAGGATGTTCTGCGGAATCGCCTCAACAGCCATGAGTGACTTGATGAGGTCTGCGGTGTTGAGCCCACTGACCAGGCCGTCGAGCGAGATTCCCATGAGTTCTGCCTTCGCGTTTCAACTGGTGCGCGGCGCCGGCCACGCGGGTGGGGACTGCACGAGGGCCGGTGCTGGATCGCGACAGGAATGTCGCGCCCGGCACCGGCCGTCGTTGTGTAGTGATGCCCTACTGCTGATCAGATGCGGCGTGTTGCCGCGCCTGGCTAGCGGAGGAGCTGCAGAACGCCCTGGTTGGACTGGTTCGCCTGCGCGAGCATGGCGGTACCGGCCTGCGAGAGCACGTTCGAGCGGGTGTACTTGACCATCTCGGAGGCCATGTCGGTGTCGCGGATGCGCGACTCGGCAGCCGAGAGGTTCTCCTTCGACACGTTGAGGCTCTTGATGGTCGACTCGAAGCGGTTCTGCTGCGCACCGAGGTCGGCGCGAGCGGTCGAGATCGAGGCGATGTGGCCGTCGAGAGCCGTGATCGTGGCCAGCGCAGCGGTCTTGTCGGCGAAGCCGGCAGTCGCGAGCGTGGTGACGGCCCCACCGATCGTCGAGACGTTGGTGAGGTTGACGTCGATCTGGTCCTGAGCGGCAATGCCACCGGCGCCGACCTGGAAGGTCAGGCTGGTGTTGGTGCCGTCGAGCAGCTTGATGCCGTTGAAGTTGGTCGATGCACCGATGCGGGTGAGCTCTGCGCCCAGCGCGGTGACCTCCGTGGCGATGGCCTCACGCGACTTCACGTTGTTCGAGTCGTTGCCGGACTGAACGGCGAGGTCACGCACGCGCTGCAGGATGGAGTGAACCTCGGTCAGGGCGCCTTCAGCGGTCTGGATGACGCTGATGCCGTCCTGCGCGTTGCGGGCGGCGACGGTCATGCCACCGACCTGCGAACGCAGACCCTCGGAGATCGCGAGGCCAGCTGCATCGTCGGCCGCACGGTTGATACGCAGACCACTGGAGAGCTTCTCCAGCGACTTCGACAGGTCGTTCTGCGTGATGGACAGGTTGCGGTACGAGTTGTTCGCCGCGATGTTGGTGTTGATCTGCATACCCATGGTGAAATCCTCCGTGATGTGGGTTCTGGTTCACCGGCCCATCCGTGGGCCAGTACTTTGCACAATCGGCTGCTCGGCGGCATCCGTTAGTGGGTCGTGGAAAAACTTCGACGCGCCGGCTATCCGACGTTGCTGATCAGCGTGACGCTGGCCGCTTTGGTGCCCTGGCCGAGGTGTTCTTCGAAGCGGGAGAGGTACGCAACGCGGCGCGTTGCGGTGACCTTGGGGTCCGGGAGGCTCTGCACCTCCGCGTCGTCGGAGTAGCGCGAGCCGAGGCCGTCGCGGATGAGCCGGAGCCCCTCCGAGCGCTGCTGCGAGACGGCGGAGTGCGAGATGCCGAGTTCTTCCGCGACCTCTTTGACGGAGCGGTCGTCGAAGTAGATGGCACGCACGATCATCGCCATGCGCTCCGGCAGGGCGTCGACGGCGGCGGTCACGTAGCGCTGGCGCTCGTCGAGGAGCAACGACTCCTCCGGCGAGGTCATCTCGGAGACGAGGTACTCCGCCGTGCTGTCGTCGATGGTCGTGACGGTGCGCGCGGCATCGGAGAGAGCGGCGGACGCCGTCTCCCTGTCCACCCCGAGGGCGGCGGCCAGCTCGTCAACGCTCGGAACGCGGCCGAGCGAGGCGGTCAGGGCCTCGCGAGCGGAGACGGTCTCGGTGATCCGCTTGCGGGCAGAGCGCGTTGCCCAGTCGCTGGAGCGCATCTCGTCGGCGAAGGCGCCGAGGATGCGGGTGCGGGCATAGGCACCGAAAGGTATGCCGCGATCGATATCGAAATTGTCGGCGCAGTGCACCAGCGCCAAGGCGCCGGCTGCTGCGAGATCATCCCGAGAGAGGTGAGTGGCCCTGGCACAGACATCGGCGACCAGATAGCCGACAAGCGGCAGGTTGGCCACAACGAGCTCATTGCGTTCCGCACGATTCACAAATATCAATTCCTGCAGTTGTGGCAGCGTGCAGGGTTCACGTACCGGTTCGGACGATTGACTCGGGTATTCGGGTCAGTTCCTCGGGTGCTTTCAACGTTAACGATGTGAGCGACGCGACACACGGTAGGACTGTCCCCCAATGTGGGTGTCCTCCAAAAGGACCACCCTCGTTCGGGGTTGGGGGACATACCGGTGGTTTCAGGGGCCTTCACTAACATGAATGCGACGGCTGCCGAGAGTGGGTTGAGACCGGACAAGGTCCCCCTGCTTCCGACAGCACCCGACAGAAAGGCGAGCCAGTGGGCGTCAACGAACTCTCTGCTGTGCTCTGGCGTGAGCGGGAGCTGCTCGAGCTTCTCTTGTTCAAGCTCGAGGAGGAGCAGCTGCTGCTCACGGCCGGCAAGTCCCGTTGGGTGGGTCATGCCAGTCGCGAGATCGAGCAGGTCATGGTTCGCCTGCGCGAGGTCGCCCTCGGCCGTTCCGTCGAGGTCACCGCGGTCGCGACCGAGTGGTCATGCCCGGAGGACGCCACGCTCCGCGAGGTCATCGCGGCAGCACCGGTCGGCCCCTGGCAGGACATCTTCACCGCCCACCTCACCGCGATGACGGAGCTCACCGCGCAGATCCGCGATGTGCGCGACGTGAACGAACAGTTCTTGCGCACCGCCGTGCGCAGCGTGCAGGAGACGCTCGCCGGGGTGGAAGCGGTCTCGGGTACCTACGACGCGAGCGGCGCCGCACAGCACGCCCAGTCGTCATCCATGCTCTTCGACGAGAAATTGTGAGTCAACGCACGTGAGCACATTCAGCGGACTGAACACCGCCTATCGCGGGCTCTCCGCGGCCAAGGCGGGCATCGACGTTGCGGGGCAGAACATCGCCAACTCCCGCACAGAGGGCTACACCAGGCAGCGGCTGAACACCTCCGCCATCGGCGGGCCATCGATGGCCGGCAAGTTCTCGGTCGGCGTCCGCCCGGGCGGCGGCGTCAACATCGACGGCATCGCCCGCCTGGGCGACATGCACCTCGATGCGCGGGTGCGCGCCTCCGCTGCCGTCTCCGGCTTCAGCGCGGTGCGCGCCGGCGTGTTCTCCGGCCTCGAATCGGCACTGCACGAGCCAGGCCCCAACGGCATCTCGACGCAATTGCAGAGCTTCTGGGCCTCCTGGCAGGAGCTGTCCAACAGCCCTGGCGAGGCCACGCAATCCGGTCTGCTGCTGCAGCAGTCACAGGTGCTGGCCCAGCAGATCTCTTCCACCTACACCGAGTTCGACAACCAGTGGACTCAGGTGCGCGGCGAGGTGCGCGACCTCACCGCCGAACTGAATGGCGCCGCGGCGCAGCTCGCCGACCTGAACGGGCGGATCCGTCAGGCGACGGCATCCGGTGGCTCGGTGAACGAGCTCCTCGACCAGCGCAGCCTCCTCGCCACGACGATCGCCACCATCGCAGGCGGCACGATCCGCGATGCCGGCGATGGCACCATCGACGTGTACATCGGGGGCAACGCCCTCGTCACGGGCACCACGGCGCGCACCGTCAACGTCATCGGCTCGAACACCATGGCGGGCTCAGACACCTCCCCCGTCACGCTGGAGTGGGCGCACCGCCCCGGCTCGGCAATCTCCCTCGATGGGGGCGAGTTGGCCGGGGCCGTCTCGACCCTGGCTCCGGCCGCGGCCGGCGGCGGCATCGCCAAGGCCGCTGAGTCGCTGAACAACTTCGCCCAGAAGCTGGCGGATGCCGTGAACACCGTGCACCGCACCGGCGTCAGCGCCGACGGCAGCACCAACCTCGAGTTCTTCGCCTTCACCGCCGGCAAGCCGGCCGCCCAGGGCCTCACGGTCGTGCCGACCAGTGCGGCCGGTATTGCCACCGCCGGACCCGGCCAGGGCGCGCTCGACGGCAGCATCGCCGACGCCATCTCGCAGCTCGGCACGGGGGCCGGCTCACCGGACTCCGTCTGGTCGAGCTTCGTCGTGGAGCTCGGCATCGCGACCCGGTCAGAGAACCGCCAAGCCGATCTCGCCGCCCTGGCCACCACGTCGGCCGTCGGGATGCAGCTGGCGAACGCATCCGTCGACATCGACGAGGAGAACGTGAGCCTGCTCATGTACCAGCACGCCTACCAGGGCGCCGCGCGCGTCATGACTGCCGTCGACGAGATGCTCGACGTGCTGATCAACCGCACCGGACTCGTGGGGAGATAACGCATGATCACTCGAGTGACCCAACAGACGTCGATGCTCGCGGCTCAGCGCAACCTGCAGTCGAACGCGGCACAGCTGGCCAAGCTGCAAGACCAGGCGATGACGCGCAAGGCCTTCTCGCGCGCATCGGAAGACCCGAGCGGCGCAGCCGATGCGCTGCGGATCCGGGCACAGCAGCGGGCCAACGACCAGCACAGCCGCAACATCGACAACGGCCTGGGCTGGGTCACCACCCTCGACTCGACGCTCACCGCGGTGAACGACCTGATGAAGCGCGTGCGCGACTTGACGGTGCAGGGCGCCAACGACGGCTCGCTCTCCTCCACCGCCAAGGAAGCCATAGCCGTCGAGCTGGACGGCCTCAAGGACCAGCTGCTCGGCCTGGCCAACACGCAGTACCTCGGGCGCAGCGTCTTCGCCGGCAACTCCAGCGCCGGCGCCGCGTTCAACCCCGACTTCAGCTTCACCGGAACCCCGGGCAGCACGGTCGACCGGCGCATCGGACCCGACTCGACGGTCCGCGTCGACAGCGACGGCCTCGCCGTCTTCGGCCAGGGAGCCACCTCGGCGTTCGCCCTCATCGAGGGCATCGCCGCCGATCTCCGAGGCGGCACAAACATCGGCACCCGCCTGACCGCCATCGATCAGAGCATGAACGCCATCCGAACCGAACACTCCGCGGTCGGTAGCCGCCACGCAGTCATCATGCGCGCCGAGGAGGCAGTCATGGACAAAACCGTCAGCTTCGAGGCGCAACGAGCCGGGGTGGAGGACATCGAGATCAGCCGCATCATCCTCGACCTCAAGGCTCAGGAGATCACCTACCAGGCCGCACTGGGCGTCACGGCCCGCGTGCTGCAGCCGACGCTGATGGACTTCCTCCGATGAGCGCGCTGAGCTTCGTCGCCTCGCCTCCCGGCTTCGAGCCGAGCCTGCGCTTCGAGTTCGCGCCGGTGCCCGATTCCGTCGGCCTGTACACGCTGACTGCTGACGATGACGCGGCACGGCGTGTCTTCGTCGTCGATGCCGCGATCTACCTGCCCGACTACGCGCCGAGCCTCAGCACGCAGCAGGGCGAGTCGCTCGGCCTCCGCTCCGGCGCCGACGCTCAGGTGTACGTCGTGGCCAACGCCGCGGAGTCCGGCACCACCGTCAACCTGCTGGCCCCGATCGTCGTGAACGCCGCGACGAACACCGCCGCCCAGTTCATCCTGGACGGCGACTGGCCACTGCGCGCCCCGCTCGGCGCCTAGAGCTCACACAGCACAGGACCACAACCTCGCCGCGGCGCATCTGCGCCCGGCCCGGCTGTGGTCCTGTGTTTTTTGTGCACGGTGCTCGTGCGAGGTTCTGCTGCGTGCTGGCTTCGGTCGCAGGCTCCCCCGAGCCAACCGGGTGGGTCGACAGGCTCACCCAGCGACGGGTCAGGCGACGGGAGGGGCCTCGGTCGGCTCGGCGGCACGACGGGCAGGCAGGCCCGCCTCGATGGCGGCGATCACGGCGGGGTCGTCGGGCTTGACCGCCGAGCGGAAGCGCGAGATCGTGCCGTCGGCGCCGATCACGAACTTCTCGAAGTTCCACTTGACGCGGCCAGACTTGCCTGCGGCATCCGGGACATCGTGCAACTCGGCATAGAGCGGGTGCGCGTGCCGGCCGTTGACCTTGATCTTCTCCATCAGCGGGAAGCTGACGCCGTAGTTCAGCTGGCAGAAGTCTTGGATCTTTTCGGCGTTGCCCGGCTCCTGCCCGGCGAACTGATTGCAGGGCAGGCCGATGACGGTGAGGCCCTGCTCACCGTATTTCTCGTGCAACGCCTCCAGCTGGGCGTACTGCGGGGTGAAGCCGCACTTGGACGCCACGTTCACCAGGAGCACGGCGCCGTCGCCGTACTCAGCCAGGGTCGTGGTGCGGCCGTCGAGGGTGGTCAGGGGTATCTCTCGGATGCTCACATCGACAGCGTACGCGGATTCACCCTGCCAGC
>NZ_MPZN01000065.1 GCF_002936985.1 Microterricola pindariensis | reverse complement strand
TGCCACCGCGCTGCCGCTCCGGGAGTCAAAGGCGACCGTGTGCCTTTCGGCCTTCCACCCCGCATAGAGGGTCAGCTCGGCCGCGGATGCGGGCGGTGTGGAAGTCCCACGCGGAGGTGGCGGTGTCGTTGGTGAACCAGCCGGCGAACGTGTAGCCGAGGCGTTCCGGCGCGGAGGGCTCGGCGATCCGGGTGCCGAAGTCGGCGGTGATGCCGGCGACCGGGCTTCCGCCCCGGGCGTCGAAGGTCACCGCGTAGCTGTTGACCGACCATCCGGCGTAGAGGGTGAGGTCGCCGGCGATCAGCGCGGTGTCGAAGTCCCAGGGGACGGTGGCCTCCGGGTTGGTGAACCAACCGGTGAATCCGTGCCCGGCGCGTGTGGGTTCGTCGGGCGCGGTGATGGTGCTGTCGAAGTCGGCGGTGACGGATGCCACCGGCACGCCGCCCCGGGCGTCGAAGGTGACCGTGTGGCTGTTGGCGTCCCAGCCGGCATGGAGGGTGAGGTCGCCGGCGATGCGCGCGGTGTCGAAGTCCCACGGCAGAGTGGCTCCGGCATCCGTGAACCAGCCGGCAAAGGCGTAGCCGGCGCGTTCCGGCGCCACGGGCGCGGTGATCCGGCTGCCGAAGTCGGCGGCGATGCCCGTGACCGGGCTGCCGCCGCGGGCGTCGAACGTCACCGCGTGGCTGTTGGGAATCCACAGAGCGCTGACCGTGGTGTCGGCGCTGATCGTGCTGGTTCGGGTGAACGCCACGGCGGGATCGCCGGCGACCCAGCCGCCGAAACTGTGCCCGGTGGGAACGGCTGTGGGGCCGAGCGGCAGCGCAATCTCTGCACTGGCCAGCGAGGTGGCGTAGGCGCGCAGCGGGGCAATCGTTCCGGCTGGGCTTCCGTTTCGCGTGTCGAACTCGAGCCGGAAGTTGTTCCGGGTGATGCCCAGCTGCGGGTCGTTCACGGTTGCAGTCCCGCTGTTGACGATGCTGCCCGTGTTCTCGAGCGCTCCTGCGTTGTTCAGCTGGCCCGCATTTGCGATGACCCCGCTATTGCCGAACGTACCAGAGTTCGACAGGGTGCCGTTGTTGATCAGCCGCCCGGAGTTGACCGGCCAGGCGTCGGCCGGAATGGCGAGCATGCTGCCGGATGCCACGGTCAACGTGCCCTGATTGTCGAGGGTGCCGAACGCCGTGGAGCTGAGCCCTCCGCCGATCGTCGGACTGGCGAAGCGTGGTTCGCCCGAGGCGACGGTCACGAGTGCGTCAGGGCCGATCGTCAGATCGCCGCCGGCGCCGCGATCGCTCCCGCCGATCGCCGCGCCCGTGCCGGACCCGGTGGCCAGCACCTCGCCTCCGCTGATCGTGGTGCTGCCGCCGGCCTTCCCCAGCCCGCCCCCGATTCCGCTCGAGTCTCGGCCGGCGGTCGCGGTGACCGTGCCTCCACTGATGGTGGTATTTCCGCCGGCGCGGTGTGCGCCTCCGCCGATTCCGGATCCGTACGCCCCACCGCGAGCGGTGACGGTGCCCCCGCTGATGGTGGTCGTGCCGCCGAGGCCGTTGCTGCCTCCGCCGATGCCCGCGGCGGAGTTGCCGCCGGTGGCGGTGACGGTTCCCCCGTTGATGATGGTTGTGCCGCCGATCCCCGTGTCGCCGGTACCGGTCCCGCCGCCGATTCCGGCCCCGTTCTCCCCGCCCTGCGCGATGACGGTTCCCCCGTTGATGGTGACGGTTCCCCCATCGCCGGAGTATCTGGCGCCGATGCCGGCGCCATAGGTCCCTCCCTCGACCTGGAGTACCCCGCCGGAACCGCTGTCTTGGATCGTCAAGTGCGAACCGAGCTCCACCTCGATTCCGGCATCGTAATTCCCACCCCTGGTCTCCAGCCTGTGGCCGGCCAGATCCAGAGTGATGTGGCCATTCGCGGGCACTACCAACCGTGTGTCGTCGCGGGAGACAGAGATCGGGCCGCCGAGGGTCACGGTGGAACCATCGGTGCCGAACGCGGCCGCAATCTCCGTCGGGGTTGTGACCGTGATCTCCGAGGCCCGGGCGGGAGCGGCGGGCGTGATGCTGAAGCTCGCGGCGACGACCAAGGTTGCAGAGAGTATTGCCCCGGCACGGCGGCCGTTCGCTGCCCGGATGGCGCCGGGCGCGGCGAATGTGCGTGTGGGCTGTCGCAGGGGCATCAGAATCCTTGGGTGCATCGTGAGCACGGCCATTGTTGGCCGGGCGATGACCATTGCTGGTGATCGCCCTCTCCACCCTAGGGAGCGGGCGCGCCCGGCACATCCGTGTTAACTACGCAGTTCGACGCCCGCACGCCCGTACACCCGAGCAGCCGACGCGCCTAGGCGTGCAGGGCGGCGTTCAACACGATGCCGCTGCCGTCCCGCGGCAGCACCTCGACAGCGCCGCTCAGCGAGTTGCGCCGGAACAGCAGATTCGGCACGCCGGAGAGGTCGCTGGCCTTGACCGTGCGGGCGGGGGAGCCGGCCGCGGCGGCCGGGTCGACCACGGCCACCTTCGTGCCGGCCGTGACGTAGAGCCCCGCCTCGACGACGGTGTCGTCGCCGATCGAGATGCCGACGCCCGAGTTGGCGCCGAGCAGGGCCCGCGCGCCGATGCTGATGCGCTCGGTGCCGCCGCCGGAGAGGGTGCCCATGATCGAGGCGCCGCCGCCGATGTCGGCGCCGTCGCCGACGACGACGCCCTGGGAGATGCGGCCCTCCACCATCGAGGAGCCCAGGGTGCCCGCGTTGAAGTTCACGAAGCCCTCGTGCATGACGGTGGTGCCGGCGGCGAGGTGGGCGCCGAGGCGCACCCGGGAGGCATCCGCGATGCGCACCCGCTCCGGCGTGACGTAGTCGAGCAGGCGCGGGAACTTGTCCAGGCCCGTGACGTGGATGCCGGCCCGCTGCAGCTGCGGTCGCAGGCGGTCGAGGTCAGCCGGCGCGATCGGGCCGGCGTTGGTCCAGGCCACGTTCGGCAGGTGGCCGAAGATGCCGTCCAGGTTGATCGTGTTGGGGCGCACCAGCAGGTGCGAGAGCAGGTGCAGGCGCAGGTACGCGTCGGCGGTTCCGGCGGGGGCGGCCGCCAGCTCGATCTCGATGTTGACGAAGTCCACCCGCACGGCGCGGCGGGCGTCCGTGCCGATCAGCGCGGCGAGATCGGCGGGCGCGATCCAGCGATCGACGGCTGCCGGCCGGTGGCCGAGCGCCGGAGCCGGGAACCAGGCGTCGAGCACTGTGCCGTCCGCGGCGATGGTGCTGAGGCCGGAGGCCCAGGCGTGTGTGGCGGCAGACGGGTGTGCGGGGGCGCCGGACGGCTCGGAAGCGTGCATCCCCCCAGAATACTGGCGTGTCGCCCGCTGTTGCGCTGTGTGTTCCGGATGCCGCAGCTCGCGGCATCCGGAAGCTACGCTGGGGGCATGGCCGACTCACCCTCCTCTCGCAGCGCTGCACCCGGCCCGGAGCGGCTCGACCTCGCCGCCAGCTCGGTCGACATCACCCGCCAGATCTGCGACATCGACTCCGTCTCCGGCACCGAGAAGCGGCTGGCCGACGCCATCGAGGCGAGCCTGGCCGATGCCGCCCACCTCGAATTGATCCGGCACGGCAACTGCGTTGTCGCCCGCACGCGCCTCGGCCGCGCGCAGCGGGTCGTGATCGCCGGCCACATCGACACGGTTCCGGTCAACGCCAACCTGCCGACCCGTTTCGAGACGGTCGAGGGCCACGACTATCTCTGGGGCCGGGGCACCGTCGACATGAAGGCGGGCGTCGCGGTGCAGCTGAAGCTCGCCGCCGAGCTGGCAGAGCCCCGGGTCGACGTGACCTGGATGTGGTACGACAACGAGGAGGTCTCCTCGGAGCTGAACGGCCTCGGGCTCCTCGCCGCCGACCGCCCAGACCTCTTCGAGGGCGACTTCGCCATCCTGGGCGAGCCGAGCAACGGCCAGGTGGAGGGCGGCTGCAACGGCACCCTGCGGATCGAGCTGCGCACCCGCGGCCTGCGGGCCCACTCGGCGCGCGCCTGGGTCGGCGACAACGCGATCCACAAGCTCGGCCCGGTGCTGGACACGCTCGCCGCCTACGTGCCGCGCGAGGTCGAGGTCGAGGGGCTCGTCTACCGCGAGGGCTTGAATGCGGTCGGCATCAGCGGGGGAGTGGCCGGAAACGTCATCCCCGACGAGGCCATGGTGCAGATCAACTACCGCTTCGCGCCGAGCCGCAGCGTCGCCGAGGCGACCGCGCATATGCACGAGCTGTTCCCTGACTACGAGATTCTGGTCGTGGATGCCGCGGAGGGGGCCCGGCCCGGCCTGGACGCCCCGATCGCACGCAACTTCGTCGCCGCCGTCGGCGCGGAGCCCCGGCCGAAGTACGGCTGGACGGACGTCGCCCGCTTCAGCGCCCTCGGCATCCCGGCCGTGAACTTCGGGCCGGGCAACCCGCTCAAGGCGCACGCCGACGACGAGCGGGTGCCGCTCAAGCAGATCACCGACGGCGAGCGGGCCCTCCGCGCCTGGCTGAGCGGCCACTGAGCGTGCAGCACGCCTCGGCCGAGCGCGACACCGAGCCGCGGGGCAGCAGCCTGCTGACCACGCTGCGGGTGCGCTACCGGCTGAGCCCGTGGTGGCTGCGCGTGACGGCGGTGTTCCTGCTCTCGCGCATCGTCACGACCACCCTGGTGCTGATCCTGGCCAGCGTGCAGCTGGCCAACCCGTGGACGGGTGACCACCCGGACTACTTCAGCTTCGCCAACATGTGGGACGGCCGCTGGTACCAGATCATCTCCGGCTGGGGCTACCCCAGTGAGCTGCCGGTGGATGCCACCGGCCACGTCGCCGAGAACGCGTGGGCGTTCATGCCCGTCTACCCGCTGCTGGTGCGCGGGCTGATGGAGGTCACCGGCATCCCGTGGGCGCAACTGGCCGTGTTCGTCTCGCTCGCGGCCGCGCTCGGCACCGCGCTGTTGTTCTATCGGATGATGATCCGGGTGCTGCCGGCCGGCAGCGCCCTGTTCGCGGTGGCGCTGTTCTGCTTCGCGCCGCTCTCGCCGCTGATGCAGTTCGCGTACGCCGAGTCGCTCTATCTGATGCTGCTGGCGCTGGCCCTGCTGCTGCTGATGGAACGGCGCTACGCGCTGCTGTTCCCGGTCGTCGCGGTGATGGCGCTCACCCGGCCGAGCGGTCTGGCGTTCGCACTGGCCCTCGGCCTGCACGTCGTCTACCGCTTCGCTGTGCGCCGGCGGGACCCGTTCCCGGCCCGGGAGGCGGTGCTCGCGGCATCCGCCGCCGTGTTCAGCGCGGTGATGGGCGTGGCCTGGCTGCTGGCGGCCGCCGTCGCCACCGGCGACCTCTCGTCCTACACCGACACCGAGCTCTCCTGGCGCTCCGCCTACATCGGACACCAGGAGCTGGTGCCGTTCACCCCCTGGTTCCAGAGCGCGGACTGGTGGCTGGGCAGCCCGCTCGGCCCGGCGCTCGTCGTGCTGCTCATCGTCGGCTTCGCGGCGCTGCTGTTCACCCCCGCGGTGAAGCGCCTCGGCGTCGACCTGCGGATCTGGGTCGCCAGCTATGCGCTCTACCTGCTCGCCGTGTTCTTCCCGCAATCCAGCGTGTTCCGGCTGCTGATGCCGATGTTCCCGCTGCTCGGGGCGCTGGCCGTGCCGCGCTCGCGGGTCTACCGGGTGGCGCTGCTCGTCATCGGGGTGGCGCTGCAGTGGGGCTGGCTGCTCATCGGCTGGGGCGTCGACGGGCGGGATTGGACGCCCCCGTGACCGGTGTTGCCGGCCGATGATAGCGGTGCGTGACGGGGCTGATTTTTCTCTGTCGTCACCTTACGAGATAATGAGTACAGACTTGCCACGAAAGGGGAAGCCATGGCAGCCATGAAGCCGAGGACCGGAGACGGACCTATGGAAGCGGTAAAGGAAGGGCGCCTGATCATTGTGCGCGTTCCACTCGAAGGCGGGGGGCGCCTCGTAGTCTCGGTTAATGACGCCGAGGCCAAGGAACTTCATGACGCTCTCGCAAGCGTCGTCGCCCCGGCATAGTCGCCGGAGTTCGAATTGAAAAGCCCCGCGGCTGCCATCGGCAGCCGCGGGGCTTTTGCGTCCTCGGGGAGCTGAGCCGGGGCTCAGACGCCGCGCTTGGTCAGCTGCAGCAGGCCGTCCCCGGCGGGGGAGAGGGCGCTGACGACGGCACCGGATGCCGCGATCTCGGTGATCAGCGTGCGGAAGCCGGTCGCCAGGTCGTCGCGCTTGGCCGGGTCGGCCACGCGGCCGCGCCAGAGCGCGTGCGGAACCAGGACGGTGCCGCCCGGGCGGGCGAGGCGGAGGCCGTGCTCGACGTACTCGATCACGCTGGCGGCATCCGCGTCGATCAAGACGATGTCGTAGGAGTTCTCGTTCATGCGGGGCAGCACGTCCAGGGCCCGGCCGGGGATCAGGCGTACCCGGTTGGCGGGGATGCCGGCCTCGGCGAAGTTGGCCTTCGCGTGCAGCTGGTGGTCGAGTTCGGTGTCGATGGAGGTCAACGTTGCACCGGGCGCGCCGGCGAACAGCCACATGCCGGAGACGCCGACGCCCGTGCCGATCTCGACGATGTTGGTCGCGGCCGTGGCGGCGGCGATGACGGCGATCTGCGCGCCGGTCGCGGGGGAGATCGGGTCGATGCCGAGCTCGAGCGACTGCTGTCTGGCCTTGCTCAGCGCATCGGATTCGGTGACGACGTCGTCGGCGTACTTCCAGTTCAGGTCATTGTCAGACACGTTGTAGCTCCCGGTGAGTGTGTGAATTCCAGAGTACGGGGGCTGGGGCCATGCTCGGGGATGCCTCGCCGCAGGTTATTCTGAAGACATGTTCGGGTTGACGATGGAGAAGGTGCTGATTATCGGCATCATTGCCGTCTTTCTGCTCGGTCCGGAGAAGCTGCCGCACTATGCGGCGCAGCTGGGCCGACTCGTCCGCCAGCTGCGCGACATGGCCAATGGCGCCAAGGACCGCATGCGCGATGAGATGGGCCCCGACTTCGACGACGTCGACTGGAAGAAGCTCGACCCGCGCCAGTACGACCCGCGGCGCATCATCCGCGAGGCGCTGAGCGACGACGAGCCGGCGGTCGCTGCGGCGGCCGCGGCGCCCACCCTGACGCGTGCCGCGCGCTCGGCCCCGGTGCGCAAGGCCACAGTGCCGCTCGGCGCCGGCGAGCTGGCCCCCTTCGACTCCGAGGCCACCTAGGCCTGACGCGTGGCCCCACCCCTCGAGCCGGCGTGCGGATTCCCCCTCCTGCTCAGAGGCTGAGCAGCAGCGCGTCACCCTGACCGCCACCGCCGCAGAGCGCCACGGCCGCCCGACCGCCGCCGCGCCGGTGCAGCTCGAGCGCGGCGTGCAGCGCGAGGCGGGCGCCTGAGGCTCCGATCGGGTGCCCGATCGCGATCGCCCCTCCGTGCACGTTCACGATCTCCGGGTCGATTCCGAGGTCGCGGGTCGACTGCACGCCGACGGCCGCGAACGCCTCGTTGATCTCGACCAGGTCGAGCGAGCCGACATCCCAGCCCTGCCGTGCCAGCGCGGCGTCGATCGCGTGCGACGGCTGCGAGTGCAGCGAGTTGTCCGGACCCGCCACGTGCCCGGAGGCCTGCACGACCGCGAGCCACTTGTGCCCGTTCGCCTCCGCCCACGCCCGGCTGGCCAGCACCAGCGCGCTCGCGCCGTCGCTGAGCGGCGAGGAGTTGCCGGCCGTGATCGAGCCCTCCGCATCGAACGCGGGGCGCAGGGCGCCGAGCGTCTCGGCGGTGCTGTCCGGGCGCACGCCCTCGTCGGCGAGCACGACCACGGGCTCGCCCCGCCGCTGTGGCACCGAGACGGGCACGATCTCGTCGTCGAAGATTCCGGATGCCGCGGCCGCCCCGGCCCGCTGGTGCGAGCGCGCCGCGAACTCATCCTGTTCCACCCGGCCGAGTCCGAGCTCCGTGATCGAGCGCTCCGTGGACAGGCCCATGGAGAGCCCGTCGAAGGCGTCGGTCAGCCCGTCGTAGGCGGCGTGGTCGAGCATCTCGACGCTGCCGTACGGCCAACCGCGGCGGGAGCCCGGCAGCAGGTGCGGAGCATTCGTCATCGACTCCTGGCCGCCGGCGACGACGACATCCGCCTCGCCCAAGCGGATCAGACGGGCCGCGTCGACGACGGCGGCGAGCCCGGAGAGGCACACCTTATTCAGCGTGACGGCGTTGACGCCCCACGGGATTCCGGCCTCGATCGCGCTCTGCCTGGCCGGGTTCTGGCCGACGCCGGCCTGCAGCACCTGGCCCATGATCACGGCCTGCACCTGGTCGGCGTCCACCCCGCTGCGGACGAGCGCACCGGCGATGGCCGTCGCGCCGAGCTGCACGGCGGTCCGGCTGGCCAGCTGGCCGTTGACGCGACCCTGCGGGGTGCGGGCTCCGGCCAGGATGACGACCTCGATTGGCTGCATGCGGACTCCTTTGTCACGTCGAGCGCCCGATTCCTTGACACTCATTCAACTTCCATCGTACTTTTCAGTCAGCGTACCGGGGCCGCGCGCCCGGGGAAGGATGGTGCCCGATGGCGATCGACAAAGTCGTGGAGTCGGCCGCCGCGGCCGTCGCCGACATCCCGGATGCCGCGTCGATCGCGGTCGGCGGCTTCGGCCTGTGCGGCAACCCGATGGTGTTGATCACCGCGTTGCTGGAGGCCGGCGCCCGCGACCTCTCCGTCGTCAGCAACAACTGCGGCGTCGACGACTGGGGCCTCGGGCTGCTGCTCGCGGCCGGCCGCATCCGCAAGATGACGTCCTCGTACGTCGGCGAGAACAAGGAGTTCGAGCGGCGCTACCTGAGCGGCGAGCTCGAGTTGGAACTCACCCCGCAGGGCTCGCTGGCCGAGAAACTCCGGGCCGGCGGCAGCGGCATCGCCGCGTTCTTCACCCAGACCGGCGTCGGAACTCAGGTGGCCGACGGCGGCCTGCCGCAGCGCTACCACCCGGACGGCACCATCGCGCAGGCATCCCCGGCCAAGCAGACACAGCAGTTCGAGGTGAACGGACGGCTGAGGGACTTCGTGCTCGAGCCCGCCATCAGCACCGACTTCGCCCTGGTGCATGCCCGCCGCGGCGACCGCTACGGCAACCTCGTCTTCAACAAGTCGGCACGCAACTTCTCGCCGCTGGCCGCGATGGCCGGCCGGGTGTGCATAGCCGAGGTGGAGGAGCTGGTCGAACCGGGGCAGATCGACCCGGATGCCGTGCACCTGCCCGGCGTCTACGTGCACCGCGTCGTGGAGGTCGGCGGCGACATCGAGAAGCGCATCGAACGGCGCACGGTGCGCCCCGCGCAGGAGGCGAGCTGAGATGGCACTCACCCGGGAACAGATGGCCGCCCGTGCCGCGGCGGAGCTCGCCGACGGCTCCTACGTCAACCTCGGCATCGGGCTGCCGACGCTGGTGCCGAACTACGTGCCAGCCGGCGTCACGCTCGTGCTGCAGAGCGAGAACGGCATCCTCGGCGTCGGGCCGTACCCGGCCGAGGCCGACGTCGACCCCGACCTGATCAACGCGGGCAAGGAGACAGTGACCGTGCTGCCGGGCGCCGCGTTCTTCGACTCGGCGCTGAGCTTCGGCATGATCCGCGGCGGCAAAGTGCAGGCCGCCATCCTCGGGGCCATGCAGGTGTCGGCATCCGGCGACCTCGCCAACTGGATGATCCCCGGAAAGATGGTGAAGGGGCCGGGCGGCGCGATGGACCTCGTGCACGGCGCCGAACGGGTGATCGTGCTGATGGAGCATGTAGCCCGCGATGGCAGCGCGAAGATCGTGAACGCGTGCTCGCTGCCGCTCACCGGCAAGGGCGTCGTCAATCGCATCATCACCGACCTCGCCGTCATCGATGTCACCGCGGACGGTCTCATGCTCGTCGAGACGGCCCCGGGCGTCAGCATCGATGAGGTCGTGGCGGCCACGGAGCCGCCACTCGAGCTGCGCCAGCACGGCCAGCACAGCGTGCCCCAGGTGCCCTGAGAGTCGGCGGCGCGGCAGGCAGCTCGGTTGAGGCTGCTGCTGCGCGGCGCCGCTCCGGTTCGCCTGCCACCCAGCATCGACGCGTAAGCTGACTTTGTGGCTGCAATTAATTTGGGAATGCCCAAGGTCCCCGAGGTCCTCGCCCCTAGGCGCAAGTCCCGTCAGATCAAGGTAGGCAAGGTCCTCGTCGGTGGCGACGCTCAGGTGAGCGTCCAGTCCATGACGACGACACCGACGACGAACATCAACGCGACTCTGCAACAGATCGCCGAGCTGACGGCATCCGGATGCGACATCGTGCGCGTCGCGGTGCCGAGCCGTGATGACGCGGAGGCGCTGCCGATCATCGCCAAGAAGAGCCAGATCCCGGTCATCGCCGACATCCACTTCCAGCCGAACTACGTCTACGCCGCGATCGACGCCGGCTGTGCCGCCGTCCGCGTGAACCCGGGCAACATCCGCAAGTTCGACGACCAGGTCGGCAAGATCGCCGCCGCCGCGAAGGCGGCGGGCGTCTCGCTGCGCATCGGCGTCAACGCCGGCTCGCTGGAGCCCAGCCTGCTGCAGAAGTACGGCAAGCCCACCGCGGAAGCCCTCGTGGAGAGCGCCGTCTGGGAGGCGAGCCTGTTCGAGGAGCACGACTTCCACGACTTCAAGATCTCGGTCAAGCACAACGACCCGATCGTCATGGTCAAGGCCTACCGCCAGCTGGCCGAGCGCGGCGACTGGCCGCTGCACCTCGGCGTCACCGAGGCCGGCCCCGCCTTCCAGGGCACCATCAAGAGCGCGACCGCCTTCGGCATCCTGCTCTCCGAGGGCATCGGCGACACCATCCGCGTCTCGCTCTCCGCCCCGCCGGTGGAGGAGATCAAGGTCGGCCTGCAGATCCTGCAGTCCCTGAACCTGCGCGAGCGCAAGCTCGAGATCGTCTCCTGCCCGAGCTGCGGCCGGGCCCAGGTCGACGTCTACAAGCTCGCCAACGACGTCACCGACGGCCTGGAGGGCATGACCGTGCCGCTCCGCGTCGCCGTGATGGGCTGCGTCGTGAACGGCCCGGGCGAGGCCCGCGAGGCCGACCTCGGCGTCGCATCCGGCAACGGCAAGGGGCAGATCTTCGTCAAGGGCCAGGTCATCAAGACCGTGCCGGAGGCCGACATCGTCGCCACCCTGATCGAAGAGGCCAACCGCATCGCGGCCGAGATGCCGGCCGACGACACCTCGGTCGGCACCCCGACCGTCACCGTCGGCGCCAAGTAGGCCACGCGCGGAGGGCGCGCGGCGCCCTCGCGCCGGCGTGCATACGCACGTTGGCTCGAGGGAGCGCCAGCGACCGAAGCCAACACCGCGCGCACGGGGCGGCCCGGGCCCGAGCGCCCACTACGCTGGCGCCATGACCCCGAACGAGCCAGAGCCAGAGCCCGAAACGCCGCGCTGGCTTGCCGCGCTCAAGCGCCGCTTCGCGGGCCCGATCCGCTGGGGCACAGCCGTCGTTGAGTTCGTGCTGGCGCTCAAGCCGGTGCGGGTGTTCAACCGCTACACCGGGCACCACGCCCCGCTCCTGGCCGCCGGCATGTCGTACCAGGCGCTGTTCGCCGTCTTCGCCGGCGTCTACGTCGGGTTCACCGTGGCCGGGCTCTGGCTGGCGGCCAACCCGGCCGTGTGGGCCGCGCTGATCGATCTGATCAACGGCTTCATCCCCGGCCTGCTGCAGGCCCCGGGCAGCGACGAGGAGGCGCTCGTCGACCCGGACTCCCTCATCCAGCCCCTCAGCCTGGGCATCTCCGGCATCATCGCCCTGGTCGGGCTCGTCGTCACGTCGATCGGCTGGATCGGCGCGACCCGCACCGCCGTGCGCGGCATCTTCCGGCTGCCGAACGACACCACCTTCTTCCTGCTGCTGACGCTGCGCGACCTCGGGATGGCGCTCGGTCTCGGCCTCGCCCTCGTCGCCGCTGCGGTGCTCAGCGTGCTCAGCACCTCCGCACTCGGCCTGCTCGCTGGGGCGCTGGGGGCGTCCACGAGCGGGGCCGGGTTCGTGCTGCTCAGCCAGGCCGTCGCCACGCTGCTGATCTTCGTCATCGACACCCTCACCCTCGTCGCCCTGTTCCCGGTGATCTCCGGCATCCAGGTGCCCGGCGGCATCCTCTGGCGCGGAGCCCTGCTCGGCGGTGCGGCGATGACGGTGCTGCAGCTGCTCGGCGGCTCGCTGCTCGGCGGAGTGGCCGCCAACCCACTGCTGGCGTCGTTCACGGCCCTGATCGGGGTGTTGATCTGGTTCAACCTGATGAACCAGCTGCTGCTGCTGATCGCCGCGTGGGTCGCGACCGGCGTCGACGACAGGCGCTCAGAAATCACTGATACCGTAGCAATGCGCTCAACGGCCGAGCGTCGGGTGCTCCGCGCGACACAGCGCGTTCAGCAGGCCCAGCAGGAGCTAGCCTCCGCGATGACCGTCGCGGCCGCTCTCACCCCTGAACACCCCAGCACCCCTCGTGCTGGTCAGTCCGGCGATCCCGGACGATCGGTGTAACGCGATTCCCGCCCGAGATACGCGCAATCTTCGTGCCTCCTACGAAAGTGACTCTTCGATGACAACGACCCTCGACCCGAAAATCCAGCCGATCTTCGACCAGGTGCTTCGCCGGAACGCGGGTGAGCCGGAGTTCCACCAGGCGGCGCGCGAGGTGTTCGAGTCGTTGGGTCGCGTGATCGAGCGTCACCCGCACTACGCAGAGGGTTCCGTGCTGGAGCGCATCTGCGAGCCGGAGCGCCAGATCATCTTCCGCGTGCCGTGGACCGACGACGCCGGCCGCGTGCACATCAACCGCGGCTTCCGGGTCGAGTTCAACTCGGCCCTCGGCCCGTACAAGGGTGGCCTCCGCTTCCACCCGACGGTCACCCTCGGCACCGTCAAGTTCCTCGGCTTCGAGCAGATCTTCAAGAACGCCCTGACCGGCATGCCCATCGGCGGCGGCAAGGGCGGCAGCGACTTCGACCCCAAGGGTCGCTCGGATGCCGAGATCATGCGTTTCTGCCAGAGCTTCATGACCGAGCTGTACCGCCACATCGGCGAGTACACCGACGTGCCCGCCGGTGACATCGGCGTCGGCGGCCGGGAGATCGGCTACCTGTTCGGCCAGTACAAGCGCATCACCAACCGCTACGAGTCCGGTGTGCTCACCGGCAAGGGCATCGGCTGGGGCGGATCGCTTGTGCGCACCGAGGCCACCGGCTACGGCACCGTCTTCTTCGCCGAGCAGATGCTCGCCACCCGTGGCAAGAACTTCGACGGCGCCCGCGTGCTCGTCTCCGGCTCCGGCAACGTGGCCCTCTACGCCATCGAGAAGGTGCACCAGCTCGGCGGCGTCGTCGTGGCCTGCTCAGACTCCGCCGGCGTCGTCTACGACCGCGACGGCCTCGACCTCGAGCTCCTGCGCGAGGTCAAGGAGGTCAAGCGCGGCCGCCTGAGCGACTACGCGGAACTGCGCGGCTCGGCATCCGAGTACCGCCCGCAGGGCAACATCTGGGCGATCGCCAGCGAGGTCGCCATCGACGTCGCCCTGCCGTGCGCCACCCAGAACGAGCTGGACGACGCTTCGGCCGCCATGCTCGTCGCCGGCGGCGTGAGCGCCGTCGCCGAGGGCGCCAACATGCCCTGCACCCCGGCAGCCGTGCGCGTGTTCTCCGAGGCCGGCGTGCTCTTCGCACCCGGCAAGGCGGCCAACGCCGGCGGTGTCGCCACCTCCGCGCTGGAGATGCAGCAGAACGCCAGCCGCGACTCCTGGAGCTTCGAGCACACCGAGCAGCGCCTCGCGGTGATCATGAAGGGCATCCACGAGCGTTGCGCCCGCACCGCGGAGGAGTACGGCGAGCCCGGCAACTACGTGCTCGGCGCCAACATCTCCGGCTTCACCCGCGTCGCCGACGCGATGCTCGCCCTCGGCGTCGTCTAGTCACACCGCAGTAAGCTCTCGAAGGCCGAGCCCGCGCAACGCGCTGGGCTCGGCCTTCGTCGTGCGCGGGGTGCTCGCGTGCCTGAGCTCGCGTGCCTGAGCTCGCGTGCCTGAGCCCGCGTGCCTGAGCCCGCGTGCCTGAGCCCGCGTGCCTGAGCCCGCGTGCCTGAGCCCGCGTGCCTGAGCCCGCGTGCCTGAGCCCGCGTGCCTGCCCGTGCCCGCCCTGCGCTGTAGCCAGTCAGCGGATGCGACGGCGCTTGCGGGCCACGACACCCCGATTCCTCGGCGTGTCGTGGCCCGCATCCGCTGACCGGCTGCGGGAACGCGGCTCGCGCCCGCTGACCGGCAGCGGGAGCTGCGGGAGCTGCGGGAGCAGTGGGAACAGCGGCGCGCCGGGAGCGGAGGCCGGCATCCGTTAGCCTGAGCGAGTGACCTCACCGACTCCGGATGCCGCCGGCACCACGCTCGCCGACGGGCCGCAGCGAGTGCTGCCATCGGCCGCGCAGCCCCCGACATCCGCCGCAGCGGCGCCCATGCTGCCTGTCCGGTTCACGCCGCGACCGGGGCGCACCGGGGCACTCGGCTTCCGACTCGGCGTGATTGGCATCGCGATCGGCGCGGCGCTGCTGCTCGTGATGATCGGCTCCTTCGTCCGCTCCTTCGGTCCCGGCGCCGTGCTGCTCTGCACGGTCGTGGCGGTCGTGCCGCTCGTCGGTGTGCTGTTCGCCGTGCGCTGGATCGACCGGTGGGAGCCGGAGCCGCGCTGGGTGCTCGGCTTCGCCCTGTTCTGGGGCGCCGGCGTGGCCGTCGGCATCTCGCTGCTGGTCAACCGCGGCCTGCAGCAGCTGCTCGTCTCCGGCGGCAACCCCGGGCAGGCCGAGGCGCTCTCGCTCGCGATCCAGGCCCCGATCGTGGAGGAGATCGCGAAGGGGCTCGGGGTGCTGCTGCTCGTCTGGATCGCCAAGAGAAGCCTGGACGGCCCGGTCGACGGCCTCGTCTACGCGGCGGTCAGCGCCGCCGGTTTCGCCTTCACCGAGAACATCCTGTACTTCGGCGAGGCCCTCATCGAGGGCGGCGCGGACCAGCTCGGCTCCACGTTCCTGCTGCGCGGGCTCTTCTCGCCGTTCGCCCACGTCATGTTCACGGCTTGCACCGGCATCGCGCTGGGGTTTGGTGCCACGCGCACCCGCGGTGCCGGCATCCTCGGCTACTTCGCGCTCGGCCTGGCCGCGGCGATCGCCCTGCACGCGCTGTGGAACGGCGCCCTCCTCGTGGTGACCGACTTCTTCGGCTACTACTTCCTGGTGCAGGTGCCGCTCTTCCTCTTCGCCATCGGCATCGTGCTCTGGTTGCGCCGAGCCGAGCAGCGTGCCACCGTCGAGAGCCTGCAGGAGTACGCCGCGGCCGGCTGGTTCGCCGACGGCGAGGTCGTCATGCTGGCCACGGCATCCGGTCGGCGGGCGGCAGCCCGCTGGGCCCGGACCCTGCCCGGCGACAAAAGGGTCGAGATGCGGCGGTTCATCCGGCACGCCACTCGGCTCGCGTTCGTGCGCCAGCGGCTGCGGGAGGGGCGTGCGTCGGCCGACACGGCGGAGGCGGAGCGCGCGCTGCTGGAAGCCGTCACCCTCGACCGCGCCGTGCTGCTGGCCCCGCCGACGCGCTAAACGCGCGGGCGACGTGCTGTGCAGCACCGCCCGTTAAACAACCCATCGCCCGGTGGTGCGGCAGTGCCTGCGACTCGACCGGGCGATAAGTTGATCAGTTCTCATCTTCCCTCGCCCCCGCGTGGAACGCAAGCATTACGGTCAAAGTCTCAGGCGGCATGCGGCGGGCGTCGCGTCGGCGTGCAAAACGACGCCGAATCGGCTTGGATAGTCGCATGACTGATATGAACGCAAAGCCCGAAATCGAATTCCCGGAGGGCCCGGCGCCCGAGACCCTCGTCATCGAGGACATCGTCGTCGGCGACGGCGCGGAGGCCACCCCCGGTGCCACCGTCGACGTGCACTACCTCGGCGTCGAGTACGAGTCCGGCGACGAGTTCGACTCCTCCTGGGGCCGCGGCCAGTCGATCAACTTCCCGCTGAACCGCCTCATCGCGGGCTGGCAGGAAGGCATCCCCGGCATGAAGGTCGGCGGCCGCCGCAAGCTCGTCGTGCCCCCGCACCAGGCCTACGGCCCGGCCGGCGGAGGCCACCACCTCTCCGGCAAGACCCTGATCTTCGTGATCGACCTGCTCGGCGTCAGCTAAACGGCACCGCCCGCACTGCGCAGGCCCCGCGCCCACCTCGTGTGGGCGCGGGGCCTGTCTGTCTGCGCGGGCGCGGATGCCGCCGCATCCGTCACGGCACGATCGACGTCGTCCAGGAGCTGGCCAGCCCGAGCCCCAGCACCGCGAAGGCCAGCAGCGGCAGCACCAACAGCGCGACGATGGCAACGATCGCCGCGACCGGGAGTCGCGGGGCGAGGCGCCGTCCCCCGGGGCCGACCACGTTGTCGGCGCTCCCCGCCGCGGGGGAGGAGGGCGACGCCGGCAGTGCCGCGCCGCGCGCGTCGCGGTAGCGCTC
>NZ_MPZN01000064.1 GCF_002936985.1 Microterricola pindariensis | reverse complement strand
GCTGCCGGCGCGGGCCCCGTTCGACGGCGCCGGGGTGCTCGGCTTCCTCGGGCTGCGCGCCGTGGCCGGGGTGGAGAACTTCGAGTCCGGGGTGTACCGGCGCGCGGTGCGGCTGCCGGCCGGCACCGCGACGGTGGCGCTCAGCCTCGCGGGCACGCCGGAGGCGCCGTTCGTCTCCTGCGCGGCGACCCTCGACGAGCTCGCCGACCTGGCCCCTCTGGTGTCGCGGGTGCGCCGCCTGCTCGACCTCGACGCGGATGCCGCGGCGATCGATGCCGCACTGGCGGCCGACCCGGCGCTCGCCCCCGCGGTCGCTCGCGTGCCCGGCATCCGCGTGCCCGGCAGCATGAGCCCGGAGGAGACGCTGTTCCGCGCCCTGATCGGCCAGCAGATCTCGGTGGCCGCCGCCCGCACCCTGCTCGGGCGGCTGGCCGAGGCGCTCGGCGACCGACTGCCGGCGGAGCGCGGCGGCTGGACGCTGTTCCCCACGGCCGCCCAGATCGCGGCCGGCGGCCGGGGCGTGCTGCGCGGCCCCGTCGCCCGCATCGACACCATCATGCGGGTCGCGGAGGCGCTCGCCTGCGGTGAGCTCTGGCTCGATGTGGGCGAGAGCAAGGAGGACCTCTCGGCCCGGCTGATGGCGGTGAAGGGCATCGGCCCGTGGACGGCCGGCTACGTCAGCATGCGCGTGCTCGGCAGCCCGGACGTGCTGCTGACGAGCGACCTCGCCATCCGACAGGGCGCCGCCCGGCTGGGCCTGCCGGATGCCGCGGTGCCGCTCGCCGCGCACGGGGCCGCCTGGGCGCCCTGGCGCAGCTACGCCGGCATGCACCTGTGGCGGGCGCTCGCCGGCTGAGCTCGAGGGAGTGCCAGCGACCCGGGCAACGCGGCCAGGTCGGCTCCGGGGCTTCGGTCGCTCGTTCCTCGCTCCCTCCAGCCGACGTGCGGAGGAAACCGGCGCGCATCCCCCGTTGGCTCGAGGGAGCGCCAGCGACCGAAGCCAACCCCGCGTGGGGCGCCGCGGCCCGGCTGGGGCCCGCCGATAGTATGACGGCATGGCTGTGACCGACGAAGCAATCCTCAAGATCAAGGAGATGATCGTCTCCGGCGATCTCGGCCCCGGCGACCGGCTCCCGCCCGAGAAGGAGCTCAGCGAGGCACTCGGGCTCTCCCGCAGCTCGCTGCGCGAGGCGGTCAAGGCGCTCGAGGTGATCCGGGTGCTCGACGTGCGGCGTGGCGACGGCACCTACGTCACCAGTTTAGAGCCCCGACTGCTGCTGGAGGCCATGTCCTTCGTCGTCGACCTGCACGACGACGCCTCGATCCTGGAGATCTTCGCCGTGCGCCGGATCCTCGAGCCGGCCGCGACGGCCATGGCCGTCGGCAAGCTTGATTCCGACACCATCGCAGAACTGACCGCGATGATCGCCGCCGTCGACGAGACCACCTCCGTCGAGGGGCTCGTCGAGCACGACCTGGAGTTCCACCGGCGCATCGTCACCGCCGCCGGCAACAGCTACCTCAGCAGCCTGATCGACTCGCTCTCCAGCCACACCGTGCGCGCCCGCATCTGGCGCGGCGTCACCCAGGAGAACGCCGTCTCGCGCACGCTGCACGAGCACGCCGGCATCCTCGCCGCCCTCGAACGGGGCGACGCCGAGCTGGCCCACGCCCTCACCCTCGTGCACGTCAGCGGCGTGGAGCAGTGGCTGCGCGAGGCGCTTTAACGCCGTTTCGCCCGCCGGGAAGTCCCGACGGGCGAACCATGCCCCGGCCCTGAGGCTCGAGCACGGGGCGGCTGGGGATCAGCGCGTGAAGGTGAACTCCGCGACGGATGCCGCGTGCATCTCGGCGCCGGCGCCCGGAGCCAGCGGCGCCATGTAGCTTCCGTTCTGCATCACGACGGGCGTGACGAAGTGGTCGTGCAGGTGGTCGACGAACTCGATCACCCGGCCCTCCTTGCTGCCGGAGACCGCGATGTAGTCGAACATGCTCAGGTGCTGCACGGCCTCGCAGAGACCGACGCCGCCGGCGTGCGGGCACACCGGGACGCCGAACTTCGCGGCCAGCAGCAGGTTGGCGATGTTCTCGTTCACGCCGCCGACGCGGGCGGCGTCGATCTGCATGAAGCCGATGGCATCCGCCTGCAGCAGCTGCTTGAAGATGATGCGGTTCTGGGCGTGCTCGCCGGTCGCGACCGGGATCGGCGCGATGCCGCGGGCGATGGCGGCGTGGCCGAGCACGTCGTCGGGGCTGGTGGGCTCTTCCACCCATTTGATGTCGAACTGCTCGAGCGCCTTCACCCAGGCGATGGCGTCGGCGACGTCCCAGCGCTGGTTGGCGTCGATGGCGATGGGGAAGCCCTCGCCGCAGGTCTCGCGGGCGATGCGCAGGCGGCGGATGTCGTCGTCGAGGTCGGCGCCCACCTTGAGCTTGATCTGGGTGAAGCCCTCGGCCATCGCCTCGCGGCAGAGGCGGGCCAGCTTCTCGTCGGAGTAGCCGAGCCAGCCGGGGCTGGTGGTGTATCCCGGGTAGCCGTTGGCGAGCAGTTCGGCCTCGCGCTCGGCGCGGCCGGGCTCTGCGGCGCGCAGGATCTCCAGCGCCTCCTCCGGGGTGAGCGCGTCGCTCAGGTAGCGGAAGTCGACGAGGTCGACGATCTCCTCGGGGCTCAGCGCGCCCAGCAGCTGCCAGAGCGGCTTGCCCTCGCGCTTGGCGCGGAGGTCCCAGAGCGCGTTGATCACGGCGCCGATGGCCATGTGCATGACGCCCTTCTCCGGGCCGAGCCAGCGCAGCTGGGAGTCGTGCATGAACAGGCGCGAGGTGGCGCCCATGTCGGAGAGGAGCTCCTCGACGTTGCGGCCGACGAGGTGCCCGGCGAGCGTGTCGATGGCGGCCACCTCGACGTCGTTGCCGCGGCCGATGGTGAAGACGAATCCGTGCCCCTCGAGGCCGTCTGCGGCATCCGTGCGGATGACGAGGTAGGCCGCGGAGTAGTCCGGGTCTGGATTCATGGCGTCGGAGCCGTCCAGCTGCAGTGACGTCGGAAAACGGACGTCAGTGGTGTCGACGCTGATGATCGTGCTCATGGAAACCTTCCCTTTGGGGTCTAGTGACTATAAACATCCGATCTTTGGCTTGTCAATTGAGGCACCACTGCCGCGAAACGCCCGGAGATGCCCGGATGCCGCCACGCGAGAGTTCCGATGATTGGCCAGTTCGCGGCCCTCTGGGGCCCGGCAACGGGCGCTTTGTGCAGAAAGTGCAAGAAACGGCGCGACCAGCTGGTGATGACGTACAAGGAATATCCCCCAAGCCCCGATAGCGTAGAGGGGTGAAGTTTGCGCATCTGAGGTTTGACGGTCAATCCACCCCCCGCCTAGCTGTGACCCTCGGAAGTGGAGCACTCTTCCTCGACGAGGTGATGGACGAAGCACCCGCCGACCTGCAGGAGCTCATCGAGCGCGGCGAGGAGGGGCTCGCCCACGTTCGAGCCGTCGTCGACCAGGCCGTCGCCCAGCGCGTCTCGCTCACGCCGATCGACGAGCTGCGGCACGCATCCGCCGTGCTGCGCCCGCCGCACATCCTCGCCGTCGGCGCGAACTACGCCGCACACGCAAGCGAGCTGAAGCTGCGCAGCGAGAGCGCCATGACGGTGTTCGCGCTCTGGCCGAACTCGCTCACCGCACACGAGGCGACCACCACCTGGCCCGGCGAGATCTCCCAGCAGGTCGACTACGAGGCCGAGCTCGGCGTGATCATCGGCAAGCCGGCCAAGAACGTGTCGGTGCGCGACGCCCTCGACTACGTCTGGGGCTACACCGTCGTCAACGACATCACCGCCCGCGACATCCAGTTCAGCGAGGCGCAGTGGTCGAGGTGCAAGTCGTTCGACGGCTTCACGCCCACCGGCCCCGTCGTCGTCACCGCCGACGAGGTGCCGGACCCCCAGGACCTCTGGCTGACCACGAACGTCGACGGCCACATCCTGCAGGACGCCTCCAGCGGCGAGATGGTGCGCACCGTCGCCGAGATCATCTCGTACCTGTCGCGCTCGGCCACGATCCCGGCCGGCACGCTCATCTCGACCGGCAGCCCGGGCGGCGCCGGCTACTCGCGCAAGCCCCCGGTCTTCCTCCGCGACGGCTCCACCGTGACGGTGTCCATCGACGGCATCGGCTACCTCACCACGCACTGCCGGGTGATCTAGCGGACCACGTGTAGCGCCAGGGAGGATGCCGCAGGCGGCGGTGTCGGCGGAGACGCTCAGGGCTTCGGGCGCTGCGCTGCTCCTCCGTCGCGGCGCGGCGCCCTCCAGCCGACGAGCGAATGCGCGGCGCCCTCCACCCGACGAGCGGAAGCGCGGCGCCTCTCCCCCGTTGGCTCGAGGGAGCGCCAGCGACCGAAGCCGACACCGCGCGCCCCCTCCGAAAAAACAGGACCACAGCCCCGTCGAGCGCATATACGCCCCGCGGAGCCTCTGGTCCTGTCTTTTTCGTGCCGCCGCCGCGCGACGGCTGCCCCGAACGCACAGACGCCGGCGCCCAACTGGGCGCCGGCGTCTGCGTGTGCGGCGTCGGTGTGAGCGGAGCTGCTACTCGGAGGGCTCGGCCTTCAGGTCGGTGACCGGGACGGGCGCCGCGGCGTCCATTCCGGAGAGCTTGCTCGGCTGAAGCTGCTCGGTGACGGCCTCGCGGGTCATCAGGCCGGCGGCGACCACGAGATCGGCGACGGGGTGCCCCGTGCTGAGCGCGACCTTGGCGATCTTCGCAGCCTCGGTGTAGCCGATGAACGGGATCAGCGCGGTGATGACGCCGACGCTGGAGGCGACCATGGCCTCGAGGCGGTCCTCGTTGGCGGTGATGCCGTCGATG
Source organism: Microterricola pindariensis (assembly GCF_002936985.1). Classification (GTDB taxonomy): domain Bacteria; phylum Actinomycetota; class Actinomycetes; order Actinomycetales; family Microbacteriaceae; genus Microterricola; species Microterricola pindariensis. The sequence goes on along the minus strand of NZ_MPZN01000064.1, from coordinate 12,027 downwards.
CAGTTCACGCGCAGCGTCCAGCAGGCCTGCGTCATCCACGCCAGGCCCTGGAACAGGGAGTGCGCGATGACCGGCTCGAAGGCGTTCAGCTGCAGCTGGCCGCCCTCTGCGGCCATCGTGATGGCGACGTCGTTGCCGGCGATGGCGTAGGCCACCTGGCTGACGGCCTCCGGGATGACCGGGTTGACCTTGCCCGGCATGATGCTCGAGCCGGCCTGCATCGGCGGCAGGTTGATCTCGCCGAAACCGGCCTGCGGGCCGGAGGAGAGCAGACGCAGGTCGTTGCAGATCTTGGACAGCTTGATCGCGCTGCGCTTGAGCGAGCCGCTGAACGACATGAACGCTCCGGCGTCGCTGGTCGACTCGATCAGGTCGGGGGCGCTCTGGATGTTGAGCCCGGTGATCTCGCTCAGGTGGCGTACCGCGGCGGCCGCGTATCCGGGGTCGGCGGTGATGCCGGTGCCGATGGCGGTCGCGCCGAGGTTCACCTCGGCGAGCAGCGTGAGCGTCTCCATGAGGCGGTCGTAGTCTTCGCCGAGGGTGGTGGCGAAGCCGTGGAACTCCTGGCCGAGCGTCATCGGAACGGCGTCCTGCAGCTGGGTGCGGCCCACCTTCAGCACGTTGGTGAACTCGTCGCTCTTGTGCGAGAACGACTCCTGCAGCAGGCGCAGCTCCAGCGTCAGGTGGCGCAGCGAGAACGCCAGGCCGACCTTGATCGCGGTCGGGTAGGTGTCGTTGGTCGACTGGCTGCGGTTGACGTCGTCGATCGGGTGCAGGATGTCGTAGCGGCCCTTGTCGTAGCCGGCGATCTCGAGCGCGACGTTGGTGATGACCTCGTTCGCGTTCATGTTGGTCGAGGTGCCGGCACCGCCCTGGATGACGCCGACGACGAACTCCTCGTGGCGCGCCCCCTGGATGATGCGCGTGCACGCCTCGTCGATCCAGCGGCCCTTCTCGGCGCTCAGCGCACCGACCTCGACGTTGGCGCGGGCACAGGCCTGCTTGACCTGGGCCAGCGCGCGCACGAAATCGGGGTACACGGAGATGGGGCGCTTCGCGATCGGGAAGTTGTCGAGTGCACGCTTGGTGTGCACCCCCCAGTATGCGTTCTCGGGAACCTCGACGGTCCCGAGCGAATCGCTCTCCAGACGGAATCCTGGGCTTGCCTGCATAGTGGGTGCTTCCTGTGTGCGGCCGGGTGTGGCGCCTGCAGCGCCCTCCGCGATAGTGGTGGACGTGCTTGTGGGCGTGCTGATCGACACGAACGGCTCCATTGCCTTGAGGGTGTGCGAGCTTGTGGCTCTTGGTACCCCTCCAGCCTAGCCGAGGGCCCATGCGGGCGGAGGCATGTGCCCCTAGAACATGGCGAACGGGAGGATGGCGAAGGGCAGTGCGGCGAGGCCGAAGATCAGCGCACCGAGGCCGACGAGCAGGCCGCCTGCGAGCACCACGCTGTTGAGCACGACGCCCCAGATCGCCATGGTGCGAGCGGCCGGCTCGCGCTGGAGCGCGAGGATGCCGAGGATCAGGCCGGCGACGGGAACGATGAACGTCCAACCGGCGAAGATCGAGGTGATGCCGAGCACGAGGCTGGAGATGCTCAACCACTGGGTGGGGGTGGCGGATGCCGCGGGCTGCTGCCCCGTGTAGCCGGCGTACGGCTGCTCGGCGTAGCCGGCGCCCGGCTGCTCGGCGTAGCCGGCGTACGGCTGCTCGGTGAAGCCGGCGGGCGGCGTCGGGGCGTTGTTCGGCTCTGCCGGGGCCGAGGGGACGACGGGGATGGTGGCAGACATGGGAGGGCTCCTTCTGTAGAGGATGTGCGGTGGGGTTCTGTGCCGGATTCGAGCACAACACCAACGTTATGGGGCATCCGCGCGGGCGAGTATGGGGCTATCCCCCCGAAACGGCAGTGGGGTCTCCGCCGAAGCGGAGACCCCACGAACCGATTCCCCTGCCTACGGCTTGGGCTCGTCGACGCCGTCGCTGGCGAGCAGCTCCTCCTCGAGCGCTCCCCCGTAGCCGTCGGCCTCCGGGTCGCCGTGCAGCCCGCCGGAGACCGCGTACTCCTCCTCCGGGGAGAGCACGAGCCGGTGGCGGCCCCAGACCGCGAAGCCGATCAGCATGACCGCGTAGACGACCGCGATGGCCACGATGGCCGGGCCGAACGTCGGGTTCAGCAGGAAGCCGACGAAGATCAGGGCGGCGATGATTCCGGCGATGACGGCACCGGGAACGCCCCAGGGGCTGAGGTAGGGGCGCTTCGCGCTCGGGTACTTCCTGCGCAGGATCACGAAGGCGGTCATCTGCAGCAGGTAGGCCAGCACGGCACCCCACACGGCGATGTTCAGCACGATCGCGCCGGCGACCCCGCCGGAACCGCCGGCGGCATCCACGATGACCAGGGCGACGAATCCGATCAGGCCACCGGCCAGCAGCGCGACCCACGGGGTCTGCCGCTTGCCGGTGAGCGAGAGGAACTTCGGGTAGTAGCCGGCCCGGGAGAGGGAGTACATGTTGCGCCCGTAGGCGAACATGATGCCCTGCAGCGAGGCGAGGAGGCCGATCAGGGCGAACAGGGCGAGCACAGCGGCGAGCCCGTCGCCGACGATGGCGCGGAATCCGTCGAGCAGCGGCTCCCCCGCGCCCCCCGTGACCTCGGCGCCGAGGATGCCCGTGTTCAGGAACAGCACGAGAAGCCCGGTGAAGATGAGCGTGCCGCGGGCCCAGAGGCCGGCGCGCGGGATGTCGCGGACGGGGTCGTGCGACTCCTCGGCCGCCAGCGGCAGCTCCTCGATGCCGAGGAAGAACCACATGGCGAAGGGCAGCGCGAACAGGATGGGCAGGACGCCGTGCGGCAGGAACGCGCTCTGGCCGGCATCCGGCGCGATGTCGAAGAGCTTGTCCCAGCTGAACAGGCCGGATGCGATCGCCATCACGGCGAACACGATCAAGATGCCGATCGAGATGATCGAGACGACGATGGCGAAGCGGATCGAGATCGCCGCCCCGGCCGAGTTCAGCAGGATGAACGCGACGTAGAGGATCACCCACCACACCCAGGCCGGCATCGAGAAGTTGAGCAGCTCGGAGGTGATGCCGTCGGCGTACGCCGCCGAGAAGTAGACGATCACCGCCGTGGTCGCCACGTACTCGACCGTCTCGGCGAGGCCCGTGACGAAGCCGCCCCACGGCCCCATTGCCGCGCGTGAGAAGGAGTAGGCGCCGCCGGTGTGCGGCATCGCCGAACTCATCTCACCGATGGAGAAGATGAGGCCGTAGTACATGACCACCAGAATGGCGAAGGCGATCAGCATCCCGCCGAAGCCGGCGGCCGTGATCCCGAAGTTCCAGCCGGAGAAGTCTCCGGAGATGACGGCGGCCACGGCGAGGCCCCAGAGCCCCCAGACGCCGGCGGAGCGCTTGAGCTTGCGCTTCTCGAAGTAGCCGGCTTCGGCAGTCGTATAGGTGACTCCCGACACGTTCAAGGTGTCTTTGGACATTCACGTTCCTTCGCATTCTGTGTGCCTGCCGCGGGAAAACGGGGCAGGCTGCTGGGCTGTGTGATTTGCTGGCCCGACTATAGAGCCTGCAAAGGTTCGACGTACATACCTTTGTGGCAAGAATTTTCTCGGGCAGTTCCGCGTGTTCTCGATGATTGCCCCCGATGGAATCGCATCGCTATGGTGTAATGGTCGCCAAGCAAACCATTCATGGCCTGAGTCTCACCGAGGAGATGCGTATGACCCCCCGTTCCGGCAACCTCTCACTGGCCGAGCTCACCGGGCTCGTCGCCGCGGGAGAGATCGACACCGTGATCCTCGCGTTCACCGACATGCAGGGCCGCCTGATCGGCAAGCGCATCTCCGCCCGTCTCTTTCTCGAGGATGTCGCCGAGCACGGCGCAGAGTGCTGCAACTACCTCCTCGCCGTCGATGTCGAGATGAACACCGTCGACGGCTACGCCATGTCCAGTTGGGAGCGCGGCTACGGCGACATGGCGATGATCCCCGACTTCGACACGCTGCGCCTCGTGCCCTGGCTGCCGGGCAGCGCGATGGTGACCGCCGACCTGCAGTGGCTGGACCACACTCCCGTCGTGGCCTCGCCGCGGCAGATCCTGAAGGCCCAGCTCGAGCGCCTGGCCGAGCGCGGGCTGGCCCCGTTCGTCGGCACCGAGCTCGAGTTCATCGTCTTCGACGACAGCTACCGCCAGGCCTGGGCGAAGGGCTACCGCGACCTGGCCGCGGCATCCGACTACAACATCGACTACGCCATGCTCGCCTCGACCCGGATGGAGCCGCTGCTGCGTGACATCCGCAACGCGATGGACGGTGCGGGCATGTACTCGGAGGGTGTCAAGGGCGAGTGCAACCTCGGCCAGCAGGAGATCGCATTCCGCTATGCGCATGCGCTGGCGACCTGCGACAACCACTCGATCTACAAGAACGGCGCGAAGGAGATCGCCGACGCGCACGGCAAGAGCCTGACCTTCATGGCCAAGTTCAACGAGCGCGAGGGCAACAGCTGCCACATCCACATCTCGCTGCGTGATGAGGCGGGATCCCCCGTCTTCGCCGACACGGATGCCGAGCACGGCATGTCCAAGGCGTTCCGCCATTTCCTGGCCGGCCAGCTGGCCGCCATGCGCGAGCTCACGCTGTTCTTCGCCCCCAACATCAACTCGTACAAGCGCTTCGTCGACGGCAGCTTCGCGCCGACTGCCGTGGCCTGGGGCGTCGACAATCGCACCTGCGCGCTCCGCGTGGTCGGCCACGGTCCGGGCATCCGCGTCGAGAACCGGGTGCCGGGCGGCGACGTCAACCAGTACCTCGCCGTCGCCGCGCTGATCGCGGCCGGCCTGCACGGCATCGAGAACGAGCTCGAGCTGGAGGACGCCTTCGTCGGCAACGCCTACACCGGCGGGGCGGCCCGGGTGCCGAGCACCCTGCGCGAGGCGGCGCAGCTGTTCTCCGAGTCGGCGATCGCCCGAGCGGCCTTCGGCGACGAGGTCGTCGACCACTACCTGAACAACGCCGCCGTCGAACTGGCGGCCTTCGACTCGGCCGTGACCGACTGGGAGCGGGTGCGCGGCTTTGAGCGGCTCTGAGCCCGGGACCGGCGCCGAGTTCGAGCCCTCCGACGCACCGGTCATCGGCATCACCAGCTACCTGGAGCAGGCGCAGACCGGCGTCTGGGACGTGCGCGCCTCCTTCCTGCCGCAGGTCTACCTCGACGCGGTGACGGATGCCGGCGGCATCGCCGTCGTGCTTCCGCCACAGCCGGTCACCGCGGCAGCTGCGCGGCGCGTGCTCGCCGGCTTGGACGGGCTCATCATCGCCGGCGGCGCCGACATCGACCCCGCCCGCTACGGGCAGGAGCCGCACCCGAGGACCGGGGCGCCCCGCGGCGACCGCGACGAGTGGGAGGATGCCCTGCTGCACGCCGCCATCGAGACGGAGCTGCCCTTCCTCGGCATCTGCCGCGGCGCGCAGATGCTCAACGTCGCCCTCGGCGGCACCCTGCACCAGCACCTGCCCGACGTGGTCGGCAGCGAGAAGTACCAGCCGGCGCCGGCCGAGTTCGGCACCGAGGCGGTGCAGACCGAGGCGGGCACCGCCATCGCCGACCTCCTCGGGGATGCCCTCGACGTGCACGTCTACCACCACCAGGCGCTCGACCGGGTGGCACCGGGCCTGCGTGTGTCCGCCACGACCGCCGACGGCGTGATCGAGGCGGTTGAGCTGCCCGGCGTGCCGTTCGGGGTCGCCGTGCAGTGGCATCCGGAGGAGAACGCCGCCGACCGCCGGCTCTTCGCCGGCCTGGTCGGGGCCGCGAGGCAGCACAGAACGTTGAAGGAGCAGCCGTGAGCTACACGATCATCAACCCCGCCGACGAGAGCGTCGTCGAGACCGTCGAGCACCTGGACGTGGAGGCGACGGATGCGGCGATCGCCCGCGCCGCCGCCGCCCAGCGCGCCTGGGCGCCGCTCGCCCCCGCCGACAAGGCGCGGGCGCTCCGCCGCTTCGCCGCCGCCGTCGACGCCGACATCGAGAACCTCGCCCAGACCGAGATGCGCAACTCCGGCCACCCGATCGGCCAGGCTCGCTGGGAGGCCGGCCACGTGCGCGACGTGCTCGACTACTACTCCGCCACCCCCGAGCGCCTGTTCGGCAGGCAGATCCCGGTGGCCGGGGGCCTCGACGTCACCTTCAACGAGCCGCTCGGCGTCGTCGGCGTGATCACGCCGTGGAACTTTCCGATGACGATCGCCGCGTGGGGATTCGCCCCGGCCCTGGCCGCCGGCAACGCCGTCGTGCTGAAGCCGGCCGAGTGGACGCCGCTGACCAGCATCCGTCTGGCCGAGCTCGCCCTGGAGTCCGGGCTGCCGGAGGGGCTGTTCCAGGTGCTGCCCGGTCGGGGCTCCGTCGTCGGCGAGCGCTTCGTCACGAACCCGACCGTGCGCAAGGTCGTCTTCACCGGCTCCACCGAGGTCGGCAAGCAGATCATGGCCGGCTGCGCCGAGCAGGTGAAGCGGGTGACGCTGGAGCTCGGCGGCAAGAGCGCCAACATCGTCTTCGCCGACTCCGACATCGAGAAGGCCGCCGCCACCGCGCCGTACGGCGTGTTCGAGAACGCCGGGCAGGACTGCTGCGCCCGCAGCCGCATCCTCGTCGAGCGGAGCGCCTACGAGCGCTTCATGGAGCTGCTGGAGCCCGCCGTGCAGGGCGTAGCCGTCGGAGACCCCGCCCTGCCGGGCACAGAGATGGGCCCGCTGGTCTCCCGGAAGCACCTCGACGCCGTCTCCTCCTTCGTGCCGGATGACGCCCCCGTCGCCTTCCGCGGCAGCGCGCCGACCGGCCCCGGCTTCTGGTTCGCGCCCACCGTGCTGACGCCGGGGCGCGGCGACCGCACCGCCCGCGAGGAGATCTTCGGGCCCGTCGTGACCGTGCTGCCCTTCGACGACGAGGCGGATGCCGTGCAGCTGGCCAACGACAGCGACTACGGCCTGTCCGGCTCGATCTGGACCCGGGACGTCGGCCGGGCCCTCCGCGTCGCCCGCGGGGTCGAGTCGGGCAACCTCTCGGTCAACTCGCACTCCTCGGTGCGCTACAGCACGCCGTTCGGCGGCTTCAAGCAGTCCGGGCTCGGCCGCGAGCTCGGCCCCGACGCGCCGCTCGCGTTCACAGAGACCAAGAACGTGTTCATCGCCGTCGACTGAACCCCCTCGCCGCGGCATCCGCGCACCCGCACGAAAGCCCAGCATTCGGGCAAGAAAGCCCAGCATCCGAGCAAGAAAGAGAGCACCATGGCAGCCTCCCCCGCGATCACCCCGATCGACCTCACCCAGCGCCTGGCCGGCAAGGTCGCCGTCATCACCGGCGGCGCCAGCGGCATCGGCCTGGCCACCGCGAAACGCTTCGCCGCGGAGGGCGCGACCGTCGTCATCGGTGACATGGATGCCGCGACGGGCGCCGCGGCGGCCGAGCTCGTCGGCGGCCTGTTCGTGCAGGTCAACGTCACCGACGAGGCGCAGGTGAACAACCTCTTCGACACCGCGGCGGCCACCTACGGCTCCGTGGACATCGCCTTCAACAACGCCGGCATCTCCCCGCCCGACGACGACTCGATCGAGACGACGGAGCTGCCGGCCTGGGAGAAGGTGCAGGACGTCAACCTCAAGTCGGTCTACCTGTGCTCCCGCGCCGCCCTCCGCCACATGGTGAAGCAGGGCAACGGTTCCATCATCAACACGGCGTCTTTCGTCGCGGTGCTGGGCTCGGCCACCTCGCAGATCTCCTACACGGCCTCCAAGGGCGGCGTGCTGGCGATGAGCCGCGAACTCGGCGTGCAGTTCGCCCGGCAGGGAATCCGGGTGAACGCCCTCTGCCCCGGCCCGGTGAACACCCCGCTGCTGCAGGAGCTGTTCGCCAAGGACCAGGCGCGCGCCCAGCGCCGCCTCGTGCACATCCCCGTCGGGCGCTTCGCCGAGCCGGAGGAGCTGGCCGCGGCCGTCGCCTTCCTCGCCAGCGACGACTCCTCCTTCATCACCGGGTCGACGTTCCTCGTCGACGGCGGCATCAGCTCCGCCTATGTCACCCCGGAGTGAGTCCTAGGCTGGAACCATGACTGAATCCCCGGATGCGGCACAGCACGGTCTGCCCGGCGCCGGTTTGCTGAGCGCCGAGCTGCTGCTGCGCCCGGGGAAGAGCGCGAACGCCTTCGAGGAGACGGTGCAGCGGCTGCTGCAAACCATCCGGCTGGGCTTGATCGCGCCCGGCGAGAAACTGCCGGCCGAGCGCGAGCTCGCGGGGATGCTCGCCGTCAGCCGCGACACACTGCGCGACGCCATCGCCTCGCTGACCGAGGCTGGTTACGTGGTGTCGCGGCGCGGCCGCTACGGCGGCACCTTCGTCGTGGACCCCGTCCCCCGCGGCACCCCGGTCGTCGACGCGAACGGCGAGCTGCGCGAGCGGCGCTCTGTGCCGGCATCCGAGATCGAGGACACCCTCGTGCTCCGCAGCATCCTAGAGGTCGGCGCCGTGCGGCAGGCCGCCCTGTGCGAGCTGAGCGCGGTCGACCGGGAGCGGCTCTGGCAGGCGCTCGACGACTGCAGCGCCGCGGCGCCGGAGGAGTACCGCCGGCACGACTCGCGCCTGCACCTGCTCATCGCCGAGCTGGTCGGCTCGCCGAGCCTGGTGCCGCTGGTGGCCGACGTGCGGATGCGGGTGAACGAGCTGCTGGACGACATCCCGCTGCTCGCGCCGAACATCGTGCACTCCAACGCCCAGCACGAGGCGATCGTCAAGGCGATCCTGCGCGGGCACCCGGATGCCGCGGCCGCGGCCATGGCCGAGCACATCGCCGGCTCGGAGGCCCTGCTGCGCGGGTTCCTGGGCTAGGCACTGCCCGGGCCACGTCCGGAGAAGCAGAACGGCCGGATGCCTGTCGCATCCGGCCGCTCTGTTGTGTGCGTCTCGGTTACAGGCCGAGCATGGCCTCGATCGGGCCGCGCACGAAGTAGAGCAGGAAGCCCAGGGCGACGATCCAGAGCAGCGGGCTGATGCCCTTGGCCTTGCCGGAGAGCGAGCGGATCAGCACCCAGCCCACGAAGCCTGCACCGATGCCGTTGGCGATCGAGTAGGTGAGCGGCATGACTGCGATCGTGAGGAACACCGGCAGCAGCACCGAGAATTCGCTGAAGTCGATGTCCTTGATCTGGGCCATCATCATGGCACCCACGATGACGAGGGCGGCGCTGGCCACCTCGGTGGGAACGATCGAGGTGAGCGGCGTGAGGAACATGGCCACCAGGAACAGCAGACCGGTCACCAGGTTGGCGAAGCCGGTGCGCGCACCCTCACCGATGCCGGCACCCGACTCGATGAAGACCGTGTTGGAGGAGCTGGAGGTGAAGCCACCGGCGACCGCGCCGATGCCCTCGACGACGAGCGCGCTCTTCAGGCGCGGGAAGTTGCCCTTGGCGTCGGCGAGCTTGGCCTCGTTGGAGAGACCGGTCATGGTGCCCATGGCGTCGAAGAAGTTCGTGAAGACGAGGGTGAAGACGAGCATCAGGGCGGCCAGTGCGCCGATGCGCTCGAAGCTGCCGAAGCTGACGGCTCCGATCAGGCTGAGGTCGGGCAGGCTGACAAGGCTGCCGGTCAGCTCGGGAACGGAGAGGCTCCAGCCGCCGGGGTTGAACCCGGCATCCGAGAACTGCGGGCCCAGCTTGAAGATCGCCTCAACGATGACGGCGATGATGGTGCTGCCGACGAGGCCGATGAGCAGGGCGCCCTTGACCTTGCGGGCGACGAGAACGCCGGTGATCACCAGGGTGACGATGAAGATGAGGGTCGGCACGGTGGCGACAGAACCGTTGATGCCGAGGCCGACGGGCGGGGAGGCCGCACCGGTCGAGGTGACGAAGCCGGCGTTGACCAGACCGATGAAGGCGATGAAGAGGCCGATACCGACGGTGATGGCGAGCTTCAGCTGAATCGGGACCGCCTCGAAGATGAGACGGCGGAGACCGGTCGCGGCCAGCAGCACGATGATCAGGCCGTTGATGACGACGAGGCCCATGGCCTCAGACCAGGTGACCTGGCCGACGACGCTCACGGCGAGGAAGGAGTTGATGCCGAGGCCGGCGGCGAAGCCGAACGGCAGGCGGGCGACGACACCGAACAGGATCGTCATGACACCGGCAGTGAGTGCGGTGACGGCGGCCACCTGGCCGAATCCGAGCACGGTGCCGTTGATGTCGGGCGAGCCGCTCAAGATGATCGGGTTCAGGATGACGATGTACGCCATCGTGACGAAGGTGACGATTCCGCCGCGCACCTCGGTGGCGAAGTTGGAGCCGCGTCGCGTGATTTCAAAGTAGCTGTCGATTCGAGACTTCAGGCCCGAAGGCGGTGTTGCCGGTGTCTCGGTGGCCGTTGACTGTGAAATGGCTAGCTCCTTGTGCTCATATGTTGTCAAATCCCCGGTTGATTCTAAGGGTTTTCCTAGCGGAGGCACGCATTGGGCCCCAACAGTCCCTACGATCGTCAAGGGGTTTCCCGCCCCGCACCCCCATTTCGCACCCCCTCTCTGAACGGAAACACCGCATGGAACTGCCCTGGAAGCTGCACGGAGACGGCAAGAACGTCGCCGCGAGCACCATCGTCGCCCCCGAAGAGCGACTGAGTTGGCCGCGCACGATCGGTTTGGGGATGCAGCACGTCGTCGCCATGTTCGGCGCGACGTTCCTCGTCCCGATCCTCACCGGCTTCCCGCCCAGCACGACCCTGCTGTTCTCCGGTCTCGGCACGATCCTGTTCCTGCTGGTCACCCGCAACAAGCTCCCGAGCTACCTGGGCTCCTCCTTCGCGTTCATCGCCCCGATCACCGCGGCGACGGTCGGCACCAACTACGGCAACGCCCTCTTCGGCATCGTCGTCGTCGGCGCCATGCTCGCAATCGTTGGCCTCCTGGTGCAGGTCACCGGCTCGGGCTGGATCGACGCGCTGATGCCGCCCGTCGTGGCCGGCGCCATTGTGGCGCTGATCGGCTTCAACCTGGCGCCCGCGGCCGGGGCCAACTTCGCCCAGGCCCCGCTCACCGCCGTCATCACGCTGGCCGCCGTGCTGTTGAGCGCCGTCTTCTTCCGGGGAATCCTGGGCAGGCTGTCCATCTTCATCGGTGTGCTGGTCGGATACGCAGCCGCCGTGCTGTTCGGCCAGGTGAACTTCGACAAGGTCGCGGAAGCCGACTGGATCGGCCTGCCGACCTTCGCATTCCCCACGAACCCGTTCACCGACCCCACCGTGCTCGCCTTCCTGCCCGCGTTCATCCCCGTCGTGCTCGTACTGATTGCCGAGAACGTCGGCCACGTGCGCGGCGTCGCTCAGCTGACCAACCCGGGCGTCAACAAGCTCACCGGCCGCGCGCTGTTCGCAGACGGCGTCGCCACGATGCTCGCCGGTAGCTTCGGCGGTTCCGGAACCACCACCTACGGCGAGAACATCGGCGTCATGGCCGCCACCCGCGTCTACTCCACTGCCGCCTACTGGGTGGCCGGCATCTTCGCGATCCTGCTCAGCCTCTCCCCCAAGGTCGGCGCCGTCATCAACACCATCCCGCCGGGAGTCCTCGGTGGCGTCACGACCGCGCTCTATGGCCTCATCGGCATCATCGGTGTGAAGATCTGGCTCGACAACAAGGTCGACTTCAACAGCCCGATCAACCAGTTCACGGCCGCGACCGCCCTGATCATCGCCATCGCCGACTACACGATCACCATCGGCGGCATCACCTTCACCGGCATCGCACTCGGCACCATTGCCGCGATCGTCGTCTACCACGTGATGACCGCGGTGGCCCGCGTCCGCGGCACCAACAAGCTCTAGCACCACCCGCACCACACCCGCACCACCCGCACCACAGCACTCGCCTCCCCGTCGACCCCGCGCCTCGCGCGCGCTGTCGGCGGGGAGGCTTCTGCGTTCCCGCGGCATCCGCGCCGCGGCATCCGCTCTGCACCGAGCA
>NZ_MPZN01000063.1 GCF_002936985.1 Microterricola pindariensis | reverse complement strand
CATCACCCGCGACGACGTGATCCGCGCCGCCTCGCAGGTGAGCGTGTTCCGCAACATCGAGACGCCGGAGTGGCCGGAGGGTCGCGAGGACAAGATCCCCGTCAAGGGCGTGCGCAAGGCCATCGCCAACGCCATGGTGTCCAGCGCCTTCTCCGCGCCGCACGTCAGCCTCTTCGTCGACGTGGACGCGACCCGCACCATGGAGTTCGTGAAACGTCTCAAGAGCTCCACCGACTTCGCCGGCGTGAAGGTGTCGCCGCTGCTGATCATGGCCAAGGCGATGATCTGGGCGGTGCGCCGCAACCCCACCGTGAACGCGGCCTGGGGCGACGAGGAGATCGTCGTCAAGCACTACGTGAACCTCGGCATCGCCGCGGCCACCCCGCGCGGCCTGATCGTGCCCAACGTCAAGGAGGCGCAGGCGATGAGCCTGCTCCAGCTGGCCGGCGCGCTCGAGCAGCTGACCATCACCGCCCGCGACGGCAAGACCAGCCCGGCCGAGATGAGCGGCGGCACGATCACGATCACCAACATCGGCGTCTTCGGCATGGACACCGGCACGCCGATCCTCAACCCGGGCGAGGTCGCCATCGTCGCCCTCGGCACGATCAAGCAGAAGCCGTGGGTCGTCGACGGCGAGGTGCGCGCCCGCTACGTCACCACGATCGGCGCCAGCTTCGACCACCGCGTCGTCGACGGGGATGTCGCCAGCCGCTTCCTGGCCGACGTCGCCTCGATCATCGAGGAGCCGGCGCTGCTGCTCGACTGAGTCCGCGCTCCCCGACGGCTCCGCGCGCCCCGACTGGCGCGGCGTCCCGGCGGTCAGCATGCACCACGTTCCGCGTGCTACGCGCACGCGAGCCGCGGTCGGCGCGTCCAGGCGACGGTGGAGAGCGCCGCGAAAGGTAACGAACGTATAACGCTCAGGATGGGTGCCCTGCCCAGCAACGGCGGGGATCCTGCGCACGGCCCGCCGGTTATCCACAGGCTGTGGGCGGTTCTCGATTAGTCTCCCCGGGCCTCGGTTGATAGCTTCGATGAGGCCGAAGTTGGCCACAATCCAGTCCGCGGTCGGCGCGATTCCTGCCTGTGCAGAATCGAGCCGGGCGTATGGTCGGATGATGTCGGCGGCGGCCCCGTGGCCCCGTCAGCGGGCAGTGTGATTCGCCGCAAACACCGTGTTTGCCGCTTGAGACCACACGCCCAGCATTCGTCTCCGACCCGGCCGCAATAAGCGAAAGCACACGCCGAGGAAGCGTTATTCGGCGTGCGCGCGGAGTACAACACGTGTCCGACAATCCCTACCCCGCCGTGCCCACCGCGCCCGCCGTTCGAGCTGCAGCGCTCTACAAGGCATTCGGCAGAAAACCGCTCGACACCGTCGCCAGGCTCCGGGCCGGCGCCGAGCGAGGCAGCCTTCCCGCCGAGCAGACCGCCGCGGTGATCGACGCCACCTTCGAGGTCAAGCGCGGCGAGATCTTCGTCGTCATGGGGCTCTCCGGCTCCGGCAAGTCCACCCTCATCCGCATGCTCAACGGCCTGCTCGCCCCCACCAGCGGAACCGTCGAGGTGGCCGGGACCACCATCACCGGGCTGGCCCCGAAGCAGCTGCGCGCCGTGCGCCGGCAGAGCGTCTCGATGGTCTTCCAGCACTTCGCCCTGCTGCCGCACCGCACCGTGATCGACAACGTCGCCTACGGGCTCGAGGTGCAGGGCGTTCCGCTCGAGGAGCGCCGGGCCCGGGCGAACACCATCATCGGCATCGTCGGTCTGGCCGGCTGGGAGGACAAGCTTCCCGCGCAGCTCTCCGGCGGCATGCAGCAGCGCGTCGGCCTGGCCCGCGCCCTCGCCGCAGATACCGACATCCTGCTCATGGACGAGGCGTTCTCGGCCCTGGACCCGCTGATCCGCCGCGAGATGCAGGAGCAGCTCGTCGAGCTGCAGGCCGAGCTCGGCAAGACGATCATCTTCATCACCCACGACCTCAACGAGGCCATGTTCCTCGGCGACCGCATCGCCGTGATGCGCGACGGCCGCATCGTGCAGATCGGCACGCCGGAGGAGATCCTGACCGACCCGGCCAACGACTACGTCGCCCAGTTCGTGCAGGACGTTGACCGGGCCAGAGTGCTCACGGCCTCCAGCGTGATGGAGCCGGCACGGGCGATCGTCTCGCTCTCGGCCGGCCCGCGCGCGGCTCTCCGCACCATGCGAGATCTGCAGACCTCTGCCGCCTACGTGCTCGGCAACGGCCGCACACTGCTCGGCGTCGTGCGCGACCGCGACGTCATCCGCCAGGTGAAGAACCGCGAGACCGACCTCTCGCTCGTCGTGCGCCACGACCTCTCGGCGGTCGACGCCGACACCAACCTCAGCGACCTCGTCGAGGCCTCCGTCGAGAGCGATCTGCCGCTGGCCGTCGTCGACTCCCGCACGCGCCTGCTCGGCGTCATCCCGCGCGTCACCCTGCTGGCCGCCCTCGGCAACGTGTCGAGCCACACCGGCGAGGTGCCGGTGATGATCGACCCGCCGGCCACCATCCCCGTCGACGTCGTCACCGAGACGCTGCTCGCCACGGGCGGCCCGACAGAGCCGGCGGATGCCGCGCTCGAAGGGAGCCTGCGATGATCCCCGCCCTCCTGCCCAGCACCCCGCCCACCAGCCCGGTCATCCCGCTCGGCCCCTGGGTCGAGGCCTTCATCGAGTTCCTGACCGAGACCCTCGGCTGGTTCTTCGGCGGCCTGCGCGCCGCCTTCGGCGGGCTCTACGACGTGGTCGACCTGGCCCTGGCCGCCCCGCCGTTCTGGGCCGTCATCGCGGTTGTCACCCTGCTCGGGCTGTACCTGCGCGGCTGGCTGTTCGCCGCGGGCTCGGCCCTCGGCCTCGTGCTCATCGTGCTGCTCGGCCAGTGGGGCAACGCGATGGACACCCTCGCCCTGGTGCTCGTGGCCAGCGCGATCGCCATCATCGTGAGCGTGCCGCTCGGCATCCTCGCCGCCCGCTCGGGCACGGCATCCGCCGTGATCAAGCCGATCCTCGACTTCATGCAGACGATGCCCGCGTTCGTGTACCTGATTCCCGCGCTGATCCTGTTCCGCGTCGGCGTCGTGCCCGGCATCGTGGCGACCATCATCTTCGCGATGGCCCCCGGCGTGCGCATGACCGAGCTGGGCATCCGCGGCGTCGACAAGGAGGTCGTCGAGGCCGCCCACGCCTTCGGCTCCTCCCCCGCCCGGATCCTGCGCCAGATCCAGCTGCCGCTGGCCATGCCGACGATCCTCGCCGGCATCAACCAGGTCATCATGCTCTCGCTCTCGATGGTCGTCATCGCCGGCATGGTCGGCGCCGGCGGCCTCGGCGGCCAGGTCGTGGCCAGCCTCAACCGCATCGACGTCGCCCTCGGCTTCGAGGCCGGCCTCTCCGTGGTGATCCTCGCCATCATCCTCGACCGGCTGACGGCCGCACTCGGCCGGCCGCGCACGAAGCTCTTCCGGCGCACACCGGCACCGGACGCCGCGGCCGACGCCCCGGCGCGCGCCGCCGAACCCGTCGCCGCCTGACACCCGACTTCACTCCCTCCGTACCAATCCCCGACCGGGCCCGCGTGGCACGGCGGAACGAAAGGAACACCATGAAAACGCGCTCAGCGCTCACCCTGACGGCCCTCGGAGCCGCAACCCTGCTCGCCCTCACCGGCTGCGCCGCACCGGAAGCGGAAGTTCTCGAGAACGGCGACCAGAAAGACCTGACGATTGCCGTCTTCAACGGCTGGGACGAGGGCGTCGCCGCCTCGGAGCTGTGGAAGGCCATTCTCGACGAGAAGGGCTACAACGTCACCCTGGAGTACGCCGATGTCGCCCCGGTCTACACCGGCCTGACCACCGATGACTACGACGTCGTGCTCGACACCTGGCTGCCGATCACGCACGCCAGCTACATCGAGAAGTACGGCGACGATCTCGTCGACCTCGGCGCCTGGAACACCGAGGCCAAGCTCACCATCGCGGTGAACGAGGACGCCCCGATCGACTCGCTCGAGGAGCTCGCCGACAACGCGGAGCTGTTCGGCAACCGCCTCGTCGGCATCGAGCCGGGCGCCGGGCTCACCGAGGTCACCACCGACGCCGTCATCCCCGGGTACAAGCTCGAAGGCATGGAGTACCTGACCAGCTCGACGCCGGCCATGCTCAGCGAGCTCAAGGCGGCCACGAAGGCCGGCGAGAACATCGCCGTCACGCTGTGGCAGCCGCACTGGGCCTACGACGCCTTCCCGGTCAAGGACCTCGCCGACCCGCAGGGCCTGCTCGGCGCGGCCGAGGGCGTGCACTCCTTCGGCGGCAAGAGCTTCGAGGCCAACTTCCCGACCCTCTCCGGGTGGCTGAAGGACTTCACGCTCGACTCGAAGCAGCTCGCCTCGCTGGAGAACGCCATGTTCAACTCGGGCGGATCGGGCAGCGACTACGCCCCGGCCGTGGCGGACTGGATCAGCGCGAACCAGGACTACGTGGACTCGCTGACGAAGTAACGACGGCGCCGCTCGCGGCGCGAGGGCCCGTGCGGGAGACTGCGCGGGCCCCTCGTCGTTCTGGCGGGGCTTCGAGAGGCCCAACCAGCGGAGGTCCCGCTGATCGAGCGTGTCGAGATGTTGGCTTCGGTCGCTGGCGCTCCCTCGAGCCACCGAGGGATCCTCGCCGGATGCGGAGGCAACCGCGGCATCGGGAGGCAGCTTTCGACCGGTAGTGGCCTCCCGATCCGCCGTCGGCCTCCCGACCAGCTGGATCGCGCAGCCCTGCGAGTCGCCGGGCTCAGGCGTCGGGGAGGGCGATCTCGAACAGGACCGTCTCGGCGTCGCGGGAGATCTCACTCATCCCGGCCTTCCGCAGCACATGCTGGGCGGGCTCGTTGTCCGGCGTGGTGTCGGCCCTGGCCGCCCTGGCGCCGTTCTGCGCCGCGATGGCGAGGGCGCCGCGCACCGCCTCCGTCGCGAAGCCGTGGCCGCGCACGCCCGGGACGAGCCCGAATCCGAACTCGACCAGCCCGTCGGCATCCGGAGCGCCGAAGAAGCCGATGCCGCCGATGGCCGCTCCGTCGTCGATGCGGCGCACGATGTACGGCCCGAACGGGGCCGGATCGCCCTGCTCCTCGACGATGCTGAGGAACATGCGCACCACGTCGAGCTCGTCGGCGAAGGGGTATCCGCCCTCCCACCTGTCCTCCTCGCCGGGCGTGCCGGCGAGCACGCGCTCGGCCTCCTCCACCGTGAAGGGGTGCAGGATGAGTCGTTCGGTCAGGGTGTCCACGACACCACTCTGCCACGCCGGGTCGACATCGAGGTCCCCCGTTGGCGGGACGCAATTGGTTTTGACAATCATTATCAATAAGGCGTAGCGTGGTCACATGACCAAGCGGAACCGAGCCAACAAGTCCCTCGCCATCATGGCGGGAGCGCTCGGCCTCACCCTCGGGCTCGTCGCCTGCAGCGGCGCGAGCAGCGCCGAGACCGGCTCGACCGCCGCGGCGGGAGCAGAGCTGAGCATCGTGGCCTCGACGAGCGTGTACGGCCAGATTGCCTCCGAGATCGCCGGCGACTCGGCATCCGTGACCAGCATCATCGACAGCTCGGTCAACGACCCACACTCCTATGAGGCCTCGGCGCGCGACCGGCTCGAGGTCAGTCGCGCCGACATCGTCATCGAGAACGGCGCCGGCTACGACAGCTTCATGACGGCCCTGCTGGCGGATGACGGCCGCCCCGGCCGCACCGTGCTGAATGTCTCCGAGCTCTCCGGCCTGCTGCCGGCCGACGCGGAGGCCGACGCCGACCACGACCACGCCGAGGACGACCATGCCGAGGACGAGCATGCCGACGCGAACGCGCACGCCGACCACGACCACGCCGAGGACGAGCATGCCGACGCGAACGCGCACGCCGACCACGACCACGTCACCGGCTTCAATGAGCACCTCTGGTACAACTTCGACACCATGCGCCACCTGGCCGAGGCGCTCGAGGCTGAGCTCGCTTCGCGCGCACCGGACAAGGCGGCAGATTTCGCCGCGAACGCCGCCGCATTCGACGCCCAGCTCGTCGAGCTCGAGGCGCGCACCAGCGCTCTGGCCGCGACCCACGCCGGAATCCCCGTCGCGATCACCGAGCCGGTGCCGCTCTACCTGCTCGAGGCGGCCGGCCTGCACAACGAGACCCCGGCGTCCTTCAGTAACGCGATCGAGGAGGGCGACGATGTCGCCCCGCGCGCGCTGCAGCAGATGATCGAGCTGGTTTCTGGCCACGTGGCGCTGCTCGCCTACAACCAGCAGACGGCCAGCCCGCAGACCGAGCTCGTGCGCGACGCCGCGGTGGCGGCATCCGTGCCCGTCGTCGACTTCGCCGAGACCCTGCCGGACGGCAGCACCTACGTCTCCTGGATGGGCGACAACGTGACGGCCCTCGAGAAGGCGCTCAGCGCGTGAGCGCGGTGCTCAGCCTCGAGGGCGCCGCACTCGGCTTCGGCGACCGCACCCTCTGGAACGGGCTGAACCTCGACATCGCGCCGGGCGAGTTCATCGCGGTGCTCGGCCCGAACGGCTCCGGCAAGACCAGCATGCTGAAGACCGTGCTCGGCCAGCAGCCGCTTGACTCGGGCAGCATCCGCTTCGCCTGCGGCCCGGTGCGCCGCGGCGACCGCCGCATCGGCTACATCCCGCAGCAGAAGCTCATCGGACCCGGCACCCCGCTCCGCGGCCGCGACCTCCTCACCCTCGGCGTCAACGGGCACCGTTTCGGCCTGCCCTTCACGCGCCGCGCCGAGCGCGAGCACGTCGACGCGCTGCTCGAGGCGGTCGGCGCCACCCGCTACGGCAACGAGCCCGTCGGCAACCTGAGCGGCGGCGAGCAGCAGCGGCTCCGAGTGGGCCAGGCCCTCGCCGGCGACCCGTTGCTGCTGCTCTGCGACGAGCCGCTGCTCAGCCTCGACCTCCAGCACCAGCGCGGCGTCAGCGAGCTCATCGACCGGCGCCGGCGCGAGCACAACACCGCCGTGCTCTTCGTCACCCACGACGTCAACCCGATCCTCGGCATGGTCGACCGCATCCTCTACCTGGCCGGCGGCCAGTTCCGCATCGGTACCCCCGACGAGGTGCTGCAGTCCGCCGTGCTCACCGAGCTCTACGGCACCCCCGTCGAGTGCATCCGCATCGGCGGGCGCGTGATCGTCGTCGGCGACCCGGATGCCGAAGCCCACCACCACCACGCCGGGGAGCTGCCCGCATGAGCCTCGCACTGATCCGCCTGGCCGAGGGTGACGCCGGCGACCTCTGGTCGCGGATGTTCGACTTCAGCGACTACGGCGCCCTGCTCGGGCTCGTCTCCAACTCGATCATCGCCGCAGCCGTTCTCGGCATCGTCGGCGGCCTCGTCGGCGTCTTCGTGATGCAGCGCGACATGGCCTTCGCCGTGCACGGCATCAGCGAGCTCTCCTTCGCCGGGGCCGCCGCAGCCCTCCTGTTCGGGGTGAACGTCGTCGCCGGCTCCGTCGCCGGCGCCCTGATCGCCGCCCTCGTCATCGGCGTGCTCGGCGCCAAGGCGCGCGACCGCAACTCGATCGTCGGCGTGCTGATGCCGTTCGGCCTCGGCCTCGGCATCCTCTTCCTCGCCCTCTACCCGGGCCGCAGCGCCAACAAGTTCGGCCTGCTGACCGGCCAGATCGTCTCGGTCGACGACCCGCAGCTCGGCTGGCTGATCGGCATGAGCCTCGTGGTTCTGATCGGGATGCTGCTGATCTGGCGTCCGCTCAGCTTCGACAGCCTGGACAGCGACGTGGCGGCCGCCCGCGGCGTGCCCACCCGCTTCCTCTCCTTCGCGTTCATGCTGCTGCTCGGCCTCATCGTCGCGGTCTCGGTGCAGATCATCGGCGCGCTGCTCGTGCTCGCCCTGCTCGTGACGCCGGCCGCCGCCGCGATGCGGGTGAGCTCCTCCCCCCTGCTCGTGCCGGTGCTCAGCGTGCTGTTCGGCCTGACGGCGGCCGTCGGCGGCATCCTGCTCGCCATCGGCGGCTCCCTGCCGATCAGCCCGTACATCACCACGATCTCCTTCGCGATCTACGTCGGCTGCCGGCTGATTGCCTGGGGACGCGGCCGGCGGCGTGTCGTGCCGGGGTACGCTGGAAGTTAGCGAGAACGAGGTGGAGACGCCATGGTGGTAAGGCGCAATACGTGGCAGCGTGAGGCTGTGCGTGAGGCTCTGGCGCTGACCGACGGTTTCATCAGCGCGCAGTCGCTGCACCAGACACTGCACGCGACCGGCTCCCCCATCGGGCTGGCCACGGTCTACCGGGCGCTGTCCGACCTGGCCGGCGAGGGCGAGGCCGACATGCTGCAGTCCCCGGAGGGCGAGAGCATCTACCGCGCCTGCAGCAGCACCGGCCACCACCACCACCTGATCTGCCGCAAGTGCGGCCTGACGGTCGAGATCGCCGCGGATGCCGTCGAGACCTGGGCCCAGGCGATGGCGGCGGAGCACGGCTTCACCCAGCCGGCCCACGTCGTGGACGTCTTCGGCTTCTGCGCCAACTGCACGCGCGAGCTCGCCGACCGCGCCTAGCCCCCGGCTGCCCTGCGGCGGGCCACGCCGCCCGGTTTGCGCGACACGCCCGAGCCACGTAGACTTTCCCCTTGGCCGGGTGAACCTAACACCCGGTTTCGCACGACTACTCCCCCACCTTCTTGAAGATGTTGGGAGGACGCGTGCCGACAAGGGATCTTGGGAGAGGCAATTCGTCTCTCGGTATTGGAGGAAACCATGGCAGCAACCTGCCAGGTGACCGGAGCTGTTCCCGGCTTCGGACACAACATTTCGCACTCGCACCGTCGTACGAAGCGCCGCTTCGACCCGAACGTGCAGAAGAAGACCTACTACGTGCCGTCGCTTCGCCGCAACGTCACGCTGCAGCTGTCGGCCAAGGGCATCAAGGTCATTGACGCTCGTGGCATTGAGTCCGTCGTCAAGGACATCCTTGCTCGTGGGGAGAAGATCTAGTGGCAAAGCAGCAGGACGTACGTCCGATCATCAAGCTTCGCTCGACCGCAGGCACGGGTTACACCTATGTCACGCGCAAGAACCGTCGCAACAACCCTGACCGCCTCGTGCTGAAGAAGTACGACCCTGTAGTGCGCAAGCACGTCGACTTCCGTGAGGAGCGCTAAAAATGGCTAAGAAGAGCAAGATTGCCCGCAACGAACAGCGCAAGGTTATCGTTGAGCGCTACGCTGCAAAGCGTCTCGAGCTGAAGAAGGCTCTCGTCGACCCGAACGGCACCGACGAGTCCCGCGAGGCCGCACGCGTCGGCCTGCAGAAGCTCCCCCGCAACGCATCGCCGATCCGTGTTCGCTCGCGCGACGCGATCGACGGCCGCCCCCGCGGTGTCCTCACCAAGTTCGGTGTCAGCCGTGTTCGCTTCCGCGACATGGCCCACCGCGGTGAGCTCCCGGGCATCACCAAGTCCAGCTGGTAAGTACCAGCCGGACCGGTAACGGTTTGAGAAGGGCGTCGACTTCGGTCGGCGCCCTTCTTCTTTTGCGCCCGCACTGTGTGGCCGCGCTCTCGTCCGAAAACGGCGGCCGGATGCCGCAAAATGCCCTTTTCGCTCCGCCGAGGGCGAACACGCCGTAAATATGTGTCAAAAGACGCCGAAATCCGCGTGAATCCGCGGATCTCTGTTACGTTCAAAGCGGTCAACCGACCACGGGGAGCGGCTTTTCGAGCCGTACGCCCCCAGATTCGATTAGCTGTTTCTGACAGATAACGGTCCGAGGAGGACACTCAATGGCTGACAAGTCGCTTAACAAGACCGAGCTCGTCGCGAAGATCGCCGCTTCGACCAACCAGAGCCAGGCAACTGTCGACGCCGTTCTCGGCGGCCTGTTCGACGAGCTCGCCTCGGCCGTCAGCGCCGGCGTCAAGGTTTCGATCCCGGGCTGGCTCGCCGTCGAGCGCACCCACCGTGCAGCTCGCACCGGCCGCAACCCGCAGACCGGCGCCACCATCGAGATCGCCGCTGGCTACTCGGTCAAGGTCAGCGCCGGCAGCAAGCTGAAGGCTGCAGCCAAGGCGTAAGTCTCGACTCAACGCGTTCGCAGGGGATCCCGCCGGATGGCGGGATCCCCTGCGCCGTTAAAGCCCCCAGCCAGCAGAGCGTAGGCTGGTGAGGTGCTTCGACTGACCCGTGTTCTCGGCCCAGCCGTGCTTCTGATGCTCGCGCTCGCGGCCCTCGTCGCCGGCCTCACCTTTGGCGGCGGCGCCGCCCCCCAACTGCTGCAGGACCCGGGCGCCGTCGTGCGCTGGGGCCTGCCCATCAGCAAGCTGCTGGTCAACCTCGGCGCGGCCGGCATGATCGGCGCGCTGGTGCTCGCCTGCTACGCCTTCAGCCCGAAGAAGCCCGAGTTCAACGCCGCCCTTGACGTGGCCGCCGCATCCGCGGCCCTGTTCACCGTGGCGTCCGCCGTCACAGGCTTCTTCACCTACCTCTCGGTGACCGGCGCGAGCTTCTCCCCCGACAGCCAGTTCGGCGCCTCGCTCAGCCAGTTCCTGACCCAGATCGAGCTCGGACAGTCCTGGCTGATCACGACGCTCGTCGGCGCCGCCGTCACCGTGCTCTGCTTCGCCGTGCGCAACCACACGTTGCTCGTCTTCGTCACCGTGCTGGCCGTCGCCGGACTCGTGCCGATGGCCCAGCAGGGGCACGCGGCGGGCGCCGCCGGCCACAATGCCGCCGTCACCGGCCTGGGGCTGCACCTCGTCTCGGCCGCAGTCTGGCTCGGCGGGCTCCTCACCATCGTGCTGCTGCGCAAGCAGCTGGACGGGCGCCGGCTGATCACCGTGCTGGCGCGCTACTCGACGATCGCGCTGCTCTGCTTCATCGTGTTGGCCATCTCCGGCGTCGTCAGCGCCTGGCTGCGCCTGGGCAACGTCGAGGCGCTGCTGACCGGCTACGGCGTGCTCGTGCTCGTCAAGGTCGCGGCCCTGCTGATCCTCGGCGTGTTCGGCGTCGTGCAGCGACAGTTCTTCATCGGGCGGATGCAGCGCGCCGTCGACTCGGTGGCGGCGGGCTCCGCGGCCACCGTTGCCGCGGCATCCGCCGGCGCGCGCTGGTTCTGGGGCTTCGTCATCGCCGAGCTCGCCTTCATGGGCGTCGCCTCCGGCGTCGCCGTCGCCCTGGGCAGCACCGCCCCGCCCGTCTCAGAGGCCCTCGCCAGCACCCGCTCGGCAGCGGAGCTGCTCACCGGCGAGCCGCTGCCGCCCGAACTCACCTTCGCCCGCTACTTCACCGAGTGGAACGTCGACCTGATCTGGCTGCTGGCCTGCGTCTTCGGCATCTTCTTCTACCTGGCGGGCGTCTGGCGCCTGCGCAAGCGCGGCGACAAGTGGCCGATCTACCGCATCGTGCTCTGGATCACCGGCCTGCTGGCGCTGTTCTACGTCACCAGCGGCGGCGTCGCCGTGTACGGCAAGTACCTCTTCAGCACGCACATGCTGGCCCACATGGCGCTGACCATGGCGATCCCGGTGTTGCTGGTGCCCGGTGCGCCGGTGACGCTCGCCATGCGCGCCATCCGCCCGCGCAAGGACGGCAGCCGGGGCCCGCGCGAGTGGATCCTGCTCGCCGTGCACTCCAAGTTCGCCATGGTCATCGCCAACCCGATCGTGGCCGCCGTGCTGTTCGTCAGCTCGCTCTGGGTGTTCTACTTCAGCCCGCTGTTCAGCTGGGCCACGAGCGACCACATCGGCCACCAGTGGATGACGGTGCACTTCCTCATCACGGGCTACCTGTTCGTGCAGTCGCTGATCGGCATCGACCCGGTGCCGTACCGCCTCCCCTACCCGTTCCGCCTGCTGCTGCTGCTCGGCACGATGGCGTTCCACGCCTTCTTCGGCCTGGCGATCATGACGGGCACGGGCCTGCTGCTGGCCGACTGGTACGGAGCGATGGGCCGCGACTGGGGCCTCAGCGCCATCGCCGACCAACAGATGGGCGGCGGCATCGCCTGGAGCGTCGGCGAGATCCCGACGCTGGCGCTGGCGATCGCCGTGGCGATCCAGTGGAGTCGCTCGGATGCCAAGGAGACCAAGCGCAGCGATCGCAACGCGGAACGCACGAACGATGCCGAGTTGAACGCGTACAACGAGAACCTCGCCCGGATCGCCCAGCGCGACGACGCCCGGCGCTAAGCGGGCGACCCGGCAGTCCCCCTCCCCCGCGAGTTCCGTGGCTCCGCGTGCAGTGAATCGATTCAAAGTGCAGGAATCGCGCAGTTGTTGCGCCGCCCTGCGCGAGAACTGCACTCTCGGGGCGTTGGCTTCGGTCGCTGGCGCTCCCTCGAGCCAACGGGAGGCGGCGCCCGCTTGACTCGGCCGCGCCTCTCTCCACGTCGGCCTGACAGGGCCGCGCCTCTCTCCACGTCGGCTGGAGGGTGCCGCGCCGCGACGAAGGAGCAGTGCAGCGCCCGAAGCCCGGGAGCCAGCGGGGGAGTGCCCGGGGGTGTGGGCCAGGCGCTGAGGCCGGCGGAGCGGCGCCCCGGTGCCCCCGTGGCGCCGCGACTAGTGCAGCTTGATGTCCAGGCTGCCGCTGGGCGTGATCGTCACGGAGAGGGCCATGGAGAAGGGCTCGTCCTGGTCGAGCATCTCGACGTCGCCGTCGAAGAGCGACTGCACCTCGACCTGCACGTGGGCGACGGCGGGCGTCTGCGGCATCTCGAAGGCGTTCTCGCCCGGCGTGAGCGTCACGGCCGGGTACTCGGTGATGCTCCAGGTGGGCCCGCTGATGACGCGGTCATCAATGTTCACGCCGAACGGGCAGCCGGTTGGCTGCAGCACCGTCTGCGTGGCGCAGGACTCGTCGAGCCACTTGTTGAGCTCCTCCTGCACGTCGTTCACGAAGTCGGCCGTTGGCTGCACGTCGACGGTCGCCTCGGTCACGTCGCTCGTGGTGACGGGCAGGGTGACGGGGGCGGCCGCGAGCAGTCGGGAGTCCTTGCTGAGCTCGTAGGTGGAGGGGGAGAACGCCAGGTAAGAGGCGGAATTTGAGAAGGTGGGCTCCGCATCGGCGTCGTGGTGCGCGCGAGTATCGAGGGTGAGCCCGTTGACCGAGAACTCGGCATCGTGCAGCACGGTCACGGTCAGCACGGCGAGTGGGCTGGAGGCGAAGCGCCAGTCGTTGAACACGCCGAAGTTGGTGCCGGTGCGCTCGACCTCGAAGACGCTCTGTGCCTTCTGGCCGGCCAGCGTGTACTCGACGCTCACGCGGTGCACGCCGTTCTTCCCCCGTTCGTCGCCGATCACCCGGACGTCCTGGGGTGCGCGCAGCACGGTGTCGCGCAGCAGCGTGCGGGGGAGCGTGGTCGGCAGACCGGCGGCGGCGAGCTCGGTGGCCTGCGGCTCGACGCCGGGGAAGCTCAGCGCGGCCTCGGCATCGCCGGCGGCCAGCGCGCCGAGGTATTGCTGCACGAAGCCGGACGGGCTGTACAACTGCTGGTTGAGGGCGCCCACGCCGGCCGTTGCGGCCAGCAGCAGGAGGCCGAGCAGTCCGGCCCAGAGGGCGCCGATGCGCAGCAATGTGCCGGGGGTGGCAGGCTTCCGCGGCGGCGGAGGAGCCCACATGACCGTCGCGCCGGTGTCGGTGTCGATCGTCACCCCGTGGGTGAGGGGCGCGCCGGCGGCGTGTGCGCCCGGGCGGCTGATGCCGAGATCGCGGTCGGGGATCACCTGTACCGGGACGGTGATGCCGAAGGGGCTCGTGGCGGGCAGGCTCGTCGGAGCGGCGGACGGCTCACGCCCGCTCTCATCCCCCTGTCCCATGCTCACCCGCCCAGTCTATTGAGCCTGCGGCTGTGCGGAGACTGTGCAGCACCGAGGCGGGAAGCCAGTGAATCTCAGGGTGGAGCGGATACAGTTGACTGCTGCATCCGCAGCCAGAATTTCGTCAGGAAGGCGCACCGTGTCGCTTGCGTTGTCGCCAGAACAAGCCGCCATCTTCGAGGCGATCGAAGGCACCCGCGACAACGTCTTCGTCACCGGCCGGGCCGGGACGGGAAAGTCGACGCTGCTGAACCACGTCAACTGGAACACCGAGAAGCAGATCGCGATCGCGGCGCCGACCGGGGTTGCGGCGCTGAACGTCGGCGGCCAGACGATCCACTCGCTGTTCCGGTTGCCGATCGGCATCATCGCCGACCACGAGATCGACCAGAACGACCAGACCAAGAAGCTCCTCAACAGCATTGACACCCTCGTCATCGACGAGGTCAGCATGGTCAGTGCCGATCTGATGGATGCCATCGACCGCAGCCTCCGGCAGGCGCGGGTGAAGCCGTTCACGCCGTTCGGCGGGGTGCAGCTCGTGCTGTTCGGCGACCCGTACCAGCTCTCGCCGGTGCCGGGCGACCCGGAGGAGCGGGCCTACTACGCCGACCACTACCGCTCGATGTGGTTCTTCGACGCGAAGGTGTGGCAGGAGGCGGGGCTGCGCATCTTCGAGCTCACCGAGATCCACCGACAGAGCGACAGCGCCTTCAAGGGCATGCTGAACGCCGTGCGGCACGGCCGGGTCACCGCCGAGATCGCGGGCGCGCTGAACGGCATGGGTGCCAGGCGCCCGCTGCCGGAGGAGGGGGCCATCACGCTGGCCACCCGCAACGACGCCGTCAACCGCATCAACGCCAGCGCGCTGGCCAAGCTGCCCGGCAAGTCCCGGATGGCGGAGGCCGACATCATGGGCGACTTCGGTGGCCGGGCCTACCCGGCCGACGCGAAGCTGGAGCTCAAGATCGGCGCGCAGGTGATGTTCCTCCGCAACGACAGCGCCATCGACGGCGGCCCGCGCTGGGTGAACGGAACGATCGGCACCGTCGTCGAGCTCAGCGATACCGTGGTGGTCGACATCGACGGCGAGCAGCACGAGGTGGAGCCGGCCAGCTGGGAGAAGTTCAAGTACAGCTACAACCCGGTCACCAAGAAGCTGGTGAAAGACGTCGTGGCCGAGTTCTCGCAGTTCCCGCTGCGCCTGGCCTGGGCGGTCACCATCCACAAGTCCCAGGGCGCCAGCTACGACAAGGCGATCGTCGACCTCGGCGCCCGGGTGTTCAGCCCCGGTCAGACGTACGTCGCGCTCAGCCGGCTGACCAGCCTCGAGGGCCTCTACCTGACCCGGCCGCTCCGGCCGAGCGACATCATCGTCGACGAGAACGTGCGCCGGTTCATGTCGGAGGCCGAGCGCGAGCGCCCGGTCACCGCCCGCGGGCGGTAGGAGGCCGGCCGTCGGCCGCCCCGGCGCCGAGATCGGTGCTCCCGATAACGGAGCCGTCACTTTCTGCGAGCTTCGGTGGCCCCAGAGGTTAGACTCCCCTATTAGGGGGTAATTTTTTGCGTAACGATGGGGATCGATTGAACGCACAGTGGGAAAGACGTCGGCTTGGCCGCGTGTTGGCGGCCGGAACGGTCGTGGTGCTTGCGCTGGGCTTGGCGGGCTGCTCTGGAGAAGTCGGCGCGGTGCCGTCGAAGCTTCCGGCGCAGCACGGGGGCTCGCTGCCCGCAGCCGTGAGCGAGCAGCTCGATGCCGCGCTCGCCCAGGCGATGCAGTGGTCGGCGGCATCCGGTGCCGTCGCCGGCGTGTGGGCGCCGTGGGCCGGCGAGTGGACGAGTGCGCAGGGCGTGACGACGGCAGACGGCAAGGTGCCCGTCTCCACCGACATGCATTTCCGCAGCGCGGCCAGCGAGCGCCCGATGGCCTGCACCGTGATGCTGCGCCTGGCGGATGCCGGCCAGCTCGAGGTCAGCGACCTCGTCGCCGACCTCCTGCCCGGGCTGCCCGGCATCGACGGCATCACCCTCGGCCAGCTCTGCCAGGGCACGGCGGGCCTCGCCGACTACAGGACGCAGTTCGGCAGCATCTTCGTGAACAACCCGAAGCGCAACTGGTCGGACATGGAGCTCGTCTCGGCCGGCCTCGCGTCGACCGCGACCGCGACGGCGCCGGGCGCCATCTGGCAGGACTCGGCGACGGCGACTGCCTTGCTCGGCATGGCGCTGTCCGCGCACACCGGCACGAGCTGGGCGGAGCTGTACCAGCAGAACGTGTTCGGCCCGCTCGGGCTCGCCCAGACGAGCCTGCCAGACAACGGCAGGCTTGACATCCGCGCCCCCTCGCCGCACGGCTACGCGGCCGCAGTGAATCCGGACGGCACCCGCGACTGCTCCGTTGTGCTCGACGAGACCCGGCTCTCGCCCTCGCAGGGCGGGGCGGCCGGCGGCGTCGTCTCGAACCTGGAAGACCTGAAGACCTGGTCGCAGGCGCTCGCGGACGGCCGGCTGTTGAGCGGCCGCTCGACGAAGGCCCAGCTGGCCACGATCCCGCTCGGCGGCGACGCGCCCTCCTGGCAGGGCTACGGGCTCGGCGTGCAGAAGATCGGCCCGCTGTTCGGGCAGGACGGCGAGGTGCCCGGGTTCCTGACCGCGGCGTACAGCGACCCGAGCACGGGCCTCACCGTGGCCGTCATGCTCAACAACTCCACCGCAGGCAAGGGATTCGCCCAGCAGCTCGCGATGCAGCTGGCGTCGATCGGGTCGAAGGCTCCGGCCCCCGGCAACGCCAGCACGCCGCTGATCGAGCTGCCCTGGTCGGTCGAACAGACTGCCGCCGCACTGCAGGCCGGGGCTGTCTGCCAGGCGCCCGCCGAAGCGCCCGCGGAGGCCCCCGCCGAGTAGGGCGCGGCGTCGGCGCCCGGCAGCCGCCTGCCGCCAGAAACGAGAGAAGGCGGCGCTCCCGGTGGGAGCGCCGCCTTCTGCGTGCCGGTGGTCGCTACTTCGCGCGGCCGGCCTTGAACTTGGCGCTCACCCGGTTGAGGATCTGGCCGGCCAGAACAGGGTCGATGCCGTGCTCGGCGGCGAAGGCGTCCAGGGTCGCACGGGTCGGCGCCGGGGCGCTGCCGGTCGCCTGCACCTGCTGGGCCACGACGGTCTCGGCCGCGGCGATCGCCTGCGCAACCACGGGGTCGACGGGGGCGGATGCGGGGGCGGATGCCGGAGCGACGGGCGCCGCGACGGGCGCTGCGGCC
>NZ_MPZN01000062.1 GCF_002936985.1 Microterricola pindariensis | reverse complement strand
TTCACGTCGGCTGGAGGGTGCCGCGCCCTCTGCACGTCGGCTGGAGGGTGCCGCGCCCTCTGCACGTCGGCTGGAGGGTGCCGCGCCGCGACGGAGGAGCAGCGCAGCACCCGAAGCCCGGGAGTCAACGTGACCGGGTGTTGGCTTCGGTCGCTGGCGCTCCCTGGTCCGGCCCGGTCTCGCTGGTCGAGTAGCGAGGAACGAGCGTGTCGAGACCCCGCACGAGTGATGGTTTCCCGCCGGGAACCGGGTCTCGATACGGCCCTGGCGGGCCTACCCGACCGGCGGGTGGGGAGCGGGCTGCGTCGGTGTTGGCCTCGGTCGCTGGCGCTCCCTCGAGCCAACGTGGGGCGCGGAGCGCAGCGCTTTCAGCCTCGGCAGCTACACTCTGTGAAGACCCGCGACAGTGCCTGTTTCGGGCGACACTTCCGCCGGGCCAGGGGAGCCGGGCGAATCGCAGAGACACTCCGCCCATACAAGCTGAAGGATGCCGCTTGACCAGCCCTGCCCCGCAGTCTGAACGCCGCGTGCGCCAGGCTGCGCTCGATCGGGGCCGGCACCAGGGCGGCGAGGCGAACGACAACTTCGGCCGCGGCTTCTCGGCACTCGCCGATCTCGCCGTCAACGGCGTGCAGCTGACGGCCCGCGCCAGCGACCTCGCCACCGGGCGTGTGCTCTTCTCCGTCGACGACCACGTCTCTGTGCCCACCGCCGGCATCGGCAAGGTGCTGCTGCTCATCGAGGTCGCCGCCCAGATGAGCGACCCCGAGTTCGAGCCGGCGATGGCCGGCGGGCTGGCGATCCTGGACCGCGTGGCCGGCGACGCCGTCGGCGCGGAGGGTCTGTGGCAGCACCTGCAGGCGCCGTCGCTGCCGGTCGCCGACCTGGCCGCACTGGTGGGGGCATCCGGCGACAACCTGGCCAGCAACGTGCTGTTGCGGGTCGTCGGCCTCGACGCCGTGCGCACCCGGGCCGAGTCGCTCGGGCTCAGCCGCACCGCGCTGTTGGACATCGTGCGCGACCAGCGCGGGCCGGATGACGCCCCGCAGCTCTCGGTCGGCTCGGCCGGCGAGCTCGCCGCCCTGTTCACCGCGCTCGCCCGCGGCGAGGTCGTCAGCCCGGAAGTCTCGCAGCGGGTCGTCGGCTGGCTCTCGCTGCACTCCGACCTCTCCATGGTCGCCAGCGCCTTCGGTCTGGTGCCGCTCGCGCACCGCGCGAGCGACCACGGCCTGCTGCTGGTGAACATGACGGGCACCGCCGCCGGCATCCGCAGCGAGGTGGGCGTGCTGCGCGGCCCGCGCGCCGGCGTCAGCTACATGGTGTCGATGCAGTTCGCCGACACCGCGCTCGCCGCCCGCCTCGAGGTGCTCGACGGCATGCGCCAGGTCGGCCTGGACCTGCTGGAGTACGTGCACTGAGCGCGACGCGCAGCGTCGCGAAAGGCGGCAGCCCAATCCCAGGAATCCTCTGGACCGCGACCGATGGGTGACGGGTTTCGACAGGATCAACCGGCGGGCTGGGCCTAGCGGCGGGCCGGGATCAGTCGATCAGGCCGAGGGCGGCCAGCCGCTGCAGCACGTCGGCGCCGGCCGGCGGGCAGCGGTCGACCGCCGCCGCGGTCACCCAGTGCAGGGCGCTCACCTCGGCCGACGGCTCCGGGCTGACGGATGCCGCGACGGCGGCGTCCACCCCGAACACGTGCATCCGCACGAGCCGACCCTCCGGCTCGCCGTGTGCCTGCGTGGTCACCACGAACAGCTCGCTGAGCGCGCTCGTCGGCAGCTCGATCGAGACCTCCTCGCGGGCCTCGCGCGCCGCGGCATCCCGCACCGTCTCGCCCGGGTCGATCTTGCCGCCCGGCATGAAGAAGACGTCGCGCCCCCTGGCGGTCACCATGAGCACCCGGCGGTCGCGGATCAGGGCGACGGCGGCCACGTGGATGTCGGGCAGGGCGGCGGGATCCAGCGGGGAAGTCACCGTCCCATTCAAGCAGCCGCATCGTGTGGGGCTGTCCGATTCGGCACCCAGCGGCGCGCGGCTAAACTGGACGGACTGTTCGCTCGGGCCTTTGAGCCCTGATCACGCCCCATTGGAGCCACCATGGCCGCACCCAGCCGTCTCGACGCCGTCATTGCCCTCGCCCGCCACCGCGGATTCGTTTTCCAGGCTGGTGAGATCTACGGAGGTTCGCGTTCGGCCTGGGACTACGGGCCGCTCGGCACCGAGCTCAAGGAGAACATCAAGCGCCAGTGGTGGCGCTTCATGGTGCAGAGCCGCGAGGACGTCGTGGGCCTCGACTCCAGCGTCATCCTGCCCAAGCAGGTGTGGGAGGCATCGGGCCACGTCGAGGTCTTCAGCGACCCGCTGGTCGAGTGCCAGAGCTGCCACAAGCGCTTCCGCGCCGACCACCTGGAAGAGGAGTACGAGGAGAAGAAGGGCCGCGCGCCCGAGAACGGCCTCGACGACATCGCCTGCCCGAATTGCGGCAACCGCCACACCTGGACCGAGCCGCGCGCCTTCTCCGGCCTGCTGAAGACCTTCCTCGGCCCGGTCGACGACGAGTCCGGCATGCACTACCTGCGCCCAGAGACGGCCCAGGGCATCTTCGTGAACTTCGCCAACGTGCTGCAGGCCTCGCGTCTGAAGCCGCCGTTCGGAATCGGCCAGATCGGCAAGAGCTTCCGCAACGAGATCACACCCGGAAACTTCATCTTCCGCACCCGCGAGTTCGAGCAGATGGAGATGGAGTTCTTCGTCGAGCCCGGCACCGATGAGGAGTGGCAGGAGTACTGGATGGAGCAGCGCATGAGCTGGTACACCGGTCTCGGCATCGACCCGGAGAACTTGCGCTTCTTCGAGCACCCGCAGGAGAAGCTCAGCCACTACTCCAAGCGCACCGTCGACATCGAGTACCGCTTCGGCTTCACCGGCAGCGAGTTCGGCGAGCTCGAGGGCATCGCCAACCGCACCGACTTCGACCTGAAGACGCACTCCGAGAAGTCCGGCAAGGACCTCTCCTTCTTCGACCAGACCAAGAACGAGCGCTGGACGCCGTACGTGATCGAGCCCGCGGCCGGCCTCACCCGCTCGCTGATGGCGTTCCTGGTCGACGCGTACCACGAGGAGGAGGTGCCGAACGCGAAGGGCGGCGTCGACACCCGCACCGTGCTCAAGCTCGACCCGCGCCTCGCGCCGATCAAGGCCGCCATCCTGCCGCTGTCGCGCAACGAGCGCCTCTCGCCGATGGCCCGCGAGCTGGCCGCCGAGCTGCGCCAGAGCTGGAACATCGACTTCGACGACGCCGGCGCCATCGGCCGCCGCTACCGCCGCCAGGACGAGATCGGCACCCCGTTCTGCATCACGGTCGACTTCGACTCGCTCGACGACCGTGCCGTCACCGTGCGCGACCGCGACACCATGCAGCAGGAGCGCGTGCCGCTCGACACGCTGTACGTGTACCTGGCCGAGCGCCTGAAGGGCGCCTAACGTCGAATTGATCCAGTGGATCAATTCGCCGTCAGGCGAAAGGCGGCAGCCCGAACCCAGGAAGCCCCGAGGACTCGACACGACCGCGTAACCGCCTCGAACGGTTTCGCGTAGCCTGGCTTCGGTCGCTGGCGCTCCCTCGAGCCAACGTGAGAGTGGTCGCTGGCGCTCCCTCGAGCCAACGTGAGAGTGGTCGCAAGGCCCTCGAGCCAACGTGACTTCGTTGGCTCGAGGGAGCCTGCGACCGAAGCCAACTGGGGTAGTGCCACTGCGGCGCAGCGGAGAAGGGCGGCAATGATGACGGATTCCACGGCACCCGACACCGCCGAAACATTGCTGCCGGCCGGCGAGCAGAAGGCCCGCTTCGCCGCGTTCCGGCATCCGCACGCCCGCCGCTTCATCCTGAGCGGAACCGTCGCCATGATGGGCGACAACATCGAGCACGTCATCAGCTACTGGGTGATGTGGCAGTTGTTCCACTCGCCGCTGCTGGCCGGCTTCGCCGTCGTCAGCCACTGGCTGCCGCACCTCTTCCTCTCGGTCTGGTTCGGCGGGCTGGCCGACAAGTACGACTGCCGCCGCATCATCCAGATCGCGCAGGCGGCGTTCATCACGGCCTCCCTCGGCTGGGGCGTGCTCTTCGTCGCCGGCATCCTCGAGCCCTGGCACTGCTGCGTGCTGCTCGTGATCCACGGCCTGGCCAGCGCCATCTGGCACCCGGCCGACCAGATGATGCTCTACGACATCGTCGGCCCGAGGGAACTTCCGAGTGCGGTGCGGCTGAACTCCACCGGGCGCAACGTCGGCATGCTGCTCGGCCCGCTCGTCGGCGCGACCCTGCTGCTGACCGTCGGCCCGAACCTCGGCATGTTCCTCAACGTGCTCTGCTTCCTGCCGATGGTGATCGTGCTGATCCGGATGCCGTTCACCGGCCACACCCGGGTGGCGGCGGCCCCGAAGGTGCGGCTGCGCCTCGGCGAGGCCTTCGCCGAGATCGCCCGGGTGCGGCACAACGTGCCGATCATGAGCATGATCGTGCTCTCCGGTTCGACCTCGCTGCTGATCGGGGTCGCGCTGGCCCCGCTCATGCCCGACTTCGCCGAACAGCTCGGCGGGGCGAACGCCGGCGCCGCCTACAGCCTGCTGATGGCGGCCACGGCGGCCGGGGCGGTGCTCGGCGGCGTGCTGCTGGAGTCGTCGCGCCGGTTCCGGCCGACGGTGCGGGTGGCGGTGCTCGCGACGCTGTCCTATGGCCTCGTCATCGTCGTCTTCGCTCTCTCGCAGAGCTACCTGCTCTCGCTGCTCGCCCTGCTCGTCGGCGGCGTCGTGAACCTGGTGTCGTCGTCGACGGCGCAGACGATCGTGCAACTGGAGGCGCCACCGGAAGAGCGCGGCCGGGTGATCGGGCTCTATGGCATGGCCAGCATGGGCCTGCGGGCCGGCAGCGGCGTGACGATCGGCGTGCTCGGCGCGTGGATCGGCATCCAGTGGGCGGTCGGGGCGGCCGGCATCGCGCTCGCCCTCGTCGCCGCCGTGATGCTGCTGGTGGTCTGGCTGAAGCGGCAGCCCGCGGCCCCCGCCGTCGCGAGCTGAGTTCCCCGCCGCGCCCCGTAGCCAGTTCGCGGATGCGGGCGCCGAAATGCCCCGAAAACCGCTGCTTTCGGGGCGTTCCCGGGCCCGCATCCGCGAACTGGCTACGGCCAGGCCGCCCGCATCCGCGAACCGGCTGCGGGCGGGCCGGGTCAGCCGACGCGGGTGACCCGGAACAGCACGCCCTGCTCCGGGCGCATCAGCGGGGCGGCGAGCCCGACCCGGCCGAGCGCTGCACCGCTCAGCTCCAGCGGCGCGTCCGCCCACCACGGCGCAGGGAACAGGTGGTGCAGCGTCGTGCCGATCGGCAGCGGATCAACCAGGTAGACGGCATCCGGGTCGAGCCCTGGGAAGCGGATGCGGCCCGGATTGGACACCGCTGACGCGCCCAGCGACGCCAGCGAGAACACTGCGGCGGAGCGGTCGGCGGCGATGACGCCGTGCACGCTGACGTGCGGGTCCGGGTGGTCCAGTCGCACGATGTCACCGCTGTGCAGCAGCGCGCGCAGCTCCTTGTGCACCCCGATCCACTCGGCCAGCTCGGCCTTCTCCTCACCGCTGGCCTGGCGGAGGTCCCACTCGACACCGAGGTGGCCGAACAGGGCGGTGAGCGCCCGGAATGGCAGCGAGTGGATGCGCCCCGTCGTGTGCGACGGGCCGGAGGCGGCGATGTGGGCGCCCATCATCTCCGGGGGCACGAGTTGCCCGGTCCAGCGGTTGATCTGCTGGCGTTCCAGCGGGTCGTTGTTGTCGGAGACCCAGACGCGATCGGTGTTCTCCAGCGCGCCCAGATCGATCCGCCCGCCGCCGGAGGAGCAGGACTCGATCTCGAGCCCGGGATAGCGCGACTTCAGCTCGGCGACGAGGCGGTAGAAGGCCAGCGTCTGCGCGTGCACGCCGGGGCGGCCGTCGGCGCGGGTCGCGGCATCCACCATGTCGCGGTTGTGGTCCCACTTGATGTAGCCGATGTCGTACTCGTCGAGGATGGCGCACATCGCGCCGAGGATGTGGGCGTAGCACTCCGGGATGGCGAGGTTCAGGGCCTGCTGATTGCGCGCCTCGATCGGCAGCCGCTCCCCGGTGGCCATGATCCACTCGGGGTGGGCGCGGGCTAGCTCGGAGTCGACGTTGACCATCTCCGGCTCGAACCAGAGCCCGAACTGCATGCCGAGGCCGCGCACGTGGTCGACGAGCGGGTGCAGCCCGTTCGGCCAGGCGTCGGGCGAGACGAACCAGTCGCCGAGGCCGGCCTTGTCGGTGCGGCGCCCGCCGAACCAGCCGTCGTCGAGCACGAAACGCTCGATGCCGACCTCGGCCGCCACGTCGGCGAGCTCGAGCAGGGTGTCGAGGTCATGGTCGAAGTAGACGGCCTCCCACGTGTTCAAGGTGACCGGGCGGGCGGATGCCGGGTGCTGCGGCCGGGCGCGGAGCTCGCGATGAATCCGGCGGGCCGCGTCGTCCAGGCCATCGCCGTAGATGCCATAGACCCAGGGGCTCTGGTAGTTCTCGCCCCAGTCCAGGCGCACCTCGCCGGGCAGCAGCAGCTCGCCGCCGCCGAGCAGCTGTGCGCCGCTCAACACACGCTCCACCTGGTGCACGTGGTTGCCGGACCACGCCGTGTGGAGGCCCCAGACCTCGCCGCCGGCGAACCCGAAGCCGGGGGTGCCGGCGTGCAGGATCATCGCGGAGTCCAGCCCGGTGCGGCCGCGGCGGCCCTCGCGGCGGTGACTGCCGACCGTCATCTCGTGCCGCTGTGGCGAACGCTCCTTGCCCCAGCGGCCGGCGAAGTCGAGCACCTCGGTGGCGCTGGCCGGGGTGGGCAGGCAGAGCAGCAGTTCGTCGAGCTGGTAGACCTCAGCGCCGCGGTTCTCGATCACCGCCCTGGCGCGCACCACCCCCGCGGCGGTGAGCTCGATGGTGAGCTCCAGCGCGAGTTCGGAAGCAGAGTCCTCGGCCGTGACGACGAGCACGCCCGCGCCGTGGGTGACGACGCTGCCGGCGGGCGCGGCATCCGGCGCGGTGTCCGGCGCGCTGTCTGGCGCAACGGTGAGCGCCGCTCCATCCAGGGCCAGCCCGGTGGTGCGCCAGCGCGGCGACCAGGCCCTGCCGGCGCGGGAGCCGCTCACCCCCGGCCGGCCGAACCAGCCCGCACCGTGCTCCGGCAGCAGCGACACACGCACCGGGGCGTCGGGCTCGCTGGGAGCGACCGGCAGGATGCCGGCATCTCGCAGCGCGGTGAAGCTCGCGGTGTTGAGCGGCCCGCAGTCGGCGCCCCAATGCACGACGGCGGGGAGCTGCCCGTCGCTGAGGTCGAGCACGAGCGCGGTGCCGGCGGCACGGAGCGAGACGCCGATTGTGACGCTGGGCGCAACTCCGGGTGCGGGTGGGGTGGCCATGTAGAGGTCCTCTCAGGTAGTGTTTGCGTAATCATGACGCTGGAATCACAGACTGCTACGGAGCTCTCCGCGCCCCAGCGGGAGCGCGCATCGATCAATGATGTCGCACGCCGTGCCGGGGTGTCTGCGCAGACGGTTTCGCGTGTTGCGAATCGCATGAACAACGTGCGGCCGGCCACCCGCGAGCGGGTGCTCGCGGCCATGGCCGAGCTCAACTACCGGCCGAACAGCGCCGCACGCAATCTCAAGGCCGGCCGGTTCCGCAGCATCGGCTTCGTGACGTTCAACCTCGCCACCTTCGGCAACGAGCGCACTCTGAGCGCCGTCGCCGAGGCCTCCGAGGCGGCCGGCTACACGACGACGCTGCTGCCGGTTGCCGACCCCACCCAGCTGGACGTCGTCGGCGCCTTCGGCCGGCTCGAGGAGCAGGCCGTCGACGGCATCATCCTCGTCATGTCGGCCGAGGTCGGCGCGCTGGACGAGCTCACCATGACCGCCGGGCTGCCGCTGGTCATCATCGACTCCGACGCGAACCTGCCGTACACGATCGTCGACACCGACCAGGAACAGGGCGTGAGCATCGCGCTGCAGCACCTGTTCGAGCTCGGCCACCGCGACATCGTGCACATCTCCGGCCCGGCCTCGTCCTACTCGGCGACACGTCGTGCCGAGGCGTACCGCCGCATCATGGCCGAGCGCGGCCTGCCGGCCCTGGAGGTGCACTCCGGCGACTGGTCGGCCGCATCCGGCCTGGAGCTGGGCCGGCAGCTGCTGGACGCCGAGCACCTGCCGACCGCGGTCTTCGCGGCCAACGACCACATGGCCCTCGGCATCATGCACGCCGTGCACGAGCGCGGCCTCCGCGTGCCGCAGGACATCAGCGTGATCGGCTTCGACGACGTCGAGGGCGCCGCCGAGTTCTGGCCGGCGCTCAGCACCGTGCACCAGAACCTCGACGAGGTCGGGCGCCAGGCCACCAGCCTGCTGCTGGCACTCATCGACGGCGAGGCCGACGAGCAGCAGAAGATCCTGGTGCAGACGCGACTGATCGTGCGCGACAGCACCGGCCCGGTTCGCGCGGGCTGAACGCCGCGGCACGGAGTCTCGGTGCCGCACGGCGCTAGGCCTCGTCAGATCCGAGATCGGGGCGGGCGACGAAACGCGCGGTGGCGCTCACCGCTCCGGCGGTCTCGAAGATGACGATCTCATTCCTGCCTGCGCGCAGCACCGGCGCGGGAACGTAGAGGGTGCGCTGCGGGCCGCGGCTCCAGTAGCGGCCGAGGTTGAACCCATTCAGCCAGGCGACGCCCTTGCCCCAGCCGTTGGTGTCCAGGTGCAGGTCGCCGAGCTCGGCGGATTCCAGCTCGAAGGTGCCGCGCGCGAACGCCGGGCCGCTGAGCGGCCCGGGGGCGCAGTCATCCGCCGCCTCTAGGGCCGCCTCGACCACGGGGCTGAGCCGGCCCTTCTCCTCCAGCGCCACCGGTCCGGCCACCCAACCGGTGAGCGGCTCGCCGTCGAGCGTGGCCGGGCCGATCAGGCCCTTCGGCTCGCCGATACGGTGCCCGTAGTTCACTCCGCCCATGTGCTCCACCAGCAGGGTGAGCTCGCCCGTCGCCTCGGGGGGCAGCGCGAAGACGCGATCGTGGTGGTCGCGGTTCAGGACGCCGATGGGAGCGCGGTTCAGGAACAGCTGCGCACGGTCGCGCACCTCGGTGAAGGCGAGCAGGCCGCCGTGCTCGAGTTGCGTCGAGTAGACCGAGAAGCCGCGGGCCGCGCCGAGGGCCGTGGCATCCGGCAATGCCTCGAACGTCGACGGCGCCACGAGGTTCGCGTGCCGCAGCGGCACGCAGCGGTCCAGGTGCACCTCGAAGGCCGCGGTATCGGTGCGCTCGGCCGGGGCCTCCTCCGGCACCTCGCCGTACTTGGCGAGCACCTCGCGGAACCGCCAGAACTTCTCGGTGGGTGTGCCGTCCTCGGCCAGGGGGGCGTCGTAGTCGTACGAGGTGATCGTCGGCCGGTAGGTGCCCTTGTCATCGGCGCCGGAGGTGAAACCGAAGTTGGTGCCGCCGTGGAACATGTAGATGTTCACGGATGCCCCGGCGGCGAGCAGCGCGTCGAGCTCGCGGGCCGCATCGGCGGCGGAGGTCGTGCGGTGCGGTGCGCCCCAGGCGTCGAACCAGCCGCACCAGAATTCCGAGCACATCAGCGGTCCCGTTGGCTGATGCCGGCGCAGGGTGGCGAGGCGCTCGCTCGCCCGGGAACCGAACGAGCCGGTCTTGTGCAGTTCGTCGAGGCCGCCGTCGGCGAGCATCTGGTCGCTCGGCTGGTCGACGGTCGTCAGCGGCACCTCGATGCCGCTGGCGCGGGTCTGCGCGGTCAGGCCGCGCAGGTAGTCCTTGTCTGCGGCGTAGGCGCCGTACTCGTTCTCGATCTGCACCAGAATGACGGGGCCGCCGTGCTGAACCTGGCGCGGGCCCACGATCGCGTACACCGCGCGCAGGTACTCGGTGACGGCCGCCATGTAGGCCGGGTCGTTCGTGCGAATCACCATCGACGGATCGGCCGTCAGCCAGTCGGGCAGGCCGCCGTCGGTCCACTCGGCGCAGATGTATGGCCCGGGGCGCACGATCGCGTGCATGCCCTCAGCGTGCACGAGGTCGAGGAAGCGGGCGAGGTCGAGCTGCGGGGTGGTGAGGAACTCGCCGCGGGTGGGGGAGTGCTCGTTCCACGGAACATAGGTCTCGATCGTGTTGAGGCCCATCAGCCTGGCCTTGTGGATGCGGTCGGCCCAGTGCTCGGGGTGCACACGGAAGTAGTGCAGCGCGCCGGAGAGAACTCGGAACGGCGCGCCATCGAGAAGGAAGTCGGTGGCACCGATGGCGAAGGAGGGCATGGCGATCCTGATCTATGGAGAGGAGGAAGGGGGTGAATGAGCACGGGGGCCTGCTGAGCAGCAGACCCCCGCGTGTGGTGCAGTGGTGCGGTGGTGCGTGTGTCTTCGCGCCGGCTACTTGTTGACGGTGAAGCCCTGCGCGTTGCCGTACTCGACGAGGTCGGACTGCCACGCGACGAGGCCGGCGTTGATGTCGCCCTTCTCGCCAAGCACCTTGCCGACTGTGTCGCCGAAGATGTTGTTCGCGTAGCCCTGGAACGGCAGGTACTGCCATCCGTCAATGACGTTCTCCGAAGCGGTCTTGCCCTCGACGTTGGCCTTCTGGCCGTCGTAGGTGGCGAACTCGACGTCGAGCCAGGCCGGGTCGTCCATGATGGCCGTGGTGCCCGGGAAGCCCTTGGTGTTCTGGATGTCGCGGCCGGTTCCGGTCGCCATGAACTCGAGCACCGCGGCAGCGGCGGCCTTGTGCTTGCTCTGCTCGGTCACGGCCAGGCCGCTTCCGCCGTTCTGAGCCGAGGCGGGCTTGCCGTCCCACGAGGGGATCTGGGCGACGCGCCAGTTGCCGTGGCTGTAGTCGTCCATGCCGGAGATCATCCACGAGCCCATCAGCAGCGAGCCGAGCTTGCCCTGCTCCAGGGCCTTGCTCCACTCGTCCGACCAGGTCGAGACCGGGGAGAGCTGGTTGGCGGTGAGCAGCGTGCCCCAGTAGTCGGCGAACTTCTTGGTGCCGGCATCCTGCAGGTCGATCGTGACGTTCTCGCCGTCAACGCTGAACGGCGTGCCGCCCGATGCCCAGAACATGCTGGTCATGAAGCCGGCGTCGCCGCTGTTGGCGATGTAGGCCTCTGGGTCGTATGCGTTGATGGCCGCGGATGCGGCCGCGTACTCGTCCCACGTAGTCGGGGCTGCGGTGATGCCGGCGGCGTTGAAGAGCTCCTGGTTGTAGATCATGACCATGGGGCCGGAGTCCATCGGGATGCCGGTCTGCTTGCCCTGGAAGTTCATCGCGTTCCAGGTGGACTCGGTGAAGTCGCCTGCGAATTCGTCGATGCCGAACTCGCTCATGTCGGCGAGTGCGCCGCCCATGGTGAGCTGCGGGATGGTCTGGTACTCGGCCGGAACGAGGTCGGGGGCGCCGGTGCCCGCCTTGACCGCGTTCTGCAGCTTGGTGACGACGGCGTCGGGGTTGTCCATCTTGACAACCTCGATCTTGATCTTCGGGTTCTCCTTGGTGAAGGCGTCCGCCATCTCCTGGGTGTCGTCGCCCCAGGTCCACCAGGTCAGCGTCGTCTCTTCCTGGAGGGCCGCGTCGACGTCCTCCGGCGCGCCCGATCCGCTGTCTGCGGCGCAGCCGGCCATCGTTCCGAGGAGAAGGGCGCTCGCGCCGAGCACGGCACCCATCCTCATCCAGTTGCTGTGGGAGTTCTTCATTGTGTTTCCTTTCGTGGTGTGGAGGGTGGTGCGTGTGGGGGTGAAAAAGCTGGGGCCGCCTGCGCTACTTCACGGCGCCGGCCGACAGGCCGGACTGCCAGTAGCGCTGCAGGTAGAGGAAGGCGCCGGCGATCGGGACGACGGTGAGAAGCGACGCCGTGATGACGAGCTCGGGGATCGCCTCGGCGCCGATCGAGCTGGAGGCCGAGGCCCACTGGCTGAGGCCGACCGTGAGCGGGTACCACTGCTGGTCGCTCAACATGATCAACGGCAGGAAGTAGTTGTTCCAGGTTGCGACAACCGTGAACATCAGCACCGTGATCAGCGCCGGTGCGAGCTGACGCAGCGAGATGGAGAAGAAGATGCGCAGCTCGCTCGCGCCGTCGAGCCGGGCGGCCTCGAGCAGCTCGTCGGGAATCGCCTCGGCCGCATAGACCCAGACCAGATAGAGGCCGAAGGCGCTCACCATCGACGGGATGATCACGGACCACGGGGTGTTGGTCAGCTGCAGCTTGCTGAACAGCAGGAACTGCGGCACCGCGAGTGCGGTCATGGGAACGGCGATGGCGCCCAGGATGACGGCGAGCACGAGCCTGCGCCCGGGGAAGCGGTACTTCGCGAGCCCGTACCCGGCCAGCGTGGCCAGCAGCGTCGCCCCTCCGGCCCCGACCACGACGTACATGATCGTGTTGCCGAACCAGCGCACGAAGATGCCGTCGTTGTAGGTCAGGACCTTGCCGATGTTGTCGAACAGCGCGAAGTCGCCTGCGAACCAGAGCGAGAACGAGTTGTACAGCTTGTCCCGCGTTTTGCTCGCGTTGGCGATCAGCCAGAACAGCGGCACGACGCAGTACAACAGCATTGCCGTCATCAGCACGGTCAGCGTGACGGACGCCCGCTGGTGCCGCGACCCGCCGGGCTTGCGCTTCGGGGTGCGCGCGGCTGGGGCAACCTGGCCGCTTGCCAGCCGGCTCGGCGCCGTGCCAGAGCGGGTCACCGATTCTGCGGCGCTCATGCCTGCTCCTCCACTGTGCTCATGGACTTCTTCTTCTTGAACGTGAAGCCCTCCGGGTTCTGCGCGATGAAGGCGAAGACCATCGTGATGATGCCGGAGAGGATGGCGATCGCCGCGGCGTAGTTGAACATGGAGCCGGAGAACGAGAGGTTGAAGGCGTAGATGTTCGGGGTGAAGTAGCTGGTGATCAGGTTCGGGGCGATCGCGCGGAGCATCTGGGGCTCGTTGAACAGCTGGAAGCTGCCGATGATCGAGAACAGCGTCGCGATGATGAGCGGCCCGCGGATGCCGGGGAGCTTGATGCTGAAGATGGTGCGGAACGGACCGGCGCCGTCGATCTCCGCCGCCTCATAGAGTTCCTGCGGAATCGCCTTGAGCCCGGAGTAGAAGATCAGCATGTTGTAGCCGACGAACTCCCACGTGACGATGTTGCCGATGGCCACCATCAGGAAGCTGTTCGAGAGCGGCTCTGGCAGCTTGAAGCCGAGCAGATCGTTGAGGTCGGCGATCAGGCCGAACTGTGATCCGTACATGTAGCCCCAGATCATCACCGCCACGACGCCCGGAACGGCGTACGGCAGGAAGATCGAGAGCCGGAACAGCGAGACCCAGCGCAGCCGCATGCTGTCGAGGGCGAGCGCCACGAAGAGCGAGAGCCCCAGCATGATCGGCACCTGCACGAACAGGAAGATGGTGACCCGCAGCAGGCCGTCCCAGAACTTCGAGTCGGTCAGCGCCTGGGCGTAGTTCTCCAGGCCGACGAAAGAGTTGCCGCCGACCAGGGTCTCGCGGAACAGGCTGAGGTAGATCGCGTAGACGAGCGGGGCGATCAGGACCAGCACGAACACGGCCATGAAGGGGCCGACGAAGATCCAGCCAGACCAGTCGCGCCGGCGGTGCGTGGTGCGTGGCTTCAGCGTCGAGCCAGCCTTCGGCCGGCCGG
The DNA here is from genome assembly GCF_002936985.1 of Microterricola pindariensis. Taxonomy (GTDB): domain Bacteria; phylum Actinomycetota; class Actinomycetes; order Actinomycetales; family Microbacteriaceae; genus Microterricola; species Microterricola pindariensis. The sequence goes on along the minus strand of NZ_MPZN01000062.1, from coordinate 3,565 downwards.
TTACGACCAATTCGGTGTTGAGCGTGCCCGTCGTCATGCGGGGGTCACGCTGCCTCTCGGTGCGTGTGACGGCTTCGTCATTCGCCTCACTCCTTCGTGAATGTTTGCGTTGACATGACTGTAAGGGGTAGCTTCATGTTTACGCAAACAGAATTTTCAGATCCGCTTGAGCAAAGGAGCCGCGGGTGGTCTCAACCGTCCACGTTATCTTCAAAACCCACTTGGACTTGGGTTTCACCGACACGGCGAGGAACGTCACCGACCGCTACGTGCACGAGTTCCTGCCGCGCGCGATCGAACTGTCGGCAGAGCTCGAACGCCGCGGGGGAGCAGCCCGCTTCATCTGGACGACGGGCTCGTGGCTGATCCACGAGGCCCTGCGGCTCGGCAGTGCAGAGGAGCGCGCCGCGCTGGAGGCCGCCATCCAGGCCGGGCAGGTGCGCTGGCACGGCCTGCCCATGACGACGCACACCGAGTCGATGGACGCCGGCCTGCTCGAGCACGGCATCTCCATCGGGCGCGCGCTCGACGCCCGCTTCGGGCAGCACACCATCGCGGCCAAGATGACGGATGTCCCCGGCCACACGATCGGCCTCGTCCCGTTCCTGCAGCGCGCCGGCCTGGAATACCTGCACCTCGGCGTCAACGGGGCCTCCGCCGTGCCCGAGGTGCCGGAGTTCTTCGTCTGGCGGGCGCCAGACGGGAGCGAGGTCGTCGTCAACTACGCGCAGAGCTACGGCGCCGACACCGAGTTCGGCGTGGCCTTGGTGCCCGGCGGCGAGGATGCCCTGCACCTGGCGCACACCGGGGACAACTTTGGGCCGCCCTCCGCGGAGGACGTCGAGGAGCTCTTCGCCGGGCTCGCCGCCGCATACCCCGGCGCCCGGATCATCGCCTCGACGCTGGACGCCTTCGCGGCGGCCGTTCTCGCGGTGCGGGCGAGCCTGCCGGTGCTCGAGCAGGAGATCGGCGACTCCTGGATCCACGGCGTCGGCAGTGACCCGGTGCTCACCGCCCGGCTGCGCGAGCTGATGCGCCTGCGCAGCAAGTGGGTCGCGTCCGGCGAGCTCGTGCCGGGCACGCCGGAGTGCGACGCCTTCAGCGACGGCCTGCTGCTCGTGCCCGAGCACACCTGGGGGCAGGATCTGAAGACCTATCTGCCCGATTACGTCAACTACGAGAAGGCCGACTTCACACGGGCCCGCGCTGCCGACCGGATCGACACGGGCCTGAACCCGGCCGAGTTCGAGCTCTACGCCTGGGCGTACACCGAGCACCCGCGCCCTGAGGGGCTCAGCTACTCGGCCTTCGAGGGATCGTGGGCCGAGCAGCGGGCCCACATCGACCGCGCGCTCGCGGCCCTCACTCCGAAGCGCCGCGCCCAGGCGGCGGCGGCGTTGGAGCGTTGCCGCCCCGACGGCGATGATTGGCCGGGCACCGCGTGGAGCGAGGTCGAGATCGACGCGGCCGCCGCGCACGGCGTCGGGGCCTACCAGGTCCGCTTCGGAGGCGACGGGGCGCTGATCTCGCTCATCGACGCGCAGGGAACCGAGTGGGCGGGGCCGGAGCACCCGCTCGCCGCCTACCGCTACCAGACCTTTGACGAGCGCGACGAGCGGCTCTGGATGGACGAGTACTGCCGCAACATCGCCGAGAACGGGTTCTGGTCGATCCCCGACCAGTCCAAGCCCGGCCTCGCCATCGCCGAGACGCTGCCGGCCAGAGTGTTCACGCCCCGCTGCGTCGGGGCGGCGCGGCTGGACGAGGAGGCGGCCACCACGGTGACGCTGCGCCTCGAGCTGCCGACCGCGGCGAGCGAGCTCTGGGGCGGCGCGCGCGACATCCGTCTGTCCTACCGCTTCCCGCACCGGCCCGGCCCGATCCAGATCACCCTCGACCTCGTGGGCAAGGACGCCTCCCGGCTGCCGGAGGCCAGCTGGCTGAGCTTCCGGCCGCGCACCGACCCCGGCGCCTGGCGGCTCGACAAGCTGGGCACGGCGGTCGACCCGCAGGATGTCGTGCGGAACGGCAACCGCAGCCTGCACGCGGTGAGCGCGGTGAACCACCGGGCCAGCGACCCCAGCGCCGCGCGCCCGGCCGGCTTCAGCCTGCGCCCGCTGGACGCGGCCCTCGTGGCCGTCGGCGAGCCCCGGCTGCTGCACTACGACAACGCCGTGCCGGAGCCGGGCGACGGATTCCACGTCAACCTGCACAACAATGTCTGGGGGACGAACTTCACCATGTGGTTCGACGACGACCTGCGGTTCCGCTTCGTGCTAGAGCTGGACGCCCCCGTGCCCGGCACCCCTGAACTCAGCGAGGAGACGCGATGAAGAAACCTCTCGTGACCAGCCCGGCCGTCATCATGGCGCCCCGATCCGACGGCTTCGAGGTGGTCTGGGGCGTCAGCCGGCTGAGCCGCGGGCGGGTGGAGTGGTCCACGGGCGAGGAGGCAGGCGTGGCGTACTCCGACGCCTTCGGCATGGTTCCGCAGAGCGACCGGGTGCTGCGGGTGCGACTGAACGGGATGCCGGCCGGCGCCGAGGTGCGCGTGCGCGCCGTGACCGAGGCCGTCACCGGCAGGGGCGTGAAGGGCGGGGCCGAGCGCCACGAGAGCGAGTGGAAGACCGTGCGCACGCTCGACCCGGCGGCGGGCAGCGCGCACTTCGCCGTGTGGAACGACACGCACCGCCACAAGAAGACCCTGCGGGCGCTGCACGCCGCGACGCCAGAGGTCGACATGCTGATCTGGAACGGCGACCTCTGCAACGACTGGAAGCACCCGTCGACCTTCGTCGACACGGTGCTGGACCCGGCCGGCTGCGATGTGAGCCGCGGCCGCCCGCTCACGATCTCGCTCGGCAACCACGACGTGCGCGGAACCTGGGCCTACCAGCTGCAGGAGTACGTGGCCACGCCGGAGGGGCGGCCGTACACGGCGTTCCGCGTGGGCCCGGTCGCCGGCATCGTGCTGCACACCGGCGAGGACAAGCCCGACGGGCATCCGAGCTTCAAGGGCCGGGTCGCGTTCGAGGCGCTCCGCGCCGAGCAGGCGGAATGGCTGCGCGAGGCGACCGCCCGCCCCGAGATCCGCGACGCCCCCTACCGGGTGGTGTTCTGCCACATCCCGCTGCGCTGGGTGGACGAGCACGAGGTCGACTACGAGCACGGCGGCTACGACAGCTTCAGCAAGATGAGCCGCGACGAGTGGGACGGCGCGCTCAGCGCGTGGGGCGCCCAGATCGTGGTGTCCGGGCACATGCACGAGACGGCCTCGATCCCGCCGAGCGACGAGTTCGGCTACGCCCAGCTCGTCAGCGGCGGCCCGGATGCCAGTGCCCGCTCGAAGGAGGCGGCGACCTGGGTCGAGGGCGTGGCGGACGCCGGCGAGCTGGTGCTGACCATGCGCGACCTCTCCGGCGCCGTGCTGCACGAGGTGCGGCTGGAGCCGCTCGCCTAGCCTCCGCCGCCAGCCCGATCCGTTGGTCGAGTAGCGAGGAACGAGCGTATCGAGACCTCGTGCGGGGCTCGGTTTCTCGCTGGAAACCGGGTCTCGATACGGCCC